>JAJEGA010000046.1 GCA_022820125.1 Anaerolineae bacterium | reverse complement strand
TCGTCAACGATAACAAAAAGGATGGTAAACAAAGTCCTAAGGTCTATACTGGTCATTGGGCTGGCTCTCCATCATGGTTGTGTGCTACTCCATTTTGGCGATCAGCCCATTTCTGGCAAATCTATTTCACATAAAGCGTATAAAGCGTATTATGTCACATATTACTTCAAAGCACAAATGTTTCACGCTGAAAGCCGTTATAGATTTCAGTTCACGCCCCCGACACCCTTGGCATCCACAGCGGCTCCAGCCCCCAGCGACTGAAGAGCAGCGCGCGAACCATCTCGGCGCGGCGCTCGCGGTGAGCGGGATCTTCCCACAGGTTGGATGCACCGCCTGGGTCAGCTTCCAGGTCGAAGAGTTCGCAGCGATTCTCCGCCGGATCGAAGTTGATCTGCATCCCCCGCAGGTTGCAGCTTCTTACATACATCGCCGCGGACTTGTTGGGCAACCGCAAGCTCTCCTCAGTGAGCGGCTCCTCCTTCAGCATCTCGGCGCGCAGAAAGTCTTCCGTCAAGTCGGCGCGCAGCTCCGTATTCGACCATAAGTTGTGGACCTCGCCCGGGTCCTTTCGCAGGTCATAAATCTCGCCGTAATCGCGATTGAAATAGAGCGTGATTTTGTAGCGAGCATCAATGTAGGTCTTGAGATGCAGCGTCGTCGGCTGGTGGCGATTCTCGATGAGGACGTGCTCGCGGACGTGGCAGTGTCTACGCGCCACAGCCTTCTCGCTGTCACCGCTCCAGACCGCTTGCTGGCTGAGGCCCGTCATGTCGTTCGGGATATCGAAGCCGCAGAAATCGAGGAAGGTGGGGGCGTAATCCACCAGCGATTGCAGGCTCTGTGAGACGTGATCCGCCGGGATGCGGCCCGGCAGGCGCGCGATCATGGGCACGCGGGTGCCATCGTCATAATGGAAGGCGCCTTTGGCGATCAAGCCATGCTGACCGAAGTAGTGACCGTGATCGCTGGTGAAAACGACCAACGTATTCTCCGCCAAACCCAAAGCATCAAGATGGTCGATAATCTGTCCGATGTATTTGTCCATACAGCTGATCATGCCGTAATAGCAAGCGATATCCTTCGCCAGCTCATCGCGTTCGTGCAGATGCGAATGGAAGCCGTGGCAGCCGGCGCCGTTTGGCTCCTGCCAGGCGCTGAAATCCGGATTGGGCTGCTGCGTCAATTGCAGATGAGGCGGGTTCCGATCGTGCTCGCCCGGCGTGATTTCCGGCACGGTGACCTCGGCTGGGTCGTACATCGTGTCCCAGGGCTCGGGCGCGAGGTACTTGGGATGGGGATCGAAGAAGCTCGCCCAGAGAAAGAATGGTTCTTCAGCTTCGTGGTATTGCGTGAGGAGCGCGTTGCTGCGCTCGGCGATCCAGGCATTGTAATGAAACTCTTCGGGGATGAGCCATTTGCGCTGCTGTTCGACTATATTGCCAGTCGGCTGGAGGTAATAATCGCGCCAATTGCTCAGCCCCTTTTCCTCCATCCAGAGGGCGTAATGCTGGCCCACGTGGGCTTCGTCGGTGTGGTTGCGCGCCAGCTCGATATGATCGAAACCGTAGAAAGGTCCCTGGAAGTCCACCCAGAAGTCGAGGTCTTGCAGCGTCGGGTAGGCTTCCAGCGATGGATATTCTTCGGTCGAATGCAGCGGCTGGAAGTGCGCTTTGCCGACCAGCGCTGTCCGATAACCGGCGGCTTGAAACAGATCGCCGACCGTCGTTTCACTCTCCGGCAGCTTGGCGCCGAGCGAGTAAGCGCCGTGCTGAGACGGGTATTTGCCGGTGATCATGCTGCTGCGCGTGGGCGTGCAAGTTGGGTTGGGGCAATAAGCGCGGCTGAAGGTCGTCCCCTGCGCAGCCAGCTTGTCTAGGGCGGGCGTCTGAATCTCGGGGTTGCCCCGCCCAAGCGTGTTCCAATGCTGCTGGTCGGATGTGATGAGCAGGATGTTGAGTTTGGACATTCTGGATATTCCGATCGTTCAAGCTCCTGCCTCATTGTGCGGGTGGCGGAAAATAGCGCCTCCCCTTGATCTCCTCCGGCAGCATGCTCTCGTCGGTATAGGCGCGGTAACCTTCACCATAGCCCAATTCGCGCATGAGCTGGGTGGGCGCGTTGCGGATATGCAGCGGGATCGGCAGGTTGCCCATTTCCTTGACGTCATCAAGCGCGCGAAAATAGGCATCGCCGGCGGCGCGGTTCTTGGGCGCGGTCGCCAGGTAGGAGACGCCATGCGCCAGGTTGAATTGGCATTCGGGCAAGCCGATGGTCTCAACGGCGCGAAAGACATCGTTAGCGACTGCCAGCGCGTTTGAATCGGCTAAGCCGATATCTTCGCTGGCGAATATGACCATGCGGCGGGCGATGAATTTCGGGTCTTCGCCGCTGTCGATCATACGCGCGCAATAATATAGCGCGGCGTCGACATCGCTCGCGCGCATGCTCTTGATGAAGGCGCTGATGGCGTTGTAGTGCTCCTCGCCGGTTTTGTCATAGCGCAGATGTTTGGATTGCAAGGTCTCGCGCAGGTCGTCGACGCTGATCGATTTGGCGCTATAGAGTCGGGCGGCGTTCTCCAGCAGATTGAGGGCGGCGCGCGCGTCGCCATTGGCGTAGTTGGCGAGGAAGTCGATGGCGTCCCGGTCAATCTGGATCGAAAGCGCCCCAGTGCCGCGAGCGATGATCTGCTTTATCTCGTCGACCGCAAGCGGATTCAGCGTGAAGACTTGCATGCGCGAGAGCAGCGCCGATATGACCTCGAAGCTGGGATTTTCGGTGGTGGCGCCGATGAGGGTGATCGTGCCGTCCTCGACATAAGGCAGCAGGAAGTCTTGCTGCGCTTTGTTGAAGCGGTGAATCTCATCAAGGAAGAGCACGACGCCACCCGGCGCGGCATCGGCATCGGCCGCGGCGAACATGCCGAGTTGATTGCTCTTGGCTGCCGCGATCCTTTGGACCGAATCGACGATGCGCCGCAGCTCCGCTTTGCCAGCCGAGACCGCCGAGAGATTGTAGAAAGGCTTGTCAACAGCGTCCGCGATCATGCGCGCCAGAGTCGTTTTGCCGACGCCGGGCGGTCCCCAGAAGATCATGCTGGGCACGGTCCGCCCCTGGAGCGCGCGGTTCAACGGCTTGCCTTCGCCGACGAGATGCGCCTGGCCGATAAAGCCGCTCAGGTCGCGCGGGCGGATGCGTTCGGCCAAGGGTTGGGAGGGAGCGGGCATGGATCGGCTCTAGGGCTGGCTTCCAAATAATTGCCGATATTATAGCAGGTTGAAATATGAAGTTTACCATGCGTATCGAGACCCATGCCGCGGCGACCGACTTGACAGTGATTCAGCGAAGCGCAGTTCAGGCACGCTGACGCTGGCGCTCTGATTGATGATCAGTGTCCCGGGAGACTGTACTTGAGCTCGCCATCATCATCGAGATAGTTGATTTCTTCAATGTAAAATGGCGCGTCCCGGCGGATGACTAAGCCGACGCTATCGTCGATGGATTTCGCGCTGGCGCTAGTGCCATCGCTGAAGACGAATTCGATCGTCCCATAATCAGGCGTCGTCCCGATATATGCGAAGTAATAATAGCGCGGAAACTCCCAATGGGATGACTCCCAAAAGTCGTAACTGGCGGAGCCACCGCCACCGCTGCCGCTGCTGCAGCCGCCGCGACTGTAACGCAGTTCTTCCCAGCCGCCGAATATGTCGCTTATTTCCCGCAGCAGCAGACTTCCAACGCATTCCCATTTCCTGTCCTCGCGCCAGGTGAAGATAAACTGGACGGCGTTCATATCATTTAAGACCTGGCGCTGTGTGACCTTGAAATCGGAGATTTCCTTCGGCGCCACTTCTTCTTGCTGCCACCATCTCGCCTCGTGCTGCCGCTGCTTTGGATAATCGGCCAAGGCCGCTTCCGGCGCCCGATAGCGCCTGGCGACAGAGACGGCGAATGCGCCGATAAGCCCTATCAGCGCCAGCAGGATCACACCGGTCAGGGTTGTCTTTAGCGCGCTGATGATGAGCGACTTGCTTTGGTTTTTCGGCTTTTCCGTCATTGGTTTACCCTCCGGCTTTCAGTTGTTATGCTCTTCGCTGCGATAATCCTGTGCCGCGCCGCAAGAATGAATGCGCTATTCTTAGTGGCGGATGTTGCGGCTTCCGACGACTTTGCCGTTTGCGTCATAGAAAACGAGCTTATCGAAATGGAAGGGCGCGTCTCTTTGGATGACCAGCGCAAAACGCTTTTCAACAATGTCGACGCGTTCGCTGCCGCCATCGGCGAGGACGGCTTCAACCTGTGCCGCCTTGTGATGAGTGCCGGCGGCGTAGAAATAGTATCGGTGCGGGATTTCCCAAGGCAAAGATTCCCAGAATGTATGCGAAATGGAATTGCTCGCGCCGAATTCGCCACAGAAAAACTCCAGGTGACCGAGTATGCGCCAGCCGCCAAAGAGATCCGAATACTCTTGCGCGAGCAGGTCGCCGCTGCATATTGAAGGCCGGTAATTCGAATCCATTTGCCAACTGAATGTGATATGCGCCGCATTCAACTCATCCACCGTATGCTGGCGCGTTATATCGATATCCGTGATTTCCGGGGCGAACTCCGGGTTGTTGTGCCAACTCGGTTCAAAAATGCGCAGATAATAACTCACCGTGTCTTCTGCCGTGCGATACCGTTGAGAGACGGAAACAGCGACCGCTACAACGAGGCCTCCGATGAATAGAAAAAGGGCGCCAGCCGCCAACGAGACCAGGAGGCGGCGCAGCAAAAACCTAATTGACCTGACGAACTTGGCTTTCCTGGACATCGCCTCTCCTCTCATGCTAAGGACTAATCGAGTTAGCGGTGGACAAAGACCCGGTTTGATGACCACGACCGCTAGACCTATATACACAGCACAGGCGGGCGTCATGCAAATTGGTCATTTCTTTGTGCAGTTTGTATGATGTGGCCTTGGCCGGTATGGCGCTCAGCTTTTGATGATCTTCACGATCTGATGCAAGTGATCGAGATCGTGATAGGCGCTCAGAATCAACTGGTCATTGAGCGTGAAACCGCCGCCATCCGCCGGGCGCCCCGGGCGCTCCCAGAGTTCTTCGTCATCTTCGGGCAGGGATGCCAGAAACGCGTGATAGTCTGCGCTGGCTTGCAGCCACCTTTGCAGCAGGTCCATGGCGTCTTGCTCGGCATAACCGGCGTCTTTGACCCGTTCGTCCACGCTGCGGCCCGAGCCACCCGGCGGGTCACCCCCCTCGGCGAGCGCGCGCGCCCGCGCCAAAAAGTAGCTATCGGTATCACCGAGGTGACCCAACACCTCGGAAATGTTCCAGCCATCGCCGCCATCACGTTTCTCGAAGATTGCGGGATCGCTGATCGTCGAAACGAGATGCTCGATATTGAGCATATTCTTTTCCATCGCCATGAGTTGCCAGCGGCGGTAACGGGGCATAGGTGACATTATTCGCTCCTCGGTTTGATTTCCGGCGCGAATTATAGCATAGCGCCCGCGCGGCCGCAGGCGGGATTATTCGCCCCGAGCCTCCGCGAGCAATTGGAGGGCTTGGCGGGCGATGGATACGGTGGGGTTGGCGCTGGTGCCCGGCGCGCGTTCCATCAAGACTTCGAGGAAGAATTCATCCACGGCAAATAGCGCGACCGACCCGTAAAGCCCGCGACCCAAAACATGCGGCTGCGGGAAATCCTCGATGCTGTTCTCTTCTTCGATGCCTTCGCGGATGTCTTTCATCCGCAGATAATGCGCTATGGCATCGTCAGCCGTGTCGAATTGGGCGAAGGTCATCTGGAAGTTGTTCGCCATCTGATCAATATAGGCGACGCGGAAACCGCGTCCATTCTGTATATTTCGCGGGGTTCCCACGCCGTCGTCAAAGCGGGAATAATCGCGCCGCCACTGCGTATTGGTGATGATCTCTCTCGGCAGGCTATCGAGGATAGCCGGCAAAATATCTCTTCAACCGTCATCCATCGACGAACTATCGGCAGCCGCTTCAAATGCGCTGCGGTTGTTCTCAAAGAACTTGATCGCTTCGGTGGCGAGTGGCGCTAAGGGGCTGCTCGATGTGGTGAAAATCTCGACCAGCACCTCGACGAAATAGTTGTCGATCTGGAAGAGCGCAAATGAACCGTACAAGCCGGCGCCGAGCAAGTTTGGCTTCCGGAATGCTTCGTCTTCGGAAAGATTGACCAGCGACGATCGCAGCTCATGCTTGCGATTGAATTCGGCGATTGCCCCTTCTTCATCGGGGAAGACGGCGAAGTTCAGGCTCATCTTGCTGCCTTGCTGCGTGTAGTAATATATCTCCTTGCCGACAGCGGGCCGGCGGACGCCACGGATGTTTTTGATGCCCTCATTGCCTTCTTCAAAGTTCCGTTTCCATTCTTCTTCGCCCGCGGGCAGCGGGTCAGGCAGCAGTTCAATCAACATTTCCATGATGCTGGAATTAACTTCGTAGGGGTCTACATAATCCGCTGGCGGCGGCGTGGGGCTCGGCGTCGCGGTTGGTTCCGGCGTCGGGGTGGGCGAGGGGGTGATGTCCAGCGTATCATCGGGCCGGCAAGCGCTGAATATCAGCGATGCGACCAGCGCCAATATCAGCAAGCGTCTTTGTCGAAAAGGCGTCAGATTCATGCCACCTCTCCCTCTTCTTCGTCAAAGAGACGCAAGCGTTCCGGTATTTGCCCGGTGACGATCATATCGGCGACTTCGTTTTCGCTTACTTCGCTCTTGTGAAAATCGCCAAGTTTATGCCCGCGCTCAATGATGGTGAAGCGATCGGCAACTTCATAAACGTGGCGGATATTGTGCGTGATGAAAATGACGCTCATGCCCTTCTCTTTGGCTGCGATGGTGTAGTCGAGCACCTTTTGCGTCTCGCCTACCGACAGCGCTGAAGTGGGTTCGTCAAGAATCAAAAGCTTTTTGCCAAAGTAAACGGCGCGGCCAATCGCGACCGACTGCCGCTCGCCGCCGGACATATTGCCGACTGTTTCTTCAGAATCGCGAATGTGAATGCCGACATCAGCCAATGCCCGAATCGATTCGCTCGCCATCTTCTTCTTGTCGAGGAAGCGGAAGGGGCCGACTTCGTAGGTGGGTTCTTGACCGAGCCAGAAATTGCGGGCAATGCTCATCAAGGGAACCAGCGCCAGATCCTGGTGCACCGTTTCGATGCCGAGCTCGCGCGCGTCGTGCGGAGAATTGATTCTCACCGCTTCATCATCGAAGAAGATCTGCCCGCGAGTCAGGGAATGATAACCGGTTAATACCTTGATCAGGGTCGATTTTCCGGCGCCGTTATCGCCTAACAAGCCCACGATCTCCTGGCGATCGACGTGAAAGTCGATGCCGCGCAAGACTTGAACGCTGCCGAAGTACTTGTGGATGTCGATCATATCCACCAGGGCGTTATCGTTCTTTTGCTTATATTCCATGATTGACGCTTTCTAAGTCTAAAGTTGCGTCTCTGGACGAGCCACCGTCTCGCCCCTACACGCTTTCGACTATTGGCGCGGCGTGACGGTTAATTTTGCCGCGCGCCGCGCACCAAGGTATTCAGGACGACCGCCGCGATGATGATGACGCCAATGGTGCCGGAGAATAAACGCGATTCAATGCCGACTAATACCAGACCCGTCTGCAGCATGCCGAAGATCAGCGCGCCAAGCAGCGAGCCGACCACGCTGCCATAGCCGCCGGTCAGCAAGGCGCCGCCGATGACCGTCATGGCGATGACTTCCAACTCCCAGCCGGTGCCCTTTAGCGGGTCGACGCCCGGGTTTCGCGCGGTTTCGTAGATCGCGGCGATGCCAGTCAATAGCGCGACGATGACAAAATTCTGCAACTTGACGCGGTCGACATTGACGCCTTGCGCGCGCGCCGCTCCTTCGTTGCCGCCGGTGGCGAAAATGCTATTGCCGAATGATGTGCTGGTCAAGACGACATGGAAGATGGCTACGAATATGAACCACCAAACGATCGCCAGGCGAACGTTGGCGTTTCGCGGTATCTGCATGTGGAAGAAGTCGCCTTCTTCACCGATGGCGAGAACGCGCCCGTTGAACAGGTCAAAGTAACCGACTTCGACAATTTCGCCGCCGCTGGCGCTGCCGTGGTAGGAGAGAACAGCCGCCAGCCAGACAACGATAGCCAGCAAAATTAGCAGAATCAGGGCGAAAACGAAAGCGCGTACGATGGCGCTGCTGGTGCCGAAATCGCCGTTATTCGCGCGGATAGACCAAGCCTGCGCCGCCCCGCGAAATAATACGGGCAATACGCGATATGCCGTGAAGGCGACAAGCGCCAAGCCGATAACCGCCAGCGCCAGGAAGACGATGTTGCTGATGCCGATCACTGGGAGCTCGGTGTGGTGGTCGCTGTATCGTAGAATGCGGCCGCCCGCGATCGCCACCAAAGTGATTGCGCGAAAGGCGAGCATGGTGCCGAGGGTTACAATAAAGGATGGTATTCGCGTGGATATGAGCAGGACACCATTGATCGCGCCGAGCACGAAGGCGACGAGGATGGCGAGCAAGGCGGCCGGTATCGGACCGACCACGCCGAATATGGGCGCGCCGTGAGTCATGAAATTCATAAACGACAGCGCGGTGACGCCCAGGATCGAACCGACCGACAAATCGAACTCGCCCGAGATCATCAGGTAGGTGACGCCGATGGCGATGACGCCCTTGGTCGCCACGTTGCTGAGGAAAGACGCGACCGAACTAGGTTCAAGGAAGAGATCAGTCGCCATCGTGAAGCCCATAAAGATGGCGATAAAGCCGATGATGGCGCCGGCGCTGGGCGATTTTGCCAGTTCAGCGCGGATGAACTTGCCCGGCGTCAAAGCGACCGCGCGCCGCAGTTCGTCAGATTGCTCTTCCACCTGGCGGACGACGCGGTAGCCGAAAAAGCCAGGCAAGAAAAATAGCAGACCAGCGAGCAGGCGATGATTTTCCGCATCGCGAATTGTCGTTTGACCCGGATATTCTGCCACGACCGCCGCCCCGGCCACTAGAAAGCCAATGACGCCGATGCCGAGCACAATTAGAATCGCCTGAATGAACTTGCGCGGCGGCGATACGATCATGCTTATTCCCGGACGATCGCGCAACGCTTCCAGTGGCGGGATCAGAAATACGAGCAGCGCCAGCAGCGCCACCAGCGCGATAATGAAGAGGCTGATGCTGATCAGCGCTTCTCCTATAGATAAAGCGATCGCCGCCAAGCCGCCTACGTCTTCGCTGATCAAAAGCCGCAGGTCGCTCACCTGGCCCAGAAGAAGCGAGAACTTCAAGCCTACTGGAATCGCCACGCTGAGCAGAATCGCGGCGCCGATCATGATGGTGACAAAAAACATCCACTGGGACCAGCGCAGGCTTGATTGTTCGCGCCGCGCCAGCCCATACAAGGTGCGGGCGAAGCATACCGCGTAGATCAGACTGGCCGCCGTGACAATGATTTCGACTGTGTTTATGCCCTGGCTCCAGCGCAGGATGTTGGCCCGCTCGCCTAGGGGAATCCAGCCGAAGTATATGCCGTAAGCAATGACGAGGCCCAAGATTGCAAAGCCAAAGGACAGAATTGTGACGAGCGCGCCGATGTTTGAGGCTTCGCGTTTGCCTTCAAAGTATGCTTGCATCATAAGCAATCACTCGAATATGACTAATTGATTATCAAGATTATATCGGGCTTTTTCAGTTGAGCCAGCGACGCGCTCCGGGGCAAAACACAAAGAACAGAGAAGTGGATGGGGAATGACTCCCCATCCACTGCGATTGCCGATATCGGCTTAGCGATAGCCTTGAGCGGTCAGCTCGATGATGGCGTCGACGTTGCTGCCGTCGATGATGCCAGGACCGGTCAGAATATCGCCGCCCGGCGCCATCTTGAACTGGCTGTTCAGGTAGAGCCACATGATCGTCTCGAACCCTTGCAGGTAAGGCTGCTGGTCGATCGCCTGGATCAGGTAGTCGTTCTGAATCATCTCATAAATCTCGGCGCTGGTGTCGTGCGTGGTGGCGAAGATCTCGCCAGCCATCACGCCAGCTTCCTGGATGTACAGGTTCAGCGCGCTGGCCGGGTTGGGCCCCAGGCTGAAGACGGCGTTGGTCTCCGGGTTGGCGTTGAAGTAATCGGCGAAGACGCCAGCTGATTGGGTGACATCGTTGCTGATGGTCAAGCCGTCCAGCGGGATCCCCGCTTCTTCAAATACCGAGCGGACGCCGGCGCAACGGGCTTCCAAGCCGCTGTGACCGACTTCCTGGATCGGGCAGACGGCTCTGGCGATTTCGACGCCCGCGGCATCAGCTGCGTCAAGCACAGCGTTGGCGTTGGAGCGGCCGCCCAGGAACTCGTTCGCGCCGATGTAGAAGAGCGTCGGCAGCGCGTCCGACGTGCCCGCGTTCGGGTCAGCCGTGTTGAAGACGATGACCGGGATGCCAGCTTCCGCTGCCCGATTCACGCCATCACGGATAACTTCCGGATTCGGAACGGTAGTGCCGATGCCATCGTTGTTGCGCGCCAAGGCGTCGTCCCAATAACCAGCCATATCGTCAATGCTGTCAACCGGATCCGCCAGCCAGGCGCAGTCCGCTTTCAGCAAGGCGCAGGCATCTTCCATACCCTTGATAACCACGACCCAGAAAGGATTGCCAATGCCGCCGTGGCTGACCATGCTGAACGTCAACTGGTCTTGCGCGCCGACGCCGCCGACAGCCGCGATCATAACACCCAGCGCCAGAAGCAGCACCGGGATAGAACGAAGCAACTTTTTCATTTCCTTACTCCTTCAAGGATTACCTATACAGATGTCTCAGGCAGCTTGCCTGTTGAGACCGGTTTCGAGCGGCAAGAACCATTGCTAATACAGCATAGCCCGCCGAGTGGACGATATTATAGCGCAGGTTGACGAATAATCAAACGCGGATTTGGAGCGCCTGCGCGCCAATAGTGGGGACTCGGGACGCGGCAGGTGTAAAGATATTCTTTTCGATTTGAGGTATTAGTCCCAAGTGGAGGATAGCTCGTGAACAACTTGATAGCAGCAGTAATGTCTGTGCAGCGTGATCGTATATCCGGATGGATAAGTTGGAAAAGCTGATGGGTGATGTCGATATGCACGTGGTAATCGATGACGTTAGCGTTTGGATGACGGCTCTAATCAACATTCTCCCGCTGATCTATTTGTTCGGCTTGGTCCTATTGATCTACCTGATATACAGGCATCTGCGAACGCGACATGCAGATGAAAAGCGAAAGAACCAATAAGGCGAGCGCCGATCCATCATAAACCCTCGCTACTATGGCGAGGCTTTCTTGTTTGCCTCAACCTTACCTGATCTCCTCCACCGCCCAATGGTCGCCCATCGCCCGGCGGCCGCAAGTCAGCCCTTATCGACTTAAGTTTTGCGCTCGCGTGACAAATACTGACTTCTTCCCGTAGTTGTAATTGTGTAATATATACAAAGATTATTGACTATTATATGTGTAAGTTATAAGATGACATATATCGTTACAGTTGAGGAGAGAGGAGGTGTTTGAGAATCAGAGTGCCGCATTTCGCTTCGCGGTTTAAGTCCAAAATGGAGGTAATCTCGTGAAGAAGATACTGGCGGTTTTAATGATCTGCATACTCGTTTTCTCGGTCTCCGCTTTGCCTGCTATTGCGTCTACTACCCTTACACAAGAAGAAGTAAATGCAAAGGCAAGGGCTATTGCGGAGAAATATGGAGTTCAACTTGGCATAACGCCATCCTTGGATTTCGACTTTGCGAATGCCGAGCAAGCTCTTTCTACTTTTCTGTCTTCCATAGTCATCGAAACCTTCTTGCCGGATACAGATATCCCTACGACCTTTGCCAACAGTGCCTCTACTTTAGAGGTTTACTGCAAGAAAAAGTACTGGCATCTAGGAATATACACGGAGTTTGCTGTTGCTGCAGATGCACATTACGTGAGTGATGCGCATGGACAACCAGACTTCTTTACGAGCATCGATGACGCGGAATATAGCGTGGCGGGCGGAGGCAATGTGAACGTAAATGTTGAAATTCGCCACGTCAATGGTGTCAGGAGTTGGCTTTCAAATAGCCAGAAAGCTAAAGTGACCGCCAGATACACTGTGCGCTATTGGACCTTCGGTTTCTTCTGGGACGATACTGACACTTGCCCGGGTTCGCGTAGCATTTAGGACGAAGCGCAAATGCCGCTGAATGATTTGGGACCGTCAACACAACATATCGTTCTTTGGACCATGGGCATGTATTTGCCTTCAATCTTTGCGCTTGTACTGACCTGTTGTAAGGAAAGAGACGGGTTTTCGCGAATTCTGACATTGATTCTACTCCTCGTTTTCCCCATAATCGCTCCGCTTGCAATGTTTCTGTATTACTGTCTGTCGCAGCTGAGGGGCAGAAAACACCTCCGGAAGCTTACATAGGCCGGCAATCAAAGGTCCCCGCCGATCGGTGGGGGCCATTGGTTTCCTCAGTTTCCGCGGAAATCCAACACTGATCAATGCTGATACGGGAAAAGATTTCAGGATTTAGGAGCTGGAAAAGCTGATGGATGATGTCGGTATGCACGTGGTGATCAATGACGTTAGCGTTTGGATGACGGCTCTAATCAACATTCTCCCGCTGATCTATTTGTTCGGCTTTGTCCTATTGATCTACCTGCTATACAGGCATCTGCGAACGCGACATGCAGCTGAAAAGCGGAAGAACCATTAAGGCGAGCGCCAATCCATCATAAACCCGCGCTACTATGGCGGGGGTTTCTTGTTTGTCTTAACTTTACCTGATCTCCTCCACCGCCCAGTGGTCGCCCATGGCGCGGCGGCCATGAGCCAGCCCTTCCCCTTCGGAGGCTTCGCGCATGAGGTCAGCCCGCTCCAAAGCGGCATCCAGCAGCTTGACGCCCAAGCCGTTGCCGGCGGGGATATCCAGGTGGCCATCGGATATGACCGGAGACAAATCACTGAGGGCGGGGAATAGCTCTCGGTAGAAGGCGCGCGAAGATTCGACGTAAAAGAGGTTGGGGATGTGCGCGCCGAGGTGCATGCAGGCGGCGTGGCAGATCGGTCCGGCGACATTGTGCAGGACTAGCGGGACGCCGAAGGTCTCCGCCAGCGCGGCAATCTTGCGGGTTTCAGCGATGCCGCCATTCCAGACCGGGTCAGTCATGACGATCTGCGAGACGTGTTTCTCCAGCCATTCGCGCAGCTGCCAGCGCGTCATCAGCAACTCGGAGCCGACGATGGGGATGCTGGTGCGGGCGGCGAGCGCTTTGATCTCATCGGGGTAAACCGCCGGCATAACGTCTTCCAGGAAGAGGATGTTGTAGGGCTCGAGGGCGCGGGCGATGCGCTCCATCGAGGCGCGATTCCAGCGAAAATGGCATTCGATGCCGATCTCCATTTCATCGCCGACGGCGTCGCGAATTTGTCGCACCGGGCTTAGCCCCTTTTCAATCTCGGCTAATGTGATGCGCTGGCCGAAGCTGCGCTCGCTGAATTGATCAAAGGGCCAGATCTTCAGCGCGTAGATTTCCTCGGCGAGCAGGCTGCCCGCCAGAGCGCCGGCGTCTTCGTGCCAGGCTTGGTAATCGCGGATTGACCCAAAGCTGAGACAGGTGTTGTATGTCGGGATTTCGTCGCGGGTTTTGCCGCCGAGCAGGTGGTAGAGCGGCGCGCCGTAATGCTGTCCCATGATATCCCAAAGAGCCACCTCAAAGGCAGAGAGGGCGCGTGTCTCGGCGCCGGCATAACCGTGATACATGATGTTATCCATGACGAAGCGCCAGAGTCCCTCGATATCGAGCGGGTCTTGCCCGAGGACGAGCGGGGCGATCGTGCCATGCAGCGCTGCTTTGGCGCCCGGGATTTTATCAACCGTCTCGCCCAAGCCGATGATGCCGCTGTCAGTGTGCACGCGGACAACGAGCAGGCGCGGGCAGGCTTGCCATTGCAGGCTTTCGATCCGAGTGATTTTCATAACTTCGCCTACTCTTATCTTGATTTACCGCCGCGCACACTAAAGCACAGAATCATTTCTCTGTGTCCTCCATAATCTCAGTAAGTCCAATAAAGTAATGCAACAAAATGAAGGAACGTCGTAGGGGCGACTCTTGAGTCGCCCACATGTACAATGGCGACATAGTGGGCGAGACAAGTCTCGCCCCTACAGATCTCGAATCAGAATAGCATCGCCCTTTTTCGCATGACTTGCTTGCGCTTACTTCTGTGTCCTCGGTGGT
>JAJEGA010000034.1 GCA_022820125.1 Anaerolineae bacterium | reverse complement strand
CTTGCTAGCGAAAACGGTGGATGGCTTGGCAACTCGCCTGATTACAAAAATCACCGCGCATCTGTTTAAGCGCATTCTGCGCGTAACATACCAAATTGACATCCAAAACTTTCAAGGCTCAACTGATTTCACATAAGACGTCAGAAGTAAATCCAATAAAGTAATGCAACAAAATGAAGGAACGTCGTAGGGGCGACTCTTGAGTCGCCCACACGTACAATGGCGACATAGTGGGCGAGACAAGTCTCGCCCCTACAGATCTCGAATCAGATTAGCAGCGCCCTTTGTCGCATCACTTACTTGCGTTTACTGAGGACACAGAGAAAAGGTGGCAAATCAATGCTGCCATCAGATTTCAGAACTGATATTTGCAATATGAGGATGATTCTTTCGTAGCCATTCGCTGGCACTGCCAGCTATATTGAAAAACGGAGGACTAATTTCCCTAAACTCTGTGCTCTCTGTGTCCTCTTATTTAACAAACCCCATCCAGGAAGACGTCTCTAGGGGCGACTCGGTGAGTCGCCCGCTGTCCCGACCACATGCGCTTCGGGCGTTTCGGCGAAACGCCCCTACAGCTTCTTACTGTCGCGGGCTTGTTATTTTGTGTGAGCCAAGTCGTGACTTGCGAGGGACTGTGGTTAAGAAAAAATCTGGGGCGATTGCTCTGCCGCGCCCTTGGTTATTCTGCACAGTTGCTGATACGAATTCGCCTTGAAAGCGTATAAGCTATGAACCTGGCGCCGGACAGCATCGCTTAAGTATCGGCGAAGACCAAAGCGGACTAGCGCAATCGGCGATACAATTTGTTTATGACAAGTCGAAAGGAGCGGGCTCGGACAGCCGCTAATTGACTGCCCGGCTCAATCGCAATGGACAATCGCACCCTCGTCGAACTTACGGTTAGTGAACTTGAGGAGATAATCAGCCGCACCGTGAAGAAGTCGGTCGCCGAAGTCATGATTGAATTCGCTATGGAGGCGGACGTCGAAGCGCAGGTCGCGTACGATGCCGAGATCAATGACATGCTGCGCCAGGAGATGCAAACCATCGGAACCGTGGGCGACGCCGAACTCGTCGGCGCGCTTAAAGTGGACGACTGAGCGCCGCACGCGAAAGGACTATCATGCAAGTCTGGGACGCCATTCAAAGCAAACGAGCGATACGCGATTTTCGCGCCGAAGCGCTGAGCAGCAAGCATATCGACCGCATCCTAAACGCGGGCCGCCGCTCGCAAAGCTCCAAGAACAGCCAGCCCTGGCATTTCATCGCCGTGCAAGACAAAGCGCGCCTGGCGCAACTGGCGGCCACCGGCGCCGGCATGGGTCATGTCGCCGGCTGCGCGCTCTGCGTCGTCATCGTCGTGCCAACCGAAAACGAGCGCACGCTATGGCACTTTTTTGACTCCGGTCAAAGCGCCGCGTATATGCAGCTCGCCGCGACCGAAATCGGCATCGGCTCTTGCCTCGGCACTATCTACGAGCCGGAACGCGCCGCGGAAATCTTGGGCATCCCGGCCGGATACCAAACGCGCCTGGTGATTTCCTTCGGTTATCCCGCTAATGAAGAATCAACTGCCCAGCCGCTCCGAGCCGGCGGACGCCGCGTCTTCGCCGATGTCGTCCACTGGGAGACCTGGTAGCATCTGTGATTCCAAGTCAGGAATGAGAAAGACCGCCATAGGATAGAAATTGCCAAAATAATCGAAAAGTTATACGGGCGAGACGGCGGCTCGCCCACGCTTTCTCTGGATTTTCAGTCCCTTCTCGCATGACCAACTTAGTTCTGCTTAGGCGCGCGACTATGATGAAGGCAAAGACCAAAACGGAGCCCACCGTCAAATCCGCGGCCGCCAGCTTGCGCGTCCGGCCCCGGCGGCTGCGCTTGTCGCCGTCCCTGCGTAAACTGGCGCGCGAATCGACGCTGAAGCCCCAGGACTTCATCTATCCCCTTTTCGTCCGCCATGGCAGCGACCGGCAAATCCCCATCGACTCCATGCCTGGTTGTTCGCAGATGACTGTGGACAAGCTCGCCGCCGAAGCGAAAGCCATCGCCGCGCTCGGCATCCCCGCCGTCATCCTCTTCGGCATCCCGGCGCATAAGGACTGGCGCGGCAGCGACAACTTCAATGACGACGGCATCATCCCACGCGCCATCCGCGCCATCAAAACAGCCGCGCCCGAGCTCGCGGTCATCACCGATATGTGCTTCTGCGAATACACCGACCACGGTCATTGCGGCATCATCAACGCGCCGGAGAACGCGCACTTTGATCCCGCATTGCCGCTCGGCTATCTGCTGAACGACCCGACCCTCGAATTGCTCGGCAGAGCGTCGGTCGTCCATGCGCGCGCCGGCGCCGATATCATCGCGCCCTCCGGCATGATCGACGGGATGGTTGCCGGGATTCGCGCCGCGCTTGATGAGGCCGGGTTCGCCCAGGTCGCTGTGATGAGCTACGCCGCGAAATACGCCAGCGAATTCTATGGGCCCTTCCGCGACGCCGCTCACAGCGCGCCCGGCTTCGGCGATCGGTCGCAATATCAACTCGATCCAGCCAACCGCCGCGAAGCAGTTAGAGAGATCGCGCTTGATGTAGAGCAGGGGGCCGATATCCTGATGGTCAAGCCGGCGCTGCCCAGCCTCGATATCCTGAACGAAGCGCGGGCGCTATTTGATCTGCCCCTGGCCGCCTACCAGGTGAGCGGAGAATACGCCATGATCCACGCGGCGGCGCAACGCGGCTGGCTTGATCTGCAGCGGGCTGCAATCGAAAGCCTCACCTGCATCAAGCGCGCCGGCGCCGACATCATCGTGACCTACTTCGCCAAAGACGCGGTACGATGGCTCGCTGACGCTTGAAGTCTTCGATCCAAATGATGAATACGCTATGGACTCAAGAAGACGCGGCGCCCTCCTCGCTAAGGAACCCCTGCCCAGCACGACGTCTGTAGGGGCGGCTCCGTGAGTCGCCCAAATCCAGAATCTCAATATTACGCGCGACACAAGGCTCGCCCCTTCAGCTTCCTACCGCGACGGATTCGTTCACATCTGTCCTTCCTCATCATCATGCCCCTGCTCATCATCGCGACGACCTGGCCCAGCTTCGCGCAGATCTTTGATGCCGAAACGATTGCCTTCCCCACGCGCAACAGCGATGTCTATCAGAAACTCTGGGATGTTTGGCATGGCGGGCGATTCCTCGCGGGCGAGACCAGCTTCTATCATACAGACGCCATGTTCTACCCAATCGGCGCCTCGCTCGCCTACGAGAACTTCAGCCTGCCGCACATGCTTTTGGTCGGCCTGCTGGGGGCGATTCTCCCGGTCGCAAACGCCTACAGCTTGGCTTATCTCCTGATCATCTTCGCGGTGTCGCTAAGCGGCTATGTTTATTTTCACTATCTCTTCGGCGATCGCTGGCTGGCGGCGTTTGGCGCGGCTGTTTTCGGCCTCAGCCAGCACATCATCGCGCATGGCGCCCATCCCGATGTCAATCTGATCATCAGCCTGCCGCTGAGCGCTTACTTTTTTCAACGCGGATTGCGGGAAGGGCGGCTCAGGCATTTGATTTGCTGCGGCGCCATCGTCGGCACAACCGCATTTATGAGCCTCTACATTTTTGTCTGCGCGCTCATCACCCTGGCGCTGTTTATCCTGCGCTGCGCCATCAACCGCTGGAAGGACCCGCGTTTCTGGCGCTGGATGCTGCTGCTCTGCTTCGTCATCGCCTTCGCCAGCGCCGGGCGCATCCTGCCCATGCTCGCCGACGGCGAAGAACTAGCTTCCGCGCTCGACAAAAACACCAGCAAAGAGACCGGCGCGGATCTGCTCTCATACTTTGTCAACTACCGGCACCCAATCACGACGCCGCTGCTGAAGGCGCTCTTCAAAGCCGGCTCGCCTTTCTACGAACCCCACACGAGTTATCTGGGTTACCTGCCGCTCGCGCTGATCATCATCGGCTTCATGAGGCCGGGCGGGCGCCGCCTGATGCTGCCCTGGCTGGCGCTGATGCTGCCCTTTCTGCTTTTGCGTCTCGGCTCGGTTTTGCAGATTGACGGCCAGCAATACCCTCACATCGTCTTGCCCAAATCGCTCCTCGATGATCTGTTGCCGGCGCTCTTCAGCCCCTTTCACGCAACCGATCACTTCCAGATGGGCGTCCTGCTGCCCCTCGCTGTCATGAGCGCCTACGGGCTGAAGTCGATCCTGGATGCCCGGCCAAGCAATCAGCGCGTCCTGATCGCCCTGGCTCTGATCGCCCTCATCGCCTTTGAATATTACGAATCGACCGCCCCGCGAGCGCTTCCCGCTGAGCAGCTCAACTTCATTGAATGGCTGCGCGCGGACAATGCCGACCAGGAAAAGCGCTTGATCAACCTGCCGATGGGGCGGCAGCCTTCAAAGCTGTACGGCTTCTACCAGTCGCTGACCGGCTACCCGCAAGTCGAAGGCTTGACCGGGCGCACGCCGCCTGCAGCCTATGCCCACATCCAGGGCAATTACCTGCTCAAGGCTTGGCAGGGTGGAGACAGCGCCCAGTGCTTTCCGCCGCATCAATCCACCGTTGCCGCCGCCTTGGATCAGCTAAGCGGCGACGGCTTCACCCATGTCATCTGGCACCATTGGCTGGGCGTAGACGCCGCGATCGCCAACAGTTTTGCTGATGCGCAGTCGGCATACCACGACGACTATGTCAGCATCTATCGCCTGGAAGAGCTGCGTCAAATCTGCGACTTGTCGCATTCCCTCAGTCCCTCAGTGCTTGAGCCCCTCCGCCGTCTTGAAGCCTCCTCCGTCATCGTCCCGCGGCAAGGGTCGGCGATATTGAGCATTCTGCCTGATGCCGAAGCTGACCATGGCGATGGGCGAGCGGGCGCAGCCGTCTTCTTTGGTCCCCATCGCTACACAAGCCTCGCCTTGGCTGACGGCGCAGTCATCACGCTGCCGGCGCCCAACGAAACGCCCGCGGCTGATGAATTTCTCGCGAGCAGAAGCGTCATCTTGCTGGCTTACGATCCGCGGACGGCAACTGCGGACGCGATCAGCAGCTACCGCGCCTGGCTCGCCCCGCGCTTCAAAAGCTGCCGCCGCCTGAACGAGACGCCCTCCGCCATCGTGGAGTTCTTCCTGGACGCCGCCTTCCCCTGCGAGTTGGCAGTCGCTGAGCAGCCTCTCAAAATCGACTATGCCAACGGCGCCCAACTGGGCAATCTGCTGGTCGAAGCCAGCGCGGGCCATCTGAAGCTCCATCTGCTGTGGACAGGCCTGCCGGATGAGGCGCAGGCATACGCCATTCAGTTCATGGACGCCGAAGGCGCCAGGGTAGGGGGAGAAGACTTCGTCATCGGGCTTGAGCCGCTCGCCCGGCATCGCATCGAAACTTCGACCTTGCCCGCCGGCGAGTATCAGGTGAATATGATTCTGTACGATTATGCGACCGGCGCGAGCGTGCCGGGCGCCTTAGCCGCGAGCGGATCGCGCTTCGAGCGCATGCTTGAGATTGCGACCTGGACGATTGAGTAAGCTCCTTGTGACCGAAAGCGGCTTGATTTTCGTGGTACTGTTAGCTTGTCGCGGCTGTTAAAGCCGCCTAATGTCGATTTGCTGAATCTTGTCTTAAACCGTGAAGATACTCCGAACCCATTCGCCCTTCATAATCATCGTCCCGCTGCTCATCATCGTGATGACTTGGCCAACGCTGCGTTATGTCATCGACGCCAGTATTTTCTGGCTGCCTACCGAACGCGACGACATCTACATGCTGTTTTGGGACGCCTGGTACGGCGGTCAAATCCTGAGTGAAGGCGCCGACTTTTACTTCACCGATTTGAAGTTTCATCCCGACGGCGTATCGCTCGTCTATCACAACTTCAGCCTGCCGCATATGCTGCTCTTCGGCGGGCTAACTGCCATTTTGCCGCGTTCGAGCGCCTTCAATCTTGCCTACCTGCTGCTCGTATTCGCTTCGGCGCTGTCGGCTTATATTTATCTGCGCTACTTGTTGCGCGACCGCTGGCTGGCGCTCTTCGGCACGATCGTATTCGGCGCCAGCGCCTTTGCGCTCGCGCGCCCGGCAACGCCCCACATATCCTTCATCGCCACATTACCGCTGTCGCTGTATTGCCTGCATCGCGGCTTTGCTGAAAATCGCCGCGCCTTGCTCATCGCCGCCGCGCTGCTGATTGGATTTACCGCCTTCATCGGCTTGTACATCCTGGTCTGCCTGCTGATTACTGCTGCGCTGTACTTGCTCTGCTTCGCCCGCGCTCGCTGGCGTCAGTCGTCATTTTGGGCAAACATCCTCATCGTGGCGCTGATCGCCGGCGCGATCGGCGCCCTTCGCATTGTCCCCATGCTCGCTGATCCCGATAGTCTCTCCAGCGCTTTGACGAAGAACATTGAAGTAGAGCGTGGAAGAGACCTGCTCGGCTACCTGGTCAACTACGAAAACCCATTTATCGGACCGCTCTTGAAATCCCTTTTCGGCTCGGAAAACATCGAGAATGGCTGGCGGCAGACGGTGTATCTCGGCTATCTGCCCTTGCTGCTAATCGCCATTGGCTTGGCGAGCGCCCGCTTGCGCCCCAAGGTTTGGCTCTGGCTGGCGCTGCTGCTGGTATTCCTGCTGCTGCGCCTGGGATCAACGCTGCTGGTAAACAACGTGGCTTACGAATCAATTCGCTTGCCCAAGTTCTACCTGGCGCAGATCTTTCCCCCAGTCTTCCAGCCATTTTGGACCACTGACCAGTTCTACTCTGGCGCGGTATTTCCGCTGGCGCTGCTGACTTGCTTCGGCATGAAGGCGCTCTTGCAGCGTCTGCCGCCCAACCGACGCATCGCCGTACTTTTGGTCGTTGCCGGGTTCATCGCCTTTGAATACTATCAGGTGCCTGATCCGCTCGTGGTACCAGCCGAGCAGTTGGCATTTTTATCTGAACTAAGCGACGAAGAAAATCAGGCTTCCATCAACTTGATTCATCTGCCTATGGGCGGGAATCTCTCAAAGATTTATGACTTCTATCAAACCTATAACGGATACCCGCAGGTAGAAGGCCGCCCGACGCGGGCGCCGCCTGGCGCTTATGACTACATTGATGGCAATTTGCTGCTAAGAGCCTGGCGGCGTTACAACGCAGTTATCTGTTTGCCTGCCAGCCCCGCGGAATATCTTTCTAGTTTGAGCCAGCTAGAATCCGCTGGTTTTACCCACATCGTTTATCATCACACTTTGAGCAGTGGCATGCGCGCCGCACTGAGCTTCATCGGCATTCAGCCGGCCTACGAGGATGACTTCGCGCGAATCTACCCCTTGGCGCTTCTGCGAGACAGCTGCGCCAATCCATCGATTCCGCTGCCGGCGCCCTTCGCCCATTTTGCTGATCTGGCGCGCTCGCCTGCGATCACTGCCGATCAAGCAATGTCTGTCCTCAGCTTTCATCCGACTGAACGCTTGGATCGCAGGACTCACAGAGCCCTGACATCGCAGTTTTTTTCCTGGAGAGGCCTGTCTCACGCTTATTTTGAGGACGGTCTGCTAAAGCTTCAAAGCTCGATTCTAAACTACAAAGACTTGAACGCGCTTTTGGCCGGGGAGCGTCTGATCCTGCTGCTTTACAATCCGAGCCAAACTGGAATAGCGGGTCCCGGCGCGCTTGCCGAAGCGCTGGCGAAGGACTTCCAGGCTTGCCCGCCCATCATCGAGGCGCCAAACCTCGTCGCCGCTTATTATCTGCGCGCGGGCTTTGACTGCGCTCTCTTGTCAGCGGCGGATGAATTCGGAGTCGACTTCGATAACGGCGCCCGGCTGAAGAACTGGCTATACCAACTTGAAGGCGAATATCTGGATGTCGAAACCTGGTGGCCGCGGCTGCCGGAAGAGGCACACGGCGTATCCATCCAGGTTTTTGACGCGGCGGGCGCGAAGGTCGCGGGAGGAGACTTCGTCATCCATCACGAATCGCTGGCGCGCCGCAGTCTGGAAATCGCATCGCTCGCGCCAGGCGAATACAGCCTGAAACTTATCCTGTACAACTACCAAACCGGCCACAGTATCGGCGGTATCGTCAGCAGCGCGGAAGCCCGCTTCGATCGCGAAGTCGAAATCGGGTCCATCGTCATCGAGTGAGAACCGTCAACTGAGCACGGGCTTCCGCTTTTGCTCTCGCGCTTTTTCCACCAACGCGTCAAACAAAGCCTGCTGCGATGGATCGCGCGCGGCTGTCACCTCCGGATGCCATTGCACCGCGATCAGCCAGGGATGCCCGGGCAGTTCCAGCGCCTCGATAATGCCGTCCGCCGCTGAGGCAACCACGCGCAAGCCGGCGCCCAGATCCTTGACCGCCTGGTGATGCCCCGATGATGCGCGCAGCGTCGTCAAACCCATGACGCTGGCGGTCAGGCTGTCGCTTTCCACCTGGACCTCCTGCATCGCCCACAATCCGGCTTCGTTCCGGTGGATGTCTTCAGCGCGAATATCCGGTATATGCTCGTGCAGCGTCCCGCCGGCGGCGACATTCAAGACCTGCAAACCGCGACAGATGCAGAGCAGCGGCGTCTCCCGCTCATCCAGCAGGCGGCGCGCCAAGGTCAACTCACAACGGTCGCGCTCCTGGTCGGCCGGCAGTAGATGCGGGTTCCAGCGGTCGCCGCCATATTCTGCCGGGTCGATATCGGTGCCGCCGGTGATGATCACGCCATCCAGGGTGGGCAAAAGCCGCTCCCACTCGCTCTCCCCCGGCGGCAGCAAGAGCGGGATGCCGCCCGCGCGCCGCACCGCATCGACATACAGCGCCGGCACACTGTAGAATTCTTTATAATGCCGCGACTTGATATAACCTTCGCTGCGCCCGCCGGTTGTGATGCCGATAATTGCCTTGCTCATTTCACCATCCTTGGGGTACAGACGCTGAGGAATGCAGCATACTATAATCCAGTCGAAGCCGGATTCGCAAGCGCCGCGCGCAACCGCTTGTCGCCGCCTGCGTAACAGGCAGTTAGGGAAGCGCTCTCAACAGAGTTGCTTATGCGCTTTGTAAGGCGAGGGCGATTCGCTTAATCTTTGCCAAAGGCATATCAGGAACAAATAGTGACGCACCGATTGCGCTTCTACTTCACCTACGCCCTGCGCAATATCCTCCGCGGGGGCCGCTGGACCACCCTCGCCGTGCTTTGTATCACCGCCGGCGTCGCCACTGTGGTCGCCTTACGCTCCCTTGGCTTGGCTGTCGGCGATACCCTGACCAACAACGTGCGCATCGAAATCAAGGGCGATCTGCTGATCCGCAACGACAGCATCTTCGGCGGCTTCGGCAGCAACGACCCCAGCGCTTTTTCACCCGCTGACTTGGCGGCGCTCCTCGCCTGGGCGGAAGAAAAAGGCGCGACCGCCAGCGCCTACATGAGCGGGCGCAACATGCAGATCAGCAAAAGCGACGCGGGCGGCTTCGGGCGCCCCAGCTTCATCGGCAGCAACTTCATCGATCCCCAGACCTACCCGCCCACCCACACTATCCGCGCCCTGGACCCGCCCGATGCGCCGCTCGCCGAGTTATTCACCGGCGGCAACGATGTTGTCATCAGCGACAACTTAGCCAGCCAAAGCGACATCGCCGTCGGCGACCTAGTTCGCGTCTCCGGCACGCAAGAGCCCTACACCGTCCGCGGCATCGTCTCCGTCGCGGAAGAAAGCAGCGTCACCAATTTCCTCAACGCCTTCTTTGGCTTCGCCTATTTCGACCTCGCCAATGCCCAAGCTGTGATCAACGAGGAATTCGCGCCCAATCGCATCGGCGTCCTCTTCCCGGACGCGCCCGATGACGCGCGCTTGATGGCATTGCAAGCTGAGCTTGAAGCGCTGGCGCCCGGCGTCCGCAGCACGATCGTCTCCGATTTCTTGCAGCGCTACGAAGTAATCTCGCAGTATCTCGGCGACTTCGTAGTCGTGATGGGCTTAGGCGCTCTGCTGATTGGCGGCGTCGGTATCATGAACACGATGCTGGTGCTCGTCCGCAGGCGCACCAACGAAATCGCCGCGGTGAAGACCTTCGGCTTGCGCGGGCGCCAGGTAGCCGCGCTTTTCTTGACTGAAGGGCTGATGCTCGGCGTCTTTGGCAGCCTGCTCGGCGCCATCGTCGGCATCGGCTTGAGCGTGATCGTCAACGAATACGGCTCGGTGGCGCTGCGCCAACCTTTGATCTGGCGCATCTACCCCGAGGCGCTGATATTCGGTTTGGCGCTGGGCATTGTCGTCAGCGCCATCTTCGGCGTCGCCCCAATTCTGACCGCCGTCAAGGTTAGACCCAGCATCATCCTGAGGCCCAACGAAAGCCACCTCATCGCCTTGGGCATCGTTCAGTCGCTTGTGCTGATCGTTTTCGTCACCATCAGCCTCGGTCTGATTGTTGGTCAAATCCTGCGTCCGTCTTTCGAGCTGACCGAACGGCGCCTGGAGCAGGAAGAGACGCTCGCCGATGAACTGGAAAGCGGGGAGGCGCGCGTCGAATTCGGTCCTTCGCGCCGCCCCGGAAGCGCTTCCGCGCCAAGCGACCCAAGCTTGCCATCCGCTTATTTGGTCGGCGTCATTGGCGTCAGCGCCACCTTCGCGCTTTTCCTCCTGCTGATCGCAGCGCTCTGGCTCATCGTTTATTTGATCGGCAAGCTGCCATCGCTGGGCATGGTCACCTGGCGCCTGGCATTGCGCAACCTTTCCACCAATCGTCTGCGCACCGCCATCACCTTGCTGGCGTTGAGCGCCGGCATGTTCGCTCTCAGCAGCATCACCTTCGTCGGCGAGGGCACGCGCGAGCTGCTCAACCTCCAGCTCAGCCGCACCTTCGGCGGCAATGTACTCGTCTTTCCCTTCCCCGGGCTGCCGGCGAATTTGGTATCGAACGCCATCGACGGCGCCCTGACGGACATCAATGTCGAATACAGCACGATCATCAAGAGCTACGAATCGCAAGTTGTCGCGCTCAACAGCGATTTGCTAGACAGCGGCAATTCGCTGGAATATACGGTGTGGGAGTCGGACAAACCCGATATCTACAGCGGGCAGGGCGCCGTGCTGGCCGGGCGCATGCTCACACCTGAGGATCGCGGTCAGCCGCTGATAGTCCTGCCTTTCGAACTCGCGGATGCGCTGCAAATCAAAGTCGGCGATACGATGGCTATCGAAGCGGCGAAGGGAATCGACCTGCAAGTCCTTGGCATCCTCAGCGGCGCGGAGGGTATGGCTTTTGGCGCCACAACCGGCCTGGTCCCGCCCGATGTTCTGCCGGCGTCGGCCGCCGATTTCACGCTTTATGCCTATCAGGTTCCAGAAGCCGAGCTCAATCGCGCGCTGGCTGAGCTTTCGGGGGTGATCTTCGCCCTGGCCATCGATGTGCAATTCATTGACGGTTTGATCGGCCGCTTGATTGATCAATTCGCCGCCATCCCCACCATCGTCGGCTTGCTCTCGCTCTTCGCCGCTGCCGTGATCATGGCCAACACCGTCGCCCTCTCCACCTTGGAGCGCCGCCGTCAAATCGGCATCCTGAAAGCCATCGGGCTGAAGTCGCGGCGCGTCTTGCAAGTCATGTTCATCGAATCCAGTTTGATCGGTTTATTGAGCGCCCTGTTGGGCATCGGCTTAAGCGCGCTGATCCTCAGCCTGCTCGGCGCCGCCGGCGGCATTGAGATTCCTTTGCCGACCGATGCCCGCCTTACCGCTATCGCGCTCCTGATCGCCGCCGTCCTGATTGGCTGGATCGCCACCTTCCTCAGCGCTCGCGTTGCCCTAAAGGAGCGAGTGATGAATGTGCTGCGCTACGACTAGCCTTCGTCGGTTCAAGGCTTGATTGCCTAGTTATGCAAGCTATGCTATATTTGTCCTAAGTGAACGCGCACTAATCATCAACGCTCAAACACTTATCGCAGGAGTTTCATCATGCTGCAGAATCCACGTCACCAAGAAGGGCAGGGTTTGGTCGAATACGCATTGATTCTTGTTCTCGTCGCCGTCGTGGTCATTGTTATACTTGCGTTGCTGGGCCCCGCAATTGGCAACATCTTCTCCAATATCATCAATAGCCTGAATCCAACGCCGACGCCGACGCCGGTGCCTGGCAACTGAACCCGATCATTAGCGCAATAGGCTCGCGGGTGGCTGCCTGGCCGCCCGCTTCTGTCTGCCGCGCCGCCGCCTTACCGCCGCGCGCATAATCGGCTATACTTTCCGCAGCGCTTTGGCGAGCGCCAATTCGCGCCGAGCCAAGGCATAGACGCGCGCGCTGCTTATCAACGGGAGGGAAGATGATCCTGGAAGAACTCTCAAACGCCATCGGCGTCAGCGGCGAAGAAGACGAAGTCCGCGGCATTGTCATCGACGCCATCCGCGACTTCGTTGCCGACCTTCAGGTTGATGCGCTGGGCAATGTCACCGCGATACAGCGCGGGACGGAGCATCCCCAATTCAGCGTGATGATCGCCGCCCACATGGACGAAATCGGCATGATGGTCACCGCCGTCGATGCCAATGGCTTGGTTCAGTTCACCCGCGTCGGCGGCATTGATCCGCGTATTCTGCCGGGCAAGCGCGTCAAGGTTGGGCCCAAGCGCGCGCCCGGCGTGATCCTCTGGAAGCCTATCCACCTGTGGCGCGATATGAAGACGGTGCCGCTGGACGCGCTGCGCATTGATACTGGCGCGAGCGACAAAAGCGCCGCCGAACCGGGCGACCGCATCGCTTTTGACGGCGAGTACGCCCAACTCAGCGAGACGGTTGTGCGCGGCAAAGCCTTTGATGATCGCGTCGGCTGCTCGGTCCTGGTGGATATCCTAAAGGATGGCCCCTATCCGGTTACGGTCGCGGCCGCCTTCACCGCGCAGGAAGAGATCGGCTTGCGCGGCGCCCAGGTCGCTGCCGAGCGCCTGCATCCCGATGCCGCTATCGTCCTCGAGGGCACCTACGCCTATGATGTGCCCGACCCCAACCGCGAGACCGACGCCGGCGATTTGCCCGCGAATCCCGGGACCCGCTTCGGCCAGGGCGCCGTCCTCACCTTGGCCGACCAACAGATGATCACCGACCCGCGCGTCCTCGCCTTCTTGCGCGAAACCGCCGAAGCCAACGACATCGCTTATCAGGTAAAAACGATGGGGGGCGGCGGCACCGATGGCGGGGCAATTCACATCGCCCACGAGGGCATCCCCACCATGCCAATCTCAGCGCCCTGCCGCTACATCCACACGCCAGCCGCGCTGCTGAATCTTGGGGATTATGAAAGTGTGCTGGCTTTGTCGCAAGCGGTTTTACGGCGGATCAGGCCCGACACTTTTCGCCGCCGCTGATTTGGCGCTAGCCCGACGGCAGCTTGAGCTCCTGCCCGACGCTCAGGCGATTCTGGTCGCTCATTTCGTTGAGCGCAATCAACTCATTGACATCGACGCGGTAACGCAGTGAGATGCTCGCGGCTGTCTCGCCAGCCGAAACGACATGAATCTGTGGGCGCGGCGTCACCGTCGGTTCGATCGGCGCCGCTGGCTCCGGCGCGGCTTCATCGTCCGCCGTCAGCTCAGCATCGGCAGGAGTCAGCGCCGCCTCGCCCGCGCTATCGTTTGCCGCGCTCGATTCGCAATCGGGCATGAGCAGCAGTTGGCCAATCGACAGGTTTTCGCTTTCCAGTTGATTCACTTCCATAATTGTCTGATAGGTTGTGCCCCAAGCCAGCGCCAGCCGGAACAAGACATTGCCCGCCTGCACCGTGTACACGCACTCATCGTCCGGGTCCAGCTGTTCTTCGAAGGTCCGGGTGGCTGTGGGACGCTGCAAGGGCGCCAGCGTCGGCGCCGGCGCTGTCGCCTCTGCCAGTCCGCTGAGCTCCACCGTCGGCTGTTCAACTTGGCCGGGGGCCGTCTCCGGCGTGATGTATTGGCCGGGCGTCTCCGCTTGCCCAGCGCCGCCATCATCAGCAGACGAGGGCGCGCCGCTCTCTTCATCGGCTTGGACCAGCGCCACGGTCGCCTCCACCACTTCGGCGCTGTCAATCTGCTGGAACGGCTCTTCCGCCTGGCGATAACAGCCGGCGAGCAACAAGGCGAAAATTAGCAGTGATACAGAAAATCTGGGCTTCATGAGGTCAAGCTCTCTCGACTTCGGATCAAGCTAGCACTCATTATAGTGGCGTCGCCCCGGACGCGCTTGCCAGCCAGGGCTTACATTTAATACATTGGAGGGCGACCCAATGGCCGCCCCCACAGTTCACTCGGTATGCCGCTCGGGAGGATTAGCGCGCGGCCGCCATCGCCTGCTCAATATCCTCGATGATGTCGTCAATATGCTCAATGCCGATGCAGAGGCGGATGGTGTCCGGCGTGACGCCCGACGCCAGCTGCTCTTCCGGCGTCAATTGACGGTGCGTGGTTGAGGCCGGATGCGCCGCCAGCGACTTGGTATCGCCGATATTGACCAGGCGCTTGAAGATATTCAGCGCGTCATAGAATTTGACGCCGGCGTCAAAGCCGCCCTTGATGCCAAAGGTGAGCAGCGCCGCGGGCTTCCCGCCGGTGTACTTCTGCGCCAATTCATAATAGGGCGAACTCTCCAAGCCCGCGTAATTCACCCATTCCACCTGATCATGATCCTCAAGATATTTGGCGACCGCCATCGCGTTTTCGACATGCCGCTCCATGCGCAGCGACAGCGTCTGCAAGCCTTGGATCACCAGGAAGGCGTTGAAGGGGCTCAGCGCTGAGCCGGTGTTGCGCAAGGCGACAACGCGGGCGCGGGCGATATAGGCGGCTGGTCCCATCGCATCGGTGAAGACGACGCCGTGATAACTTGGCTCCGGCGTGCTGAACATATAGAAGCGCTCGTTGTGCTTCGCCCAGTCGAAGATGCCCCCATCGACCAGGATGCCGGCGATGCTGTTGCCGTGGCCGCCCATGTACTTTGTCATCGAGTGCAGGATGATATCGCAGCCATGCTCGACCGGGCGGCAGAGCGCCGGCGTCGGCACGGTATTGTCGACGATGACGGGGACGCCATGCGAATGCGCCATATCGGCGATCGCCGCCATATCGGGGATATTGCCGGCGGGATTGCCGATCGATTCGAGGAAGACGCCGGCGGTTTTGCCGTCGATGAGCTTCGCCAGGTCATCGGGGCTGTCGCCATCGGCGAAGCGCACGTCAATGCCCAGCTTCGGCAGCATGTGGCGGAAGAGCGTCCAGGTGCCGCCATAGAGCTGGGGCACGGTGACGATATTATTACCCGCTTCCGCCAGATTGAGTATCGAATACGTGATCGCCGCCTGGCCCGATGCCAGCGCCAGCGAAGCGACGCCGCCTTCCATCGCCGCCACCCGCTGCTCCAACACATCGTTGGTCGGGTTCATGATGCGCGTGTAGATATTGCCGGGCACCGCCAGGTTGAAGAGATCGGCGCCGTGCTGGGCATCGTCGAATTCGTAGGCGACGGTCTGATATATCGGCACGGCGACCGCTTTGGTCGTCCCTTCGCTTTCGTAGCCGGCGTGGATGGCTTGGGTTTCGAGTTTCATTCAGATGCTCCTTTTTGTTTATCTATTCGCTATTTTGATTGCGGCATACTTTACAGCAATTTGCCCAGAGATGAGAGATGCAAATTCTGGTGAAGGGCTTTGCCTATGCCTGATGTTTCCAGCGCGCCCCCGTCTGCTCAATGGTGGCGATGACAACGCCGTAGATCACCAGGGCGCTGCCGATGATTTGCACGAGCGACGGTATCTCGCCGAAGAGAAAGAGCGCGATCACGGCGCTGCCGACAACCGCGATTTGCAGGATGATCGCCAGCGCGGTCGCGGTAAAGTGCTGCAAGGCGAGGTTCATGAGCAGATGCCCCATCGCCTGCGCCAGGATGGTTACGATGACGACCCAGAGGTATCCGCGCGCCGAATATCCCGTCACCGGCGTCCCGCTGAAGCCGACGAAAACACTCGTGACCAGGGCGGCGCTGAAGAATACAAGGAAGCTGTAAAGCAGCGGCGGGATTAGATTGTTCAACTGTCGGCCGATGAGCAGGTAGGCGCCGAAGCAGAGCGAGCCGATCAGCGCCAGCGCGCCGCCGAGCAGGGGGTCGCTGCCGGCTTCAATCGCGCTCAAGCCGCCGAGCCCGACCAGCACAACGCCGATCAACGTCAGCGGCAGGCTCAGCCAGAAGCGGCGCGAGAAGACCACACCGAAGATGAGAATCTCGGGCAGCACGATCCACAGCGGCGTCGTCCGCCGCAGCAGGCTGGTCATCAGCACGCTGGTGTATTCCAGCGAGACGAAGAGCAGCAGCAGGTTCAGCGCCAGCCAAAAGCCGCTGATGCCGGAAAGCGCAATCTGCCGCGCCGTCAGCTTAGAGATCTCCCGCCGGTAACGCGCCAAGACCCAGGGGAGCAGCGCCAGCGAGACGAGCCAAAGGCGAATGAGCACGATCACCAGCGATGGCACGCCTTCGCTTTGGGTGATGCGAATCGCGATAGGCGTGACGGCCGCCGAAAAGATCATCGTCAGAATGATGAGCAGCCGCCGTCGATCGAGCATAAGCTATCAAATGGATGCGCTGAATAAATTCGCGCCATGCTAGCACGGCGGTCGGTGTCTGCCTAGTCTGCGGCTGGGGCGGCGCGTCTGCGAGTTGGCGGCATTGCTTCGGATGAGGCGCCGCGACACGGTTGCCCTTTTTTTGACAGCTTCATTTGACATAGGTACAATCTGCGAGAATCCGGTGTCAACCGCTTTTGCCCTCTTTATCTTGGGAGCGTTCATGTCAGAGAGCCTCGTAAGGACCCGCCAAGATTTGCGCGCGCTCAAGCAGGAACTGGTCGAAGGCGCGGCGCTGGTCGCGGGGATCGGTCTGGTGCCGCTGACGCAAGGCAACCTCAGCCTGCGCGATCCCAAAAGCGGTCTCATCCTCATGACGCCGCATGATCTGGCATACGACCAAATGACCACAGACGATGTCGTCGTGCAGGATTTGGACGGCAAGGTCATCGAGGGCAGGCGCGAGCCGTCTCACGAATCGCAGGTGCATCTCGCCGTTTACGAACAGCGCGAGGACGCCCTGGGCATCGTGCACGCCGAGCCGATCTACACCAACCTCTTCGGCGTCCTGCACAAGCCGATCGCGCCCTTGCATGTCGGCACGCTGATTGACGTCCGCGGCGAAGTGCCAGTCATGCCCTTCGCCCCCAGCGGCTCGCGTCAATTCGGCTATGATATGCTGGAAGTAATGGGCGACCGGAATGCGGTGGTCTGGGCGAATCACGGCATGCTGGCGATCGGCGACAGCCTGGGCAAAGCGATACACTGCACCGTCATGGTCGAGATTTCGGCGCAGCTATACCACATGGCGCTGCAGCACGGCGAGCCGCATCAGATTCCGGAGCGCTATCACGGCATGTTGGTCGGCTAAGTCCGCGTATCACGCTTTATTTAGCTCCCCTCCCTGATTCGTCGGATGCCCGCCAACATCGAAACTGTAGGGGCGAGCCACTGGGTCGCCCGCCAACATCAAAAGTGTAGGGGCCAGACTCGTCTCGCCCGCCGCTGCGAAAGGAGGAAAATGCCGGTATTCAGAACGTAAGCAATAGATTTCGAAAGCGAAGGATTTGATCAAGGAGTCTGAACATGTACAGAAAAATCACACTCGTAATTTCTATCCTGCTCATCCTGGCGGTGGGCGGGCCAGCTATCGCCCAAGATGAAGTGGTCGTGCGCTTCCGTTCCTGGAGCCCGGTGATCGCCACCACCAACGCGATGATCAAAGCCTTTAATGAGGCGAACCCGGACATCACGATTGAGCCGGACATCACCAACTATCCCGAATACCTCGTTGACTTGCAGACGATGGCGGCCGGCGGCGCGCTGCCGGACCTGGTCGGGCTAGAGCCCGGCGCGTTGACGCAGCAATATCGCGATCACCTGATGCCGCTGCAAGACTGCGCCGTCTCCACCTGGGGCGAGGATTGGGAGGATCAGTTCTTCCCGGTCGGCATTGAGCAGGCGCGCCTGGGCAACCCCGAGGGCGATGACAATATCTATGGCTTGCCCGTGCTCGTCCAGACGATCAATATGTGGTACACGGTGCCGGTCTTTGAAGACGCCGGCGTTGAGCCGCCGACCACTTATGACGAACTGAAGGAACTGGCTGATATGTTCAACGCCCAAGGCATCGCCCCGGTGATGATCGGCGCGGGCGATGGCTGGATCCGCCGCGATGTCTATATGCAGCTGATCCACAATGTCGCGCCCGGCTTGATATACGAAGCGGAAGACGGCATGGCCAGCTTCACTGACGAGCCCTTTGTCGAGGCGATGACCTGGTGGAAGCGCCTCTTTGATGACGGCATCTTCCAGATGGGCGCGCTGGGCATGACGCATTATCCGGCCGCTGTCGAGCAGATTCAGGCGGGGCGCGCCGCCATGTTCCCGATGGGCGCCTGGTGGATGCAGCAAGCGGGCAACCCCGATCCGCCGCCGCTGGATGAGAATCTGTCCGGTTACGCGCCCTTCAAATTCCCCGATGTCACGGGCATGGGCGCGCCGGCTGACTTTCTGGGCGGCATTGACGTCATGATGGGCGTCACGCGCGGCTCGGCCAATCCGGACGCGGCTTGCAAGGTCATCACCGATTTCATCAGCGGCGCGGGCGCGCAGGCGCTGATCAACACCTACAACGACCTGCCGGCTTACATCGGTTTGCGGCCCGCGTCCTTCGGCTCGGAGAATCAGGAAGCGGTCTGGGATCTCTTCACCGAAGAGTGGCTGGCAACCGTGAAATACGCCCGTCAGCTGAAGAGCCCGGATGTGAAGCAGGCGCTGGAAGACGCGCTGGCAGCCGTGGCCGCGGGCGAGATGACGCCGGCTGAAGGCATGCAACTGGTCGAAGACGCCAAGATGTAGTTGGGGCAGGGTAGATCCCGACCCGCACAAATTAGAATTCGTAGGGGCGTCTCGCTGAGACGCCCGCATGTCTGTGTAATCGTTAGAGCGTTTCGCCGAAACGCCCCTACACGATTGTCTCTTGAATCGGCTTCCTTCCATGTCCCGCAGATGGCTGATCGACAATCAAGGTCTCTTTTTCATGGCGCCCGCCATGATTCTGTTTGTCGTCTTTGTGCTCTATCCGATTCTGTACATCTTCAACGCCAGCATGTACGACTGGGACGGCATCAACGAAGCGATATATGTAGGCTTGCAAAACTACATCGAGATGTTCACCGATGACCGCGCCTTCGCCGTCTCCATTCGCAATTCGGTTTATTGGACCTTTCTGACCATCTTCCCCCAGATGATCCTCGGCTTCATCCTGGCTTATATTCTGACGTCGGGCGTGCCGCTGCAAAATGTCTTTCGCATCATTTTTTTCATGCCCGCGATTGTGTCTCCAGTGGTGCTGGGCATCATCTGGCAGCGCATTTACGCGCCCTTTGGCGGCTTGCTGGCTGACCTGGGGCGAGAAATCGGCGCTATGTGGCTGATTCAGCCCTATATTGCCGATCCCAAAATAGCGATCTTTTCCACCATTTTCGTCAACGTCTGGCAGTGGACCGGCTTCTCCATGCTGATGTACGTCGCCGGCTTAAATGGCTTGTCGCAAGAGGTATTGAGCGCGGCTGAGGTCGATGGCGCGGACGCGCGGCAGCGGATTCAATTCATCATTCTGCCTATGCTGCGGCACGTGCATCAGACCCTGATTCTGCTCGGCGTCATCGGCACATTGCAAACCTTCGCCCTCGTCTTCATGCTGACCAAGGGCGGACCCAATCACGCGACCGAAATGCTGCCCACCTACATTTTCCAGAAAGCGTTTACGCTGCAAAGCATGGGTTATGCCTCGGCGGTGGCGGTTGTGCTGCTAGTCATAGCGCTTAGCGCCAGCATCTTCCAGGTGCGCGTTCTCGGCTCGCGCTTCACGATCGGGGGTTGATTCATGCGCGACTGCTGTAGGGGCGACCAATCTGCTCGCCCGTTTGACCGACCTATGATTGCGGGCGACATGATAGTGCGCGTAGACACTGCGCGTCTGTCGCCCATACAATCGCGAATTTGCAAGGGGTTGACATGACCCGCCGCCGCGCAGGCAAAATGCTCGCCTTCGTCTTCGTCGCCGCGCTGGCGCTGATCTGGCTGGTGCCAATCATTATGATGCTGGTCGTTTCGTTTATGCCACCGGACCAGCGCGCGCCGCGCTTCGGCGGGCTTCTCATCAGCGGCGTCAGCTTAAATAATTATGTGACCGTCTTCGAAGACGCTGAAATCGTAAGGCATTTCATCAACAGCGTCGCGGTGACGATCCCATCCGTCATCCTCGTGGTCGCCATCAGTTCCCTGGCGGCTTTTGCGCTGGCGCGCCTCAAGTTTCTCGCGCGCGACATCTGGTTTTATTTGCTGATTATGACGCTGATGCTGCCGATCCCGACCCTGGTCGTGCCGATCTTTCAGATCAACAAAGCGCTGGGACTGAACGACGCTTACGCCGGCTTGATCTTGCCTTACACCGCCTTGGGCGTGCCTTTCGCCATTGTTATCCTGCGCAGCTTTTTCGCTGGCTTTCCCATTGAAATCGAAGAGGCGGCGCGGCTCGATGGCTGCACGCGCTTTGGCATTTACTGGCGTGTCATGATGCCGGTCAGCTGGCCCGCGGTCGCAGTGGTCATCATCTGGCAGTTTATGACCTCGTGGAACGAATTTATCCTGGCGCTGGTGACGATGAACTCGGTCGATGTCAAACCGCTTACGCTGGTGCCGCTGGTCTACAGCGGGCAATTCATGATGCGCCCCGGTCCCATGTTCGCAATTTTGACCTTGATTACGCTGCCGGTGATCTTGGTCTATTATATGATGCAGCGCTTCATGGTCAGCGGCTTGACGGCGGGCGCGGTGCGCGGCTAATCAACCAGGTTTGTAGGGGCGTTTCGCCGAAACGCCCGTATTGTGACCATAAGGGCGTCATAGCATGACGCCCCTACATTGCCGCTTGCAAACGCTCGCCCAGGATAGGGGGCAATTATCATGAGCTTGATGGGCATTGATGTAGGCACGACCGGCTGCAGAGTCGTCGCCTTTGATGAAACGGGCGCTGTCCTGGCGCAGGCGGGGCGCGCTGATTAAGCCGGCGACTGTGATGATGACGAAGCAAAGGCTGCGCAAGGGATTTTGCTTTACCGCAAGGTCTGTGGTCATAAGTGGCCATAGCGCTTTAGCCAGGCAAGCCACTCTTCAATTGTTTCGATTGGGCAGAATGATCCTCTGAGCTCGCTTGCCATTTCGCATTGGACTTGGTTGCAAGCCCATTCCTCGAGCGGGTCAAAGCCGTACTCTGGAGATCTAACGTACGGAATGCCGGCTTCGTGCCGGTGGATATGACAAGCCTCATGAACGCTGACTTCTTGTACGAGCGCAATAGGGTTTGTCACGAATTCACGATGCCAAATGCTGTAGGGAGCGAGCATGATAACGCGATGCGCAGTGTTCGCCGCGCCAGTGCTGCCAAGGCCTTCTGTTTCGATGATCTGGTCGGCGGCGCTAACGATGTAGTTGTGCCACTTCGGTGAGATGGCTTGGAGATCGTCGAGCGCGTCGGTCACGAAGGCCGCAAAGGCTGGCGATCCTTGTATGGCGATGCCGTGCGTATTGCCGGCGCGCGCTGGCGCGGACGCGGCGCATTCGTTTCGCTGGTAAGCCCAATAGCCGTCAGTCCAATCTTGGGCGGTTTGGCAGTGGCGATCAATGAAGCAGCAGTTGTCGATGCCGGACGCTGACTGCTGATTGTCGATTGCGGTTGGCGACTGCTGATTGACTTGGCTGTGAGCAGGGCATTCGTTGCCTTGGAAAGCCCAATAGCCGTCGACCCACTCTTGGTCGGTTTGGCAATGGCGATTGATGAAGCAGCAGTTGTCGATATCGGATGCTGACTGTTGATTGTTTTGGCTTTGAGCGTGACTGGTAACGGCGATTAGAAGCATAACGATCAGAAGCTTTGCGCTCATGGCGAATGCAGGCGAGCGGGGCGATAGCGCCAAGCCGCCGCCGCGCCGGGCAAAAGCTTTCTTGGGTTTCACCACTGTAATCACCTTTGCCTATCCTTCAGCATAGGATAACGAATTGCTGTCAGATGGGAAATATAACAGTGCGCGACCCACATCGCAAGAATTCAAGCCCGCGATGGCAGTCTTGTGGCATTTGCCTGCTCGCATGACTTCAAATCATGATGCGTTATACTGAAACTGAGTTGATTTGGAGAATTATCGATGAGCTTGATGGGCATTGACGTCGGCACGACCGGCTGCAAAGTCGTCGCCTTTGATGAAACGGGCGCCGTGCTGGCGCAGGCAAGCCGCGAGTATCCGCTGCTCAGCCCCAACCCCGGTTGGTACGAGCTTGATCCCGAGCAGGTTTGGTCTTTCGTCTGTGAGTGTTTGCGCGCGGTTAATGCGCAGCTGGGGCATGACCCCGTGACCGCGCTGTCGCTGTCGTCGCAGGGCGAAGCGATGACGCCGGTGACGAAAGACGGGCGCGTGCTGGCGAACAGCCCGGTCAGCTCCGACCGGCGCAATGGCCTGCAGACGGCGGAGATGGAAGCGGCGCTGGGGCGCGAGCGTATCTTCGAGCTCACAGGCCAAACGATGAGCACGGTTTACACATTGCCCAAGATCCTTTGGTGGCGAGACAACGCGCCGGAAATCCTCGATGAGGCATGGAAATTCCTCTGTTATGTAGATTTCGTGGCTTTCAAACTGGGGGTGGAGCCGGTCATTGATTACAGCATGGCGGGGCGCACCCTGGCTTTTGATTATCGGACCGAAGATTGGTCGGACGAGCTGCTGGCGGCCGGGCATATCCGCCGAGATCAGTTGGCGAAGCCCCGGCCCAGTGGCGAGATCATCGGCGAGATCCCGCGCAAATTGGCGGCGGAGCTGGGTTTCAACGCTTCGGTCAAAGTGGTGACCGGCGGGCACGATCAACCGGCGGGCGCCTTGGGCGCTGGCGTCTTGCAGCCGGGCGCCGCGATGTTAGCCATCGGCACGACCGAGGCGCTGGGCGCCGTCACCGAGAGGCCGCGCATGCAAATGCTGGATTACAACGTTTGCTGCTATCACCATGCGGCGTCCGGCAGCTTCATCGCCCTCAGCGGCAACCAAACCGGCGGCCGTTTGCTGCGCTGGTATCGCGATGAGCTGGCGGCGGCTGAACGCGCCATCGCCGCCGAAACCGGTCGCGATGTCTACGATGTCATTGTCGAGCAGATCGATGACGCGCCTGGCGATATGATCCTGCTGCCATACTTCGTGGGCAGCGGCATGCTGCACGACGACCCCTCCGCGTCTGGCGTGGCGATCGGGCTGGATTTCGACAGCAAACGCGCCGACATCGTGCGCGCGATTCTGGAAGGTTTGACCTATGAGGTGGCGCTTTGCATTCGAAGCCTGAATCAAACCGGCGTCGAGGTTAATCGGATAACAGCCATCGGCGGCGGCTCGCGCTCCGACCGCTGGATGCAAATCAAATCCGACATTACCAATCTGCCCGTCTCAGTCATTCATACATCGGAGGCGGCCAGCTTGGGCGTGGCGATGCTGGCAGGCTGCGCGACCGGCGTCTACAGCAGCTTGGAGGAAGCGGCGGCGCAATTGATCAAGACGCGCAAGACCTTCTACCCGCGCGCCGATCGCGCTGCGCGTTATCAGCGGCAGTTGACGATATTCGCCGACTTGTACACGGCGCTGCGCCCGATATATGCGGCGATGGCGGCGGACGCTTAGCTAGGGAGGGCGGGTTTATTCTCCGCCTTGGAGCCGGCGCCGGCGTTCTTCGATCTGCGCCAGCACGTTGCTGGTAACCTGCGGCTCTTCTTTTTCTTTGTCTTCCAAGCGCGAGATATCCGGTTGCTCAATATCTTTGGCGTTGATGACGACATCGCGGTCCTGGAACTCAATATCGCCTTTTGGATTGCTGCCAAGCCCCTGCTTCATCTGGCTGACTTGCTCATTTTGCAGCGCTTGAACTTGCTCGTCGCTTAGTTCAGTAACTTCAGGCTGGGCTTGGGCGGGCTCGGTTTTGGCGCTTCGGTCTTTCGCGACCGTGCCCAGGGGCCGGCGGCGTCGGTGCTTTTTGTCGACTTTCTTTTCATCTGGCTGTTCAGCTTCCTCTTCGACCTTCGCTTCGGCTGCCGCTTCTGGCTTGCCGCCGAAATCCGCGAGCGCTTCGCCCATCTTCACCGTGGCTTCCACCGCTTTCTTGCTGCGGCGGAAGCGGCTGAAGATGCCGCGCGCCTGTTCTTCCACTTCATCGGCTGTCGGCGCCGGCGCCTCGCTCAGCGCCCAGCGATAACCGGCATAAATCCCCGCGCCCACGATCAGGAAGGGCAGAACGGTTTGAATTATCTGCACCAGGATGCTCATCACCGCCAGCGCCGCGATGGTCACGAGCAAGACAATGACGAGTTTTACTGCCTTTTCCTTGTCGAGCTCCATATTCCGCGCTCCGCAATCGTGCCGGATGTGGGGGGGGCGCGCCAACGCGGACGGCGCGCGAATCATATAATGTATTATACGCGATTTGCTCGCCCTTGAATGCACCATAAACTGGCGGATGCGTGACCTGAAGTTGCTCCAAGGCGGGATGGGCCGCCAATCGCGCCCGGCGCCTGCGGAGCCTGGCAGCGGCTAAAAGGAAAACATGATCCCAAACGCGGTCATATCACACGCCTTTGTTTTGCCCGATCGTCATTTCTACGAGTGGCTGGCGGCATTGCGCCCCTATCTCGAGAAGTTTGAACGAGTGACGGTGGTGCGCTCGCCGGCTGGCAACAATCTTAACCGCTTTCGCAATGTCACAGCGGTGGACGCGCCGCTCACCTGGTGGAAAGACTCGGCGCTGGCGCATATCCGCCGCGTCTATCCCTCGGTGGTCATGGTTGATGTGATCGATGTTGATACGCCGGAAGCGCTTGAGCAGATCCTGCGGCGCCGCATCGACAGCGACGACCGTTATGGCGAGCGAGACGGTGAACCGCAGCATATCTTCCAGCGCTTCGTGCTTGAGTGGCCCACCAGCGCCCGACCGCTGGCGGCGCTCGCCCGCTTTAACGCCGACGAAGAAAAGGGCGCCCTGCATCGCAGCCTCGACATCTTGACGCATGAAGACGCCGATATCTTCTGCGCGGCGGCGGGAAGCGTGACCGCTGTCGGCGACAGCATCAAGGTTGAGTCCCTCGTCGAAGAAGAGCGCTGGATCACGACCTACGAGGGCATCAAGAACCGCCACGTTGCGCTGGGCGACAAAGTTGAACTGGGCCAGGTGATGGCGAAGGCGGCTGGCGGCGAACTGCGCCTCATCGTCCAGCAGCCGCCCAATCAGGGCTTGAGCATGGGCGGGCTGCAAAATGTAATGAATCCGCGCGACTACATCTATATCCCGCAATTCCGCGCCCGCCCGCTGGTTGACAATTTGCGCGTGCGGAAGCTGCCAAGCAAGCATGCCAGCATCATCGGCCATGTCTTCAGTTGGCATCTGCTGGAGCCGCTGGAGCATCACGGGCGCGCCATCGAAAAGATCGGCGTCGAGGGCGCCTGGCTCAAGGTGCGCTCGGTCTCCGGCATCGAAGGGTATGCCGCGGCTTGGTTCTTGCGCGCCACCACCCTGCAGGAAGGGCAGGAAGCCATCCCGGGCCTCAACCCTATTGGGGTGAATCTCGATGTGTTCCATCCGCGGGGGAAGCCGCCCGCATCCCGTCTGGGCGAGTTGGGCTGGGTGCGCTTCGGCTATAACGTCTCGCAATGGCGCGGTTCAGAGGACATCGACGCCGCCTTTCAACGTTATTTGCCCCACGTTGAAGCCTATCGCGAAGCCGGTTGCCGCGTCGTCTTCACCACCAGCCATCAAACCTATGGCGAAGCCAAAGCCGAGTTTTCGCCCTGGTCGCAAATGACCGACGCCAAATGGCGCCTGCTGACCGCGCGCTTCGCCGATATGATGGAAAGGATCGCGGCGCAATGGGCGGCGCGCGGCCTTGTCGCCGCCTGGCAGATTTGGAATGAGCCGGACTCTTTCAGCGGCGTAGCCTCGGTGCCGCTTTCCGCGCGCAATTATGGGCTCATGTTCGACCAGGTTTACCGCGCCATCCGCAGCGCGGACAGCGACGCTCGCATCATCACCGCCGGCTTCAACAGCGGGCCTCAGCGCGGCAGCGCCTATGCCCGCCAAATGCTGCTTGCGATGCCGGGCGATGTTCGTCCTGATGGGCTGGCTTTTCATCCTTATGGGCGCGGCGTCAGCGGTCACCCCCAATATTCATTGTTCGGCCATATTGACGAGTCCGTCTGGGCTTATAGCGCGGTCTCTCCCGATAAACCGCTGTGGATCACCGAGTGGGGCGTACTGGATCGGCCGAACGATCAGCCGGCGCATATCGCCCGCTACGCGAGGGACATGATCCGCCACTTGAAACGACAGTATCCCGGGCGGATCGCCGCTCTCATTTGGTACGCCTGGGCGCAGGGGATGCACAACGGCTACGGGCTGGTTGACGGCACCAGCAAGCCGCGGCCGCCCTTGACCGACCTCTTCCTTAGAGCTTGATGTCGCGCCGCGTCATCTGCTGGGGTGTGGCTAATTCTGTGGACTTGAAAACGCCGCCAAGCATAGAAAAATCTCTGTGTCCTCAGTAGTCCAATAAAGTAATGCAACAAAATGAAGGAAAGTCCTAGGGGCGACTCTTGAGTCGCCCACATGTACAATGGCGACATAGTGGGCGAGACAAGTCTCGCCCCTACAGATCTCGAATCAGAATAGCATCGCCCTTTTTCGCATGACTTGCTTGCGCTTACTTCTGTGTCCTCGGTGGT
>JAJEGA010000079.1 GCA_022820125.1 Anaerolineae bacterium | reverse complement strand
CTGGCATCCTTTCTCAAGATACCAATCGTCAACGATAACAAAAAGGATGGTAAACAAAGTCCTAAGGTCTATACTGGTCATTGGGCTGGCTCTCCATCATGGTTGTGTGCTACTCCATTTTGGCGATCAGCCCATTTTTGGCAAATCTATTTCACATAAAGCGTCTGGTTATTTGTCCACCAAGGTTCGCGCTTGCCCAGGTTATGTAAATGGCTGGATTCGTGAACGCCTGGTCGGCAAAACCCGCGCCTGCCCTACGCATGCCTGACGGATTGCCGACGCATTCCATACGCTAACTCGCTTTTCAACTAATCAAATCTTAATTTGGTTATATTTACCTGGCTTATGGACGCAGTATGGAGAATTCATGTCAAACGCATTGCTAGGCGCATCGTTTCAGAGACTTCGTTTGACCTCGCTGCTTCGCTGCTTGATTGTGATTATCGCTTTGACGTTTGGCGGCGCGCTGAGTCAAGCCAATCTCTTGGAGCGGCCGGTAATTGTGAAGATTAAAGATCTCAGTCCGACTGGTCTCACGGTGGTCTGGAATGCCGATCCAGCGGTTCATCGCTATGAAGTCTTCGTCAAGGGTCGTGGCTGGGAGCCGGCTTCGCGCCAAAACCGGCATCATGCAACTGGGCTGAAAGCCTGCAGCAAGAATAACATTCGCGTACGCGCCGTCGACGCTCAAGGCAATGCCAGCATGGCTTCCAGGAAGAAAACAGTCCACACGCCTTCCGATGTTCCCGCGCCGGGCAACCTTAGCGCCATGGCGCTGGGCGATACGGTTTACCTGGAATGGGACACGGTGCCAGGCGCGGATGATTATCGGGTAACAACGGCGCGGAAGGATCCAAACAGCAATTCTGGCTGGCAAGCCATCGATTATATCGACATGATTGGCCACTCCCCGCCCGGCGAGATACTGACCTGGCATGTCATGGAAGGATTAGACGGCGAATACCGCTTCACGGTGGAAAGCGTCGATTATAATTGTGATCGATACAATAAGGCGAAAATCATAGTCACGCTTGGCTGGGATTAGGCGATTGGCTAGAAAGTGTTCATCATGGCGCATCCGCTGGTGGAACAGTTGCGTTTCACGCGCGGCGAATTCCTGCGCTGCCTTGAAGGCATGAGCCTGCAAGACGCTTACGCGCGGCATGGGCAAATGAATTGCATCAGTTGGACGATCGGGCATTTGGCGGATCACGAAAATCGGACTTTCGTCTTTCTGGCGCAAGGGGTGGTTGTTCAGCCGGAGCTGCGCAAGATCTGCAGTTTTGGCTGCCCGCCATCGACGCCGAAGCTGGACGAGATGTGGGACGCCTGGCGCGAGGTGACAGCGAACGCGGATAACTTCCTCGACACGCTGACCACGGAAAAACTGGGTGAGCATCTTCAGTGGAAGGGCGAGGCCCTGGAAGAGTCAATCGGCACGATGCTGCAGCGCGTCATTTATCATTACTGGTATCACCTGGGCGAGGCGCATGCCATTCGCCAGATGCTGGGCGCCCGCAATCTGCCCGAGTTCGTCGGCGCGCTGGATGACGCGCCCTACCGCCCCCACTACCGCCCCCACTAGCGCCCGATGACCGTCCCGCGCATCGGCATCACCACAAGCCTGGAAGCGGGGCGTCAGACGCTTGACCTGACTTATGTTCGGGCGGTGGAAGCTGCCGGCGGCTTACCGATCATCGCGCCAATTTTGGAATCTGCCGAGGCGGCGGGCGCCTTCGCGGCGCTGCTGGATGGGCTGATCATCACCGGCGGTCCAGGCATCACGCGCGGTTTGATCGGGGCGCTGCCGGAGGACTTGCCGGCGGTGGACGAGCGGCGCGACCGCAGCGATGAGCTCATCTACCGGGCGATGGCGGCGAAGCCTCTGCTCGGCATCTGTTATGGCATGCAATTCGCCAATGCCATGGCCGGCGGCACAATTTATGGCGATGTGCAGCGGCAGCGCGGCGCGTCCGTCCACAGCGCTGAACGCGGCGCCGGCGAGCACGAGATTCAGATTGAACGCGGCAGCCGTTTGGCGTCTGTTTTGGGCGGCGAGCGGATGCAAACGAATACGCATCATATTCAGGCGCTGGCTGAGCTGGGCGCCGGATTAAGCGCGACGGCGCGAACGGCGGATGGTGTGGTTGAGGCGATCGAATCGGCCGATGGGACTGTGCTTGCGGTGCAATTTCACCCCGAGCGAATGCTGGAGCGGGGGCTGCCCCTGTTTGCGGATTTGGTTCGGCGGGCGAAAGACGCTCGCGAGGCATGAAGCGGTTCACGCGGAGATCATTTCCAATAACTAAGCGTCTGTAGGGGCGAGCCTGGGCTCGCCCGTCGTGGTGATATGCAGGGATTTCGCATTTGGCGAGCGAGGCAGATTTTTTCACCACAGCGGAATTGAGGCAACACCGAGAACACAGAAGTAAGTGCAAGTAAGTCATGCGACAAAGGGCGATGCTAATTTGATTCGAGATCTGTAGGGGCGAGACTTGTCTCGCCCACTATGTCGCCATTGTACATGTGGGCGGCTCAAGAGTCGCCCCTACGACGTTCCTTCATTTTGTTGCATAACTTTATTGGACTTACTGAGGAAAACGGGCGGCACAAGTGTCGCCCCCACAACATTCGTCATTACCCGACTAAATCAGGCTTATCAGGCGCGCTATCAGATCGCGCTTGATATAGCCGTTTTGCTCGTACCAGCCGAAGGTATCGCGCAGGCTGGTCGCTATATCGATGCTGGGCGAGAAGAGTTCGCGCTGCGCTTTGCCGCCGTCGAAGTAGATATGGGCGCCGCCCAGCCGGGTTTGATTGGCATCCATCGGCGTCTGAATGCCGAGGGCGCGCAGCAATTCGATCAGACGCGCGCTTGGTTCAAGCAGGCGGTTGGGCATGGAAAGGATCGGTGGGCGGACGTCGCAAGCGCGGGCGATCATTTGATACCACTCGCGATAGCTGAGGTTGGCGGTATTGAGGATATAGCGCTCGCCACTGCGCCCATTTTCGACCGCGCTGAGGTGCGCGGCCGCCACATCGCGCGCGTCAATGACAGCCAAGCCGCCGGAAGACATCGGCGTCAGCCATTGCCAGCGCGCCGTCTCCAGGATAAAGCTGCCGGAGATGGCGTTGATATCGCCCGGTCCGATGATCACGGTCGGGTTGAGCGTGACGATATCCAAACCATCGGCGGCGAAATCGGCGGCAATTTCTTCCGCTTTGACCTTGCTCCAGGCATACCAAAAGCGTTGCGGCGGCAGATTGAAGCGGTCGGATTCATCGGCCGGTTCCCCCCCGGGGCGGATGCCGATGGTCGAGGCGCTGCTGGTGAATATGACGCGGCGAACGCCGGCTGCTCTTGCCGCTTTCAGCAGATGAAGCGTCCCGTCCACATTGATGCGCCAGAGGGCGTCGCGGTCGTCATCTTTCCAGTAGTCGGCTTTGGCGGCGACATGAAAGACGACATCGCAGCCGGCGCAGGCTTCTTCCAGCAGGGCGATATCGGAAAGGTCGCCGGCGATGGCTTCGACGTCGAGGTCCGCCAGGATGCTCAGTTTTTTCTCGGATCTGTAGAGGACGCGCGCGCGGTATCCGCGCTCCACGAGGAGACGCGTCAGATGCGAGCCGACGAAGCCGGTGGCGCCGGTGACGAGTGCTTTCATGCGCTTATCTTGCCACAGGTGGAGGCAAGTCTCAACGTGGCACGCTCCAGCTACTGTATCCACAAGCAATACGACTTGTAGGGGCGTCTCGCCGAGACGCCCGCATCCTTAACGATAAAAAAGAGGGCGTTTCAGCGCCGCGCGTAGACACAGCGGGTCAAACGCCCCTACATCGCAATCTGATACAAACAGAATGGCGCGTCGCCCCCAGCCGTTAAAGCGCGATCATGCCGAGTTGAGTGGCGCGGACGACCGCTTCAGTGCGGCTTTGAGCCGCCAGCTTGCTCATGATCGCCTGGACGTGAAACTTGACCGTGTGCTGGGTGATGCCCAGTTCGTGGGCGATGGCGCGGTTGGTGAGCCCGCGCGCGAGCAGTTGCAGCACCTGACTTTCGCGCGCCGTCAAAGGATCGGATGGCGGCTCGTATTCGCCTGGCAGAGTTGAATTCAGCCGCTTGGTCAGGCGCGGATCAAGGACCGTCAGCCCCTGCTCAAGCGCGGCGAGCGCGGCGCCGATGGCGTCTCCGTCATTATCGCTGAGGAGCAGAGCAAAGCGCGGGAAAGCGCGCAGCGTGCCAAGCAGCGGCGCCAATGATGCGTCTTCGTCATCCACGATTAGCGCCAGCACAGGGATATCGCTGTCGATTTGAGTAAGCCGCTCGCGCAATCCGCCCGCGCCCCAGCCGAAATCCACAACCAGCATATCCGGCGCCAGCAGGTCCACATCGCGCTCGAGGGCGTCGCCGTCAACCTGCCCCACGACGAAGCAATCCCGCTCTTCCAGCAAGGCGGTCAAGCCGGCGCGGCTCAAGAGGCTCTTGGCGACGATAAGTAGTTGCGGCTGGCTGCCCGCTGCGGAATATGCGTTCATTGCTGGCTCCGCGACCTTGCGCTTTTTCAATTGCCGCGCCAGAAGCCCGGCTGCGCCCAGTTGAGCCGCTGGCTCTGCCGATACTACACAATACGCGGGGTTTCGCAATTCGTCCCTAATCCTGTTATTTGTTATAATGCGCGCCGAAATGATTCCGTTCGTTATTCGCATGCCTAGCCCGCCCGCGGCCCTGCGAATAGAGGAGGTTAATCGTGGTTGAGGCACAAGTCATGACGCGTGATAGCCATGTGGCCAATACGCTGGATCTGCTGACGGCTGTGTTTGAAAATTATCCTGGGCGCGATTTCGCCATTCGGCTGTGGGACGGCGCCGTTTGGGAACCGCGCGAGGCGACGAGCGCTCGTTTTACGATCGCGCTCAATGGACCGTCGGCGCTGCGCCGCATGTTCTTCCCGCCGACCGAGCGCAAATTGGGCGAAGCCTATATGTTTGGCGATTTCGAGATCGAGGGCGAACTGTATGCGGCTATCGATCTGGCGCGCTATCTATGGGAGGGCTGGAGCTGGTCGGATACACTGCGCTTCGCGCCCAAGCTGCTGCGCCTGCCCGCGCGCGACCCCGGCGGCAACAATCAGATCGCGCATTTATCCGGCGCGAAGCACTCGGTCAAGCGCGATATGCAAGCAATTCAGTATCACTATGATGTGTCAAACGAGTTTTATCAACTTTGGCTTGATGAGAAGATGGTTTATTCCTGCGCTTACTTCAAAGACCCGGACGAGAGCATCGACGCGGCGCAGAGGCGCAAGCTTGATTATATCTGCCGCAAGCTGCGGCTGGAGCCGGGCGATCGGCTGCTGGATATCGGCTGCGGCTGGGGCGCGCTGATCATGCACGCGGCGCAGCATTATGGCGTCGAGGCGCTGGGCATCACGTTAAGCGAAAAGCAACTCGCGCTGGCTAATGAACGCATCGAAGCAGCCGGTTTGTCGGATCGCTGCCGGGCGGAGCTGCAAGATTACCGCAATGTCGACGAAAGCCAGCCCTTCGATAAAGTCGTCAGCGTGGGCATGGTTGAGCATGTCGGGCGGGAGAACCTGGGCGTTTACTTCGAGAAAGCCTACCGCTTATTGAAGCATGGCGGCGTCTTCCTCAACCACGGCATTACCTTGTTTCAGGCGCCGAAAGTCCCGCAATACCAAGCCAAAGACTCCTTCGTGCAGCAGTATATCTTCCCCGATGGCGACAGCCAGCATATCGCCTATGTGCTGGATGTGGCGGCGAAAGCGGGCTTTGAAGTGCGCGATGTAGAGAGCCTGCGCGAGCATTACGCGTTGACGCTGAAGAATTGGCTGGCGCGCTACGAAGCGCATAAAGAGACGATCCTGGATATGCTGGGCCCGGTCGGGTATCGCCGCTGGCGGATTTACCTGGCGGGCGCTCGCTGGGTCTTTGAATCAGGTTACAACTCAATTCATCAAGCGCTGCTTTACAAGACCTTGGACGGCAAGGGCGCGACCGGTTACCTGCCGCTCAATCGCGATGATTGGTACGTGGGCGCGTCCGCTGGCTGAGCTACGGCGGGCGCCCCAGTGGGTAGCCCCTACAATACCTTTGCTTCGGCGGGCGGCCCAATGGGTAGCCCCTACGATTCCTTTGCTTTGGCGGGAGACCCAATGGGTAGCCCCTACATTTTGCTGACGCAAAACCCACCTAAACCAGGCGAGGCTGCATGTTGGCCAAGTAGACGTCGCTGATCGCCAGCTCGCGGCGTTCGCGATTGAGGAAGTAGCTGACGCGATCGTAGCCAGCTTGCCGCAAGTTGGCGAGCGCCTGATCGAAGGCGGCGCCGACGCGATGGGCATCGTGCGAATCCGAGCCGATCACCACAGGGATCCCCCGCCGCGCCATCTCGGTCAGCATTACCATGCCCGGGTTCATCTCCGGATAAGACTTGTTCAAGCCGCTGGTATTTAATTCCATGGCGATGCCGGTGACGGCGATGCGATCAAGCGCGCGCCGGATGGTATCCAGGTGGTCGGCGACATCGTATTGCTTGGGATGCGCGATCTTGACAATATCGGGGTGGCTGAGGCAATCGTAGAGCCCGCTCTCAGCCGCCAGCGCCAGGCACTCAAAGTAGCTTTTCTCGTAGTCGAGCCGCGTTGCGCCATTCAGGTATCTCGCTTTGAATTCTTTGGTCAAGGCATGAACCGAGCCGAGGATAGTGCTGAAATCGGCGCGCTCGTGGATATCGGCGACCCAGCCTTCCAAGCCGGGGAAGTAATCGCTTTCCAAGCCCAGGCGCGCGTCGACGCGGCCCGCGAATTCGGCGCGCGTCTTCTCCACCATGTCGACGTATTGCGGCAGTTGGGCCAGCGTCATGCGCAAGCCGGCGTCCCAGCCCTCGGGCATGGGGCTGTGGCAGGTGAAGGTGATGCCGCGCAGACCCACTTGCAGGGCGCGCTCGGCGTATGCGCTGAGGGGACCGCGGGCGTGTTTGCAGAGGGGGGTGTGCATGTGGGAGTCGTACATGTTCGGTTGATAAGGCATGGGCTCTCCTGGCTGGGCGCGGACGCGGTTTATTGTGGCGGAGATGGGGGTTGATGTCTATTGCGGGATAGATGCGCCGGAACGGGAACTCAGCTCGTCGCCGCGCGCGCAATCGCCGCCATGCGCGATTCGGTCGCTTCGTCCAGCTCGGTCAGGAACCAGGCGTTGGGAATCAGCTTGTCGGGCGCGTCTTCGTCGATGAGCAAGTTGGCTTTTTCGGTGAGGCCGAAGGTCAGATAGTCATCTTTGCGGATGAAAACGAGCACAGGTTTAGAAGCGGCTTTGGCGTAACCGGGCATGCCGTACCACAGGCGCGGTTTGAGCTCGGGCGCGGCTGCCATGATGATGTCGTGCATGCGCATGCCGAGGTCCGCGTCATCGCCAAACATCTGGGGGATTTTCTCAAGGACGGCCGTCAGGTTGTCGGCATTTTTCTTGGCTTTCTTAGTAGGCATGAGACACTCTCCTTCTACAGCTACCCGAATTTAACCATAGAGAGCGCAGAGCGCACAGAGAGAATCAGGCATGCCCGCTTGACCCGCCGGAAGCGCCCCGCTGAAGATGCTGCGACAGCCGGCGCATGTGATGGCGGTTGTCGCGGTAGAGATCGCGGTAGATGGCGTAGAGCTCGTCGTATATCGCCTTGGCTGCTGGGTTGGGCTGGATGCGGCGGGCGATCCGCACCCAGCTTTCGCGCAAGAGCCTGTAGTCGCTGAATAAGCCGGCAGCCATACCGGCGATATAAGCATCGCCATAAGCGGCGCCGATGGTCTGGCGCGGAATGTCTTGCGGGGCGCCGGTCACATCGCTGCAGATTTGCAGCCAAAGCGCGTCGATCGCCCCGCCGCCGATGGCGACCAGCCGTTTCGGCACAGCGTCGACCGCCCCCATCGCTTCGATGTTGTGGCGCAGCCCGTAGGCGATGCCTTCAAGGCAGCTGCGGTAGAGCTCGGCGCGCGTATGACTGAGCGTCAGCCCGAAGAACAAGCCGCGAGCGTGCGGATCGTTGATTGGCGTGCGTTCGCCGCTGAAGTAAGGCAGCGTGATTAGCCCACCGCTGCCAGGCGGGATCTGAGCCGCCTGTTTGGATAGCAGCGCGAAGGCATTGCCGCCCGCCGCAGACGCTTCACGCTGTACATCGGTGGCCAGCTCATCGCGAAACCAGGACAGCAGCGCGCCGGAGGTGGCCATGCCGGCCGCCAGAATCGCCGCGTTGGGGCGCAGATGGACAGATGCCCAGAGGTCGCGGTGCGGGTGATACGTCGCAGTGGTTTGAATCAGAAAGAGCGTCGTGCCATACATCACCATCAGGTCGCCATTGGACATTGCGCCGGCGGCGACTGCTTCGGCGAGGGCGTCTGCGGTGCCAACGGCGACCGGCGTGCCGCGCGGGATGCCCGTTTCTTCCGCCGCCTTCTCCGTGATTGCGCCCGCGCGCTCGACCGACCAGCGCGTCTGCGGCAGCCATTCGAGCGGGCAGACCATCTCGACCCAGTCTTTGTGCCAAGCCATTTGCCTCACATCAAAGAAGGGCGTGAAATAGGGCGCGACATAATTATCCACGACGAATTGGTCGGTCAGCTTAAAGACGAGATAGGTCGCGGCGGTGACGATTTTGCGCGTCGCCTTGAATAGATCAGGCTGGCGCTTGCGATACCAGAGCGCCTTGGGACCGACTGACTGCGCCGAGAGCGAGTGCCCGCTGCGCTCAAAGATTTCGTCTTCGCCCAGCGCCGCGGACATTTCGGCGATCTCGGCGCTGGCGCGGGTATCGATGCCGTAAAGGATGGCGGGGCGCAGGGGGCGGTAGTTTTCGTCGAGCGGCAGCATGGTCGGGGCGATGGCGCTGGCGGCGACGCCGGCGATGCGATTCGCGTCGATATCGGCTTCCCCGATCAAAGCGCGTGAGATGGCGCAGAAATCGCGCCACCAAACTGCGTCCGCGTCTTGCTCCGCCCAGCCGGGCTGCGGCATGTCAAAGCTATGGGCGACAGCGCGCTCGGCGATGATGCGACCGGCTAAGTCAACCAACACGCCCTTTGAACTGGAGGTGCCGATATCGATGCCCAGCAGCAGGCGATCATCAGCCATCAGTCGAGCTCAATCGGCTGGCCCGTCCGCGCTGATTCTTCAATGGCGCAGAGCGTCCGCGTGACCAGCGCCGCTTCCGCCCCCGTCGTCAGGACAGGCGCGTCATCAATGACGGCGTCAACGAAGCGGGCGATCGCTTCCAGCACAAAGCCGCTGAGGCGAGCCGAATTCGCATCGAGGGTGAAGCCCAGGGTATCCGGCAGGCTGGCGCCGGCGGCTGTGTACTGCTCTACCGTGCGGTTGTCCGAGGTGTTGAGGTACATGCTGCCGCCGCTGCCCAACAATTCCATTTTGAGGTTGAATACGTTCGGTTCAGTCTCCGGCAGGATCCAGCTATTCTCCAGCGTGACGACCGCGCCGCGCTCGAACTCGACGATGGCGACATGGAAGTCTTGGGTGTCGATGCCCATGTCTCGCAGCACGCCGGAGCGGCTGACGGCGTAGACGCGCGCCGGCTTGTCTTGCAGCAGCCAGCAAGCCATATCGAGCGTATGGCTGGCGAGGAACCAGAGCGCCGAGCTTTTGCTCGCCCAGGGCAGCATCTGCGTCGGCACAAATGTCGTATTGCTCAGGCGGGCGTAGATATATTTCAACTCGCCCAATTCGCCAGCCAGCACCGACTGACGCGCAGCCATGAAGGCAGGGTTGACGCGATTATGAAAGTCAACCATCAGCTTGACCCCGGCGGCATCTACCGCGCACAGGATCGCTTGTGCGTCTTCAATCGTGGTCGCCAGCGGTTTCTCGACCAGGATATGCTTCCCCGCTTGCGCCGCGGCGACGGCGATCTCGCGGTGGGCGAAATCGGGTGTGGCGATGGAGACGGCGGCGATATCGTCGCGCGCGAGCAAGTCGCGATAATCGGTGTAGACATGCGGCACGGTGTAACGCTCGGAGATTTCGCGGGCGCGCGCCTCATTCAGATCGCAGATGGCGACCAGGTCCGCCTGCGGCATGGCGTGATAGACGTGGGCGTGCCAGGCGCCGCCGACGATGCCCGTGCCGATGACGCCGAATCCAGTTTTAATCATACAAATCCCTCGTTCTTCGCTACGCTTGCGATGAGTTTTAGATATACTGAGCGGCAGAAAAAGCACACAGCTAAAAGAATGCGCGCATTTAAGATTCGTCGCCGTATATGATATGCTTCTGATGTGATAGAGTCCCTCACTTGCAGAGGAAACAGCATGGATACGGAAGACAAGATATTGCAGCATGAACGCAGCATCGGCCGAATTGAAGGCAAGCTCGAGTCTTTGGCTACCAAGGATTTCGTGCGCAAAGAAGTCGGCGACGCGGTGAAAGCCATTGACGCGAAGATTGACGCAAAGATTGACAAACAGACAGAAGATATCGGGAAACATCTTGAAACGCTGAGCGACAAGATTGAAAAAGAACGCAGTTGGCGCATGAAAATCACCGGCGGCGCCAGTATTCTCGCATTGGTATTCGTAGCCATCTCAACCTTGATCACGACGCTTGTCAGTTTGGGAATCATCACTCCATAATCGCTTATCGCTACGTAACTTGCAAAAGCGCCCCGCATCGCCACCCCAGATAAACCGCGAGAGCTTGCCACGCAATCGCGCGATTAGCCTTTCACCGCGCCGAAGGTGAGGCCGCGCACGACATAGCGACCCAGCAGCAGAAAGATGATCATCGGCGGCAGCATGGCGACGACGGCGGTCGCCGCGATATGCCCCCAATAGACGCCGGTCGAGGCGAAGAAGCTGATCGTGCCGACGGGCAGGGTTGTGGTGCTTTGCTTGCTGAGCGCCAGCGGGAAAATCACGTTGTTCCAGCTGAAGACGAAAGTAAACATCGAGGTGACTATGATGCCCGGCAGCGCCAGCGGGATGATGATGCGAATGAAAGCGGCGAAGCGACCGGCGCCATCAACCCAGGCCGCTTCTTCCAGATCCAGCGGCACTTCGTCCATGAAGCTTTTGAGCAGCCAGACCGAAAAGGGAATCGCCAGGGTTTGCAGCGTCACGATCATCGCCCGGTAGCTGCCGGCCCAGCCGATGCGCGACATCAGGATGAAGTAGGGAATAACAAAGACGATCGGCGGGGCGATCAGCAGGCTGATATACCAGTTCATGATGAATTCTTTGCCGCGCATGGCAAAACGGGAAAGGGCGTAAGCGGCCGCCAGGGCGAAGGGCAAGCTGAGCAGGGTCGCGCCGGTGCTGACGATGACGCTGCTGAGAAGCTGCGGCGCGTTATTGCCGGGGTCGACGAAGGTGTCGCCGAAGTTGCCCAGATAGGGCTCAAAGAAAAGCTGCGGCGGCAGGGTGTAGGCTTCGCTGGGATGGCGGAAGGCGAGCAGGATAAACCAGAAAATGGGACCGAGGAAGAAGATCATGACCAGCGCCATCATTGCATAGATGGCGACTTTGTGGCGCGTCTCCATTCGGCGCATCAGCTCACCATTCCCGCTTGCGATAGATGAAGAAGAGATAAAGATTGATGATGACGCTGACGATGATGACCACCAGCCAGGTCATGGCGGCGGTCAAGCCGATATTGTAATTGACCAGCCCCTCGCGATAGAGGTTGAAGCTAAGCGTGCGCGAGGCGGTGCCGGGTCCGCCGCTGGTGAGGACGAAGACCAGGTCGAAGCTGTTGAATAGCTGCATGAAGCGAATCATCACCAAGAAGGCGGCGATGGGGCGCAGCAGCGGCAAGGTGATCGACCAGAACATGCGCCAGCCGCTGGCGCCATCGACCTGCGCCGCTTCCTTGATTTCTTCATTGATGGAGAGCAATCCGGCGTAGAGCACGATGGCGAAGAATGGCGTCCACTGCCAGGTATCAACCAAGCCGATGCTGAAGAGGGCTGTGTTGGCGTTGCCGAGGAAACCTTGCGGCGGCACGGGGAAGCCGATGCCCTCCAGCATCCAGGGCAAGACGCCGCCTTTCGGCTCCAGCAAATAGCGGAAGAGGAAGCCGGCCACCACCGGCGCCAGGGTCGTCGGCATAATCAGCAGAGCGCGCATGAGGCCCATGCCGCGCAGATGCGTATGCAGCAGCAGCGCAATGCCCATGCCGAACCAGAATTGAGCGCAGGTCCCAAGGAAGCCCAGCAGCAGCGTGTTCTTCAGCGCCACTGCAAAGGGCGTCACCTGGAAAACCATGCGGTAGTTGTCCAAGCCGGAGTAATAAAGCGGCGCCGGACCCATCTGCAAGTTCCAGAACCAGAAGCTGTTGCGCAAGGCGAATGCAAGCGGATACAGAATCAGCGCCAGCAGCACGATGACCGACGGCGCCAGCAGCAGGTATGGGAGGCGTCTTTGAAATGTGTAGCGGTTGGGCAACGATCCAACCCTGAATGGAAACTTGTATGGGCGACCTATAAGATCGCCCGTTTGCGGACTATATACTAGGCGGGCGACCCGAGGGCGCGCCCTTTGCAGAGGAGGGCGAGACAAGTCTCGCCCCTACAATTCCCCCAAAATGGGATAAACGCTACATCCCCGACAAACTGGCTTGCAGGGCTTTGGTATTCTCCAGCGTGTCGTCGAAGCTCTCGACGCCGTAGGGGATCATCTGGTTGCCGCTCAGGATATTCTGGAACAGTGTTTGCGTCGTCTCCAGCGCCTGCTCCGCCGAGACCTGACCCGACATCGCCTGGTTGATCTGCAAGCCGTAGACACCTTCGAGCGAGGTGTAGATCGGCGCCGGCGGCCGAACCACCTTGCCATCGCCGAGCTTCATCATCTCGAGCTGCGTATCCAGGAAGGGGTAGATGGCGTTCAAGCCGGCATCGTCGTAATTGGACTGGCGGCTGAAATCGGCGAATTGATAGCCCTTGACGTTAACCTCGCCCATGGCTTTCTGCGCTTCGGAGCCAGTCGCCCATTTGATGAATTGCCAAGCCGCTTCCTGGTTGGCTGAAGTCGAGGGCATGCCCAGCGACCAACCGCCCAGGCTGACGACTTGATCGCCGCCGGCTGTCCGCGTTGGCAGCACAGCGGTCGCCGTTTTATCGACCACGGGCGATGGCGTGCCGGTCAGATAACCTTCGTTGTTGACCAGGTAGAAGTAAGGCGTCCAGTGATAGAACATGCCGATATCGCCTTGCGAGTAGCGTGTGCCAGCGTCAAACCAGAGGTAGTTGATCGATTCCGGCGGCGATAATTCGTAGAGGCGCTTCCAATCGTTGAGCGCGGCCAAGTTGGCGTCGCTGTTGATGGTGGGACTGAAATCCCAGGGCGCTTCGGGGAATTGGGTGAACCAGCGCGTGCCGTAACTGGCGGAGAGCTGGCTGTACATATGCACAACGGGCACCGGCTGCGCGCCGATGACGGTGGTGCCATACATCGATGTGCCATCGAGATCCATGCCATTGATCTGTTCGAGGATGCCGAAGTAATCTTCCCAGGTCCACATGCCGGCATCCGCCAAAGACGAGGGCAGCGGATCAATCCCTGCCGCTTCAAAGAGGTCGGTGCGGTACATGATGCCTTGGGCGTAAGAGGCGATGGGCAGCGTCCAGACCTGATTGCGCCAGGTGCTCAGCGAATAGAGGCATTCTGGCAGGAAGTCATCGAAGTTGGCATCGGAATCCATGGAGATGAAATCATCGAGCGAGCGGATCCAGCCGTTGTCGGCGTATTGGCTGATCCACATTTGGTCGACGGCGATGACATCGGCATCGGCGCTCTGCGTCAGGAAAGCGTTGACCAGGCGCGCTTGCAGGGCGGTGTAGCCCAGCGACTCGATATTGACGGTGATGCCGGTCATCTCGCTAAATTGATCGGTCACGCTTTGCAGCGCCAGATCCCAGGGATCGCCGACGGTCAAGACATTAATCGTCTGGTCGGACTGGGCGACGACGCGGGCCAGGTTGCCCAGCGGAGAAGCGCCCGCCAGCGCGGCGCCAGCAGCGCCACCGGCTTTGAGAAAATCACGGCGGCTAATTCCTTGTTTAGACATGATGGTCTCCTTCAATAGACAGTGTATGTGAAAACGATGCCTGCGGTTCATCTCTGATAGGCGCCTCCTCTGCGTCCAGTTAGATCAGCAATGTACCTTCTATTAACACCGGCGCGCCATCGACATAAACCGCGCCTTCAGTCCGCAAGTCTTTCACCAAATCCCAGTGTATGCTCGATTGATTTTCTCCGCCACTTTCGGGATAGGCTCTGCCCAGCGCCAGGTGGATCGTGCCGCCGATTTTCTCATCATAGAGACTGTCGCGGCAGAAGCGATTGATATGGGGATTCAAGCCAAAGGCGAACTCGCCCAGGCGGCTCGAGCCGGCGTCGGTTTCCAGGATCCGCCGGAAATAATCTTGGTTGCCGCTTGCGCTCGCATGGATCAGCGCGCCATCTCGCCATTCCAGGCGGATGTCGGGAATCAGCATTCCGCCGAAGACGCCGGGAAACTCAAAGTGAATCCGTCCATTGAGCGTGTCGTTGACCGGCGCGGTATAAATTTCGCCATCGGGCAAGTTGATGCGCCCGTCGAAGACCAGCCACTTGCGCCCGGCGACGGAAAACGAAAGGTCCGTGCCAGCGCCGGCGATGATGCGCACGGTCGTTGAGCCGCTCAGGCGCTTCGCCATCTCGCGCCATTTCGCCGAAGCCGCTTGGTAGTCCATCAAGCAGGCGGCGAAGAACATAGCTTCCAATTCGCCGAGGTCAATCCCGCTGCTCCGCGCCAGCGCTTCGTTGGGCGCGCGGACCAGGCACCAGCGCGTCTTCTGCCAGCGCATGGTCGAGATTCTACCCTGCGCCGCCTGATTGGCTGCCAGCTGAGGCGCCGGGATGTCAGCCATGAGACGCGCATCGCTGGCGCCGCGCAAGCCGATATAAACATCCGCCCATTCCATGCCGTAAGCCTCGATCTCCGGCAGCCAGCGCGCTTGCTCGGCATCGCCATGCTTCAGCAGCGAATGGCGCAGCTTCTCCGAGAGCAACTGAACTTGGGGGAAGGCGCCGGCTTTGACGCAGGCTTCGTAGAGGGCATGCGCCAAGGGGAAGGTCTCGGCTTCGATCATGGCGATCATGACGCGTTCGCGCGGCTTGACCTGCGTCGAATAACCAACCAAGGCCTCCGCCACCTGCCGCCAGCGCGGATCCATCGCTTCAGCCGCCGCGCGCGCTTTTGGCGATGCGCATGAAGTCGCGGACACGCTCGATATCGACTTCGTTCCAGATCTGGCCATCGCGTTTGAAGGCGGTGCCGGTGACCGTCCCGTCAGCGATGGCGAGGGTCGCTTCCAGGTTGTGGACGTTGACGCCGGTGTTGGCGAAGACGGGCGTTTCGGGCACGGCGTCCTTGACCTGTTTCAGCGTCTCGCCCGAGGTTTCAGCGCCGGCGGTCAAGCCGGAGACGCAAAGGGCGTCAGGCTGAGCGACGAAGACGGTCGACACAGCGATATCGACTACATTGCGGTTGGAGAGATAGACGGCCGATTCGGGCACGATGTTGAATAGCAGCTTGATGTGGGCGCCGCCGACCGCGTGCTGATGGCGGATGACCTCGCCGCAGTTGGTGTTCCACAAGCCGTAATCGCTGGCGTAGACACCGCTGAAGATCTCGCGCACGAAGCTCGCGCCTACCGCGACGGCGACATCAATTGAAGCTTTTGGGTCCCAGAGCACATTGACGCCGTAGGGGCGGTCGATATCGGGCTTGAGCGCGGCGATGACGGCAGCCATGCAGGCGCTGGTGATCGGCTCGACCTGGGTGAGATAAGGCAGGCTGGCTTCGTTGGAGAACATGATCGCGTCGACGCCGCCGGCTTGCAGGGCGAGGAGGTCGGCGCGGGCGGCTTTGATGATGGCGTCCAGTCCGCCGGCGGGGTCGTAGCCGGGGTCGCCGGGCAAGGCGCGCAGGTGGCACATGGCGATGATGGGTTTGCGAGTGTGAAAGTGGGAAGTTAGCCAGGTCATAGCGGGAGTATAGCATGGGGAATGGGGGATTGGCGACAACGCAAAGCGCATGCAATGGGCGCTTACGCCATCGTCCAACCTTCGGACAGGGCCTCCGCTTGCTCAAGCACCGTCTCAGTCGCTTTTTTCTGCTTGTCGGGCGGGTAGCCATACTTGCGCAATATGCGCTTAACCAGCCGTCGCAGATTCGCGCGCACGTTCTCACGCAAGGTCCAGTCGATGGTGACATTGTCGCGGACAGTGTTTACCAATTCACGCGCAATGTCACGCAATGTTTCGTCGCCAAGCACTTTGACCGCGCTGTCGTTGGTTTCCAACGCGTCGTAAAGGGCAAGCTCATCATCAGTCAGTCCTAGTTCCTCGCCACGACTGTCCGCTTCGCGCATCTCCCGCGCCAACTCAATCAATTCTTCGATGACTGTGGCCGCTTCAATGGCGCGGTTCTGGTAGCGAATCAGCGTATTTTCCAGCATTTCCAGAAAAGATCGCGCCTCTACCAGGTTCTTGCGGCGCCGAGTCGCTAGTTCGCCCTTCAAGAGCTTTTGCAGTAATTCAACTGCCAAGTTGCGATGCGGCATGCCTTGTACTTCAGCCAGGAATTCATCGGAAAGGATGGAGACGTCGGGCTTGTTCAGACCAGCCGCGGCAAATATGTCGACGACGCCTTCAGGCGCGATTGCGCGTGAAATAATCTGGCGAATCGCGTGGTCCATTTCGTGTTCGGGCTTGGCGCTTCCAGGCGCCCGTTTGGCCAGCGCCGCCTGTACATGCTGAAAGAAGGCCAAGTCGTCACGAATGCGCATGGTCTCTTCATGTGGAACGGAAAGGGCGAATGCCTGGGAAAGCACTCGCACGGATTTGAGACAGCGATCTTTCCCATTGTTTTGCGCCAGGATGTGATCCTGCGCGGCCGCAACTAGACCTCGCAGTTCGTCTTTCGACATCTCCCGCGACCAGCGAGACCGGTCGAATCCATGGAATAGGGCGCAACAGACTTCATACTTCTCCAGCATGACCTTGACTGCTTCTTCCTGATCTAAGGCGGTCTTGCCCTTGCCGCCGCTTTCCGTATAAGTGGCCAGCGCGCGTTTTAATTCGGGAGCAAGGCCCAGATAATCGACGACCAAACCGCCCGGCTTATCGCGGAAAACCCGATTCACGCGGGCGATAGCCTGCATCAAGCCGTGGCCGCGCATGGGCTTGTCGACATACATGGTGTGCAGATTGGGCGCGTCAAAACCGGTGAGCCACATATCGCGCACCAGCACGATGCGGAATGAATCGACCGGATCGCGAAAGCGTTTTGCCAGCGCCTCGCGCCGCGACTTGTTGCGGACGTGCTTCTTCCAGTCGTCCGGATCATTAGCGTTACCAGTCATCACGATCTTGATTTCGCCATCGCGCTCCCAGGCGGGCCGCTGACGGACCAGCTCACGATACAGGTCGACGCAGATGCGGCGGCTCATGCAGACGATCATCGCCTTGCCTTCAAGGGATTGCAGCCGCTCTTCATAATGGCAAACGATATCCTGCGCGACTTGCTTCAGACGTTTTTCCGCGCCAGTCAGCGCCTCAAGCTGCGCCCATTTCGTCTTGAGTTTTTCCTTGCTTTCCAGCTCCTCGCCCTCGGTCGCTTCCTCGAAATCGGGATCGATATTGGGACGCTCTTGCTCGTCGAGTTCAAGTTTGGCCAGCCGACTTTCATAATAAATGGGGACAGTAGCGCCGTCCTCCACTGAACGCCGGATGTCGTAGACGCTGATCATGTCGCCGAATACTGCCTGCGTGTTGGCGTCCTGCTTCTCGATGGGCGTACCGGTAAAGCCGATGAAGGAGGCATTGGGCAGGGCATCGCGCATGTGCCGGGCGAAGCCATCGATGAAATCGTACTGGCTGCGGTGGGCTTCGTCGGCGATGACCACGATGTTGCTGCGCTCCGAAAGACAGGGATATTGGCCGCCCTTGCGCTCGGGAAAAAATTTCTGAATGGTGGTGAAGACGACGCCGCCCGCTTCCACCGCCAGCTTAGATTGCAGGTCGGCCCGGCTTTCAGCTTGCATCGGCGGCTGGCGCAGAATGTCTTGACAGCGCGAAAAAGTACCGAAGAGTTGGTCATCAAGATCGTTGCGGTCGGTCAGCAGTACCAGCGTCGGATTTCTCATGGCTGGCTCGCGAATGATGCGCCCGGCGTAGAAAGCCATAGTCAAGCTTTTGCCCGACCCTTGGGTGTGCCAAACGACGCCGATACGACCATCGCCCTTTTTGCCGCCGGCCGGCTCTCCCGCCTGCGCCTCGTGCAGCCCGGCCGCCCGCAGCGTCTCGCGCAGCGCCATCTCAACCGCGTCCACCTGGTGGTAGCCGGCCATCTTTTTCGCCAGTACGCCGCCATCGTCTTCAAAGACGATAAAATCGCGCAAGAGCGACAGCCAACGCGCCGGCTGGCAGAGGCCCTCCAGCATGACTTGCAGCCCGGGCCGCGCCCCATCGGCGGGCGAACGCCAAGCCTTGACCCATTCCCGCCCAGCCGTCAGTGTACCGACCCGCGCCTGCAAGCCATCGGAAACGATCAGCGCCGCATTCATGGCGAATAATGTCGGCAATTCGGACTTGTAAGTTTGCAATTGCCGCCAGGCGCTCCAAATCGTCGCGTTTGGGTCGGCCGCATTCTTGAGCTCGATCAATCCCAGCGGCAATCCATTGACAAAGAGCGCCACGTCAAGGCGGCGTCGCTGGTCATGTTCTTCCACGGTGAACTGGTTGACCGCCAGCCAGTCGTTGTTGTCGGGGGCGTCAAAATCAATCACCTGCGCCTGCGCGCCGCGGATGCCACCGGCCTCAGTCCGGTATTCCACCGTGACGCCATCCACCAGCAGGCGGTGAAAATGGCGGTTGCGCGTCTCCAGCGTCGCGCCTTCGAGCCGCGTCAATTTGCGGAAAGCATCGTCCAGCGCTGGCGCGGGCAGGTCGGGATTCAGCCGGCCGAGGGCGTCGCGCAAGCGCAGCATAAGCACGACGTCTTTATAGTTGCGGCGTTCGGCGAAGAGACCACCAAGCGCGATGTCGGGTCCGTAGGCGGTGCGCCAGCCGAGGCTCTCCAGCCAAGCCAGGGCGGCTGCTTCGACATCTTTCTCTTCCAGCATGACGACTGTCATAGCGCCCTTTCAAGGAAGGCTTTCGGCGTCAACAGGTTCGCTGGCTGCGACTTCTTCAACTTGGACTGACTGCAGGTCTAGCATGTTCTCAAGGAGTTCAAAAATCACGCGAAACTGCTGAAAGTCCTCTTGTGTGCCATTTGCGCAGAGCCAATCGCAAAGGTTCTTTTTTTCATCCTCGTTGATGGACCACTCATCAGGAACGATTTGAGGTTCTCCACGCACTGTTTTCGTGCGTCCCGGATCAACATCGATAAAGGCTTGTTTGTGTTGTAGCGCCTTTTCCAAAGTCTCTTTACTAAACAGATTCTCGATACCCTTCTTGATTGGGTGATCATCCTGTCGCGGAATGGCCCGCCTGACGAAGCTTCCATTCTCTTCAGGCGATTTTCCCGTATCACAGTCATACAGCAGCAGTACGCCTTCGTGGACTATTGAGTCTGGAAGGTTTCTAAGCTTCCAGATGTTGTCCAAATTCCCCTTGCCTCCGCCATCCAGTATTTCGACCCTTTGAAGTATTGCCTCTTTACCTAGCAACTGGGAAGCTCGATGGATGTAACTCTGATCGATTGATCCCTCCACAAAGACAATGGGCTTCTGTGCCTCTTCAATGGCCGCGCGCATGTCATTCGAAAACCTAACCGTTTCGGTGAAGGCCTGATAAGCATCCCCAAATTCACTAAACTCTTCGGGACTGATTCGTTGTCCTTCGGGTAGTCGGTACAAAGCGAAGCCATCTTCTCCAAATACTTTTTGCATCCCCAGAACGAAAAGCGGAGAGTGTGTTGCAACCACGAATTGGACTTTCGGAAATAGTTTGACTAGCTCCGGGAGCACGTCATGCTGGTGAACCGCGTGAAGGTGTAGGTCTATCTCATCCACCACGACAATGCCGCGTATGTCACTCGTGCTAGTAAAGGGAGTACCGCACAAGTCAAAGTCGCGTAGGATTGATAGGAAGAGATTCAGTAGAGAGGTTTCCCCACTGGACATCTGGAAGATATTCGGTACCAGTTGTTTTGCCTCTGAGCCCATGTCTGCCATGATGGAAACAACTCTATTGTGCCGTTTACCTATGCCAAATCTGACATCGCCCCTCCCGAACAGGATTCTAACTATTTGTACTGCGGCGTCGTATGTCCTTGCTGCATCTCCTGAGTAACCAATGAACACAGGAAGTGAAATCGTATCGTTGCCAAATTTGAAAGGGCGATGCTGTGCCTGAAGTTCCAAGGCAGCCCTATCATAAAGCACCTCGAACAGCCAATTTTGGTTTTCGTGGAGCGGCGAGGATGCAATAACTTTACGACTAGTGTGTCCAGCTAGATGGCGTGCATCCATATATTGAGCTTGGGCTATTAAGTTCTCCTCATTCAGCCAAGCCGGTTCCTCAAACCGGTTGAATGGAAAATAAAGGACACAGATTTTCGCAAATATCTCTTCGACTCTCTTGGTCGTGTTACGATCGTTGACGAAGTTTGATTCATAATGGTCGTTATCTTCTGATCCTATTTTCTCCCACAAGCTCTGGGCGGCAGTCCCTGAAATTCCCGCAGGAACGTCAGGATACTCCTGCTTGCTACGCCGCGTTCTTATTTCACTGGTATAGAACGAGCCATCATAGTCAACCCTGGCGAAGAAGTACTCGCCGCCTGGCTTGATGTAAGCACTACTTCGCAGTTTGTATACTTTGCCCGGTTCAACTTCAGGGGACTCTGGAAAAGCAACTCCTTTAGCTGAGATGAGTCCGTTTACAATATGAGATATGAGGATGCTCTTCCCAGAACCATTCTCACCCACCAGGATAACTGGTTTAGGAGTCTCACCCTCAAAGGGCAACTCGATATCGAGTTTCTCGATAGGTCCGTAGTTGAGTAGCTGGATTCGCTTTGTATACATGAAACGCTCTGGGTCTAATTAGACTTTAACCTCTCCCGACATCAGCTTTGGCAGCAGTGTGTCGCGGAGGTCGGCGAGAATCGTTGCTTCTGCGGAATTTGTTCTTATTCGTTCATCTTGTGGTGAAATATAATCATTCCATGCGTTGACTAATTCTGTTGAAGGTTCAATAACTTGAAGATTCGCAAACTGGCTTTTTTTGATAGAACCAAACACTGTACCAGTATGCTCGAATTGTTCAATCACCTTTTGCAGTTCCATCGCAGAATAGTAGGTGTAGGAACTCGACAGAGAACGATGACGTAAAGCCGCAACTCCACGCCCGATACAGCTAGTTTCCCATGCCCTGTTTATATCACCGACCGGGGCTCTAACACTAACCAAAGTATCTTCTGCCTGCGCCAAGCGTTTTGGTTCCGTACAGAACTTCCTGTTCTTTGGGTAGCGAAATCCAAAGTCTGTGCGGCCCTGAAAGAATGGCAGACCGTTTCCGATATCATTGTACGTACTACCTGGCGGCGACTGCCCCATAGTCAAGTGGAAGTAGTCACCAACTGCACCCATCTCCCACCCCTCGGGAATCTTCCCCAACTCGGACGGCACGAGACGATCCGGAAAGAGCGCGGCGATATGCGGCGGCAGACCGGTATCCCGCCCATCCATCTTGGCGCGGACGGGGTCGAAATCGACGAACCAGGACTTGAAGAGGGCGCGGGCTATAGCTTCCAGCGTTTCGTTCATACGCCGGTTGAGTTCGATCTTGTCGTCCAGCGTACCGAGTATGTGGGCGATGGCGCGTTGCTCTGGGAGGGGTGGTAAGTGGAATCGAAACTTTCTTATGCGATTCGGTGATGTATGTTTGACAGTTGTACCAGTTGAACTAGCGAGAACCTCGTGACGATATTCAGCGCTACACAAGAGAAAGTAAAGGAATCTCGCGTCTGTTTCAGGATCACTCTTGAAGACGACTTTGCCAAGACGTTGGTTGTGTAGAAAACGGCGTCCATCCTGAGACACCGGGACAAATGCAGGATAACCCAATGTGTCTGATTGTTTGCTAAGGTCTGTCATCGTGACGAGAAGGTCATTTTCCTCAAGAACATACTCCTCGGGAATAGGACCGTTATAGTATTTGAGTTTGTCGAACTTGAACCCACCACCAATTACGAAATTTCCAGGCGTGAGTAAGATATCACCATGTTGCTCATCGTTGATGAATTGACCCTTAAAGGCGTAACCATGCCGAATGTGAATCAAGTCCCCCAGCGTGATTTCGCACCATTCGCCTGAAGTACCGGTGAGGTCTGCTCCATAGTGGACAACTCTATCCAAAGGTAGAGGCGTCCGCTGCAACTCCACGATCTGCTTGAAGGCATCTCCAATCCGGTTGAAATCCACAACGTCGACCGTGTACGGGAGAGATGAGTCTTCGAAAGCGTCTTTCAGGGCGCCCAGCACTGTGTGGCTAAGCTTGCCTTCACCCTCCAAGGCCAAGTCTAAATCTGAGGAGTCCTTGGTGGTCCAGTTGGCGCGGCTCCCGAAGACCCAGACTTTGACGCCCGCAGGCAGATTCTTGATCAGGATGTCCTGCACAATTTCGAGGTGGTCTGGCCTGATATCCACAGGGCTAGTCAAGGGATTCGTTCCTCTCATGGAGTCGATTCAGCAGATAACGGGCCTCTTGGAGGAAGTCCGGAGCGCTCTCAAACACCTCCTGCGCCTTCTCTTCGTTGTAAGCATGACTGGTGGCGCCGCGGTTCCTGCGAAACTCACGCCACTCCGGGAGCTCGGACCTGAGGAGGGCTTGCCTGTAAGCTTCGCGGATGACGTCGTTGAAGACGAGCTTGTCGATCTCCGCAGGGTTGGCAGAGGCAAGCTCCAGATAGCGCCGCAGCATCCTGAATGAGAGCTCGTAAGTGAACTCGAACGCTTGGATGACGGCAGCCCTCACATGCCTCTTGAGGCGAGGATCGGTCAATGCCAGGTCGGAGTTGTAGATGTCCAGGGCCTCTTCTAACTGGGCCACGGCGTTTTCTAGCGGTGTCAAATCCAACTTCATAGGGCGCCCTCTACTTCCCAAATCCCAGCCGCGCTAGGTTGGCCTCAATCTCCGAGTCCAGCCGTCGTGCCTCAGCCTGTTGTTCCCGCCACTGAGCCGAAAGACGGGCCATTTTCTCCTCGAATGGCTCCCCATCGTCCTCCTGCGGCGCCATGCCGACGTAGCGGCCCGGCGTCAGGACGTGGTCGTGCTTTCGGATTTCGTCCAGCGAGGCGCTCTTGCAGAAGCCGGGTTCGTCAGCATAGTCGTCCGATCCGTCGCGCCAGGCATGATAAGTTTCGGCGATGCGGGCGATGTCCTCGTCAGTCAGTTCGCGGTGGGTGCGATCGCGCATTTGTCCCATTTGGCGGGCGTCAATGAACAAGACCTCGCCCCGCCGTTTCCGCCCGCGCGCCAGAAACCACAGGCAAGCCGGGATCTGCGTCGAATAGAACAACTGACCCGGCAGCGCCACCATGCAATCCACCAGGTTGTTTTCAATCAGCTCTCGGCGGATTTCGCTTTCGGCTTTCTGGCCGCTGGACATGGAGCCGTTGGCCAGCACGAAGCCGGCCGCGCCGCCGGGCGACAAGTGATGCAGCATGTGCTGCACCCAGGCGAAGTTGGCGTTGCCCTTGGGCGGGATGCCGCGCTTCCAGCGTTTGTCGTCGCGCAAGCGGTCGCCGCCCCAATCGGAGACGTTGAAGGGTGGATTGGCCAGGATGAAATCGGCGCGCAGGTCGGGATGTCGGTCGTTGTGGAAGCTGTCGCCGTACGCGATCTGCGCCTCAATGCCACGGATGGCCAAATTCATCTTCGCCAGGCGCCAGGTGGTGTAATTCGATTCTTGCCCGTAGATGGAGATCTTGTCTCTGGCTTTGCCGCCATTGCCGTTGCCGCTGGCGTGGGCGTCGATGAATTCCATCGACTGAACAAACATGCCGGCTGAGCCGCAGCAGGGGTCATAAACCCGTCCCTCAAAGGGTTGCAGCATCGCCACCAGCAGCCGGACGACGCTGCGGGGCGTGTAGAACTGGCCGCCCTTCTTGCCCTCGTCGCTGGCGAACTGGGAGAGGAAGTATTCGTAGACGTTGCCCAGCACATCCCGCGAGCGAGCCTCGGCGTCGCCTATCTTGATGTTGCTAACCATGTCGATCAGCTGGCCCAGCCGTCGGGCGTCGAGAGCCGGGCGGGCGTAATCTTTGGGCAGTACATCTTTAAGCGCCGGGTTTTCGCGCTCGACTGCGACCATAGCGCTGTCAATAATCTGTCCGAGCGTGGGTTGCCGCGCCATGTTCCGGATATTGGACCAGCGCGCATCCGTCGGCACCCAGAAGAAATTGAATGCGCGGTATTCGTCCGGATCCTCCGGGTCGGCATAGGCCTCTTCTTGCAATCGGGCGTATTGCTCTTCAAAGGCATCGGAAATGTACTTGAGGAAGATTAAGCCCAGGACGACATGCTTGTACTCGGCCGCGTCCATGCTGCCGCGCAGAGCATCGGCCATTTTCCATAGTTCGTTCTCATAGTCGAAACTTGCGCCCTTGCGCGCTTCGTCTTTCGTCGACATAAGGCTGTCCTTTTGTTGCCGCGCTGGTAGGGAAGTTTTGCGATTATACCTGACGCGCTGCGGCTAATCTCTACACAATCGCATTCTCCACCCGCGCCTTCCCCAGCTGCCCCCGCTCCTGCTCCACGATCTCCGGATCCAGCTTCAAAAACAGCGGACTCGGCGCGCGCAGCCTCTGACCCGGCGCCAGCCCGCTCTTCTCCCACTGCCCGATCGCCTTCCCCCCGTCATAGACCAGCGCCAGATGATCGCGCGTCTCCTCGGACACCTTCTCAATACTTAAGTCGCCGAAGAGCTGACCTTCGTAACCGAGCATCTCGTGCACCTGCTGCGAACTGAAGGGAACAAAGGGCGCGAAGAGGATCTTGAGATTGTCGATGCAGCGCAGAGCAGCATAGACAGAGCGGGCGGCATCGGCTGGGTCGGGCTTGAGGGTCTTCCAGGGTTCGCGTTCGTTGAGCCAGGCGTTGACCGCGCGCGCCAGCGAGAGCGTCTCTTCCAGCGCTTCTTTGAGGCGGACCTGCTCCAGCAGCGCGCCGACCGTCTCGAAGCCGGTTTCGGTGGCGGCGATGATCGCCTCATCGGCGGCGGTCAGTTGGTCGGGGGCGGGCACGACGCCGTCAAAGCGCTTGTAGGCGAAGCCGAGCATGCGATTGACCAGATTGCCCCAAGCCGCCAGCAGCTCATTGTTGACCCGCGCCAGAAAGCCGTCCCAGGAGAAGTCGCTGTCTTGGGTTTCGGGGAAGGTGCGTGCGACATAAAAGCGCACGGCATCGGCTTGGTAGCGCTCGAGCAGGTCGGGCAGCCAGACCGCCCAGTTGCGCGAGGTCGAGAATTGCTGCCCTTCGATATTCATGAATTCGTTGGCTGGCACATCGTAGGGCAGCTGCAGCGGGATATCGCCGTAGGTCGGGTCGTCTTCGTTGTAGATGCCGTTGATGCCGAGCAGCTCGGCTTGCCAGATGATGGTGTGGAAGGGGATATTATCCTTGCCGATGAAGTTGTAGATCTTGGCTTTCGGGTTATGCCACCATTGCTTCCAGGCATCGGGCTGCCCAATGTTCTTCGCCCATTCGATGCTGGCGGTGAAATAACCCATGACAGCGTCAAACCAAACGTAGAGACGCTTGTCTTCCCAGCCATCCAGCGGCACGCGGATGCCCCAGTCGATATCGCGGGTGATGGGCCGGCCGCGCAAGCCCTCTTTAACGAAATTCTGGCTGAAGCGACTGACGTTGGCGCGCCAGTGATGCTCGTGCGCGGCGAGGTATTCCAGGATTTGTTCGGTGAATTGCGCCAGGTCGAGAAAGTAATGTTCCGATTCACGCCGGATGAGTTTGTCTTCGGGATTGCTGCGGCTGTGCGGGTCGATCAGCTGGGTGGCGTCCATCAGGTTGCCGCAGTTTTCGCATTGATCGCCGCGGGCATGCGGATACTTGCAGATATAGCAGGTGCCCTCGACATAGCGATCGGGCAAGAAGCGCTTCTCGCTCTCGCTGTAGAGCAGGGTTTGCTTTTCTTTGTAGAGATAGCCGCGCTCCAGCAGAAGCGTGAAGATGTCCTGCGCAATCTGATGATGATTCTCGGTGTCGGTGTGGGTGAAGAGGTCGTAGCTGACGCCGATCTTTTGCTGCGTCTGCAGGAAGCGCTCATGATAATGCTCGAAGACTTCAAGCGGAGACTTGCCCCGTTTGTCGGCTTCGACCGTGATGGGCGTGCCATGGCTGTCGGAGCCGCTGACCATCAGCACATGGTTTCTCCGCAGGCGATGATAGCGGGCGAAGATATCGGCTGGCAGGTACGCGCCCGCCAGATGGCCGATATGCAAATCGCCATTGGCGTAGGGCCAAGCCACCGACACGTGGATGTATTCCCCTGACATAATTCGCTCCCTCAAAAGTGACGGTCAAGCGTACAAAATAAAAACCGCCTGTCGCTGACAGACGGTATCGTGATTAAGCGCTGCGTCGCCTAGTCGAGACGCAACCGCCGTCTGTCGTCGCTGACAACCGGCATCCGCATAGGCATCGTGCTGGCGCTGCATTTCAACATGGCGCGAGTGTAACATAAGCCGGACGCGGTCGTCAAGCGCGGCTGGCAACGGCTGGATTGCGCCTGGGAACTGGTCTATAATACGCGCCGCTTCGGAGTATCAGCGCGGCGATCCGGCATCAGAATCGCGGCTTTGATTGGCTCATCAACGAGCGGGACGGCACCCGTGAAATCGCAGAGTGTAGCAATCGTAAACCACGCGAAGGGACGGCGCAAACGCCGCGGTTTGACTTGCCTGTTCTGGGGATTCAGCGCCTTCGCCTGCATGTTGATCGCCGGCCTCATTGTGATCGGCGCGGTATATGCCGGTTGGCACGCCGGGCTGGCGACAGCGCGGGCGGAGTCCACAGTCACGGTTGAGGCTTTTGCGCGGCAACAGTGCGATCGCCTGCCGGCGGATCTCTTGGGCGGCAGCTTGAGGCTGGCGCAGAGCCGGCTTGAGCATCTGGCGAATTTGCAGCAGACGCCGGCTTGCTTGCCGCAAATGGCAGCGACAGCCACCGCTGTTTTTCTCTTATCGGCGCCAAGCCCCACCCCGCCACCGACCCATACGCCGACGCCGCCTCTGCCGACCGTCGCCTCGACCGTGGTCCCGCCCACTTCGGCGCCGGAAGCGATAGCGCCCAGCGGCGACATTGCCGCGGACTATGACCTGGATGCCTTGCTGGGGGAAGCGCGCGGCGCCATGAGCCTGGGCGACTATCCCGCCGCCATCGATACGCTGGACGCGATAATCAGCATTGACGAGGACTATCAGCGGGAGTTGGTGCGGCCGCTGTTTTTAGAAGCGCTCACCGCGCAGGCGCTGGCGCTATATCGCAGCGGGCGCCTTTCCGAGGCGATCATATTGACCGACCGCGCCGAAGAACATGGCAGCATTGAAGACCTGTACCACGAACGTCATATCGCTCTGCTTTATCTGGACGGGCAGCGATATAAAACCGCCAACCCGGCGGAAGCGGTGCGCAAATTCAGCAGCTTGTATTATGATTTCGGCCTGCGCGATTATGTGAACGGTCCGATCGCGGGCGAGCTGCAGGAAGCGTACCGCAATTACGCGCTGGCGCTGGCGCTGCAGGGCGATCATTGCCCGGCGCAGGCGCAGTTCGAGGCGGCGCTGGATCTGAAGCCGGCAATCGGTCGCGTCAACCTGGCTGACCTGGCTGCCCGGCGCGACCAGTCCGCTCTTGCTTGCCAGGCGCAGCAAGCGGAAGCCGTGATTCCCGAGGATGGCGCGCCCACGGCCACGCCTGAGAGCATTGGCGCCCGCCCGGCGGCGACGCCGGCGCCAGTCGGCCACACTGGCTGAACGAACCGGTCAACGAGCGATCAGCCTTCTATGCGCTCAATGACGGTCGCGGTCGCCATGCCGCCGCAGCACATCGTCTGCAAGCCAAAGCGCGAGCCGGTAGTTTCCAGCGCATTGATCAGCGCCGTCATCAGCCGCGGAAGACTTCGTTCATGGCTTGCGGTCCTGCTATCGGTGTTAAACACTATAGCAAAATTCGCCGTCAGGCCGCGACCGGCGCGCTATTCAATGGTCACAATGCGAACAGGCGCCTGCGAAAAGAGGGCGCAATGAAACTTAGCGCGAGGATTGGGCGGCGCTTTAGCTTGCTATCAGCAGAATTTAGCTTACTTCAGAAGAACCGCCACGAGCGCCAGCGCGCTTACCAAGAAGGGGAGACCGAAACTAATCGCCTGACCGATCCCTTTGAAACGCTGCTGCCGGTCGCTGATATCTTGGAGGCGACCGTCGATGGAATCAAACTTTTCATTGAAGGCGTCAAACCTCTTGTTCAATTCCTGCGTTTGCTCTTGGACGACAGTGCGCACAAATTCTTTGGTTGCCAGCGCATCAAGCTTGCCGCGCAATTCGCCGATTTCACGTTCGTGGCGGGTAATCTGTTCCTTATCCGTCATGCGATGTACCTATGACCCTGCAATATATTCCAACCTGTACGCCGACATTATGGCTTACGCTTATCAAATCGTCTAGTCCCGCTGGTCCAGCCATGCGTCATAAGTATGTGTCAGTGTTGCGTCTCGCTTGCTAAATCTGCGGCTGTGGCTGGCCGAAGGCGACTTCAAATTCGTATCCCAATTGCCGCAGCGCTTCGACCGCGGCGGCGCGCGTCTTATCGTTGCTGTTGTCGGCGAAGCTCAGCAGGGCGTCGATGGCGCGAGGATCGCCGATTTTGCCCAATGCCTGCGCCGCGTTATAGGGGGTGAGGAAGCCGGGCGCTTCCAGCGCGCGTATCAGGTGCGGCACAGCGCGGTCGTCCTTAAGCTTGCCCAGCATAAGCGCGGCGCGTCCACGGACGATCAGGTCTTCCTGGCTGTTTTCAACGATGCCTATCAGCGTTCGCACCGCCTGGTCGCCGCCGACCATCCCCAACTTCATGACAGCGGTGCGCCGCCTGTTTTTGTTGACATCGCGCAATTCGGAGAGGATGGCGCTGACTTTGCTGTTCCGTTCCGGGTCAACCATTGGCGCGCGCCTTTCGTCTCTTGCGAATCCGCATCGTCGGGCAATTGACCATTGTCTTACCGCGGCTTCAGTGAATCATGCGCCGAATTCGTATTCCGCTAGCAGTAGTTTACCGCGTTTTGCGCCATTCTTCTATCAGAACTGCGTTTGGATTTGAGCAGAACGTACAAAGTTTAAGGCGCAGGGCAATCGCTTCAAAACTGGCATCCGCTGCGACGAGCAAAACTAAACTGAAATTTAACCACAGAGGACACAGAGAGCACCGAGAAAAGCCATTGGTCAGAGATTTCGCGGCATTTTGTCGCATAATTTTTGGGTGGAGAGGATGTTTATCGAGGAGGTAGCGACAAGCCTGCCAAATTCAAGCAGTGGATTTAGGGGAAAACTCGTCAAAAGAACCTAAACTCTGTGCCCTCTGTGTTCTCTTTTTTAACGAGCCTAGATTTCTAGTAGAGTCAATTAGACTCGATATTGCCGTTTTTGTCATGGATTTTGTCCAAATCGTTCTATTCGTGTTACATTTCAAGTGGCAGCGGAAAGCGCCAGTTCTCTTTGCGACATCCTATTCGGGATGAGCGCCTACCACAGTCTGCGATAACTGGTCGATCTGTCGTCACGC
>JAJEGA010000098.1 GCA_022820125.1 Anaerolineae bacterium | reverse complement strand
AAAATGAAGGAACGACGTAGGGGCGACTCTTGAGTCGCCCACATGTACAATGGCGACATAGTGGGCGAGACAAGTCTCGCCCCTACAGATCTCGAATCAGATTAGCATCGCCCTTTTTCGCATGACTTACTTGCGTTTACTTCTGAGATCTCTGTAGTTCAACAAAATCCAATTCCGTTGAGCTGCGATTTCGCCGCGCCTTGGGCAATCCCCGCCGTAGCGCAATCGCCAATCCATACTATGATGGGTGCAGACTGCACACTTGGGCTTGGATGACGATGGAAGAGCTCAGCGGCGTCGTCGAGCGCGTCACCTATTACAACGAAGACAGCGGCTACAGCGTCATCAAGATCATGCCGGACAAGCGCTACCCGCGGGCGCAGGCGCGCGATGGCACGGTGGCGGTCGTCGGCGTTATGCCCGAGCTCAACGAAGGCGAGAGCGCTGAATTCACCGGCGAGTGGGTGACAGACCCCAAATACGGTCGACAGTTTCGCGCGCAGCAGGCGATTCCCGTCCCCCCGAATACCGCCCAAGGCATCATCAATTACCTCAGCAGCGGCATCGTCAAAGGCATCGGGCCTCGCACCGCCGAGAAGATCGTCGAGCGTCTTGGTGAAAATACGGTCGCCATCCTGGATGCCGAGCCCGAGCGCATTTACGAGGTCCCGCGGCTCAAGCCGCAGCTCGCCAAGACGCTGATTGAAATCTGGCCCAAGAAGCGCGGCGAGCGCAATATGCTCATCTACCTGCAGGGGCTGGGCGTCAGCTCCCGCTTCGCGCAGCGCATCGTCAAAGAATACGGCGGTCATACGCGGCAGGTCGTCGAAAACAACCCCTACCAACTGGCCGATGATGTCTTCCTCATCGGTTTTCGCAAAGCCGATCAGATCGCCCGGAAAATGGGCTTGCAGCTGGATGACGCGCGCCGCCTGCGCAGCGGCTTGCATTATGCCCTGAACCAACTGGCGGGCGAGGGCCACACCTATGCCCCGCGCGCTGAATTGCTTGAAAAGGCGGCGGAACTGCTAGGCGTTGACGACAGCGCGGCGCTGGACGACGGCTTGGAACGTGAGTTGAAGTCGGGCAAGCTGGTCGAAGACAAGCTGCAAGACGCGGGGACAGGCGAGCCAATCCACGCCATCTACCTGCCCCGCTTCCACCGCGCGGAGACCAGCGCCAGCCAAATGCTGCGCTTGATGGCGAGCAGCGCCAGCCCGATCATCCGCGATCGGCGCGACCGGGATTGGGCGAGCGCGCTCACGAAATTAAGCGAGCGCAACAAGGTCTCGCTCTCCTCGCAGCAGTTCACTGCCGTGCGCGCCGCGCTGACGAGCAAGGTCAGCGTGCTCACCGGCGGACCCGGCACCGGCAAGACGACGGCGCTGCAGATGCTGATAAACGCGCTAAAGGAGGGCGATTATCGCTTTAATCTGGCATCGCCGACCGGGCGCGCGGCCAAACGCCTGGGCGAAGCAGCCGGCGAAGACGCCAGCACCATCCACCGGCTGCTGGGTTTCGCGCCCGATGAAGGCGGCTTCGAACATGATGAGAGTAATCCGCTGCCGACGGACATGGTCGTGATAGACGAAGCCTCCATGCTGGATTTGCAGCTGTTTACCAGTTTGCTGCGCGCCTTGCAGCCGACGACCCATCTGCTGCTGGTCGGCGATGTCGATCAGCTGCCCTCGGTCGGCGCTGGCAATGTGCTGCGCGATGTCATCGATAGCGGCGTCGCTCACGTGACGCGCCTCGATCAGATCTTCCGCCAAGACGACGACAGCCACATCGTCAGCAACGCCCACCGCATCAATCAGGGTCGGCGTCCGATAACGGATAATCAGTCCAAGGACTTCTTCTTTTTCAACGTCAGCGACCCCGAAGCGGTTGCCGAAAACATCGTCGAAATCGTCAAGACCAAGGCGCCGCAGCGGTGGGCATTTGATCCCGTGCGCGATATCCAGGTGATCGCGCCGATGTATCGCGGCGCCGCCGGCGTCAACAATCTCAACAGCCGCCTGCAAAAGGAACTCAACGGCGACTACCGCCAAGCCGAGGTCAAGCTAGGCGCTCGCCTTTTCCGCGTCGGCGACAAGGTGATGCAGACGCGCAATAACTATGACAAAGATGTCTTCAACGGCGATATCGGCTTCGTCTACAGCGTTGACGATGACGACAATTCGCTGGAAGTGGTCATTGACGGCAAGGCGATCGCCTACGATTACAGCGAGATGAATGATCTGATGCACGCCTATTGCATCAGCACACACCGCTCGCAAGGCTCGGAGTATCCGGCGGTGGTCATGCCGATACTGACGCAGCATTATATGATGCTGCAGCGCAACCTGCTCTATACCGCCATCACAAGGGCGAAGCGGCTCGTCATCCTCGTCGGCACGCGCCAGGCGGTACACATCGCGGTCAACAACAACCAAGTCGCCGAGCGTCACAGCGGGCTGCTGAATCGGCTGCGAGGCTGACCGGCGTTGTATGGAAATACCCAGCCCAATTGACGCCAATTGAGTATAATCTGCAATAGCTTGAACAGCGGTGCAGATGCGGATAATATGGTTGACAGACGATGGGAGCCTGCCAGCATGTCACAAATTCGATTATTTCCCGATGAAAGTAAGGTCGAGAGTAGTAAATCCGCGTCATCAATAGAGATTCTATCAGCGGCGGATGTTCTTGATACGTTAAGCAATACAGAGCCGGTTAACACCATTATTCTTGACCCTTGGTACAACAAGGGTGTCGGCGGAACGAGATCGGACTATCATGATTGGCTTTCAGAAGTTATTGCAGCTGCGTCCAGAAAATCACAGCACATATTTGTTTGGGGTTTTCCGGAAATTCTAGCGCATCAAATTCCAAACATACCCGGGGGATTTTCTCTGGTATCGTGGCTGACTTGGTACTACAAGAATTGTCCTTCAGTTATCCGAGGGTGGCGCTCCGCACAGAATGCCTGTCTCCATTTGGCGCGAGAAGGCGCTACCGTATATCCAGAGAATTTCCTAAATGGCAAACAATTGGAAAGATGGAAATCAGGGAAGATGCGATTCGTCCCTGGTCCGCCTTCCGTCTTGGAGGCGCCATTAAACGTTGGATTCGTCGGACGCAATGAGCAAACGGGACACCCAGCACAGAAGCCGCTAGCTGTAATAGAACCGCTTATCCTAATGTCTACAGGAGAAAACGACACAGTACTTGATCCCATGTGCGGATCTGGAACCACCGGTGAAGCTTGTCTGCGTCTCAAGCGCCGAGCCGTCCTCTGTGATAGTTCTGAAGAATTTTTATCGATCACAAAGGACCGTGTAGCCAATTATGTAAGATCTGTAAATGGAAGATAGAAACGCAAAGATCATAGGACCCTATACACAGCGTTCAATTCGAGCTCGAATTGAGGCCTTCTTTCTTGATAATCTCGGTAAAGTGGCAACACGAGAACAGTTGATAGAAGTTGCCACCGATCCTAAAACGGGTCGACAACCGGAAAACTGGCATCAGAGATTATCAGAACTCAGAACAGACTATGGCTACACGATTCTTTCGTGGCGGAATCGTGGAGACCTAAGAGTCAGCGAATATATGATGCCGAATGCGGAACGGCGAAATACAGCGTCAAAAAGAACGCGCCCAAATGCCGCGACATGGAACAAGGTGCTGAATCAATATGATTATAGATGCGCTTGGTCGGAAGGTGGAATCACTTGCGGCTTGCGCAGCGGCGATATTGATCCTGTCGGCGGCGGTACTGTAAGGCTGACACCAGACCACAAGACGCCACATGCAATTCACGCCAAGGCTGATCCAAAAGATTCATCAAAATGGCAGCCATTATGTGGGCGGCACCAGGTCATGAAAAAGAATTACTGGGACGATGAGACAGGATGGCTCAATGTAGTTGCGATCGTGCAGTCTGCGTCTCAGTCGCAAAAGCGAGAAGTTTACGATTTTCTCAAAGCCTATTTTGGGGACGCAGATTGATTGCTGCTCCACACCAGCTCAACCCGCAGGCCCCCCGTCTCATCCGGCCCCCAGCGCCGCGCTTCACCCGCGGTCTTGAAACGCACGCGATAGGGGGCGGGTTTATTCGCCGCCAGATGCGCCGCCAGCGGACCCTCATCGCCCTCCGGCGTCAGATACTCCAACTCATGCGCGCCAACTGTCAAGCGCAAGCCGGCAGCCCTTAGCTCGTCATCCCGCGCCGGCTCGCCCGGTACAGCGGTCACCGCAGACATGACCCCGGCAAAGCGCGCGACATCGCTCGTCGCGAAGCTGAGGCGCTCAATGCCAGTCACGCCGTTCGCATGATCAACCGCTCGCGGCAGCCGCTCCACGCGCGGCGTCACATCCTCGATGATGAAGGGGATCAGCCCCTGCCAATCGCCTTCGACCTTGCAATTGATCCAGCGAACTTCGTAACCATCGGGCCGCTTCCGTCCGCCTTCAATCAGCGCGCTGCAGTCGACGCCTTGCGCGCGAATCGCCGCATGATCGGCGCGGATATTATCAGTCGCCAGGCAGAAGTCGATCAAGCCGCCGCCCCGCTGATGCAGCAGCTCCCACCAGGGATGCGCCGGGCTCTCTTCATAAAAGCTCAAAAGCTCGATATAGCTGCCATCGGCGAAACCGACCAGCGCATTGTATGAGCCGTAGGGATGCTTCCCGCCCTCGACCACGGTGAAGCCGAGGCCTCGCCAGGTCTCGATCGCCCGCTCCAGCGAGTGCGCCGCAATCACAATATGATCAATGCCGGTGATCATGCCACGCTCCTCTCAGCGATCTGCCCATCACACATAGCCGCCATCAACCTCCGTCACCAGAATTGGGCTATCGCCGTTGATGATGACGGTGTGCTCGTACTGCGCCGAAACGCTGCCGTCAACTGTGCGCAGCGTCCAGCCATCTTCCGCTTGTTTAATTTTACCGCGCCCGGCATTTAGAAAGGGCTCCAGCGTCAAGACCATGCCATCTTTCAGCACATCGCGATTCCGCCGGTTATGGAAATTGGGGATGGAAGGCTTCTCGTGGATATGCCGCCCGACGCCGTGCCCGCCAAGCTCGCGCAAGGTGCGATAACCGCGGCGCTTGGCGTACTTCTCCACCGCCCGCCCGATCGCTCTCGCCCGCTGACCAGGACGCGCCATTTCTATCGCCAGCTGCAAGGCATTGCGCGTCGTCTGGCACAGCTTCACGAAATCGGCGCGCGCCGGCGGCACGATGATGGTCGCGCCGGTATCGCCCCAATAACCCTCGAGCGCGGCGGATACATCGACATTCAGCAGGTCGCCCGCTTGAATGAAGCGATCCTTGCGCGGAATGCCGTGCGCCGCTTCGTCATTGAGGCTGATGCAGGTGTAGCCGGGGAACTCGTAGGCTTGGATCGGCGCTGATACTGCCCCCGCTTCCGCCATGAAGTCGCGCCCGATGTCGTCCAGATCGCGGGTGCTCATGCCGGCTTCAGCGCTGTCGAGCATCAGCTTCAGGGTCAAGCCGCAGATTTCGCCGATGCGCTTCATGCCGCGCAGGTCGCGGTCGCTTTCGATTTGCATGCTTCTCCAAGGCAAATGGATCTGAGACGATGAGGATAATGGAGCATGTGCCGAATTGCAAACATGCGCTATAGCGCTCGAATTATGATTTCGCGATTGCGCATGATACACTACTAGCGAATCGTAGCTTGCGAGGGAATACAATGTCGTTGAAGGCGCCCGGCAATAGACAGTCGTCTCAATCAGCCATAAAGACCAAGGAAGAAGAATTATCGGAAGAGACGCGATCTCCTCAAGATGAATACAAAGGCGACATTCTCGTTAGCTTGAAGGAACTGCGCGCGGGCGAAGTGATTGACGCCGCCGAAAGTATGCGCGAAATACGGCGCGAACTTGGCATTGATGCCAGCTAAGGTCATTCACACGAAGCGATTTCAGTCGCGTCTCAAGCGGCTGGCGCGCAGATTCCCGTCCGCTTTGGCCGAGGCAGACGCGCTAACCGAAAACTCATGCAAGGCGAACGACCTGGCGACTTGTACAAAGGGGTTGGCCGCGTAGTTTAGCGCGTCCGCCGCGCAAACCCATCCGATCGCAAAGAGAAGAGCGGAGGCTTTCGCATTACTTACTATGTGCATGATGCCGACTCAGTCGCCCTTCTTGCCATCGCCCAGCGAAAAGACGCTGGCTACCTAAGCACTATGAAATAGACCAGATGATTAAAGATGCGGGGTTCGCCTAGCTGCGATCGCTAATTCGACTGTCGGCACTCGTATCTGCAACGCCTTTATCTAGCAGGTCTACATACAAGAAATGCTAATCAACTCGCAATGTCGGTACACATGCGACACAAGGCAATCGCTTCAATTTTTTCTTTTACCACCGAGTACACAGAGGACACAGAGTTTAGGTTCTTTTGATGGTTCTTCCCCTAAATCCACTGTTTGAATTAGGCAGGCATGCCTCTACCTTGTCGACAAACTTCCTTCCCATCAAAAATTTTGCGACAAAATGCCGCGAAACCTCTAATCAATCGCATTTCTCGGCGCTCTCGGCGCTCTCGGTGTCCTCGGTGGTTAAATTTCAGTTTAGGTTTGCTCATCGCAGGGGATGCCAGTTTTGAAGCAATTGCCCTGACATGCGACATTGTGCGCCGCTGTGGCAAAAACTATGTCGCCCGCTCGCCCAAGCGCCGCTCAGTGCCAGCCAGCAGCCGCTGCACATTGCCCCAGTGCCGCAGCGGGATCATCACCGTCAAGGCGGCGGCGTACAAGAGCAGGATCGGCTTCTGATACGCGGTCCCGACCAGCAGAATCAACCAAAGATTCGCCACCGCGAAGCCAATCAATACGCCGAGCGAGACGTAACGCGTCCGCGCGATCACGACGGCGGCGATCAGAGCCGCCACCAGAATCTGAAATGGTTGAATCATCAGCATGGCGCCGAAAGCGGTCGCCGCGCCTTTGCCGCCGCGCACCATCAGCTTGAGCTTGCCCTCTTTGATCGATGCCGTCAACACGGTGGCGAATAGCGACCAGTTGTGCCCGACCACGACGCAAGTGGCCGCGACCGAGGTGGCGACGCCGATATGCTCCGGCAGCAGCAAATCGCGCGCCAGCCAGACAGCGAAGATGCCCTTAAAGACATCAACCAGGCCAGTGAAGATCGCCCAGCCTTTGCCAACCGCGCGGGCTACATTTGTGCCGCCCATGTTGCCGCTGCCCACCTCGAAGATATTGACGTTCCGCGCTACCCCGACGAAATAAGCGGTCGGGAAGGAGCCGATAAGATAGCTGCTCACGATGATGAAGAGCACTTGCGCGGCGTTGTCGGCATTAAACATGTGGTTCAGGCTTCACGCGACCCCGAATAGCGAGGCTCATTCTGCGCTTTATTCCAAGAATCATACCAAAACCCGGCCGCTTCGACAATGCGCCGCGCGTGACGCGCTCGCTTTGTGCGCCCTGTGGAATATCGCGCATACTTCAGTTACGATTGCGTTGATCCCTAAAGGAGCAAGAGCCGCTGTGAACAAACCCGCCATCGCCATCGTCATGGGCGACCCCGCCGGGATCGGACCAGAACTCATCGTCAAGGTCTTGGCTGACGATGCGGTATCCGAGCGCTGCCGCCCCTTTATCATCGGCGACCTGCTGACCATGCGGAATAACGCTGCGTCACTTGGATCGTCATTGGAGTTCCGCCCGATCGCCGACCTGGCGCAGGCGCGCTTCCAGCCGGGGAGGCTGGATGTGCTCAATCCGCCCGGCTTCAAACTGGGACCGCCGCTGCCGCCCGCTGTCCATCCCAAACTGGGCGAAGCGGCCGCGCGTTACCTGGCGCTGGCTTATGAACTCGCCATGGAATCACGCGTTGACGGCATTGTCATGGCGCCGATGAACAAAGAGTCTTTCCGCGCCGCCGGCTACGATTATTATGATGAGCTGCAATTCCTCGGCGAACTCGCCAAAAGCGACGAGCCCTACATCCTCGCCGCCGCCGGTCCGATTTGGGCGGTCGCCGTCACCGAGCACATCCCCTTCAAGGACATCGTCAGCCAGCTCACCGTCGAGCGCATTAGCCGCTATATCAATCATCTGCATGGCGTCCTGCGCCAGCTTGGCTATGCGGCGCCGCGCATCGCCTGCGCCGCCCTCAACCCGCACGCTGGCGAAGGCGGCCTCTTCGGCCGCGAAGAAATCGACATCATCACGCCGGCAATTGTCGAAGCTCAAGCCGCCGATATCGCCGTCAGCGGACCCCTGCCCGCCGATATCGTCTTTAAGCGCGCCCTCGATGGCGACTTTGATGGCGTCGTATTTATGTATCACGATCAGATGAACATCGCGCGCAAGCTGCAGCCGCGAGGAGACATCGCCACGCTGTGGATGGGCTTGCCGGTCATCGGCGCCACCACCGCCCACGGCACCGCCTCCGATATTGCCGGCAAAGGCATTGCCGACCCCGGCAGCCTGCGCGCCGCCCTGGATTACGTCATCAAGCTGTCGTAGCAGTGCCTGATCAGGGCTTGTATGTCTGTATAACCCCCGCGTTTTCTCGCTGGCGCAGGCGCTCCATCCGCGGGGCGATATTGGCGCTGATTTCGTCTTTGTCCAGCGTCAGATGTTCGCGCTCGCGCATGATGACTTGACCATCGCAAATCACCGTCCGCACATCGCCCGCGCGGGCATTGTAAACCAGGCTCGCGCTGACGCTGTTCAGCGGAAAATGATGCGCCTCGCTCAAATCAACCAGGATGATGTCAGCCAGCTTGCCTGGCGCCAGATCGCCCAGATCATGCGGCTGGCCGTAAACGCGCGCGCTCTCCGCCGTCGCGATGGTCAATGCCTGCGGTATCGTCAATTGTTCGGCATCGCCCGTCAGCTGCTTCTGCCCCAGCGCGGTCAAGCGCATCGCCTCCCAGAGATCCAGGGTATTGTTGCTGACGGCGCCATCGGTGCCCAAGCCAATCGCGATGCCCAGCGCCCGCCATTCAACCAGATTGCTGTAGCCCATCGCCAGCTTGGCGTAGGTCTTGGGGCAATGAGCGATGCCGACCGGCGTCCGCAGATCAGCCAGAATCTCGAGATCGCTCGGCGCGGCGCCCACGGCATGCGCCAAGACCGTTGGCACGTTGAAGATGCCGCAGTCTTGCAGCACCGCGATCGGCGTCTGCCCCCGGCGCGCCAGGCTGGCACGCGTTTGCTCGCGGGTCTCGGCAACGTGGATGTGGATGCCGCTGCCAATCCGCTCGGCCTTTTTGGCGCTCGCCCGCAGAAAGTCATCATCGCAGGTATACGGCGCGTGCGGCGCCAGGATCGTGCGGATTCGCCCGCCAGCCGCGCCCTCCCAGCGCGCCGCGAAAGCAGCCGTCTCGTCGATTTGGCTCATGCCATTGGCGCCGAACATCGCCTGCCCCAGCAGCGCCCGCGTCCCCGCCTTTTCGACCGCCCGCGCCGCGTATTCCATGTGCCAGTAATGATCGTTAACCGCGGTGACGCCAGCCTCAATCATCTCCAGTATGCCGAGCTGCATGCCCCAATACACGTCTTCCGGCTCCAGATTGGCTTCCAGATGCCAGATGATGTCGTTAAACCAACTCTCGATGTTGACGTCTTCGCCCATGCCCCGCCACAGCACCATCGGCACATGGGCATGGGTGTTGATGAAGCCGGGCATCGCCAACTGTCCGGCGGCTTCTATCACTGACTTGGCTTGAGAGGGGTCGATGCTTCCGCTCGGCGCGATCATTTCGATGCGCTTGCCACGCACAGCGATATCGTGGTCAGTGAGTATCCGCGCCGTCTCATCCCGCAATTGCAAGACATCGGCGCTGCGAATCAGAAGATCGACCATCGAGTAATCTTCCCTTGCTTTCCGCTTCAGTTCACGGATTATAACAAAGGTCTTGTCCGACCATGCTTGAAGCATCATTCTGATGACACTGATCGCCGCGCAACCCACATCCGAACAGGCAAGCCACTTCGCCCGCCTCGCGCAAATCGCCAGCGACCAATTCTTCCAGCATCTGTTTGGCTCACGAGCGGGCGCCGTCCTCGAATCCATGTTTCTGCTGCGAGACAACGACAACAGCCACCGCTACACCACCTTCCTGCACCAGGACGACCGTATCGCCGGGATGCTGCACGGCTACCCGGCCGCCGACGCGCGCCGTCATGCCGCCCGCAGCAACTGGCTCTATCTGCGCTACGCCGCCTGGCAGATGCCGCGCATGCTGGCGCTGGGTTTCCTGCTTCGCGACCTGCTCGATTTCCTCGGCGACAACCTGCATGATGGCGATTTCTACGTTGCCATGCTGGCGATCGACCAGCCCTATCGCGGACGAGGACACAGCAAAATCTTGATCCAGGAGTGCGAGCGACTGGCTCACGAGCGAGGCTGCGCGCGCTTGACGCTGGATGTTGATGAGCGCAATCATATCGCCCGCGCCGCTTATGCAAGAGCCGGCTTTGAGCAAAGGGCGCAATCAAAGAAAGTAAAACTGGAGGGTGAGTGTTTTGGTCTCTTGCGCTTGGTGAAGCCGATAGCGCCTAACGCTGCGCCGCCGGCTCCAGCGATGTGAAATACTCCCGCACGACATCGCGCAAGCCCAGCGGCACATAATCGCTTTCGAGCGCGCGATTGGCGGCGTTCTGATATTCGCTGAAGACGGTGTCGTAACTCACGCGTGATTCGCCCAAGGGATTGTCATCAAATTCGCCTTCAGCCACCGTCGTATCGCCGGGGTCGGTCCGCAGGCGGATCTCGTCTTGGCCGCCGCCGCCGATGCCGCTTGGGCTGTAGATCGCTTCATACTCGATTTCGCCCAAGCCGGTTGGGTTGTTATCCGTATCGGCGCCTTTATCGTCGCCAGCGCTGCCCGGCAGGCTGAGATTGTTCGGCGCGCCATCGCCCGCGCCAGCGCCCGCTGAGCGACTGTCTTGACTGCGCGCTTGGTTCCCCTCCGCGCCGGGGCGGTTGCGGTCCGACTGCTGGTTGCCCTGGCTGTCGCCGGGCCGCGCTTGCGCCTGCTCCGCTTGCTGCCCGCCCGGCTGCTGGCCCGCTTCGCCTGGTTCCGGCTGTCCCTCTTGCGCCGCGCCTGGCTCCTGCTGGTCCCCTTGCGCCTGCTGCCGCGCGATTTCTTCCGCCACCTCCTGCGCCAAGTCCGACTGTTCACCCAGCGTCACGCGCGCGTTTTGATCTTGCCGCTGCTGCTCTTGCGCGCCTTCAACCTGTTCACGCAAGGCATCCAACTGCTCTTGCAAGCGCTCCATATCGGCGTCCTCAAGCGCTTCCGCCAGCATCTCCATCTGCTGCGCCATCTCTTCGCTCATGCGTTCAAGCTCTTCGGCGGCGGCTTGCAGCGCATCGGCGGCAGCCTGGGCTTCCTCCGCGCTCATCTGCGCCGCGTCTTGATTCATCGCCTCCAGCGCGTTGAGCATTTCTCGCAGATTGGATGAGGCATCGCTCTGCGCGGCCGATTCCGCGCTCAGGTCTTCCGTCTCCGAAGGCGCGATGAATTCTTCCAGCGCTTCCAACGCCGCTTCGGTCGTCGATTGATCGAGCTCAATCGTTTCTTCCAACTTGTTTTCCAGCGCGTCCAGCTGGGATTGCAATTGGCTCATGGCGGCGAAGGCTTCTTCTTCGCTGATGTCTTCCTCTTCCAGCCGCTCGAGGGCGATTTCCAGCGCCTCGAGCAGGTCCTGCCGATCCACGTCGTCCAGGTCCGTATCTTTGGCGACGGTCTCGATGATCTCGCGCAGGTCTTCCTTCGCCGCTTCCATAGCCGCCGACGGACCCGCTGGCAAAAAGTCCTCGCCCACAAGCGCCGGCAGCAGCACCATGCCCACCATCATAAGCAGCAATACCGCCAGCGCGCCCAGCTCCCGCGGCCGGAAATCCATGGTGATGCGCTCGCTCGGGTCAATGGCGCGCGCCTGCGCCAGCGCATCGGCGATCTGCCGCGCTTCGATTTCGGGATGGGTCTTGATCCGACCGTGCATCAGTTCGAAAGCGGTCGAGACGCGTTCGCGCAAGCCGAATTCAATATCGAAATAACGCGCCTTGTCCGCCAGTGAACGGGGAAAGACCAGCGTGTACAAGATGTTGAGGATGCCGCCGAGCGCGCAGAGCCCAGCCGCGATCAGCGCCAGCTGCTCCGCCGCCAGCCGAAATCGAAAATAACCGACTGCGCCGATGACCAGGCTAAGCAGCAGCGCGGCAATCAGTGAACGCGGAACCGTCCGCGAAAGCAGCCGCCATTCGTAGCGCTGCTCCCAGCGATCGAGGATGAGCTCGAGTTCTGTCGCTTTATTCTTGTGCGACGCCGCGTTTTCCATCTCAAGCCCCGTCTGCTGAAAATCGCTTTACGGCACCTATAAGTCTATACGAAAAAGATGCTCGACAGTGTCTCGCATATCATCGGGCGCGCAGATGGAATGGACGAAGCGGAGATACTTTACCCAGTCGCCAATAGAATGAACATCGTGTATGCCCTTAATGATGCCGGCGTGCCTTATTCCCCGCGCCGCCAACTTGAGGAAGTCGTCGTCTTCCGTACACACAACGCGACTCATGTCGGTGGCGCGTTCCAAATGGATCAGGTCATCCTCCCCGAGCGGACCGCGAATGATGTCGATGCCAGAAAGTCGCAACTGGTTGGCGATTTCAGGCGACAGGCTTTCGTCGAGATAGAATCGAATCTGGGTTTGAGCCATATTGCGCTTCTGCAAACTGCCTGCCATTTATGCTGGAAAGTTCGTTGCAAACATCAATGTACTGCTTGTGATCGGCGTAGTAGTTCAACGCGTTCCGCACCATATCCAACTCAAGCCACAGATGGTCGGCAATTTGCTGCGCATCCATATCATGGTGATTTTGCAAACTGGCGATATTCGCCACCGTAATGCCCGTGCCCTCGATGCAGGGCCGCCCGCTGCGGACGAGCGGGTGCGTGGTGACGCCCGGCGCCAGCGTATGAAACTTGACGCCTTTAATGTGCTCGCTCATATTCGGCTTCCGGCGCTCAATCTCTTTTTCGACGCGTTTCTCTGCCATAGCTTTACCCTCCAACTGCCGGACATCGCGCCCGCTGCGCACTCATTATAGCTTACGCCGCCTCCGTTCCCGGAGATTGCGAATCCCCTCAAAACCTGTTGCCCGGTGCTTGTGCGGCGCTGTATTTTCCATCTCAAGCCCCGTCTGCTGAAATTCGTTTTGCGGCGCCCATCAGTCTATACGAAATAGATGCTCAACATTGTTTCGCATATCATCGGGCGCGCAGATGGAATGAACGAAGCGGAGATACTTTACCCAATCGTCCACTGTATGATGCTTCAAGCCCTTGATGATTCCCGCGTGTTCTTCCCCCGCCGTATTCAATCGAAGAAAGTCCCGATCTCTCGTGCAAACGACGCGCCCTAAGGCAGTGGCGCGCTTTAGGTGGCTAACGTCGCCGACTCTGAGTTGTCCTCGTATAACGTCTATACCATGTCGCGCCAATTGCTCAGCGATTTTAGGGGACAGGTTTTCGTCGAGATAGAATCGAATCCGGTCGGGTTCCATATTGGGCTTCCGCTAACTGAGTGTCATTGAGACCGTCAATCTCGAGATCGGTATCGATGTAGTCGGTATGCGCCGCGTAATATGCCAGCGCGTCTGCCACCATGCGCAGTTCTAAGGCATAGTGTTCAGCGATGTCTTCCGGTTCCATCGCGTGATGCTTCTGCGCCGCCACGATGTCCGACACCATAATGCCCGTGCCCTCGATGCAGGGGCGCCCGCTGCGGACGAGCGGGTGCGTCGTGACGCCCTTCGCCAGCGTGTGAAACTTGACGCCTTTGATGTGCTCAAGGATGTTTGGCTTCTGGCGCTCTATCTCTTTTTCAACGCGTTTCTCTGCCATAGCTTTACCCTCCGCCTGCCGGGCATCGCGCCCGCTGCGCACTCATTATAGCTTACGCCGCCTCCGTTTCCGGAGATTGCGAATCCCCTCAAATCCTGTTGCGCGGTGCTTGTGCGGTGCCGCGTTTTCCATCTCAAGCCCCGTCTGCTGAAGTCAATCTTACGGCGCTCGTCAGTCGACATGAAACACGAATGAAACCGTGTTTCTCATTTCTTCCGCATCGTAAGTTCCGTGCACCAAGCGAAGATACTTGACCCAGTCCCCAATGGAGTGCCAGCGCTGCCTTCCCCTAATGATGCCCGCATGCTCGATGCCCGCCGCGGCAAGTTTGAGAAAATCTCTGTCTTCTGTACACACCACACGACCCATTGCTGTGGCATTCTGCAAGTGTCGCTGATCTTGAGCGCGTAGAGGACCTCGAATGACATCAATGCCCTGCGATCGCAGTTGCTTAAGGATCTCCGGCGACAGATTCTCGTCGAGATAATATTTCACGGCTGAAGTCGCCATAGTGAGATTCCACCAGTTGCTCGTGGTTTATGTCGTCAAGCTGCAAATCGGTGTCGATATAGTCAGTGTGTACAGCGTAATAGTTGAGCGCGTCCTGTACCATAAACAACTCAAGCCACAAGTGATCGGCGATTTGCTGCGCATCCATATTATGAAAGTTCTGCAGACCCGCTATCGTGGTCACCATAATGCCCGTGCCCTCGATGCAAGGGCGACCGCTGCGGACGAGCGGGTGCGTGGTGATGCCCTTCGCCAGGGTGTGAAACTTGACGCCTTTAATGTGCTCGCTCATATTCGGCTTCCGGCGCTCAATCTCTTTTTCAACGCGTTTCTCTGCCATAGCTTTACCCTCCAACTGCCGGGCATCGCGCCCGCTGCGCACTCATTATAGCTTACGCCGCCTGCGTTCCTGGAGATTGCGAATGAACGCCAGTTCTGTCGCTTCCGCCCTTAGCGGACACACTATTTGCATCTCAATACGTGCCTTCTCAGGCTAAGTTTTGCGGCGCGCGTCAATCTACGCGAAACACAAAGAATACGTCGTTCCACAATTCATCCGCATCGTAGACCGCGTGGACTAAGCGCAGGTACCTAACCCAGTCGCCAATGGAGTGCCTATTCTGTACGCCCTTGATGATGCCCGCATGTTCTTTGACCTGCGCAGCGAGCTTGAGAAAGTCATCGTCTTCCACACACACGACTCTTCCCATCTCGCTGGCGCGTTCCAAATGGATCGAATCATCAACCTTCAATTGGCCTCGAATGATATCAATGCCCTGCATTCTCAACTGCTCGAGGATCTTTGGTGAAAGACTCTCGTCGAGATAGAAGCTCACGCGTCTTGTCGCCATAAGGAGATTCCACCATCTGGTCGTGATTAATGCTGGAAAGTTCGTTGCAAACATCAATGTACTGCTTGTGATCGGCGTAGTAGTTCAGCGCGTTCCGCACCATATCCAGCTCAAGCCACAAGTGGTCGGCGATTTGCTGCGCGTCCATATTATGGTGGTTTTGCAAACTGGCGATGACCGACACTTTAATACCCGTGCCTTCAATGCAGGGTTTACCGCTGCGGACGAGCGGGTGCGTGGTGACGCCCGGCGCCAGCGTGTGAAACTTGACGCCTTTAATGTGCTCGCTCATATTCGGCTTCCGGCGCTCAATCTCTTTTTCGCCGCGTTTCTCTGCCATAGCTTTATCCTCCACCTGCCGGGCATCGCGCCCGCTGCGCAAGTATTATAACCGACTCTATTCCTCAGTTAACCGCAGGTATAAAATCCGCCAAAACCGCAAACGAGGATCGCCATGCCACACACCTATGTTGTCACCGGCGCCGCCGGCTTCATTGGCTCGCACATCGCCGAGCGCCTGCTGCGCGAGGGAGCGCGCGTCCGCGTCATCGACAATCTGCTCACTGGCAAACAGGCGAATCTGGATATTCTCAAATCGCTCAACGGCGACCTGTCCATCACCATCGGCAGCATCACCGAGCCCAAGACGCTGCCCGCCCTTTGCCAAAACGCCGACTTCGTGCTGCATCAAGCGGCGCTGCCATCCGTCCCGCGCAGCATCGCCGACCCGCTCGAAACCCATCGGCACTGCGTCACCGGCACGCTCAATGTGCTTATCGCCGCTCGCGACGCTGGCGTCAAGCGCGTCGTCTACGCCGCCTCTGGCGCAGCCTACGGCGATCAAGCGGGCGATACCAAAGTCGAAACAATGAGCCCGGCGCCGATCTCGCCTTACGGCGTCGCCAAGCTGACCGGCGAGTATTACGCCGCCGCCTTCAGCCACAACTATGACCTGGAAACCGTCTCGCTGCGTTATTTCAACGTCTTCGGTCCACGGCAGGACCCGACCTCGACCTACGCCGCCGCCATCCCCAAATTCATCACGGCGATGCTGCGCGGCGAGCGACCCGCAATTTACGGCGACGGAACGCAAAGCCGCGACTTCACCTTTGTGGACAACATCGTCCAAGGCAACCTGCTCGCCTGCAAAGCGCCGCGAGCGGTCGGCGAGACGATCAATCTGGCGAATGGCGGGCGCATCCTGATCAATGATCTGGCCGCGCAGTTGAACGGAATTATCGGAACCAACCTGACGCCGATCCATACCGATGAACGCCCGGGAGACATCAAGCACTCCCGCGCCGACATCACGAAGGCGCGCGATCTGCTCGGCTTCGCGCCAATTGTCAGTTTTGAAGCAGGCCTGCGCCGCACGGTCGATTGGTATCGACAGCCGTAGACAGATTCACAATATGGCTTATCGCCCCATGTACAATTCTGTGCCGGGGCAACCGGCGGACTTTGTCTGCGTTACCTATCAGACCGCCTCAAAATAAGTCTTCAATTTGGCTTGCGCCCGCGCCTTCGCTATAATGCCCTCAATCACCCAGCACTGTCGGAGACTAGGCATGTATACCGACATCAGCAGCGAAGATTATCGCGATCAATTCGCCAGCGGCGAAGGCGGCGACTTCCAATTCATTGATGTGCGCGAAGAGGATGAACATGCTGAAGTCCATATCCCCGGAGCGATCAACATCCCGTTGAGCGAGTTCCCCGCCCGCCTCGACGAAATCAGCGAGGACGAGCCAGTGGTGCTCGTCTGCAATACCGGCGTCCGCTCGTCGCAGGCGGCGCTCTTCCTGGCCGGCATGGGTTACGACCAAGACTTCATCTTTAATCTCGAAGACGGCACCAAGGGCTGGATGAAGAAAGGCTACGCGATTGTAGGTGAATTGGCGGAGTAGCGCCTGCTTGGCGTCCAATCCGCAGCAGCTTATTGACTTAATTGCTTACGAAGGAGTTCCCCCCAATGGTTTTACGCTCACTGGTAGGCGCAAGCGTCAAACGCAAAGAAGACCCCAGTCTCATCACCGGCGCCGGCAAATATGTCGGTGATATCAAGCTGCCCGGCATGGGCTTCGTCGCATTCGTCCGCAGCCCTTACGCCCACGCCAAAATCGTGAGCATCGACGCATCGGCGGCGGCGGCGCGCGCCGGCGTCCTGGCGGTGGTCACTGGCGCTGACCTTCGCGATCAATACGAACCGGTGCCGGTCGCTGGTGGCGATCACGCGCTGGAGCATTACAGTCACCTTGCCTTGTCGGTCGGTCGCGCGCGTCATGTCGGCGAAGTGGTCGCGGCTGTCATCGCGGACACAGCCGAAATCGCGGCGGACGCGCTCGACGATGTCGCGGTTGAATGGGAAGAGTTGCCAGCCGCCGCCGACCTGCTCAGCGCTTACAACGGCGATGCCCCGCCGGTCTTTGACGGGCTCGAAAGCAATATCATTGATGAAGGGGAGAAGAAGACCGACGATATCGACGAGGTCTTTGACGGTGCGCCGCACACGCTCAGCCAGCGCATGTTGAGCCAGCGCCTGGCTGGCGTGCCGATGGAAGTGCGCGCAGTCGCCGCCGCGCCCGATGCCGTCACCGGGGGCCTCACGCTTTGGACGAGTACGCAGATCCCTCATGGCGTTCGCAGCGCGCTCGCTGGCGTATTGCGCCTGCCCGAAAGCGCCCTGCGCGTAATCGCGCCCAATGTCGGCGGCGGCTTCGGCGTCAAGAATCAACTTTATCCGGAAGAGATCGCCGTGACCAAGCTGGCGCAACTCTACAACATGCCGCTGAAATGGACCGGCACCCGCGTCGAGCACTTCATCTCAACCACGCATGGCCGCTCGCAGATCGCCGATATTGCGGTTGCATTCAACAATGATGGCAAAATCCTTGGATTGCGCCTGCACGTCATCGGCGAGTTGGGGGCTTATCCGCCCTTTTACGACATCGCCCACTTGACCGGCTTGATGGCGACCGGCAACTACGATATCCAGTCGGTCCACTTCAAAGCCAGCAATGTCTTCACCAACACGGTGTCGGTTGCGGCTTATCGCGGCGCGGGCCGCCCGGAAGCGATCTATTATATCGAGCGCGCCATCGAGATGATCGCCGATGAACTCGGCATTGACGCCGCCGATGTGCGCCGCCGCAACTACATCCAGCCGGGGCAATTCCCCTACAAGACCCCGACCGGCTCCACCTACGACACCGGCGATTACGAAGCGAACCTGAACACGGCGCTGGAAACATCAAATTATGCCGCCCTCCGCGCCGAGCAGTCGCAGCGCCGGGCGAAGGGCTCGGGCAAGCTGTTAGGCATTGGCATGGCGACCTACGTCGAAATGTGCGGCTTCGGTCCCTACGAGAGCGGACTGGTGCGCGTTGAGCCCAGCGGCACAGTCACCGTCTACACCGGCACGTCGCCACACGGCCAGGGCTTGCAAACGACCTTCGCCCAGATGGTCGCCGACGAAATCGGCGCCGACTACGACGATATCGTCGTGCGCCACGGCGATACCGGTTCGCAGCCGGTCGGCGTTGGCACATTCGGCAGCCGCAGCCTGGCGATTGGCGGCTCGGCCATCATGCGCGCCTCCGGGAACGTGCGCGAGAAAGCAATCAAAATCGCCGCCCACATGCTGGAAGCCTCGCCCGGCGATATCGAATTCGCCGATGGCGAGTATCGCGTCAAGGGCCTGCCGAGCCGCAGCCTTGGCTTGGGCGCAATCGCGGCGCGCGCCTACTCCGACAACCTGCCTGATGACATCGACACCGGCTTGGAAGCGACCGATTTCTTCCGCCCGCCTGATTTTATTTATCCCTTCGGTACGCATGTCGCCGTGGTCGAGATCGAGAAGGACACCGGTCTCGTCAGCCTGCGCGAGTTCTACTCGGTCGATGACTGCGGTCCGCGCATCAGCCCCTTGCTGGTCGAGGGGCAGATCCACGGAGGCCTGGCGCAGGGCATTGGCCAAGCGCTGCTGGAAGAGATCGTCTTCGACGAGCAGGGTCAGCTTTTGACTGGTACGATGATGGATTACACCATGCCGCGCGCAGACAACTTCCCGACGTTCACCATCGCCAAGACAGTTACTGAGACGACGCTTAATCCGCTGGGCGCCAAGGGCATCGGCGAGGCGGCGACGATCGGCTCGACGCCGGCGGTGGTCAACGCCGTCATCGACGCGCTCGAACCCTACGGCGTTCGCCATCTCGATATGCCGCTGACGCCGCATCGAATCTGGAAAGCGATCAACTCCGCTTAGTCGGTTGGCGGCGCCATGTCTGCGCGATACTCGCTTGAGCGCGACCTCGACGAAATCGAGCGGATGGTCGAGCGGCTGTACGATTATCTGCTCGGCGGCGCGATGTACCTGCCGGTGGGCGGCGGCTTCTTCCGCGGCTCGCGCAGTCCACAGATGACCATCGGCGCCTTGCTGCTCAGGCGGCGGCGTCTGCGCTATCTCCGCGAGAAGCTGAAACGGGCCGACGGACTGCGGCTTGATGCCGCGCTGGCGCAGCACGGAAAACTGAGGCGCGAATGGACCCTGCATTACGAGAAGAAGCTATTGCGGGAGGCGCCGATGCGACTGAAGGTGATGGCTGGCTTCTTCCGCGAATGCAGTGAAAACCCGCGTGATTGCGCCAGCGCTTACCCCATCGAGGCGCTCAGGCGGACTATCGTGGAAGAAATTCTCCAGGCGCTGGGCGAGTTCGCCTATGAGAAGCGCGAAGTGGCGGCGGCAGTCGGGCGAGCTGATCAGGCGCTGCGGAGGCTGCTGCATCCGGGCGAATTCATCTGGTCGCCGCAGTTGGCGCCGGTCTATCCCAGCGCGACATTCTGGTGGCTCTATGGCCGCCCGGAGGCTGGCTGAAGCCCTCGTTGAGTTCCACTGCCGTTGGTGTATAATCTGCTTGAATGAGCCGGCAGGAGTCTTGCTATGAAGACCTATACGATGGAATCGGCGGTCGCCAATTTTGACGAACTAATGAAGGACGCCCAAGAAGGTCTGACCATATACATCATCGACCACGCTGGCCGCGAATATGAATTGATCCTCAAACGCATGCCGGTCAACAAGCCGCGCAAGCCTGGCAGCGCCCTCGGCAAAATAATAATGTCCGATGACTTCGACGCGCCCTTGCCGGAATTCGAACCGTACATGAAATGAACTATCTCCTCGACACCTCGACTTTCCTTTGGTATGTATCGGCAAAAGCCGATCTGAGCCATCGGGCAAGGTCGATTATCAGAGATTCGAGCAACAATATTTACCTGAGTTTTGTCAGCATTTGGGAGTTAGCGATAAAGTTTCGGATTGGCAAACTGAAACTGAGGCCGGCTTCACTGGCTAATTGGCTTGATATTCATCTTGCTGCAAACAGTTTCAGGCTTCTCGAGATCAGAGTCTCGCACCTCGTACAGTTCGCAGACCTTCCGCTAGTTCACCGAGACCCTTTTGATGGACTGCTGATCGCGCAATCCCAAGTCGAAAACATCCCCGTGATCACCAACGACGCCGCCTTCGACCACTACCCGGTCCAACGCGTCTGGTAGCGCAGCCAAGCCTGCCTCTGGTTGAGTTACATTGCAGCTGGTGTATAATCTGTTTGAGTGCGTCTCAGGAGTCAGGCTATGAAGAAAGTAACCGTTGACGAAGCTAGAGAAAACTTGGACGCAGTGCTGGAACATGCCAAAGCCGGCGGCACTGTCATCCTAATCGGCGAAGACGACCAAGCCTATAAACTCGTCTCAACGCACATTCCAAAAAAGGGACCCCGCAAAGCCGGCCTGTTCAAGGACCAAATCAAAATCTCAGACGAATTCTACAAGCCATTACCCGAGTTCAAGCCTTACACGGAATGAAGTATCTATTGGATACATCTTCATTCCTATGGTTCGTCTATGACGACAACAGGCTGAGCACAGGCGCGGTGGAGCGAATTTTAGATTCCACCAATGAGATTTACCTGAGCCTGGCCAGCATCTGGGAAATCGCTATCAAAGCGAATCTAAGGCGCGGCTTAGCGTTGCGACGACCGTTTCCAGAGTTCATTGATCACCATTTAAGCGCCAACCGGTTTCGGCTCCTTGACATCAATGTTTCTCATCTCAAAGTCGTAGCCGCCCTGCCCCTCCACCACCGCGACCCCTTCGACCGGCTGCTGATCGCGCAATCCCAAGTTGAAAACATCCCCGTCATCACCAGCGACACCGCCTTCGACCACTACCCGGTCCAACGCGTCTGGTAGCCCAGCTACCCCGCCTCTCGTTGAGTTCCATTGCAACTGGTGTATAATCGGTTAGGGCATGTCGCAGGAGGCTCGCCGTGAAAACATTCACCCTCGAACAAGCGAAGCAAGACCTGGATAAAGTGCTGGAACACGCCAAAGCGGGCGGTACAGTGATTATCATTGGCGAAGACGACCAAGCGTATGAGCTCGTCGCCACGATCTATACCGAGCCAGGACCGCGCAAACCTGGCAGCGCGAAAGGGGAAATGATATTAACAGACGAATTCTACGAGCCATTGCCCGAGTTCAAGCCATACACTAAATGAACTATCTGTTGGATACATCGTCATTCTTATGGTTCGTCTATGACGACAATAGACTGAGCACAGGCGCGGTGGAGCGAATTCTAGATTCCACCAATGAGATTTACCTGAGCCTGGCCAGCATCTGGGAAATCGCTATCAAAGCGAATCTAAGGCGCGGCTTAGCGTTGCGACGACCATTTCCAGAGTTCATTGATCACCATTTAAGCGCCAACCGGTTTCGGCTCCTTGACATCAATGTTTCTCATCTCAAGCGCGTATTCGACCTTCCCCTCCACCACCGCGACCCTTTCGACCGGCTGCTGATCGCGCAATCCCAAGTGGAAAATATCCCTGTCATCACCAACGACGCCGCCTTCGACCACTACCCGGTCCAACGCGTCTGGTAGCCCAACGCGCGCCACATGAGCCTCTTTGTCTTCTTCATTCTCGCTGCGGTTCTGCTCGGCGCCGGGGCGATGCTCTCCCCCGCCTGGCGCACAGCGCAGCCACGCATCGCCCTCGCCGCAACACTCTGTCTGGGTCTGGTCGTGGGCGGCGCCGTCTTCTATGCGGAAGCCTTTGGCTGGGACACGCTGGTGGTCGATTACTTGCTCTTCGCCTTGCTCTCCGGCGTCGTGCTCGGCGGCACGCTCTCCACCGCCCAAACCCGCGCCGAAGCCCGGGGGGAACGGCTCGATGACCGCGATCAGGGCTGGCCCGGCCCCGGCGACTTGGCTTTCTTCGCCTTCGTGGCGCTCCTTCTCATGATTCCGCTTTTCCATTTGGCGGCGCCGCTGGGCGAGCAGGGGCAGGTCATCGGCTTGCACAGCCTGGCGGCGCGCGATGGCGGCTCTTTCAGTTCGCTGGCGCCCTACCATGTGAGCGAGCGCGTCATCATCGCGCCCGGTTTCCATGCCCTCGCCGCCTATCTCAGCGGTCAACTGGAGCAGTCAATGCCGCTGATTCAGTTGAGCGCCGCGGCGGTGATAACGTTGATGACCGTCTGGCTGGCGTACGATTTTGGCGCCGAGCTATGCGACAAGCGCCTCGGCCGCGCTATGGCGACCGCAACGCTGCTGAGCCTTGGCATCTATCGCAGCGCCTTGGATGGCCACTTTGCCGAGCTGCTGGGCTTGCTCTTCCTGGCTGCCGCGCTCCTGTTCGCGCTGCGCCTGCTGCGAAACTTCAACCTGGCCGATCTGGTCGCCGCTGGTTTGATGATGGGCGCCGTCGTTTACGCCAGCCTGAGCATGAGTCTCGTTTTGCTCTTGGCTTGGTTTCCGCTGCTCGCGCTCGGTTGGACGCAAAAGCATCAAAGAATTGCAGCCGCATCGCGCTGGGCGCTGACCATCGGCGCGCCCGCCATCGCCCTGCTAGGCATCGCCCCCTGGCTGGCGAGCAATCTGGCGCTGATGTTGCCGATTAGCCCGTCGCCCTTCCCCGCCGGCCTGCAAAACCTCCAGCTCATCCTCGGCGAACAGGGCATCGCCTTAACGCTATTGGCGCTCTGGGGCATCCGCGCCGGGCTGTGCGCAGACAGACGCCTTCGATTCGTCTCTCTGCTGATGCTGCTCTGGCTGCTTCTCGTCATCGAGATGACCGCCATCGGCTTCATCAGCCGCTTGCTGCCACCGCTGAGCCACTTGACAAACGCGCCGAATCTGCTGCGACACGGTCCCATATTGCCCTTCGTCTGGTTCGGCGGGCTCGCCTTGCTGGACATCTGGGACGCGCGACTGTCAGCGGATTTCAAGACGCGCCTGCGCCGGGCAAGCTATCCCATCATTGCAGCCGGCGCCGCGCTGCTGCTTCTTATCGCTGTCGCTTTCCAGCCTCTGCTCCATAGGCTGGGATTCCACGCGCCAAGATTGACCCACGATGATGCGGCGGCGATGACCTGGCTGCGCGAGAACAGTCCCGCCGATGCTGTCGTCATGGCTGCCGATGGCAACGCCTGGCTGCCGATTTTCTCCGAACGGCGAGCGCCCGACTTCCGCGCCCTGCGCTATTTTGAGTGGGATGCAATTAGCAACGTGGCGCTTGAAGGAATTGAAGCGGATTTTGTCTATGCGCCGGCTGGATCAGATCCACCCGCGGATATCGCGCTGAAACTGATTTACGAGGGGGGAAACGCGCGGGTGTACGTGCGGTCTGAGGGTTAGCCGTCTGAATCCGCAGGCGAAGAGTTTCTGGACCTATTGACCAAGGACGCGCTGTCGTTCGCCGATCGAAACTGGTGCAGAAACACGCCGGCAACCCCAACGGCTTCAAAAACCAGGATAGCAATACCTACGGCATCGTGACCCAAATGCACCATGTAGAATCCGCCAAGGGAGACAAAAATAAAGGAGAGGAATGCGAACCACTGGCCTTGTTTTACTTCTTTCGCATTCTCATTGAGTTCAGTCATCGTGAGCGTCACTGAGTCATCGTGCTGCTTTCGATCAAATTCGCTATCATTATGGAATCGCTCTTGAGCGATTCCCAAGATAATGTTGCTGGCTTCAATTTTATTGATCTCGAGCTTTTCATACCGGTTGAAAATCCGCTCGGCAGTTCCGGGAACGAGGGCATTCCAGCCAGCGGCCTGCTCAGAAGAGGGCAGGTTACTGCTGAAATGCGATTCCCTTGTAATTTGAAACCCGAAACCTACAAGTTTGCGACTGAATTCAGCTCGTTCGTCTTCCGGAATGCGTTCATAGATTTCCGGCGGAAATACCAGGTCGTCAGTCGATTCGGATGCGTCGTCTTCTGCTTGGGGCGATTCCATGTCCCGATTGCTCATTTGCTATTTCGCTCGCCGGTTGCCTTTTCGTATTCTTTCATCGCCCAATACAGTGTTTCGCCAATTTCTTCCCAGACAGTGTGCGATCTCTTCCGCTCAAGCGCGCGTAACTCCTCCTGCAAGTTCGCGAGCAGCTGCTCCCCCTTGCCCCGATTCAACACGCCAAACATATCAAAGGCGCTGGCCATGCCGTGCAAAAACGGACGCTCCGGCAGCAGATACTTGCGCGCGATTTCTTTTCTTTGCTCGTCCATGCGCCTTAACCTTTCCCAATGCAGATGCGCTTCACTGTCATTTTATGCGCTGAAACAATTCAGCGTCAACAGTTTTCATCAGGCTCTCATCACTATAATCGCCCAGAGAATATAGCACATTTCAAGCTACAATACCCTTGACCAAGTCAGACTGGAGGCCAACCCATGCCCAAACGAAAAGTCGTCCTCACCGGCGCCAGCGGCACAATCGCCAGCGTCCTGCTGCCCGCGCTGCGCGAACGCTACGAACTCACCCTTCTCGACGCCCAGCCGACCGACAAACAGAGCCACGAAGTCGCCGGCGTACAAATCGTCGACCTGCTTAATAAAGACCGCGAAGTCTACCGACACCACTTCGCCGGCGCCGACGCGGTCGTGCATTGCGCCTATTATCGCGTTCAAGGACAAGGCGATGACGCGTACTTCTCATCCGAGCTGGCGAACCTGCAGCTGACCTACAACGTTTACCAGGTCGCCTGGGAAGAAGGCGTTCGCCGCCTGGTCGCCGCCAGCACCAACCACGCCGCCGACTTCTACGAGGAATACGCGCTTGATGGCCGCGCGCCGATGGTGACGCCGGACCAAAACGCCTCCGACAATTGGTATGGCTGGGCGAAGATCGCCTTCGAGCAGATCGGTCAAGTTTACGCGAGCGGCGTCAGCCATGGCGGGCGCCCGCTGGAAAACGCGCAGATTCGCATCGGCGGACCGCGCGAGACCGATGTCGCCGACGCCCCGCTGGGCGACCTGCGCCGCATGCGCCGCGCCCTCGCCGTTTACATCAGCCAGCGCGATATGGCGCAGTTATTCATCAAAAGCATCGAAACCGAGGACATCCGCAACGAGCTGGGCGTCCCCTTCCAGATTTTCTATGGCATCAGCGCCAACGCCCATGCGATCTGGAGCATCGCCAACGCCCGCCGCGTCATCGGCTACGCGCCGCAAGACAACTCGGAAGAACGCTTTTTCGACCTCATCCAGAAACACATGAAAGCAGCCGGCAAAGCCTGACCATATTCGCCGGTGAAGCGGCGCCGCATCCGAATATGCCCCTGCCTCACTTTAACAAACCCCGCCCACAACAGCACGCAGTTGTAGGGACTACCCATTGGGTCGCCCGCTTGCACGTAACATTGTAAGGGTTACCCAGTGGCTCGTCCGCGCGCATTCAACCAATCGTATGGCTTTAGATCACTCCGCCAGCAATCGCGGCGCGACCTCCCGCATATAAGGCTTCAGCGCCCGCAAGGCGCCCTCCAGCGCCTCAAGCGCGGCATTGATCTCGGCGCCGGACATCGGTGTTGAGATGCAGTACATGCCGCGATTGCTGGTGTAGACGCCGCGATTCAGCAATTCCAGATGCAGCAGCTCGCGCAGCTTGCCGATGCCCTGGCCCGCGCTTGCGGCATCCTTCAGCGTTGCCAGCGGCGCGTCCGTCCATTGAATCTGCTGCAAGGAGCCGTAGCCGAGGCATTGCGCGCGAATCCCCAGCGTTTCAAACAGCGCGTTGATGCCGGCGCCCAGGCGCTCGCCCAAGCGGTTGATGCGATCAATCGCCGCTTGATCCAAACGCTTCATCGCGGCGAGCCCCGCGGTCATCGTGATGTTATTGCCATTGAAGGTGCCGCTGTGGCTGAGCGCCCCCGATCCGCCCGGCTCAAACTGCGCCATGATGTCCGAGCGTCCGCCAAATGCGCCGACTGGGAAGCCGCCGCCGATGATCTTCGCCAGCGCGGTCATATCCGGGGTCACACCCTCGGCTGCCTGCATGCCGCCGCTGCTGAGGCGGAAGGTCACGATCTCATCAAAGAGCAGCAGCAGGCCGAAGCGATCAGCCAGCTCGCGCAGCCCACGCAGGTAGGCGGGCGCCGGCGGCAGCATGCCCCCGGCATTCGGCATCGGCTCGATGATGATGCCGGCGATGCGGCGGTGATGCTCGCTCAGCAGCAGTTCCATCGCCTTCAGATCGTTAAAGGGCGCCACCATGACCGCGTTAAGCACGGCATCGGGCACGCCACGCTCCTCAATGCGAGCCGCCGGCTGATCGCTCGCGGCCAGGTCGGCGCTGACATTCACTTCGACGAAATCATGCGAGCCATGATAACCGCCATCCATCTTGACGATGATGTCGCGACCGGTGAAGGCGCGCGCCGCCCGCATCATCATCATGGTCGCCTCGCTGCCGGAGTTGGTGAAGCGCAGCATCTCGATGCTCGGGACGCGCTCGATCAGCAGCTTGGCCAGCGCCACCTGCGGCTCTGAGGCGGAACCGAAAGCCGTGCCCCGCGTCAACTGATCGGCCGCGTCTTCGACGATTGCCGGCTGCGCGTGACCGTGAATCAGCGAGGTGTAGTTATTGAGAAAATCAAGGTAGCGGTTCCCGTCGCAGTCTTCGAGCCAGGCGCCCTCGCCGGCGACCATATACGTTGGGTATGGCGCGTACCAGGTTGAGCTGCGCGTCTCGCCGCCCGGCAGGTATCGCCGCGCCTCCACATGCCGCGCGCGCGAGCCGGCGCTGCGCTCCCGATAGTTTGTAAAAATTCCATGTTCAACATCCGCCACCCTATTCATCGCTTCCATTTTGCCGTCCGCCCACAATCCATTTACGACGGCGATTGTATACCCTGCCACCGCCAAAAGACAAAATTTGGTCTCCCGCATAACGGCAAAACCTGCGGGCTGCGGTCCAACGATCGCGGATTAAGGCTTCGATTTTAATAGTCCCTCTCGGCGCTCTATTCTATAATTGATGAAACAAATCGGTCAGCATTGGAGTGCAAATGCAACGCAATATATTGATTTTACTTCTCGCCCTCGCGCTGGCGGGGGTTAGCAGCGCCCAGGATGCCGCGTTGGCTTTGAAATGGAACCCGGTGTGGAACACAATTACGGACACAGTCGAAGTCGTCGGCAGCGCCAATATTCCCGATCAATTCTATTTCTTCCTTGAAGCGGCGCCTTGGGGCTCGGCGGATGAAATGCCCGCCTGGCAGCCGGTCACGAGTTTCGTCATGTCGCCTGTGGTGGACAGCCTGCTCGGCAGTTGGAACACAAGCCAATTCTCTGACGGCTTTTATCAGCTCCGGCTGCACGCGGTAAACAGCGCGAACGAGAGTTTCCACTTTACGCTGGCGCCAATTCTGATCAACAACAACAGCGATCTCGTCAACCTGGAACCGGTTGAGGCGATCGAGACTGTCGAAGCGGAAGCCGCGGCGCCCGCGGCCGCCGACGCGCCTGACCTGGAGAATCGCTTGCCACTGCAAGTCGGCGGGCATATCAAGCGCTTCAACGATAAATCTCAAGCAGCCATGCGCTCTGCCGGCATGACCTGGGTGAAGAAGCAGGTCCAGTTCGGCATATCCGATGGCAAAGACCTCATTGAAGCTGCCCATGCCCAGGGCTACAAAGTGCTGCTCGGCGCATTGGGCGACAAGAACCGGCTGGCGGCCGATTTTGACGGGTATGTGGCGGACTTCGCCGAATACGTCGCTTATCTGGCGCGGCTCGGCGCCGATGCCATTGAAGTCTGGAACGAACCCAATATCGACCGTGAATGGCCCTTCGGTCGCGTCAACGGCGCCAATTACGCGCGCCTGCTCAAAGCGGCTTACGAAGCCATCAAAGCGGAGAACCCCAAGACCATGGTTATCAGCGGCGCGCCCGCGCCCACTGGCTTCTTCGGCGGATGCGCCGCGCAAGGCTGCGACGACCATGTGTTTATGGCTCAGATGGCAAATGCCGGCGCCGCCAACTACGCGGATTGCATCGGCGTACACTACAACGAAGGAATCTTGCCCCCCCGCTCCCAAGGTGGCGACCCGCGCGGCGAGTATCAGACCTATTATCTGCCGCTGATGCTACGACGCGTCGCCTGGCCCTTCCGCAATGCCGGTATCCCAATGTGCCTGACCGAAGTCGGCTATCTCTCGCCCGAAGGTTACGGTCCGCTGCCCGGCAACTTCGCTTGGGCGCGCAATACCTCCGTCGAGGAGCAAGCAGCCTGGCTCTCGCAGGCGCTGCTGATGATGTCCAATTTCGACGACATGCCGGTCGAGCTGGCGATCGTCTGGAATATTGACTTCGACACCTATGACGCGGACCCGCAAGCCGGCTACGCCATCATCCGCCCCGACGGCAGCTGCCCGGCATGTGATGCCATCGCCGCGCTGCAGCGCTAGCCACAGTCCTTAATTCAAAGTCATGCAGGGGCGTTTCAGCGAAATGCCCCTACAAGCCTCGCCCCAACGACCTAAGCGCGGCTCTGTGTCGCCCCTCTTTTTCCAATCTACCGATTCCATTATATGATTAAGTTGAATAGCAAGCGGAATGATGGGTGATGCCGCGCGTCGCAAGATCGCTGATTCTGGGGCTGCTTTTGGGTTCCTTGGCCGGGCTCTATTTCGGCTGGTTCCCTTTCCCCTCCCATTCGCGCAGCGGCGCCCTGCCGAATTTGACGCAGCGCTACCGCGACGAATACACCGTCATGATCGCGGCCGGCTACGCGGTCGATCGCGATCTGCCAGGCGCCCTCGAACGCCTCAGCCTGCTTCAAACCGATGACATCGCCGATTATCTGCGCGATTCCACCGAACGCATCATCGGCACATCAGCGCATGACCTCGGCGATATCCGCCGACTCGTCCGCCTGGCGCATGACCTCGGCCGCTTGACGCCCGCCATGGCGCCCTTCCTCGTTTTGGATGGCGGCGAACCATGATGCCGCGCGATCAACCGAATGGCGCTGCGCCGAAGCCTACGCCCGGCTACTTCTCATATCCGGTCTTCTCCCTCAGCTTGATCGCCGGCATCGCGCTGGGGCTGGTTTTGACGCGCATCCACGGACCCGTACAGCACGGCAAAACCGAACCTTGGCAGCTGCGCGTCGACGATCGCTATCATTACCAGATCGCCATCGCGCTGGAATACGCGCACAGCGGCGACCTGCCGCGCGCAATGAAGAAGCTGATCGCCATGCGACCGGCGCAAGATCCTCTCGGCGAGCTGGCTGAGGCGGCTTGCGCGCTGGGCAGCAGCGGTTATCTGCGCAGCGACAGCGGCATCAACGCCCTGAGCAAAGCCGTGGCGCTCTATTCATCGCAGGGGCGAGCCGGCTGCGCCGAAGAATTGCTACCGCTGCAAGCGACCGACAGCGCTCCCGATCCGCCGGCCGAGAATGCGCGGGAGGCCGGCTTCGCCACGCCGCTGCCGACCAAGCCGCCGCTGCCAGACGCCAACGCCAGCGCGCCCAGCAGCCGCCTCGCGCCAACAGCGGTTCCGCGTCCTTCCTTTGAGGCGCGTTCCGCCCGCTCGTTCTGCGATGCCGCCAACCCCGCCCTGATTGAAGCGCGAGTCGTCGATTACCTGGGACGCGGCATCCCCGGGCAACGAATCCGCGTGCGCTGGGGCGATCAGGCGGACATCTTCGTCAGCGGGCTCAAGGGCGATCGCGGTGATGCCTACGCCGACTTTCAGATGGAAGAAGGTGTAGAATACGCCATCGATATGCCCGGCGCCGCCGAGCCTCTGGGCGCGAATCTGTCCACCGGCGCCTGTTACAGCGGCAATCGCCGCTCGCTGAAATCCTGGCGCGTCACCTTCGTCGAAACCTGACAATCCTTCAACACGCGCTAGACGATGCCGGGGCTGCCTATCAGGTCGCCCGCAACCCGCCCAAGACCCGCAACTTCCGCCGCCAAGACGCGTAATATTGGTAGCGCGCGATAATCATTTAGGGACGGACATACATGCATAAAGAAGAAAAAGCCTCGCAGGTCGGCATTGGCGTGTTCTTCGTCGGGCTGGGTCTCTTATTCTTCACCGGCTGGTGGTGGCCCGGCATCATGTTTGTGATCGCCGCCTCGATCTTGGCGCGAACCATGGCGGCGGGCGAGCGCTGGGCTTCAGCCACGGGCGCCCTGTGGCTGATTGGGATCGGCGTCGTCTTCGGCATGCCCGTTTTGATCGGCGACTTCTGGCAAATATTCCCGCTGATACTCATCGGCATGGGCCTCTTCATGCTCTTCGGCGGCAAGTATCGCCCCGATGTCAGCGGCAAGCGCAAGAATGGCGATGACAGCCGCCGCGTATGATTCCCCGGCAAGCGCAGGCTCATTGACAATCATTCCGCTCAAGCTATACTGAAGCCAGCGGCGGGATGGTGGAATGGCAGACACGGGCGCCTTAAAAGCGCCTGCCCGCAAGGGCGTGAGGGTTCGAGCCCCTCTCCCGCTACTGCGAAATTATGGGGGGACGCATGACATGGCGATGAGGACGCCAGCACCGCAGAGGCAACAGCAAGTTATGGGACGGGACGAGAAAATGCCGTCTTCGCCGCCACGTACCGCGGAAGAGGAATTCCTCGACGACATTCGCGAAGGCCTGCGCGAACTGCAAGAGGGCGAGGCCTTATTCGATTCCAGGCAGCGACTCAAAGAATTGCGTAAACAATGTGAGCATGGATCCGACCCCAGTTAGGCACACCAGATCCTTCGACAATGGGCTGAAAAAGCTGGGGCGGAAATACCCAACAGTCTTCGATGCAGTAGACCTGTTAATCCTTGAGTTAAGTGAAGGACAGCGACCTGGAACGTTATACCGCCGCGTCGGCGCAACGGTGTTTCGCGTACGGCTGGTGAATCGTTTTGCCAGAAGCGGCAAGAGCGGTGGATTCCGGGTCGCGTATCACGTCAGCGACGCAGGCACGGTCAGTTTGATCGCCATCTGCGCCAGAAGCGAATGCAGAGAACTTCACGAGACCAACGTTCGCCGCCTCATAAGCAACCTGCAATTGCAATAGCTTCTCTCACGTCAGCGCGCCAGCTGCAAATCATACAGACCGGCGTACGCCCCATCCACCGCGAGCAACTCCTCATGGCTGCCCTGCTCGCAGATCCCTTCCGGCGTCAGCACCAGGATGCGATCGGCATTGCGGATCGTCGACAGCCGGTGGGCGATGACCAGGGTGCTGCGGTTCTCAATCAGCCGCTCCAGCGATTGCTGCACAGCGCGTTCGCTCTCGTTATCGAGCGCGCTGGTCGCCTCATCAAGGATGATCAACGGCGGATCCTTCAAAATGAGGCGCGCGATGCTGAGCCGCTGCCGCTGACCAGCCGACAGTTTGATGCCGCGCTGCCCGATCTCCGTGTCGTAACCCTGAGGCAGCTCCACAATAAAGTCATGTGCGTAGGCGCGTTTCGCCGCCTCAACAATTTCCTCCGCCGTCGCGTCCGGCTTGCCGTAGCGGATATTGTCAGCAACGGTGGCGCCGAATAAATACACATCCTGATCGACTGTGCCGATATTCCGCCGCAGCGCGCGCAGGCTGTAGTCGCGAATATCGACGCCATCAAGGCGGATGCGCCCGGCGCCCACCTCATAAAAGCGCGGGATCAGGGCGCTCAACGTCGTCTTGCCCACACCCGAGGCGCCGACCAGCGCCACATATTCGCCGATGTCAATCTTCAACGACAGATCCCGCAGGACGTATCCAAAGTCGGGAACATAGCCGAAGCTCACCTGATCCAGTTCAAGCGCCCCACGCACGCGCTCCGGCTCGTGGGCGGGCTGGGGATCCTGAATCGCCGGCGGCAATTCGATCATATCCATGAAGCGATGGAAACCGGTGACGCCCTCCTGATACCAGCGGGCGAAGTTCACCAGCCGCCGAATCGGCTCAATCAAGATGCCGATATAAAGCAGGAAGGTGATCAGATCCGTCAAGTCCAGCGCCGCCCGCGTGATGGCGACCGCGCCGAAGACCACGACAACCACTGTCATCAGCTGGGTGAAGGCTTCCATGCCGCCGTAGAAAAAACCCTCGCTCTTATATTCCAGGCGGCGGCTCTCGACGAAGCGGGCGTTCGCCTCATCGAACTTCGCGCCCTCCCACTCTTCATTGGCGAAAGACTGCACCACGCGAATGCCCGCCAGCGTATCCTCCACCTGCGCGTTGACCTGCGCCACCCGCTCCTTGCTCAAACGCATGGCGCGGTTCATCTTGCGGTTGAAATGCAGCGAAAAGAGAAACATAAAAGGCAAGAAGGCGATCACGATCAGGCTCATCGCCGGGTTGATGCTAAGCGTGATCAGGAAGACGCCGATGAACTTCACGATGCCCAGGAACAAATCCTCCGGTCCATGATGCGCCAACTCGGAAATGGCGAACAAGTCATTGGTGATGCGCGACATCAATTGACCGGTCTTCCGCTCATCGTAGAAACTGAAGGACAGCTTCTGATAGTGAGCGAAGAGTTCGCGCCGCATATCGCTCTCCATCATCGCGCCCATCATATGCCCCTGATAATCGACGAAGAGACCGCAGAGCGTCTGCGCGGCGACCAGCGCCAGCATGACGCCCGCCATTAGGGCGATGTCCGCGATCGGATCGGCGCCCCCCGCGCCCAAGAGGTTCTGCGTGATATGACGCACACAGAGCGGCAGGATCAGCGTAATCGCCGACACGATGAAAGCGCAAAAGAGATCAACGATCAGCAGACCGAGATACGGTCGATAAAAGGACAAGAACTTTAAGGCGCGCGTTCCCACACGGCTACTCCTCAATTTAAGCGGTATAAACCCGCCGCATTATAGCAGTTCACGCGCTATACTTGGATTATGCTTGACAAGCTAGCACATTTGATCTGGCGTCAAATCATTAGGCCAAGTTTATCGGATCCTTGGGGAGCCATCTTATGCTGCTGCGACTTTCAATCCTGTCCCTACTGATCGTCGGTCTCGCCGGATGCGCCACGGCTAAGATGCGGCTCAGCCAGGAAATAGCGCCGCAGATCAGCACCGAGGTCGCCGTCCAAGTGGGCACGGCTGTTTTCGAACAGGTTGGCGCAGCGGTCGCCGAGCTCGCGCAATCTCCAGTCAGTTCCGATGATGGCGGCGCTGATCAAGTCGAAGAGGAAATGGGGCTCGTCACCCGCGTCATCGACGGCGATACCATCGACGTGATGCTGAACGGCGTCAACACCCGCATCCGTTATTTGCAGATGAACACGCCGGAGCGTGATGAACCCTGCTACCGCGAATCGACGCAAGCCAACGCAGACCTGGTCTTAGGCAAGACGGCGCGGCTCGTCGCCGACCAAGAAAAGGTGGACCGTTACGACCGCTTGCTGCGATTCATCTATGTCGATGATGTCAACGTCAATCGCGCTCTCGTCGAGGGTGGATTCGCCGAAGTCGTGCTCTATCCGCCCAACGACGCCCACTACGACGAGTTTGTCCGGCTCGAACAGGCGGCGGCGGCCGCGGGCCGCGGCTGCCACCCGACCGGCATCTTTGATGATGGCTCGACCACGCGTTAATGGCTAGAGCTCGCGCGGCGATGAGTCGCCCCTACACCCAACTGACGCGATGCGCTAAAGTTGAGTACCATTGAGAATACCGGCGGGAGACTCCTTGATTCGATGCCAATCAAGCGACTGATCTATTATCCGCAAGACGAAGCGCTGCTGCGGCGGAAGAGCCTGCGCGTCTCCAATCTCAAAAACAAGCGCCTCAAGCGACTGATTCAAGATCTCAAGGACACGCTCGAATCCCAGCCCGGCGCCGCCATCGCCGCTCCCCAGATCGGCGTCTTAAGGCGCGTCACGGTCGCGAAGTTCGGCCAGAATGATGATGCCGACGAAGAGCCGATGCTGACCCTTGTCAATCCGGATATCATTGAAGCGGGCGAGCCAGAGACTGGCTTCGACGGCTGCCTGAGCATCCCCGATATATATACTTGGGACACGCCCCGCCCACGCTGGATCCGCTTCCGCGCCCACACCGAAGATGGGGGCGAAATCGTGCGCCGCCTTGATGGCATGGACGCGCGTGTGCTCCACCACGAAATCGACCATCTCGATGGCATCCTCTTTCTCGATCGACTGCGCGACAGAAACGAACTTTACACGCCGGTCGAAGGCGAAGATGGGGTGACAAAAATGATTCGCTTGGCGGATCTAGGCAGGGCGAGCCAATAACGCGCGATACCATGACCAAAGCGGCGCTGCGCAAGCGCTTGACCACCAAGCCCTCGGCTGAAGTCATCGCCCTGATTCTGGACGTTTTGGCGGCGACGCCGGCGCGCTTAAAAGAACTCAGCGTCGGCTTGTCGGGCGCGCAACTGGACCAGCCCCTCGGCGAAGGCGAGCGCAGCTTCAAGCGCGACTTGACGCACCTCATCTACTGCGCCGAGCGCGGAAGCGACCCGATATTTCAGGCCTTGATACTCAAGCTGCCTTTCATGCCGCGCATCCACGCCGAGCGCGATTGGGGCGCGCTGATGCAGTACGAGGCATTTGAATTCGCCGAGCTCATGGCTTATTTCAGTTTCCGCCGGGCGGCTTTGCTCCGCATTCTAAAATCCTTGAGCCGCGATCAGTGGGATCGCTCCGTCCAGCGAGAAGGCATCAAACGATCTGAATCGGTCTATTATTCGGCGCGCGGCTTATGCCTGCATGAATATGGCCATCTGGAAGACTTGACCGGCAAACTCGCGCTGCTAAGAGCGGGAAAGTTCGCTTGAGTTTCCGCGCTCGCTAACCCTTGATGCCGGAAGTGGCGATGCTTTCGATGAACGCCCGCTGCAACGCCAGATAAAAGATCAGGACCGGGATCGTCACCATCGACAGGTAAGCCATAATCTCGCCCCAGGCGATATTCAGTTGGAAGAAGTATTGCAAGCCGACCATGATCGGGCGCAGTTCTTCCGAGCGGATGGTCATCAACGGCCAAAGGTAGGCGTTCCACATGACCAAGAATTTGAGAATGGCGACCGTCGCCAGAATCGGCCCGGCGATGGGCATAATGATGCGCGTGTAGATCTGCCAAATGCTGGCGCCGTCAATCCGCGCCGCCTCGACCAGCTCGTCGGGCAAATCGCGGAAGTACTGATAGAACAGAAAGATGCCCAGCGAGTCCGCGATAAAGGGGATGATCTGCACATGGTAAGAATTCAGCCAGCCGATCTCAATGCCCTGCGGTCCAATCCAGGGCAGGTTGTTGACAATCAGCAGCATCGGGATGGCGACGACCTCAAAGGGCACGATGAAGGTGGCGATGATCAAAGACAGCACAACCGCTTTACCGCGCCATTGCAGGAAGGCGAAAGAAAAAGCCGCCATCGAATTGAGCAAGATGCTCGCCCCGACCGAAACCGCCGTCGTAAATGCAGAATTAAAGGCGAAGCGCAGAATCGGCACCCGTTCAAACGCGTCCGCATAGTTGTTCAGCGAGATATCCCCCACCGGCAAGAAAGCGCGTAAAGAGGCGGAATCACGCAAGAGTTGCAGATCGGGCTTGAGCGACGACATCACCATGAAGAGGATGGGGAATATGAAAATCGCCGCGATCAAAATCAGCAGCGCGTAACGCAGACTGAGGATTAGTCTCTCTCTTGTCTCGTAGCTCATCGCAGTCATGGCTAGCTCTTGTCCCGCGTTAGATAGCGCTGAACCATCGCGATCGTGAAAACAATGACGAAGAGGATGACCGAAATCGCCGCGCCTTCAGCGATGTCCTGCTTGTGGTAGCCGCGCTGCACCGCCTGAAAAACGACCGACTGCGTCGCGTCTAGCGGGCCGCCGCGCGTCATAACGTCAACCTGCACAAACAAGCCCATCGCTTGTATCGTGATGACGATCAGCACCAGCACCGCCGTATTGCGCAAGCCAGGCCAGGTGACATAGCGGAATTTCTGAAAGGCGCCGGCGCCGTCCAAGCCCGCCGCTTCGTAAAGGCTCACCGGAATCGTCTGCAAACCCGCTAGCCAAATGACCATGTGGAAGCCCACCGCTTGCCAGGCCGACATCGCCATCATCGCCGGCAAAGCGGTGTATGGATTGCCCAGCCAATCGACCGGCTGAAAACTGCCGAAGCTGATGATGCCCAATATCGTGTTGAGCAAGCCGTTGTTGCCGTCATAGATGAAGCGCCAGAGGAGCGACACCACCACCATCGATACAACCACGGGCGCGAAATAGATCGCACGAAAGACATTGATGAAGGGCAGCGCTTGATTGAGCAGGAGCGCGAGCAGCAGCGCTAAGCCGCCTTGCAGCGGCGCGATGACGGCGGCGAAGATCAGCGTGTTGATCAGCGCGCGCAGGAAGACAACATCGCCGGCGAGGATGACGGTGCGGTTATCGCCCGACTGCCAGGATGTGAATTCGCGCAGCCCATCCAGCTCGGGATAATCCGGATTGTTTCGCGTGAAATTGCGCAAGCGAGGATAGCTCAAGCTTCCGCCATCATAGACGTAGGCGCCGCTTTCGTCCCGCTCCGGCTCCAGGGTGAAGGTGCGAATCGTCAGCAAACGCTCGAAGTTGCGTAAGCCGACCCACTCCGCCGGATTGGGGGAGATGAGCCGCTGGTTGGTGAAAGAGACAACAAATGCCATCAAGAAGGGAATCACGAGAAACACAGCCAGTATGACCAGCGCCGGCAGCGCCATCAGCCAGCCCATAATCGCGTCGTTGCGCTGATAGAGCGGCGCGTCTCTTGGCAAGAGCAAGCGGACCCAAAGCGGCGCGTTCTTTCGGGCGGTTGCAGCTGAAATCACTAGGTTGTCCTTCAACACTTTGCGAGGGCGGGTACGATCTGCGGAGGCAAGCGCGTGTTAACTTTATTGTTCGGATGGGGTGCCAGCATTTTGCTCGGCAAATACCGGGGAGGCGCGGGCGACTCTGGGAGTCGCCCACGATTTACAGTTGGTAGAGCCTGCTTACATTTCGAAGCCGTAGCCGCCGTTGTCTTCGATGTCCTGCTCGATTTCGTCGACCGCGGCGTCCAAGGTGTCTTGGACGTCCGCGCCGTTGGCGATATCGGCGAGCGCTTTTTCGACGATGAGCCCCATGGTGGCGTAACCGGGCGTGACGGGCCGCACGAGCGCCTGCCGGTTGCTGAGCTCGAAGAAGACCTCAAGCAGACCGCCCTCGGAGTAGTATTCCGAGATCGCGGCTGCGCCAGAGGTGGACGGGATCAAGCCGATGCCATCGCTGAAGGCAGCCAGGTATTCGTCCTGGATGGCGAATTCGATGAAGGCGTTGGCGCCCTCTTTATTCTCGCTGGAAGACGAAATGCCGAATTGCCAGGAGGCGGCGCCGATGATCGAGCCGTTGCCAAAATCGGGCGCGGGCAGGAAGAGCAGGTCGTCGCCAACCTCTGCCAGCGAGGTGACGCCAGCCCAGTTGCCGTTCCATTGCAAAGCGTATTTGCCATCAATGAAGCCGGTTTCACGGTCAGCGCCGTCTTGGGAGGTGCCCGGCGCCAAGCCGCGCTCAAACAGGCTCTGCCACCAGTTGCCAAAGGCGATGCCGGCTTCGCCGTTCAGGACGCCTTCCGCGCTTAGGTAGGTCGAGCGGTCGATCATGTCGCCGCCGAAGCTCTGCAGGAAGGGTGTGAAGGCGTAATTATACCACTCTCCTTTCCAAGCCATGCCCGGGTCGAAGGCGTACTCGAATTCACCGGTCGCCTGGAGCGTCTCCAGAATGCCGTCAAATTCGTCGCCAGTCCAGGGATCGTCCAAGGTCGGGATGCGAATATCATTCGCTTCCAAAACTGAGCGCCGCGCGTAAATGGCGACAGCCGCGTCCCACAAACCTACCGAATAAACTTCGCCGTTCCAGCTGCCGATGGCGCCGGGCAGGAAGTCGTCCAGCGCGCCTTCGGACAGGTTGAGCGGCGCCATGTAGCCAGCCCAAGCCCAACCCGGCATGACGGGACCATCGACATCGATGATATCGGGCAGGTCTTCGGCTAGCGCCGCGGCCACGATGGAGGAGTTGTAGGATTCTTGCGGGAATTCTTCAAGCGCGACCGTGTAATCGGATTGGGAGGCGTTGAAGTCGTCGATGATCCCGATCAGGATCGCGCGCTCGGTTGCGTTGCCAGCGCCGTGATACCACAGGCTGAGCTCGGTCTGGGCGGAGGCGAGTCCGCTAAAAGTGATCAACATGATCACGACTACTAGGAGCGATACAGCTTTCTTCATTTCAACCTCGTCAGTCTAACTAAATGGGCGATACCTTAAAACAAGCCATGAAGGGCTCTTGCGGATTTCAACAGACGGCTCCTTTACTTCTGACGGGCAGGTAATCAAGCTGGTAGATCACCAGATCGATGACATTTCCCAAATGTCCATGTGCTTCAACGCGGCCGCGCCGAGAACGCGCAAGCCCTGGTTCTCGGCGTCAGTCGGATAAAAACGGCTGGTGATTCGGCTGCGTCCGTTGGCGATGACTTCGATGACGGAGCCATCAAGCAGAACGCGCAGCTGCAGATCTTCATCCGCGTCCAGAGTATGCGGAATGCCCTCGGGCGCGCAGTCGAGACCGGGGGCGAGATCGGCATAGCGGCGGTGGATACGCAAGGTCTGCAGCCCGCGATCGTAGGTGATCGCCACGCCCTCGCGCCCATCGGCGGACAGCGCGACTTCAATGCCGCAGCATTCGGCGGCGTTCGCATCAAAGGTCGCGTCGATATCAAGCGACAGGCCGCGAACTGACAAGACATCGCCGGTGAGGTCATCGGCGCTGAAATGGTGACTCGAGCCGCGGAGCGCTTGGATCTCGGGCACGGGCTGGCTGACGAGGCGATTCTTGGCATCGAGGCTCAGGACGCGCGGTATAGCTTGCACGCCCGTCCAGCCGGCCTGATACTGCAAGTCGAAGCTGCGCCCTTCACGAATCCAGGAATAGATCAGCGTTCGCCCGCTTTCGTCTTCGTGGACGAGGCTAGCGTAGCTGTCACCGACATCGTAGACCATTTCGCGCTCGGTGATGAAGCAGTGGTTTTCGAGCGAGCCGACCAGGTAGATCGTCTGCGTCGGATGCACGTCGGCCTGCATGGAGATAATCAGCACCCACTTGTCGCCCAGGCGGAAGAAGTTAGATAATTCGAAGTTGCGGCCGCTGCGCGCTTTTTCGCCGATGTAGAGTGGTCCCAGATAGTCCCAGTCGATCAAGTCAGCCGAGCGATAGAGCAGCACTGCGCCGCCGACGCCGACGATATGCGTGGACAGGGTCATATACCAAGCGCTGTCTTCCCGCCACACATAGGGATCGCGGAAGTGCTGCGTCTGGCCCAGCGAGTCGGGCGGATCGCCGATGACGGGGTTGCCAGCGAATTTCTCCCATAGCGTTAGGTCATCATTGCCGCGCGCCATGCACTGCGTCTGTACGCTGTAGTCGTCATTGACGCCGGTGTAGAAGGCGACGGGCCTGCCATTGTCATTGACGACGGAGCCGGACCAAATGCCACCGCGATCGGGCGAGTTGGGCGTCGGCGCGATGGCGATCGGCAGCTCTTGCCAATGCACGAGGTCGTCGCTGACGGCGTGGCCCCAATGCATATTGGCGTGGTAGGCACCATCGGGATTGTATTGGAAGAACAGATGGTAGCGCCCCTTCCACTGAATCATCCCGTTGGGATCGTTCATCCAGTTGGCGGCGGGCAGGAAGTGGTAGCTGGGGCGATGGAAATCGTGTTTGAAAGCTGACGCCGGCGCGGTAGGCATATGAGATTCAGCCAGCCTCCGATTTGCTCATCATAATCAAATATGGCATCGTTACCATAACCATTAGTATAATGAATGGCGAACGATCTTGCAAGAGGCAATTCTGATTCCTTTTCTTGAGTGTCAACATACACGGCAAAAGGCAGCGACTGATGACCGGGAAAATTACGATCAAGGAGATCGCCAAGCATGCCAACGTGGGCACGACCACCGTGTCGCGCGTGCTGAACAACCACCCCTACGTCAGCGACGAAAAACGGCGGCGCGTGGAGCAGGCGATTGCGGCGCTAGATTATCACCCGTCGCAGACGGCGCGGCATCTGCGGGGCAGTCCCTCGGGCTTGCTGGGATTCCTCACCGATGACGTCGCGACCACACCCTACGCGGTTGATATCATCCGCGGCGCGCAGGATGTCGCCTGGGCGCATAACATGGTGCTGCTGGTGGCGGATTCGGGCGGGAACGCGCGCTTCGCCGAGGCCGCGGTGAATGTTTTTCGCGAACGCGCGGTCGAGGGCATTGTCTACGCCGCGATGTATCATCGCCCGGTGGACCTGCCCCCGGGCCTCGAAGGCTTGCCGACTGTGCTTGCAAACTGTTTCCTCGAAAATCGAAAGGCGCCGTCGGTTGTGCCCGATGAATTCTATGGCGGCTACCAGGCGACCGCCGCCGCCATCGCCGCGGGACACCAACGCGTCGGCTTCATTAACCTCTGGGAAGAAGATCCGAAGATCGCGCCCTTCCCCGCTATTCACGGGCGCCTGCGAGGTTACCGCCAAGCCTTGGAAGACCACGGCATCGCTTATGACGAGACCCTGGTTCGTTACTCCATTCAGACGCCGCAGGAGAATTACCGCCATACAAGCGAACTGATGACGCTGAACGATCCGCCATCAGCGCTCTTCTGCGGCAACGACAAAGTCGCGATGAACTGCTACAGCGCGTTGGCCGCGCTCGGTCTGGCGGTGCCGGAAGACGTCGCTGTGATCGGCTTCGACAACATCGCCCATATCGCCGGGGGGCTGCTTCCGGCGCTAACCACGATGCAATTGCCGCATTATGAAATGGGGCGCTGGGCGGTGCAATATCTCATGGGCAATCGAGGCAAAGACTTGGCGCCCGTTCAGGTGGCGCTGCCCTGCCCGCTGGTCCGGCGGGAGTCGATATGATCACATTATCAATCAATCAACGCTGTGTCATTCGCGCCGTCTGGAAGGATTTCACCTTCAGTGTATTGATGATCTTCCGGCAACCCTATGCGACTCTGAAAATATGCAAATCGGCTGTTGAGATGGTCATTGTATGGTTGCAAAAGTATAGATCTTCTTTGAGTCAAACCAGCGGCGATACTTGAATAAAGGAATTCGGTGGGCAACGTAAAGAACTCCTTAAAGTCGATACCCAGAGAACGGATCCCCTCTCCTTGCAGATCCAGATCCGAACCAATTCTTTCCAAGAAATGAAATCTCTCTTCCTTGTTCTGCCTGGTTCTTTGCCATGGTGTTCGCGTTTCAAACTTTTTGCTTAGCGGACGATCATTGTTTATGCGCTTAGCAAGGTCGCTCGCATATATAACTGTACACAAGAGAATATTAGGAATCAGCTTACCTGGGCTTTCTTTACCGTGTTGTGCTTTGAAATCCCAATCCAAATCACATTCAGGAGTCACGACAATTGCATAATCGTGTGTAACTCGTTTTACTTTCGGCGATCCTGTATCGATAGATTCCGGAAGTAAGCTAATCTGGACTACTCTTGACAGGATTTCCCCTTGCCGCAGTGCTACGGACTCTTTTGACTTTTCATACTTTTGTAGTCTGCTGTGCTGCAAACTTCAATCCTCATCGCAAAGGGGTTTCGTAGAAACGCAAACCATCCTAAGACTGCTTTACGTTTAGCGTGAATACTTCAACGGTGGGTGTCGCGCTAGTTGGATCATTGACACATGAGTAAAAGTCGCGGATATCATCTACGGTCTCAATGAGTTCACCAATACCGTCGCTTGGAATGGATGGCAACTGTATATTCAGAGAAAGTGTGCGATCTAACCTATGTTCGTCGATACAACTAACCGCAAGAACAGCCAAGATATATCGCTTCAAAAGCTGTTCGACTTGCCGATTTGGGTCTTCAAGCTGATGTCGATCATGCAACAACGCAAGAAATCGCACAAGTAGCTCTTCGACAGAATTCGCGGTATTGAGGATGCCGTCGTCCAGTTCCGCTATGATTACTTCTTTGTTACGAGGAACCTCCGTTATCTCAAGTGGAGTGTGGGACCATTGCCTCGTGTAGTTTGGTCCTAATGCACCACCGAAAAAGCCTCCGGTTGAGTGCATTAAATTCATCCGTTTTTCTATCAGCATCCTGCACCTCCGCTTGAACCTTCTGATTTGTATAGAAGTCGTTGTCCAGCAGATACTTCTCCTGCGAGGTTTTGTCCTCAGTGTCCGAACCTAGTCCATGCTGTACCCGTACAAAATCGTCCTGATCATTTAGGCGCAATGAAAATGCACCGTGGTTTTCAACGATGTTGGACATCATCGTATCGTTAGCAAGGGCACCTAGAATGAAATCAGACAGCAAGTTCTTCCAAGGCGTACCTGAGAGTCCCAATTGATCTCGGTCAACGACGTTCTGATATCTTAAGCCAATTCTGTTGAAGTATGCAGGTTTATAAATGTCAATGAGAGCATTCAACGCCAGCAATAATCGGGTACGAAACTCCTCCCATCGATAGTACTGTTTGACTTCGAGCGCTACAAAGTCCTTGGTGAGGCTTAGTGACCAATTATCGTCAGCAGTCTTAAACTCGTATCGTCTGTTTCCACGACCTGCCAACGACTCTCTTAATTCGCTTGGAACTATTTGTGCGATACTGTCCGGTAAAGAGAGATGTGTGCCCTCATTGACCTCCCTCAACTCAGGAAACTCTGACCGCACTTGTTCCTGAAATCTAGCTGGAGTCTCAGCTTCAATCAAAAGTATAGGCGGAAACCTGAGCTGACAAATTACAGATGTTAGAGGGTTCTTTGAGTATATAACCCTTCCTGTATCCACTTTTGGAAATGGCATGTTTTCGCGTACTTTCCGTTCCTATTGCGCTAGTTCAAGTTTACAGCATATACGTAAGACCAAGATAGGAAGGAGTCCATTCAGTCGCACATTCATCTGAATTATATGGAAATATAATACTCTTTCAACTTCTCATAGCTACTCCCCCTCCACAATCTCGCGCGCCAGCCGCAGCAGCTCCTCCCGCCGTCCCGCTTCCACGTCCCGCTTCTCGAAATAGCGCGCCAGCAGCTGCATCGCCGTCAAGCCTTCGGGGCTGACGCCCAGCCGCGCTCGCGCCCGCCGGTCGACATCCTTGCTGATGCCGGCGATGTGGAAGACGCCGGCTCGCTTCAGTTCCTTGACGATGAGGCCATCGTTCAGCAGCGTCTCGCTCTCCGGCGTCAGCTTGATGACCAGGCGCAGGACCGCGTCCTTTAACTCATGCCGCTTGACTTCCGCCAGCGCCTTGCCAGTCGGATTGTCGATATGGCGGCAATCCACGCTTAACGTCATCAGCTTGCGGGCGGCCGTCTCAACGAATTCCCAGGTCGTGCCGCCCCGCGCCAATTCCACCCAGCAGAAGCCCTTGTCATCTTTTTCTTCGCCGAAGTCGATCCGCTCCAGACTGCCGGCATATACCACCGGCGGCGCGTCATCGCGGCTCGCGGTCAGATTCTGATGACGGTGAATATGCCCCAGCGCGACATAATCCCAGCATGGAACCGCCAGCGCCGCGAAATCGACAACCACATCGCGGCCGAGCATCAGGCCCCGCTCGCTGCCCCAAATGGCGCCGGCGACGCTGAAATGCCCGCAGAGCAAGCGCGGCGTCTCGGCGTCGGCTAGCGCATCGGCTTGACAGCTGAGCGCCCGCAAGCGCTCGTGCAGCGCGCCCAAGAGCGCCTCGTCCTGCTCGGCGATCGTCTTCCCGCGCAGGTCCGCATCAGCCAATAACCGAGCGCGAATCGGATACGGCGCCGCGCCGATGATGACGGGACCGCGCTTGGTCTTGATGCGGCGCGCTTCATAATCTTCCGCCACCCAAACGCCGGGCACATCCAGCGTCCGGTAGATTTCCACCGTGCTCGCCTTGGCTGCGTTCTGCGGCAGGTCGTGATTGCCAACCAGCAGCACAGTCGGCGCGAGTCGCGAAAGCTGGCGGATGCGCGCGGCGAATTCCCGCTGGTAGGTCGGGTTGGGGCTGCGGCTGCGGAAAGCATCGCCGGCGAAGATGACGAGATCGACATCGCCTTCGCGCGCATAGTCAATCACCTCGTCCATACGCGCCAGGAAATCAAGGGCGCGGCTGCTGAGGCCCGTCGCAGGATCGGTCATCCCGTAATTCTCCATGCCGATATGCGTATCGGCGAAGTGCAAAACGCGGATCGGCTCGCGCATCAGCTTGGTTGCTTTATCCTTCGGGAATCTGATTAGCCCTCAATTTGGTGATCTTCATCGCCGGCGCCTACTGGTTCGTTGCCGGTGGTGACGCTGGTCCACTGCGGATAATCGCCGCGAAGATGGCCGAAGATCGGCTTTTCGTTGCGCAGGATATCAACAAAGGCGTGGATATCCCCGATCGACATAAAGATGGCGCCTCGCCGGTCGCCGATTTCCACCTGCGGCGCCGGCACATCGCTATCGGGCGACAGAAAATACACATCGAGGCGGTAGCTTTCCTGGTCGTCCATGCCGATGCCGTTGCAGCGCACCAGCCCGCGAATCCGCGCGCAGACGCCAGCGAAATCGCGCTCCTCCAGCTGACGCCAGATGACCATATAATTCTTGATTTCAAATATGGCAACGCGCTGCTCCGCCATCGCTAAGCCTTCCTCGTCTATTGCCGCCATCGGGAACGCAACTCATTATATCGGCATCGCCGCCACAGCGAAAACAGACGGTCGCGCGCGGACGGCACCACACTGCATCATCGCGCTCAAAAAACTGGACGATCGGTCGACTCTGGCGGCCAAGCCGATATTCCCCGGACAAGAACTGCTCATCCGCCCGGCGCCCTGAAGCCGCCTCTGGTTCAAGCCTGTTCAATGCCTGTCAAACCAATGAAATCGGTGCGGGTGATTCGCCCAAACGCCCAATACTGGTTGATATAGCGGGCGCCTCAGCGAGAAGCCCCCGCGCGTTTCTTATACTATCGCATTGCTATCAAGGGCTGCTAAGACCTAAGCAAATACAAGACAAATGCGCAAAATCCCAGCAAGAGTATAAAGCGGACATAGTAGACTTGCATCAGCATCCGCGTCCTTTCTCTTCGCCGAGAGGCTCGCCAGCCCCCCTCTCCCCCAATGATACAGTCTGCCGCTTATTTGTCCTTTGCGCCCAGCCTACGGCAAACCGACGCCCGCTCTACGCCAGACGCGCACATGCATCTTGTCAGCGGCATGATGGCAAATTAGAATCGCAGCGATGTTGACGCTACTACAGACCATTTACGCGCTCTGCGCGCTCGCGCTCGGCTTATACACCTCGGGGCAGGCGATTCTCCTTTGGCGCTACTGGCGGACCCGCCGCATGAGCGACGCCGCGCCGCCGCTGGAAGACTTGCCCGCGGTCACTGTGCAGCTGCCGCTATACAACGAGTTTGATGTCGCGGGTCGCTTGATTGACGCGGTCGCCGCCATTGACTACCCGCGCGACAAACTGCTGATTCAAGTTCTGGACGATTCAACGGATATGACGGCGCAGTTGGTGGCGCGCAAGCTGATCGCCCTGGAGGCGCGCGGCTTCCGGGCGCAGCAAATCCGCCGGGCGAATCGGAAAGGCTTCAAAGCGGGCGCCCTGGCTGAAGGTTTGTTGCATTCCGATAGCGAATACATCGCCATATTCGACGCCGACTTCTTGCCCCCGCCCGACTTCCTCCGCCGAACGCTGCCGCATCTGCTGGCGAACCCGGCTCTCGGCATCGTGCAGAGCCGCTGGGGGCACCTCAACGCCGAGGCAAACAGCCTCACACGCGCGCAGCGACTCTCAATCGATACCCATTTCGCGGTCGAGCAGGCGGCGCGCAACCGCAGCGGCTGGCTGATACCCTTTAACGGCACCGGCGGCGTCTGGCGGCGCAGTTGCATTGAAGCGGCTGGCGGCTGGTCAGCCGATACCCTGACCGAAGATCTCGACCTCAGTTACCGCGCGCAATTGGCTGGCTGGCGCTCCAAGTTCCTGCCCGATGTCGAGGCGCCGGGCGAGATCCCGCCGCAGCTGGCCGCCTACAAACAGCAGCAAGCGCGCTGGGCGACCGGCAGCACACAATGCCTGCTCAAGCTGGCGCGCCCGATCGTATCGTCCAAGCTAAGCGCCGGGCAGAAGATCATGGCGATTCAGCATCTATGCCAATATCTGCCGCAGCCCCTGATGCTGCTGATGCTCCTGCTGACGCCACCGCTGCTGCTCGCCGATGGCTTGGGGAACCTGACGCTGGCTCCGCTCGGCATCATCGGCTTGGCGCCCCCCTTGATGTACATCGCCGGGCAGATGCAGCTATACCGCAAACGTGGAGCGGCGCGCGCCTTGACCGCCTTCCCCGCCCTGCTCTTCATCGGCACCGGCTTGTCGCTTAGCAATAGCCTGGCGGTCCTCAGCGGGCTGCTGGGGTTCAAGCCGCCCTTTCGCCGCACGCCGAAATTCGAGCGCGACTGGCAGCAAAGCCCCTACGCCCTCCCCGCCGATCTTAAACTCGCGCTTGAATTGGCGCTGATGTTCTACGCATTCTGGGCGGCGGCGCTGGCCTGGGAGTTGCAGCGCGAGCTCTGCCTGTATCTGCTGATCTACGCGCTGTCTCTGGCGCTGATGGTCGCCTGGAGCCTGCGCGAGAATGTGATCCTGTGGCGCCGGCGCTCCGACGCCGCTAGCCAAAACCCGCCGAAAATCAGCGAAAGCATTTGAGCGCGCGCCTGCGATATAATTGAATCCGGGCGAAGGGACCGTTGGCTGTGAGACAGCTCCTGGACGACAAGCGCATACGCTATCTGCTGATCGCGGTTCTGGTCGTCGTGCTCATATTGGGTTTGCTCAATATCATCTCCACCGCCTTCAGCCTGCTTGTGCCGCTGGCGATCGTCGCCGCTGGCGGCTTCGCCTTCTACAAGATCGTGCTTGAAGGGCGCAACTCCGACGCTGTCATGGAGGATGAAGTCGCCGATTCCCAAGGATTCAATCTCGCTGCGGCGAGCGGCGCCGACGCGGAAGAGGCACCGGCTGAAGCCCATAATGAAGACGCCTCGGAGGCCCGCGGTCGGCTCAGCGCGGTCGAGCGGGCGCGGAGCGAATACTTCGATTCCACCACGCCGGCTGAAGAAATCCTCGATCAGATCCAGTCGCGCAAGCGGCGTCTGAAGGGACAAGACGACGCGTGAAAATCTTATCGGTCAATGTCGCCCAGCCCAAACCTGTTTCGATCAACGGCAGAACTTATGTCACCGCCATCTACAAGATCGCCCGCGTTGGTCCGGTCTCGCTGACGCGGCTGAACCTGGAGGGCGATGGACAGGGCGACCGCAAAAATCACGGCGGGGAATATCAAGCGGTTTATTGCTACCCGCAGGAACATTACGCCGCCTGGGCGACTGAACTCGCGCGCGCCGATTTCGCATTTGGGCAGTTCGGCGAGAACTTCACCACACAGGGTTTGCTTGAGAACGAAGTCTGCGTCGGCGATGCCTTTCGCGTCGGCGGGACGGTCATCCAGGCGACGCAGCCGCGCGTCCCCTGCTACAAGCTGGCGGACAAAATGGGCATCCGCGGATTTGACAAGACCTTCCTTCGCGCCAATCGCTCCGGCTTTTACCTCCGCGTCCTCGAAGAAGGCGCTGTCGAGGCGGGGGATGCGATTGCTCTGATCAGCCGCGACCCGATCGGCATGAGCATCGCCGAGGTCAACGCCGCCCTCTACCTCGACAAAGAGCCCGCCGCCGCCGAACGCGCGCTGCAAATTGAGGCGCTCTCGCCCGGCTGGAAGCGCTCATTTCAGAAGCTGCTGGCACAGGCTTAGTTGATCGCGCTCAGGCTCAAGACCGACACCGAATGCGGCGGGCAGTCGACGATGAAATCAGCCATGTCCCCAATAGTCAGCCGATGCTCCGAGATAGAAACCGCGTCCGGCTGATCGACATCATTATAGGCATCGACCGCGTCTCCGTTCACCGTGCGCAGCGTCGCCTCGCTGCAACCACCCGCGCCCAATCCGCGAATCCGACAGCTAATGGCAGCGGCGCCGTGCAAGTTCACCAGCGTGATGCCCAGATTGCCGCTCGCTGGATCGCGCGTGACCACGGCATCCAGCTGCGGCACAGACTGGCTTTCGCCCTCTACTGTTTTCGCCTCAAAAGCCGGCGTCCGCAGCGCCGAATGAAGAATCTCTTCATAGCTGTGGTTGGCGAAGAGATCAAAAACGTGGAATGTCGGGCGCAGCACAATGCCATCGGCATGCGTGAAGATCGCGCCTACCGTGTTGACTGCGGGCGAGAAATTCGCCATGCCCACCACATCGCAATGGCGCAGGCAGCTATTGAGGAAGCAGGCGGTAAAGACGGCGTCAGCCATATTGTAATTGCTGTTGATGTCATTGGCGTCCATCAAGGCGTGATCGGCCGCGCCAAAAGCCATGAAGTTGGGATGGCACCAGCCGCGCAGATTCCATTCATCAAAGGCGATGCGCAGCTTACCCAGGTAGCCCAGCGCCCCCAGGATATGTTTGACGCTGACGATGCGCGCTTCCGGCTCAAAGGCGCGCGCGATGAGATTGTCGTAGCCCTTCTCGAAGACGCCGTCGTCGCTGGCGCGCGACCAGTAGCCGTGGATCGAGATCCAATCGAGCAAGTCGCCGGCTTCGCGCAGCGCCTTGGCATTCCAGTCCAGGTCGGGGATTGAGGCGATGGCCAGCTCGATCCGGTGATCGACGCGCTTCATCATCTTGGCTGCTTCCAGCACCAGCCGCGCCCACTCGTCGGCGGTCTTCGCCCCCATTTCCCATGCGCCATAATTCTCGTTGCCAATGCTCCAATAGCGCACATTCAAGGGCTGGTCGTTGCCATTCGCCCGGCGCTGAGCCGCCCACTCGCCGATTTCGAGATTGCAATACTCAACCCAATCGGACATGTCTTCGGGGCTGCCGGTGCCGGCATTAGTGCAGATGAAGGGCTCGGCGCCCACCTCGCGACATAGCCGCGCGAACTCGTCAGTGCCAAAGGTGTTGGGCTCTTCGACGCGCCAGGCTTTGTCGTAATAGGGCACGCGCCTGCCAACGCCTTTTTTCCAGGGATACGCCGAGACGAAACAGCCGCCGGGCCAGCGAATCACCGGCGTCCTGATCCGGCGCAGCGCCTCAATGACATCGCGCCTAAAGCCGTTTTCGTCGGCCAAGTGGCTGCCCGGGTCATAGACGCCGCCGTAGACCTGTCGGTGAAAATGCTCGAGGAAATGCCCGAAGATCATGAAATCACGCGTGCCATTGACGTGATCGGGCAAGATATCGAGCACGGCTTTCTGGTTCATCTCGCGTCTCCTTTGAAAACAGCAAGCGGCATTTAAGGCGCAACCGCCTCGCGCTCCAAGGCCTCCGTCCACAGCCCCAGCGACGCCAGCCCGTTCATCTTGGCGCGGTGGAGCAGCGCCGCTTGCGCCGCCGGCACATTCTCCGCGCGGTTGCCCCAGAGCGCCATCGGCTCGCGCTGCAGCGCCCGCGCGTAGGAAAAGCTCAGCTTCCAGGGCAAATCGAAATTGGCGTTCATCGCGTTGAGATGCGCCGTCGCGTGAAAATCACTTTGGCCGCCGGAGAGGAAGACGATGCCGGGGATCGCCGCCGGGATTTGCCGCCGGAAGACCTTGACCGTCTGCTCGGCGACGGTATCCACATCGGCTTGCCGCGCGCATTCGCTCCCCGAAAGCACCATGCTCGCCTTGACCAGCGTCCCTTCCAAATCGACGCGGTGCAGGTAGAGCGCTTCAAACGCGCGGCTCAGCACCCACTCAGTGACCTGAAAGCAGCGCTCAATCGTATGGTCGCCCACCAGCATCACCTCGGGCTCGACGATAGGCGCGATGCCGGCTTCCTGCGATAGCGCGGCCACCTGCGCCATCACATAGGCGTTGGCTTCGATCGCGTAATAGCTGGGCGTCCGCGGACCGATCTGAAAGGCGGCGCGCCACTTGCTGAAGCCGACGCCCATCGCGGCGTATTCCGCCAGCCGTTCGCGCAAGCCATCAAGCCCGCTGCCGACCGTCTCGCCTTCGCTGCCGGCCAAAACGACCATGCCCTTAAAAGGCGAGACGCCTGGGATCATGCCGCGTTGGATGACCTGCTCGATAAGCGAGTCGCCATTGCTGTCGCGCAGCCGCGTCTGCTCATCGGTCATGATGATGCCGCTGACGTACTCGTTAAGATTCGGCGTCTTGAAGAGCAGCTCCGACCAATTGCGATAGGCGCTCTCGTCGACCGGTATGCCCTCCTCCTCCAGCAGTTGATTGAATGCCGGCGACGGTCGGTCAGCCGCCATGATGCCCTTGCCGGCCGCCACCAGTTGATCAGCGATCTCGTTCAAACTCATGATGATATATCGTTCCTCTCAGATTCTGCCCATAGGCTCGCGTTATTCTGTCAGCGCCACTGGCGGCGCAAGCCTGAGCCGGCGGCAGCAAACGAACCTGGCAAGTTACCCATCATCAACTCAGGCGCCGCGCGACCCGGCCGCCGATAGCTGCTCGGCTATCAGCTCGGGTGTGCAGCGCAAATTTTCCAGGAAAGCCGCATCCTCGGCTCTGCGTTCGGCCAAGGTCATATCCCGCAAGCCAATTTCGCCCGGGATTTCAATCCCCGCGCCTGCGCCCAAGCCGCCTTGAATGATGTAATCGGCCTCAGCCAGCAGCGCTTCCGCGATGACGACGCCTTGCGCCTCGGCCGAATCTAGGTTGATGGCCATGGCAAAGCCGGGCGTGGCGGCGACGGCTGTCGTCGCGATGTCCAGGTCGCCTTCCAGGTAGCCGATGACCATGCGCGCCGCCTGCAGCCCTTCGCGATACCAGCCTTCAAAACCAGCCGCTATTGTGACGCCGTGAATGACATCGGACACCAAAGAAGAAAAGACCGGAACGCCATAGGCGGCATCCACGATCGACGAAATGCCGCTATCGGAACCGGTGTGGGGCAGAATGCCGATAGCGTCGACGCTTTTGTCCAAGAGCGACTCTGTTGCGATGGCGTAATCAGCCGCCGTCACAATCGTCTCAACTTCCACGTCGAAACCCAGCCGTTCCCCCACCTGCCGAACGTAGTCGACAAAACCTGGCGTTGCCGGGTCGTTTGCGTCGCCGATGTAACCGATGCTTTGGAAATCCGGGTCTTGCAGGTAAGCGATCCGGGTGTATTCCTGGAGATCAAAATGCATCAAGGTGCCGGTCACATTCGGCGGCTTGACGCAGGTTGCGGTCGCCAAACCGGTATCGTGCGGGTCAGTCACGATGGCGAAGACCAGCGCCGGCGGCTCCTCCATATCGCTCATCGCGCTCAAGGCGATCATGCCCACCTGCGTCGAGACCGTCAAGAAGATATCCGCGCCTTCATCCAGCGCGTCCTCCACCATCAAGTTCGCTGTCGGAAAGTCGAAACCGGCATCGCGATAGAGGATGTTGATATTAGCGCCGCGCAGATCGTTGCCCGCTTCCAGCGTGGCGCGCTCTTCCGCATTGATGAAACCGTAGGCTTGCAGCATATCCAGCACCGCCATATCGGTTAAGGCAAAAGATGAGGACTGCCCAAAGCGCAGAAATGCCAAGGTCGGCGCGGCATTGTCGTCTGCAAGGCCAAGCCCGGGCAAGAGCAGCATCAGGCTGACGAGCGCGAGACCAAGAACGCGCCGTCCGCCGCCGATGCGCCAAGGGGGAAGACTTCGGCTCGCCACCGGCGCGATTCCCTTCGATAGTTTCCGGATCATCTTGTTCCTCTCCTCTTGGCCTGTGGCTCAAGAACGCAGGGTACAACACCTGTTCGCATTATAAGCGATTTCCCGCGGCGCAAAGTTATCGCCTCAGTCGGAATTTGACTCGCGAATGGCCGACCAGGCGCTGAAGCCTTTTAAGACCGCTCGCAGTTCATCAAGGGGCAAGCCGACGACATTGCTGTAACTGCCCTCGATGCGCGCGACTGGCTGAAAGGTTTTATGCTGAATCGCATAGCCGCCCGCTTTGTCGAAGGGGTCGCCGCTGGCGATATAGGCATCGATCTCGGCGTCGCTGTAATCGCGCATGACGACCTGCGTGCGCGCGTGCCGGGTGATGACCTGCGGCGGCCGGTCCCTTTGGCATACGGTGAAGGCGGTAAAGACTTCATGGGCGCGGTCGCGCAGCCGTCGCAGCATACGGCGGGCGGCAGCGGCATCAGCCGGCTTGCCCAGCAGCGCGCCTTCGTGGTCAATCACGATTGTATCCGCCGCGATGATCAGCGCGGGCGACGCGTCCAGCATGTTTGCCACCGCCGCCGCCTTCTCCCGGCTGAGCCGCTCGGCATAAGCAACCAGGGCTTCGTCCCGGTGGCGCGATTCGTCTATTTCGGGTTTGATCACCTCAAAGCCGTTGACAAGCTGGCGCAGCAATGCTTGTCGCCGCGGCGATGACGAAGCGAGTATCAGACGCATGACCGCCGCCCCTTTCTACGAACCAGCGCATACTATAGCGAAGCGCTTGGAACGCCACTATGGGAAATACCGGGCAATATCCGTTACAATGCTTGGCGATACAAGGGGGAGAGCATGCGCGCTTACCGAAAAAGCAAGGGATATGCGGAACCGGCAAAGAACGCGCCAGCGCCACAGGCAGCCAGCCAAGAGTAAGAACGATGTAAAATCGCGAAACCGCCGCATCCATTAAGCGCGTTATTCGTTATAATGGGTAAGTTGAAAGATCGGCGCCCGGAATCAGGCGCTTGCAGGAGGGGGAACCATGAATTTCAGAAACGACAGCTTTGTCATCGACGCGCCCGGCAAGGTCAAGCCGCTGGAAGGCTTGCAGTTGAACGCCGTGATGCGCAATGTCTACGGCTGGATGACGATGGGCTTGCTGGTCACGACCGCTGTGGCGCTGGCGATCAGCAATAGCGGCATCGTCCTTTCGCAGGGTGTGCTCTGGCTGGCGATCATTTTGCAGTTCGGCATCGTCCTGGGTTTGAGCTTCGCGATCAATCGCATCTCGGCGACGGCGGCGGGCATGCTCTTCTTCCTCTACGCCGCGGTGACCGGCTTCACCTTTTCGATCATCTTCCTGGTCTTCTCGCTCGGCTCAATCGCGGCCGCCTTCTTCAGCACCGCCGGCGTCTTCGGCGCGATGACCATCGTCGGCATGACCACCAAGACCGACCTGACCAAATACAGCAGCTACTTCATGATGGGGCTGATCGGGCTGGTCATCGCCAGTGTGGTCAATATCTTCATCGGCAGCTCGGGCTTCGACTTTCTCATCAGCATCTTCGGCGTCTTGCTATTCACCGGCTTGACCGCCTACGACACCCAACGAATCGCCAACATGGCGGCCAGCCGGAAGATGAAAGTGGATTCCGAAGACACGCTGAAGTTCAGCATCATGGGCGCTTTGACGCTCTACCTGGATTTCATCAATCTCTTCCTCTTCATGCTGCGCCTCTTCGGCAGCGGGCGCGACTAGCCTTAAGCAAGACCATCAGACCTGTAGGGGCGTCTCCGCGAGGCGCCCTTTCTGCTGCTTTGCCTGCCAGAATTCGTCGCGCCATATCGCCGCCACTTGCCATTCGCCACGCAAATGCGCTAGTATCTGCCGTGCTGCCTGCGCCAAGGCATGCGGTCCTAGACATAAAGGTATTTCCTAAGGAGAACGATCATGAAACACCATGTGGGCAAAAGAGTTCTCATCCTGGTCAGCCTGCTTATGCTGCTCTTTGGGGCCATCGGCGGCGCGAGCACGCAAGACCCGGTCACCATCACCTGGTGGACGCTGGCATCAGCCGAATCGCCAGAGCCCGCCATCCGCGCCGTCATTGAAGCCTTTGAAGCCGAGCACCCCAATATCAAAGTCGATGTGACGATTATGGCGGAATCGGCCTATGGCGATCTCATGAATACCGCGCTCGGCGCTGGCGAAGGCGCGCCCGATGTCGCCTACTTCTGGGAGACGCCCTGGCTGCCGCATGCCCTGGACATCACCGATCGCCTGGAAGCCGACCCCGACCTCAGCCGTGACGATTACTTTGAACATTACTTCAATACGCGGGCTGTGTGGAATGACCGCGTAATTGGGTTGCCTTTCACAGTCGGCGCCAACTTCGTCATGTACAACAGAGATATCTTCGACGAAGAAGGCATGGACTATCCGACTGCCGACTGGACTCCTTGGGATTTCATCGAGATCGCCACAGCTTTGACCGATCCCGACAAGCGGCGCTGGGGTGGCGACCGTCCGCGTGGTCCCTTCCGCGCGGTCTTTAAGAATATCGGCGCAACCAATCCCTACAGCGATGACAGCACCACAGTCGATGGCTACCTAAACGGTCCGGAGTCGGTAGAGGCTTATACCTGGCTTTGGGATTTGGTCGATAGCGGCGCCACGCCGACGCCAGCTGATATCGAAGTGCTCGGGACAGAAGGCACGGGTCCAGTTGATCTCTTCATCGCTGGTCGCCTGGCTATGGCAACCCTCAACAACGGGCACATGATTACCGCCAGGGATGCCGGTGTGAACTTCGGCGTCGTACCTGAGCCGCACGTACCAGGGAACGATCGCTATGTCCACGGCTGGGCGCTGACCTCCTCCATCTGGAAGGGAACCGAACATCCTGACGAAGCCTACGAATTCCTTAGCTTCTGGGTTGGTCCAGAGGGCCAGCGCATCAACATGGAAATTGGCGCGCTCGTCCCATCGATTCCCGCCGTGCTTGAGGAGTATCCCGACGCCGATGCCGATTATTTCAAGGGCTTCATGCAGGTGCTCGACGCAAAGCAAACAGCCGAATGGCGAGCGGATCATCCTTGCTGGCGCGGCGCCGTCATCCGCGCCGTCAGCGATGCCTGGGATTTAATCATGCTTGGCGAAATCGAGCGCGACGAAGTGCAAGCGACGCTGGATGCCATGGTTGAGCCGGGGCAAGCCGCGCTTGATGAGTGCGTTCCGCGCCTGGGCGGTTAACGCTATAGCCAATTGCGGGTCAGCCACTGGCTGCCCCCTACACACATCGTCCTTGTAGAAAATGTAGGGGCGACCTGTCAGGTCGCCCGTCTCCAGCGCCATAGGCATTATATGCTCTCCTCCTGGCGCAACATGACGACACAAGAACGCCAAGCAGCCAAGACCGGCTACCTGGCGCTTTCCCCTTGGATGATCGGCTTCGTCATCTTTTACGCCTTCCCCATCCTCGCGACTGTTTATTTCAGCATGACCCAGTGGACGCTGGTCGATCCGCCCGTATGGGTCGGGCTGGATAACTACGCGCGTATGTTCACGCGCGATCCACTCTTCGTCAGCTCACTAAAGGCGACCACGCTCTTCGTCGCCCTTTCGCTGCCGCTGAAGCTCGTTTTGGGCTTGATGCTCGCCCTGCTGCTTAACCTCAAGGTCCCGGGCATGAACTTTTTTCGCACGGTCTTTTTCATCCCGGCGGTTATCTCGGGCGTGGCGGTTTCGCTGATGTGGATCTGGTTCCTCAATCCGGATACCGGCGTGGTCAACACCTTGCTGCATTATATCGGCGTACAGGGACCCTACTGGTTCTGGGATCGGGACTGGGCGCTGCCATCGGTCGCCATCATGAGCATCTGGAAGGTCGGCGGCGCCGCCATCATTTATCTGGCCGGCTTGCAGAATATCCCGGCGCATCTTTATGAAGCGGCGGAGATTGACGGCGCGGGGAAGTGGCGGCGCTTCTGGCGCATCACCCTGCCCCTCTTGACGCCGACGCTCTTCTTCCAGCTCATCATTGAACTCATTGACGCCTTCAAAATCTTCACCGAAGCCTTCGTCATCACCAAGGGCGGCCCCTTAAAAGCGACGTACTTCTTCCTCTACTATTTCTACGAAGAAGCTTTCCGCAACTTCAATATGGGCTATGCCTCGGCTTTGGCCCTATTCCTGCTGGCAGTCATCATGGGCTGCACCGTCTTCGTCTATCGCACCTCCGATCGCTGGGTCTACTATGAAAACTGACGCGCGGCATTTTGGCATCCAACGGCAACTGCGGCGCAGCGCCGCGCAAAAGCGCGCCCGGCGCGTCATCGGGCATGCCCTCGTCTACGCATTGATGACCGCACTGGCCTTGCTCTTTATGCTGCCGATATTTTGGATGGCGTCAACCTCGCTCAAGCTGCCGCGCGAGATCTTCGCCTGGCCGCCCGAATGGATCCCCAGTACGCCGCAATGGGGCAATTACGCCGAAGCCTTCGGCAAATATCCGCTCGCGCGCTACATGCTCAACAGCGCCATCCTGGTCGTCGCCAATGTCATTGGCGGGCTGATTTCAGTGCCGATCATCGCCTATGGCTTCGCCCGTTTCGACTTCCCCTTCAAGCACGTCCTCTTCCTCTTGATGCTTAGCACGATGATGGTGCCCGGGCATATCAAACTCATTCCGATGTTCTGGCTCTATCAAAAGCTGGAGCTCATCGGCACCTACTGGCCGCTAATCCTGCCCGCTTATTTTGGCAACCCCTTCTTCGTTTTCCTTATGACCCAGTTCATCCGCACCATCCCGCGCGAGCTGGACGATGCCGCGCGCATCGATGGCGCCGGCGCCTGGGGCATCCTCTACCGCATCATCATCCCCTTGTGCCGTCCCGCGCTGACCGTGGTCGTGGTCTTCACCTTTGTCTGGGTCTGGAACGATTTCCTCGAGCCGATCATCTTCTTGCGCGATTGGGATTCTTATCCCATTTCGGTGGGGCTGGCCTTCTTCCAGGGGCGCTACAGCGTCGAGTGGCACCTGTTCATGGGCGCGACCCTGGTCTCCATCATTCCAATTCTGGTGGTTTACTTCTTCGCCCAGAAGCATCTCATCGGCGGGCTGGCGTCGATCGGCATCAAGGGCTGAGCCCAACGAAACAAGAAGCCAGGCGAGTTGATCGCGATATGAAAAAGTCCCTCCCGCTTCATGCGCCGCGTAGACACTGGCGAGCGACTAGGGATTCAGGGCGGGGGTTGCCGCTTGTAACTGAGCATTACCAGCGTCGCGAAGAGACCGGCTGAAGCCCAGAGCAGAAAGGGCAGGTTCAATCCATTATTGCTGAGCATATTGCCCAGCGGCGGCAGAATTGACCCGCCCATATTCTGCAGCATGCCCCCGAAACCCAGCGCACTGCCCACCAGCGCGACCTCCAAGCCCTCCACCTCGGTAATCGAAGCGCCCATCAGCGCCATGAAACTGTCGAAGCAAAAGCCGTCAATCAACATCGCCAGCAAGATCGAACACAGCCGGATGCGGGCATCGCGCTACCTACGAATATGGAGAGCGCTGCTTGCGCTTGCGGAAGCTGAGCAAGACAAGCGTCGCCAATAATCCCGAACCTGCCCAGAGCAGAAAGGGCAAGTTCAATCCAGCCGTGCTGAGCGTGTTGCCCAGGGGCGGCACAAAGGACGAGCCGATATTCTGCAGCATGCCGACGAAGCCCAGGGCGCTGCCCATCAGCGCCAACTCCAGCCCTTCGACTTCGGTGGTGGCCGCGCCCTTCAGCGCCATGAAGCTGTCGAAGCAGAAGCCGCCGACCGCCATCGCCAGCATCACGCCCCAGAAGCTGTCGCCCACCAGGTACATCAGCGCGCAGCCAATCGTCATCATGGTGGTGCCAAAAGCCATCACCAGCCGGCGATTGCCCAGACGGTCGGAAATGTGCGAGATGGGCACGACGCCGATCAAACTGCAGAAGAAGAAGACGGTCATGGCGGTATCGGCGCTGTTGGCGTCCCAGCCGATCTCGCGCAGATAGGTAGGCACGTATCCGCCCAGCCCGCGCATCAAACCGAGCACGCCGAAGACCGCCAGGGCGATCACCCAGAGCTCGCGGAAGCGGGCGACGTATCGATAATTGCCGATGATCTTGCGCAGAGCGGGACGGGGGCCGCGCCGCCGCTCGACCGGTGGATGCGCGATTGCCCAGAGGATCGCCAGCAATATGGCGCAGCAGCCCAGAAAGATCAGCACCGCCCGCCAACCGCCCAGCAACGGCGAAAGCACGGTGGCGCTCAAGCGCGCGCCCAGCATCAACCCGGTGGCGAACCCGGCTGACATCACGCCGGATGCGAAGCCGAGTTGACCCGAGCGAAACCACTCGCGATTGAGCTTGACAAAGTTCATCGGCAAGACCGGCTGCACCATGCCAAAGAAAAACGACGAGGCAAATAGCGACCAGAAATCGAAAGCGAACCCGCGCGACGCGCCGAAAACGCCGGTCGCCAAACAGAGCGCGACCAGCGTCCGCCGCGTGCCGAATTGATCAATCAAGCTGCCGCCAATCAATGCGGTGAATATGCCCATCACCGAGCCGACGCCCCAAATCACCCCGATTTGCACCAGGTCGAGGTCGAGCGTATCGGCGATCTCGCTGAACAGCGCCGACAAGCCCGTGGTGGGGAAGCCCATGACCAGGAAACCGGACAGCGTCACCATCGCCAGAATCACCCAGCGATAAGCGGAATCGTGCCGGTCATTCGGATCGACGACAGGAGGCATCGGCAACGGGCGGCAGCAACTAATCGAACACAATCGCCCAATCGTAAATCAATCTGCGGCGAATACTAGGGACGGGCGCCTGCGCGCTGGCGTTTGTAGGGGCGAGGTTCTCTCCCGCCTCATTTTGCTCTGTCGTGAACCTGCGCACTGGCGTATGTAGGGGCGAGCCTTGGCTCGCCCATCAAAGCAAAGACTCCGATAAGTTGTCCTATAGTGAATTGCAACTATAATCAGTTCTCAATTGCTTACCGGGCGATGGGCAGGCGGCGTGGCTTCGAAATGGCCTGAATTGCGTATCAACAGCGAGCGGCTGCTGAAAGACTTTGAACAACTCGCCGAGATCGGCGCCACGGTTGGGGGCGGCGTCTCCCGCTTGGCGCTCTCCAATGAAGACTTGGCGGCGCGCTCCTGGTTCGCCGATCGCGTTGAAGAAGCGGGCTTAAAAGTGCGAGATGACGAAGTCGGCAATTTGAGCGGTTTGCTCCCCGCCGCTGATCCGGCTGCCAAGACGCTGATGATCGGCTCCCATCTGGACACGGTGCCCAACGGCGGCCGTTATGATGGCGCCATCGGCGTACTGATCGCGCTCGAATGCCTGCGCCGCATCAACGAAGCCGGCATCAAGCCACGCTGCTGCCTGGAAGCGATAAACTTCACCGACGAAGAGGGCACCTGGAAATCGCTTTTTGGCAGCAACGGCGTCATCGGCAAGATCTCAGCAGCCGACATCGACGACGCGCTGCAGGAAAACATGCCCTTCCGCGCCGCCTTGTACCGCGCCGGCATCATGATGGAAGAAGCGCAGAATGCCCGCCGCGACCCCCAGTCCATTCTCGGCTACCTTGAGGTGCATATCGAGCAAGGCAAGACGCTGCACGACAAAGGGCTAGACCTCGGCATTGTTGACAGGATCGTCGGGCGCACGACTTACAATGTCGTCTTTTACGGTGAAGCGGCGCACGCCGGCACCACCACCGCCGATGAACGCCGCGACGCTTTGCAAGGGGCAGCGGCGTTTATTATTTCCGCTCATAAATTGGTGCGCGCCAATTATCCCGAAGGCGTTGTCAATTGCGGGCACGTCAGCGTCAAGCCGGAAAGCTTCAACGTGGTGCCGGCTGAAGCCTCGCTGCGCGTCGAATTCCGCCATCCCGATACCGAGACGCTCAAGGAGATGGAATCGCGGCTGGCGCGCCTGGCGCGCGATTGCGCCGTCGACCATCGCTTGCGGGTATCGACCGAACGCGCCTTGCACCGCGCCGCCGAACGCATGTCCGGCTACCTCGTCAAGCAGATCGAATGCGCCTGCCGCGCCGAAGCCGTCAAGTGCATGCCCATCGCCAGTTATTCGGGCCACAACGCCCAGATCATGAATCAGATGGTGCCGGCCGGCATGATCTTCTTGCCATCTGTCGGTGGCCTCAGCCATAATCCGCGGGAGTTCACCGAATGGCGGCATGTCGAACTAGGCGCAAACGTGCTGCTGCGCACCATCTTGCAGTTGACGATGTAACACAAAAAGGGCGATTGTAGGGGCGACTCTGTGAGTCGCCCGCCTTCTGCACGGAAAATGTAGGGGCGACACTTGTGTCGCCCACAGTTACGGAGCAGCAATGTCCCAGCTCACCCGCCGCCAAAAAGAACGAGAAATGCGCGCCGCTGGCCGCCTGCCCGACGGTCAATCGCTGACCGAGAAATTCCCCGTCCTCACTTATGGACCGACGCCCAAGTTCAATCCGGAGACCTGGGACCTGCGCGTCTTCGGCGCGGTCAAAGAAGAAAAGCGCTGGACCTGGGACGAGTTCCTGCAGCTGCCCACCGGCGCGATGACTGTCGACATCCACTGCGTCACCCGCTGGAGCAAGTTCGATACGCGCTGGGAAGGCGTCTTGTTCCGTGATTTTCTGCGCCTATTGGAATTGACGGACGAGGCGCGCTACGTCATCGCTCACTGCGAATACGGCTACACCACCAACCTGCCGCTGGAAGTGATGGACGATGCGGATGTGATGCTCGCCTACAAATACGAAGGGCGCTTCCTGCACGAGCCGGAGCTGATGGAGCACGGCGGACCGCTGCGCACGGTGGTTCCCAAGCGCTATTTTTGGAAGAGCGCCAAGTTCCTGCGCGCGCTGGAGTTCAGCCCGGTGGATAAACCGGGTTTCTGGGAGCAAGGCGGCTACCACAACGATGGCGACTTCTGGAAACAAGAACGCTTCCAGCGGCGCGGGTTTTTCTAGGCTGCGCCGCGTCCGCGCCCCCGGAATTCGCTCGGTCGACAAATCCGGGTTTTGGGAAGTCCGCCCCCCGTTGAGCGGGGGGGGCCGAGGGGGGACCAGGCGGCTATCACAACGATGGCGACTTCTGGAAACAAGAGCGTTTCCAGCGGCGCGGGTTTTTCTAGGGCGGGGTTTCATAATTTGTCGCGCCGAATGTGTTAAAGTCTGGCAATGTCGCGCTGCGAAATTGAACAGGGAAACCCTTATGCCCAAATTACTGACTGACGAACAGATCAGCTTCTATCACGAACGAGGTTGGCTCAAAGTCGAAAACGTCATCCCGCCGCGCAGCATTGAGTTGGGGCGCAAAGTCTGCGCCGATTGGGTCGACCGCACGGTACAAGCCTGGGTCGACGAGGGCTTGCTGGAAGCCGGGCTGGAGCATCTCGACCTGGAGCATCGGCTGACGGTCGCCTGGAACGAAGCGGGCAAACCGGTTTATCAGCGCAGTCCACGCCGCCAAATCGTCAGCCCCGAGCTCTTCCAATTCATGAGCGAACCAAACGTGATCGACATCGCAGAAGACCTGCTGGGCAGCCCCGAGGTCTTCATGCATGGCGTCTTCAATCTTCGGCCCAAGCTGCCCGATCAACGCTGGACGCGCACGCCCTGGCATCAGGATTCGCAGTATTATCCCTCGAACACTCGGGTGCATACGCTCTCGATCTGGATGCCGCTGATGCGGGTGACAACCGAAAACAGCTGCCTGCAGGTGGCCGAGGGCTATCATCGCGGGGACATGTACGCCATCACTGAAGACGAAGAGACTGGTTTCTTGGGCATATCGAAAGAGGAGCGGGCGGCGATAGAGGGCATCCCGGTCGAGATGGAGGCGGGCGACGCCCTCTGCTTCACCCAGTTGACGCCGCATGCCGCCCTGCCCAATAAGTCCGACGCCGTGCGCTGGTCCATCGACCTGCGCTACCAGACCATCGCAGACGCCATGGTCCCTGAACACAATACGGAACTCAGCGGCGGCCGCGAAAAAGGCTTCATCGCCCGCAGCGAAGCCGATCCGGCGTCAGTGGCCACCTGGGAGCAGTGGGAACGCCAGTGGGAAGGAGACCCCTATAGCAACTACTAGTCAGAAAATGCAAGGGCGAGCGCCGGTTAGTGTCTACCCTACCCATCGGGTAGCCCGCTCTCCCAACCACAAACTTCTATTTCTGGAAGGAAAAAGAATCATGAAACGTTCGTTCACTCTTTTCACAACCGCACTATTGCTTCTGAGCCTGCTCATGGGCGGGGGAACCGCCTCGGCGCAAGATGACGTCACCCTGACGATCTGGACCTTCGGCGCCTTCTTCACCGATTTGTACGTAGGCATTGAAGACGACTACAAGGAAATCGCGCCTCACGTCACTATCGTGGTCGAAGAGATCCCCTATGGGCAGCTCTACGACAACTTGCAAGGCGCCTTTGTCGCCGGCGTCGGCGCGCCCGATATCGCCGATGTTGAGCAAGGCGTCATCAGCCGCTTCCTCAAAGGCGAACCCGGCCTGGTTCCGCTGAACGACCTGATCACGCCTTATGAGGACGACTACATCATGGCCAAGACCGCCTTGTATGCGCATCAGGGCGTCATCTACGGCATCGACCACTGCCTCTGCCCGGTCGTCCTGTATTATCAGCACGAAATCTTCGCTGACGCCGGCATCGAGATGCCCATCGCCACCTGGGATGAATTTGTCGAGGCCTCCGCTGCGCTGACCGATCAGGGCATCGCTGCGCTCGTCTTGGACGACCGAAGCTGGGGCGATTATTACATGCTGCTGCTGCAATCGGGCAGCCCCGGCTTATTTGACGCCGACGGCAACGTGATAGTCGATTCGCCCGGGAATATCGCCGTGCTCGAATGGTATCTCGACTTGCTCGAAAGCGGCGTCGCGATTGCCACAGGCGATTTTCACGCCACCATGGGCTTATTCGCGGAGGGCAAGATCGCCGCTGTTATCGGCGCTGACTGGTACGCCGGCAGCTTGAAGAACGAATTGGCTGAAGGGGCCGGCAACTGGCGCGCGGCGCCCCTGCCCGCATTTGAGGAAGGCGGCTCCCGCACCAGCACTCACGGCGGCACGGCTTATACCATCACCACGCAGAGCGAGCATCCGGAAGAAGCTTGGGCTTTCATCGAATTCGCCCTCTTCAACGAGGACAATAAAATCCTCGAATATCACGTGAACAACCTGCTGCCGCCTGTGCTCTCGCACCTGGATAACGAAGCGCTGCTGGCGCCCGATCCCTACTTCGACAATCAGTCGGTGGGCGAGCTCTTCCTTGAGCTGGCGCCGGAAGTGCCCTTCCAGGAGCGCGGTCCCTGGTTCAACGAAGCCACCACGCTGGTCGCCAATGCCGTTTTTGAAGCGACCCAAGGCGAGAAGACAGCCGGGCAAGCCTTGAAGGACGCGGCCGACGAACTGCGCCGCCAGATCGATTTCGGTTAGGGCCGAGCGCATATCACAAATGTGAAGACGTAGGGGCGACATATTATGTCGCCCGCCTGTCATGGTTCTGATGTTTCGGGCGACCTGATAGATCGTCCCTACAGTGGTCATGGCGGGAAGGGGTCCAAGTCGTGAGCAGCGCCCCAATCGTTGAAGAACGCGGATTGCGCGCTTGGTGGAGCCGCTCCCGGCGCAAGGTCGTGCCCTACGTCTTCATCTCGCCCTTCTACATCCTCTTCATCGTCTTCTCGGTCGGCCCGCTGATCTACGCGCTCTACCTCAGCTTGCATCGCTGGCCCGGCACCGGTCCCATGCGGCATGTGGGCTTGGGCAATTACACCTACCTGGCGGGCGACCCGGTCTTCCTCAAATCGCTTTGGAACACCGTGTACTACGCCATCGGCGCTTTTCTGTTTATCTTGCCGCTGGCGCTCGTGCTTGCCTTGCTGATCAACTCGACGCTGGTCCGCCTGAAGAGCCTTTTCCGCATCGGTTACTTCCTGCCCATCCTCACCAGCACGGTCGCCGCCACCCTCATGTTCCTGATGATCTTCAACAACCAGTTCGGCTTGATCAACCAGGGCTTGGCGCTGCTGGGCGTCCCGGCGCTTAAATGGCTGGACGAGGAACTGGTCAAGATTTCGGTGCTGGCGGTGGCCGCCTGGCGCTACACTGGCATCAACGTCTTGTATTTTCTGACCGGCTTGCAAAGCATCCCGCCCGATCTGTATGAAGCGGCGCAGGTGGACGGCGCCGGAACCTGGGCGCAATTCCGCTACGTTACTATCCCGCAACTGCGCCCCATCGCGCTCTTCGTCGGTGTGGTGACGATGATTGGCTCCTTCCAGCTTTTCGCCGAACCGCTGCTGCTTGCGGACGGCGGACCCAACGACGCCAGCCTGACCATCGCCAACTATCTCTACCGCATGGGCTTCACCAATGCCAAGCTCGGCTACGGCTCCGCCATCGGCTGGGTGCTGGCGCTGATCATCTTCTGCTTGTCCTTCATCCAGCTCTATCTCTTTGGCGCTTTTAGGAAGGAAGACTAAGGCGATGGATGGCACGCTCACCCGCCGCGCCCAGCGCACAATCGCCTACGGCTTCCTCTTCTTCATCCTAATCTCGATGGCGACGCCCTTCTTCTGGTTGATCTCCAACACCTTCAAAGAACAATATGAGATCTTCCAATTGCGGCCGACGTTGATCCCGGAAGAGCCCCACCTGCGCAACTATATCAGACTATTTGTTGAATTCGATTTCGCCCACCATTTCCTAAACAGCGCCTTCATCGCTGTGGCGCATACCGTCTCTCATCTTTTCCTGGCATCGCTGGCCGGTTTCGCCTTCGCGAAGTACACCTTTCCGCTGAAGAATTTCCTCTTCCTTGTTCTGCTCGGCTCAATGATGGTGCCGCTTTACACCATTTTCATTCCGCTCTTCGTCTTGGTGATCCGCCTGGGCTTGGTCAACAGTTACGCTGGCGTCATCATCCCGGGCGTGGCCGGCGCCTTCGGCATCTTCTTCATGAAGCAGAGCATGGAAGCGGTGCCGAACGAGCTGCTTGATTCCGCCCGCATAGACGGCGCTTCGGAATTTCGCATTTATTTGCAGATTGCGCTGCCGCTGGTGCGTCCGGCGCTGGCGGTGCTGGCGGTGCTGGCTTTCATGACCTCCTGGAACGATTTCGTCTGGCCGCTGGTCGTGCTGCGCAGCCGGGAATTGCAGACGCTGCCCGTAGTGATGGCGGGCATGGTGGGCATGTACCGGATGGAACACGGGGTAATAATGGCGGCGTCTCTGCTCTCGACCTTGCCGATTCTGCTGCTCTTCCTCGCTTTGCAGAAGCAGTTCGTCCAGGGGCTGACCGTCGGCGCGGTCAAGTCCTAGCGCAGTTGACAACATCGCCGTCTTTGGCTCGACAAGATGACCTTGCGCCAGATTTGTTGAGTGGCGAGCTGGCTCGCGGTATCATTGTATTCTGAAGGTCATCAACACAGGTCTATGGGCGATCAAACCGTTTGCCCGCGGAAAAGGTGGAATAGCATGCAAATGCAAGCGGCAGTCCTCAATGAAATCAATACGCCCTTCAGTATCGAAACGGTCGATTTAGCGCCGCCAAAAGCGGGCGAGGTCTTGGTCAAGGTGGCGGCGGCTGGCGTCTGCCACAGCGACTGGCACGTAGTCGAGGGGCTTTCTTATTTTCCGCTGCCCATCATCTGCGGGCATGAAGGCGCGGGCGTGGTCGAGCGCGTCGGCGACGGCGTCACGAGCCTCAAACCGGGCGATCATGTCACCCTGAGCTTCCGCGCCAATTGCGGCAAATGCTTCTATTGCCAACGCGGCAAGACCAACCTCTGCGAAGTTTATTCGCCCGTGTTGCGCTCGGGCTTGATGAAGGATGGCGAGAGCCGCATCAGCCGCGATGGCGAGCAGGTGCACATCATGACTGGCTTGGGCTGTTTCGCTGAATACGTGGTCATCGACCAGTCGGCGGCAGTGCCAATCCGGGATGATGTGCCGCTGGAAGTGGCGGCGCTGGTGGGCTGCGCCGTCTCCACCGGCGTCGGCGCGGCGATGTACACCGCTGACGTGCGCCCGGGCGAGAGCGTCGCCGTTTATGGCGCCGGCGGCGTCGGTCTAAACATCATCATGGGCGCGGTCATGTGCGGCGCCGACCCGGTCATCGCGGTTGATACCAACAGCAGCAAAATGGAGATCGCCCGCGAATTCGGCGCCACGCATACGCTCTACTCCGACGACAACAGCGTCGCCGAAATCCAGGCCTTGACCGACGGACGCGGCGCCGATCATGTATTTGAGTCGGTCGGGCTATCGTTCTTGCAGGAGCGAGGCTTGGAGGCGACGCGCCCCGGCGGCACGCTGACGTTGGTGGGCTTGACGCCGGTCGGCAGCGACACCAACTTGCCCGGCGCCATCATCACCCGCACGGAAAAAGTCATCCGCGGCAGCTTCTACGGCTCGGTTAACACGCATCGCGATTTCCCCATATTCATCGATCTCTATCGCGCGGGCAAGCTCAAGCTGGACGAGCTGGTGACGCGCGCCTATCGGCTGGACGAGATTAACGAGGCTTACGCCAATATGCTCACCGGCGAGGTGGCGCGCGGGATCATTGTGTTTTAGTAGGCGCCAAGACTTGCTGATGTAGGGGCGACCCTTGCCTCGCCCGCAAAAGCGAAAGGCTTCCCAATATGCAAATGCAAGCGGCAATCCTCACCGAAGCTAATACCCCCTTCAAAATTGAAACGGTTGACCTGGCGCCACCAAAAGCGGGCGAAGTGCTGGTCAAGATGGCGGCGACGGGCATCTGCCACAGTGATTGGCACGTGGTGGCCGGCAAGGGAGACTTCCCCGCGCCCATGATCCTCGGGCACGAAGGCGCCGGCATCGTCGAGGCGGTCGGCGCTGGCGTCACACGCGCCAAGCCGGGCGATCACGTCACGCTCAGCTTTAGAGCCAGCTGCGGCGAGTGCTTCTACTGCCAGAACGACCAAGCCTCCATCTGCGAAAATGACTTTGATCATGTCGTCGCCGGCGTGCTGGGCGATGGCAGCAGCCGCATATCCTGGAGGGGCGAGCCGGTCTATATCCTCGCCGGTCTCGGCACCTTCGCGGAATATATCGTCTGCCGCGAAGTCAGCGTGGTGCCCGTCCGCAAAGATGTGCCGCTGGAAGTGGCGGCGCTGGTCGGCTGCGCGGTGTCAACGGGCGTGGGCGCGGCGATGTTCACCGCTGAGGTGCGCGCCGGGCAGAGCGTTGCCGTCTTCGGCGCTGGCGGCGTGGGCTTGAACATCATCCAGGGCGCGGCGCTCTGTGGCGCAGATCCCATAATCGCGGTCGATACCAACAGCAACAAAATGGAAATCGCGCGCGAATTCGGCGCGACGCACTGCCTGATGTCAGACGATATGGTCATCGGCGAGATTCAGAAGCTGACCGAGAGCCGCGGCGCCGACCACACGTTTGAGTCCGTGGGCATCCCCGCTTTGCAAGAGACGGCGATCGCGGCGGTGCGGCCCGGCGGCATCTGCACGCTCGTGGGCTTGACGCCGCAAGACAGCGAGACCAAGTTTCTGGGCCAGGTCCTCACCATGACCGAGCGCAAGATCCGCGGCAGTCTCTACGGCTCGATCAATCCGGCGCGGGATTTTCACCTCTTCCTGGACCTGTATATGGCGGGCAAGCTCAAGCTGGAGGAGCTGGTCACAAATCGTTATCGGCTGGACCAGATCAATGAGGCTTACGCAAGAATGCTGACGGGCGATGTGGCGCGGGGTGTGATTGTGTTTTGAGCTGTTCGCAGGATTTCAAACATATACTTATGCCATAGTACGCAATAGGAAGTAAAGGCAAGTAAGTCATGCGAAAAAGGGCGATGCTAATCTGATTCGAGATCTGTAGGGGCGAGACTTGTCTCGCCCACTATGCCGCCATTGTACATGTGGGCGACTCAAGAGTCGCCCCTACGACGTTCCGTCATTTTGTTGCATTACTTTATTGGACTTACTGATATAGAAGTCATCAAATCAGAGCTTCATCACAAGGTGTCCAAAGCAGACTACGCAAAAGATACGGGAGAGCTCAAAGTTATCTTGACGCGCATAGAAGGCAAGCTGGACAATTGGCGCTGGACTCTCATTATCGTGTTAGGCATCGCCACACTCATCATCGGCTATCTTTTGTCGCGGCTGACCTCGCTCCCCTGAATCGCATTTTACAGACGCTGCCCGGTTTCGCGCTGTCGATAAGGCGCTAGTCTCAACGAGGCTTGCGCGTCCATGCTGACAGGCGATGCGGCGCGCGGCGTGATTGTGTTTTAGACCCCCGCCTCGCGTATAAGCAGTTCCTGCCCGGGATAAATCCAACGCCCCATGTCCTCAAGCTGGTTGAGCATAATGATATCGAGTTGATAAACGCGGTAGGCGACGGCGATGGCGCTCAACGTGTCCCCGGGCTGCACAATATGCCGGATAGAGCCATCCGCTTGGGACGCTTGCGGCTGTACCGGGGGCGCATAAACCGGCGCTGGAGTTGGCGGGGGATCGGCAGCCTCAGGCGCAATCTCGACGCACTCGGCCGCCGGCAGACCGTCATAGGTATCGACCGTGCCCATCACCCGCCCATCCAGCGCGTGATCGAATATCACGTGATGCGTCTTGCCTTCAAGGGCAGTGGGGCCCTTGGAGACGACGATATCACGCGCTCCCGGATAGGGGCGCAATTCCTGGTAGAGCTTGCTGTAAGCCATGAGCTCGCTTACCGCGTCCGTCATGCCCACGCGCACCGCCACGCGGCCATCCAGCGAACAGGCCACCAGCCCAGCGTCGGTCGCTTCCACCTCGCTTTGGCTGACGCGCAGCGCATAATGCCCCACGCTCTCTAAATCAATGCGATACACCGACAGCAGCAGCTCCCCGCCCGAATGCCACCAATAGATGCAGCCAATAGCGCCTAGCGGGATGGCGCATGTGGTGAAACTTTCGTGCCAATTATGGCTGCTGTGTTTGGCTTTCAGTTTGTTCGGGTTCGGGGCGGTCGGCGGCGCTGGCGGAACGACTGGAATCACAGGATCAACAATCTCGTCGTCGCAGGCGGGATCGCGATTGTCGGTGACGGCGCCAAAGAAATCAGCCGGGGAATTATTCTCAAAAGCGACGCAGCCATTCAGCTCAATCGTCGCGCCGGCATTTTGCAGCGGGGCGAGGCCGCCGGAATTGTTGCGGAAAGCCGAATCGGTGAAGCTCGTGAAACCATTTCGATAAGAGCCCCAAGCCAGCAGCACCGACCTCCCGGTTGACGTCGCCGTGGAGTTATTCTCAAAGAGCGCATTGGTAAAGCGCATCGCTCCCACATTTAAGAAAGCTCCGCCGGTGGTATCAGTCAGTCGGAAACGATCCGCCTGCAAATCACCCCAATGGAAGATCCGCACGCCAGCAAACGCGACATTCTCCAGGCGCAGAAAGCTAGTGGCGGCGGTGAAGAACTGCTGCCCGGCGGCGCTTGAGCGCAGCGTGAAGCCATTGCCTACGATGCGAATGTCCACATCTTCTGAAAGTGTCAGCGAGCCGCTAAGTTGACAGTCGCCGCGCAGCTGATAGGTCGCCGAGCTATCCAGGACACCAGGCGCCGGCAGCCCGCAAGCCATCAGAGCGGGCGAGGGGACGCTGGCTTGGCCGCCATTGCCGATTGTGCCGCTGCAAGGACCCGTGCTGCTGTCCGTCCAATTGTTATTCGGGTCATAAACATCATAGGGAATATTGCCCGATAAAGTCAGACAGCCGGTTGTCGTCAAGGTGGCGCCGGTCTGCAAAGAAATGGCGCCGCCATTGCCGAAATTGCGGCGCATAACAACATTGTTCCAAACGTGGCTGGTGTTGACCCCGGCATGGACCGCGCTGCCGTTGCCGCCCAAAGCGTAGTGGCTGGATGAGTTGCCGGCCAATAACACATTTTCCAAGCGGGTGCTGCTGAGAGCGGCTATCGCGGGTCCGCCGCGGCTGTTGATGAATGTTGCATCCGTCGCGCTCAATGCATTTGCCGTGATCGTTTCCGTCCGCGTCTGACGCGCGCCATCAATCGTTAGATTGTTCAGATTCAGAGTATTGCCGCCGCCCTGAAGCAAGATGAAGGCGCCGCCGCTGATCGTATGCCCGCCGCCGTTTATCGTGACGCTGATGGCGCCGCTGGCTACGATAGAGCCGGTCAGTTGGCAGTCAGCTGTCAGGGTATAGGTGACGGTGGAGACAATATTCCCCTGCGCCGGCAAACCGCAGGCGGTGACAGGCGGGTTGCTTTGGGCGAGCGCTGGCGGGCCGGCAAGCGTCCACGCGATCAGCATAACCGCCAGGAGCGGCGCGGAACTAAACCTGGATACCATGTTTCGCAATGCGGTCAAGCGCGGGGGGGGGGGGGGGTAAGGCACATGTGTTCTGACCAAATGTAAAATTCAAAATCTCTATCAAAGAAATACCAATATAACAACATTTACCATATTTTCCAAAACAGATGCAGGGGAATGACGACGAACGCGGATCTTACAGGTTTTCGCAGCGGAGCTTTTGTCCGGGCTGCAAAACTCGCTGCCATAGCCAAGGCGCTATTGCTCACATCCAATTCCCATACGCCTGGCCCACCGCGCTGGCCTGCGAGCTGACCACGCGGATCAGCTCCTCGTCGTGGTCGCGCGCGAATTGGCGCAGTTCAGCCATATCGCGCACGCCGACATCAGCCAGCGTCCGCGCAGGCCAGCTTCAATCGAATCGTATTATCGCATTTTATTGGATCGTTCTCCTTTGGATGCGGTAGCGATACCAGTGACAGAACTTTTGCCATAAGCGCGGGCTGGCCTCTTCGAGGCGCCGGTTCATCTCGGCGGCCAGAATTGAGCGCTCGCTTGCAGAGGCTAATTGACGAGCGATCATGCCTTCTATGACGCGCTTGTAATCGCGCTTGGCCGCCCGTCTCTCCGCCCAGTTCAATTTGTGGCGACGCCGCAAGCGTTGGAATCGGGCGACAGTCTGCGAGGTGGCTGCTGGATAGACTGATCTCAGCCGAATGAGATAAAGGCGAAAGCGGATCGCCTTCCGCTCCCGCCAGCCCAAAGTGCCACTCCAGTTAGCGTCGTGATAGCGCGCGAGGTAAAGGATTTCGGGAATATTGGCGACGCGAGCGCCCGCGATTTGGAAGAGACGATGGAAGAAGTCGCCTTCTGCGCCATAGCGGATGGCCGGGTCGAATCCGCCCAGCGTCCGCAGCAGCCCGGCGCGAATCATCAGGGCGCCAACAATCATCGCTCTAGCCACAGTTAAGTGGTCAAAGAGAATCAGCGTGTGATCGCATGCGAGCCTGCTCATAAATCTCGCTTTCTCAGGTACAGGCGAAAGATCCTCACTGGTTTCTAGAGCGTACGGCCCGACGGCGTCGATTTCGGGATTGTCCTGCAGAAAGCTGACCTGTCGGCGCAAGCGGTCTGGCAAGCTTATATCGTCAGAATCCATGAACGCGATGTATTCGCCGGTGGCGGCTTCAATGCCTAGATTTTTGGCTACGGAATGGCCTTGATTCGATGGCATAGAGATAAATCTTATCCTGTCATCGCGGCTTTGATAGCTCCTGATGATGTCGACGCTGCTGTCCTCTGATCCATCGTCTACGATAATCAATTCAAAGTTTCTATAGGTCTGCGAGAGGACGCTGTCGATAGCGGCCGCGAGAAACCTTTCTCTATTCCAAACTGGCATGACGACCGATACCAAGGGCTCAATAGCGGATTGCAACTGATGGCTGTACATGGCGGTCTCCTGGTATACGATGGCGGCGGTGGCTACGATAGAGCCGGTCAGTTGGCAATTAGCTGTCAGGGTATAGGTGACGGTGGAGACAATAGTCCCTGCGCCGGCAAACCGCAGGCGGTGACAGGCGGGTTGCTTTGGGCGAGCGCTGGCGGGTCGGCAAGCGTCCACGCGATCAGCAAAACCGCCAGGAGCGGCGCGGAACTAAACCTGGATACCATGTTTCGCAATGCGGTCAAGCGCGCGGGGGGGGGGGGGGGGGGGGGCATGGGGTGGCCAAAAAAGGAAAAAAAAAAAATTTTAAAACGGTAAACAAGGATAAAAACACATTACAGAATTT
>JAJEGA010000040.1 GCA_022820125.1 Anaerolineae bacterium | reverse complement strand
AAAATGAAGGAACGTCGTAGGGGCGACTCTTGAGTCGCCCACATGTACAATGGCGACATAGTGGGCGAGACAAGTCTCGCCCCTACAGATCTCGAATCAGATTAGCATCGCCCTTTTTCGCATTACTTACTTTGTTCTACTTATGTTTAACGGTCGCTGTACATTTTAGCTTAGCATGAAAATCTAAAGGAGCGCTTAACATCGCGCCGCTGGCATCCGCTTGGCGAACGAGGCAAATGTCTGTGCGGAAATATCGATCGCCTTGCGTTATGATTGTCGGCACTTTATTGACAGTTCAACGAGGATCAAAATGGCGGACAGCATCCAAAACGCAATCGATTACTTAAAAGAAACGCAAGACAAGATGATGGAAGATTACAAGGCGCTGCTGCGCTTTCCATCCATCAGCGCCGACCCGGCGCATGCGGACGACATACGCGCCTGCGCTGACTGGATCGTAGGGCAGCTTGAGGCAATGGGCTTCGACAATTGCGAAGCGATCGCCACCGCCGGTTATCCGGTCGTCTACGGCGAATGGCTCAAAGCCGGCGCCGACAAGCCAACCGTTCTCGTCTACGCGCACTACGATGTGCAGCCGGTGGACCCGCTGCCGCTGTGGGATACCGAGCCATTCGAGGGCGTCATCAAGGGGCGCAAGCTGTTCGCGCGCGGCGCCAGCGACAATAAAGCCGGCGTTTGGGGCAATCTCAAGACCTTTGAAGCGCTGCTGCGGACGAATGGCGAGCTGCCGGTCAACGTCAAGATTATGTTTGAAGGCGAAGAAGAATCGGGCTCGCCCAGCATCGAAGCCTTCGTCCAGGCGAACAAGGCGCGGCTGCAAGCCGATGCGCTGCTGAATTGCGATGGCGACTTCGCGCCCGAAGATCCGCGGCTCTATTATGGCGGGCGCGGCATGGTCACAGCAGAAGTGCGGGTGACTGGACCAAAAGCCGATATCCACTCCGGGCTCTACGGCGGCTTGGTGCAGAATCCGCTGCACGTCGCGGGCCGGATCATCGGCGCCTTCCACGATGACGCGGGGCGCGTCCAGGTTCCCGGCTACTACGACAGAATTCGCGGGGCGAGCGCGACGGACAAAGCGCGCATCGACGCCGGCTTTCAGGAAGAGGCGCTGCTAGAGGGCGCGGGCGTCGACCAGTTTTGGGGAGAAGAAATTGCGCCGGCGGCTGAGCGCGCCACTGTCTACCCGACTTGCGATATCACCGGCATGTGGGGCGGTTATCAAGGCGCCGGCAACAAGACGATCATCCCGGCCGAAGCCGGTTTCAAAGTCACCATGCGCCTTGCGCCCGATCAGGACCCGCCTGAAATCGCAGCGGCGCTCAAGGAATTTGTCGAAGGCTTCGCCACCGAAACGGTCCAGGTCGAATGCAGCATCGGCGAATTGGCTTGGTATTTTGAACTGGTCACAGAAGGTCCCTGGCTGGAAGCGGTGCAAGCGGCAATTGAAGCGACCATCGGCAAACGCGCCCAGCTCGTCCGCACCGGCGGGTCGATTCCCATCCTGGGCGTCTTCAATCGGCTAATTGGTCTGCCCATCACCGCATTCGCTTATGGCGAGGGCGAAGGGATTCACTCGCCCAATGAGTACCTGAAGCTGGACAGCTTCTATACGTCGCTGGAGGCGGCGGTGCGCTTGTATCACAACTTGGGGGATGTTCCGGTGTAAATGCATTCGCTCCGGATAGTGTCACGGGCGACCTGATATGTCGCCCCTACAAGGCTTGTCCGGTACTTGGAATTAAACGAGTCAGACGCGCATTTTTCTTTCTTCTGCTTGCTGGCTGTAGGGGCGATCAACCTGATCGCCCGCTTGACAGCGCGTTTTTGGAGCAACCCAGCGGGCGACTTAATAAGTCGCCCCTACACCGGTCGCTTATGCGAACAGATTTTGGCCGATTGTCAGCATGTTAAGTTGAAATCCTGTCAGTACCGGACAAGCCTTACAACATCCAGTATGCGAGCGTTGTAGGGGCTACCCGTTGGGGCGCCCGTCAAATCATCACGCCCAGCGCGACGAATATGATGCCGAGCAGCGCGAAGATAAACGCCGAGCGCCGGGTCTTGGCATCCCAGGCTTCGGTTCTTTCGGGATTGTCGGCTCGCCAGCGCGGTTCAAGCGAATACAACCGCCAGACCCAATCGCGCCGGAAGAGGCAGAGCGCCGCCAGCAGCCAGAAGGCGATGCCGCCGAGGATTAGAATCCAGTCGCCCATTCGCGAATCACTTTCAGATTCAGTTGTGGGCGTTTCACCGAAACGCCCCTACAGCTCTGAATTTGGGTTCGGCTGCAGGATGATCTTGGCGTCTTCGCGGCTTTCCAAGCGTTTGAAGGCGGCCAGCGCGTCATCCAGCGGCAGGCGGGCGCTGACCATCTTGCGCATGTCGATCCTGCCGGCCGCCATCATGCGAATCACATGCTGAAAGGGGCCGCCCGCATGCCCGAGCGCGCCGGCATACTGCACCCCCATGCGCTTGTAAGCGACGATCGGCAGGGTCGGGTTGGCTTCACCCATGCCAATATCAATGATTGAGGCGTTGACCGCCAGGCAGCGATCGAGCTTTTCAATCGTCTGGTCGGCGAAGCCAGCGCATTCCACCACGTAATCGACGCCGCGCCCGAAGGTATGCTGCATGATCGCCTCATCGAGATCGATGCCGATTGGGCTCAGCGCGGCGGAAGCGCCCATATTCATCGCAATCCGGCAGCGGCTCTCGGAGGGGTCAATCATTATCACCTGCCCGGCGCCGGCGGCAATGACCAGCGCTTCAGCCGCCAAGCCGATCGGTCCCGCGCCGAAGACGACGACGTTGTTGCCCGGCCGCCAGTTTTGCAGGCGGTTGAACAATCCCTGATAGGAAACGCCGGTCGGCTCGACCATGGCGCCCATCACCAGCGCTTCTTCTTCACCGTAGCGCTCGGCGATTTCGTCCAGCTTCCAGCAATACTTCGCCCGCACCGGCAGGTATTGCGCCATGGCGCCCGGGATGGTGAAACCCGTTTCTTCGATGTCGAGGCAGTGGTTGACGAAACCTTTGCGGCAAGCGATGCATTCCCCGCACCACTGGATCTCCTCAACCGCCACCAGGTCGCCGACGTTTAAGCCTTTCACGTCCTTGCCTACTTCGACAATACGGCCCGCGTATTCGTGGCCGATGATATTGGGCGTATGCACCAAGCCCGGATAAACCATGTAGCCGTCTTCACCCGCTTCGTACATGTGCATATCCGAGCCGCAAATGCCGACCGCCGCCACCGCCAGCAGCGCCTGATCGGGCTTGAGGCTCGGATCGGGCGCATCGCCCAAGGTCAGCTTGGGACGCTTCCAGGTCATATTGGCGTTGCGCGGGCGGCGCAAGTCGCGCTCGCGGTCCGTCAGGTCGTAACCGGGCTTGGGCGCCCATTCAGCGCTTAAGGTCAGTGCTTTCATCGCTTGTTTCACTCCAAAAAATGTCGCTCGGCGTTCAGTGATAATCAGATTGAAATGCTGCCAATTCAGCCTTAAAGGCGCGCAGTCCGTCAACTAGATTATAGCTGCGGCGGTCGAGCGCTTCGTAGGTCTTTTCGCTATCCGCTACCGTGCGAAAGGGGATGCGAACGTGGCGAAAATGATCCAGCATCGCCGGATCGGTCGGCGTTGGCGTGATCAACGAATGGTCGAAGTCGAAGACGTCTGCAATCTTGTGCGCCAACTCCAGACGATTGGCTGGCTCGCTGCCCCAGCAATGGAAGATGCCGTTCTCATCGTGCTCGGCCAGGCGCAGCAGCAGCTCGGCGCCATCGGAAGCCAGCGACGCGTGCGCCATATCATTGACCTTGGGTCCGGTCCAAATTTCGGCGATCAAGCCCTGCGACAGCCGATCGATGATGTAGTTGGTGATGGGAAAGCCGAGGTGATTGTCCTTCATCAGGAGATGCGGAATGGCGTAATTCAAGCCATAAATGCCGGCCAGGCGCCCGATGCCGAAACTCAAGTCGGGAACGCCCATGATATCGCGCTCGCAGACCGCTTTCATGAAACCGTAGAAATTCACCGGGTTGGGCGGCGAGTCTTCGCTGACTAGCGGCTCTTGCCCATCAAAGACCCAATCGGAGGAGACGAAGATGTAGCGCGCGCAGACATCGGCGCAGGCATGGGCGAAAGCCAGATTAGCGTCCACCGTGGCGCGCCAGGCTTTCTCGCGATGATATTGCATGTAGACATGATCGAGCATGGCGGCGCAGTGGATGACGACATCCGGTTGATAGCGAAAAAGCGAGGCGCGCACGGCAGCCGCGTCGGCCATGTCCAGCGGATCCAGAACGTAGTCGACGTCCCATTCCGGCGGGGGACCGTATTGCGAGGCGATGATTTCGATGTCGCTGCGCCGCCGCGCCAGACGGATGATATTGCTGCCGACCAGCCCGGTGCCGCCGGTGATGTAGAGTCGCATTACGTTTCCATGTGTGCTAGACGCGCCAAGCATAATGGGTTTGCGAATGGCTGTCAAACGCGGGCGACCGACCTGCGGTGTCCGCGCTCAACAACGGGGAGCCCCGGTAAGGCATGTGCACTAATGAATTATAAGAATTCTTTAAGGTCGAAAGAAGGTTCTGCAGGGGCGAGCCACCAGCTCGCACGTACGCAATATGTGATTTGCCGCGCGACACCGGAGCCGCCCTACAGATTTCGCCGAAGGGGAATATTTTGTTTTTTCGCCAAGGGGCGGTAGAATACGCTCGTACGCAACAAAGAATCGTTTATCGATAAAATCCATACAGGAGTTAAGAATGAGTAAAGTCAAAGCTATTTCGAGACGCGCTTTTTTGAAGGGGGCTGGCGCAGTCGCGGCCAGCTCGCTGCTGCCGCACTTCCCCAACATCGTCCGCGCCGACAACCACGAGATCAACATCATCGGCTGGGGCTCGGACTTTTTCGACGGGCTTTTTGAAGGGGCGACAGAAGCGACCGGCATCAAGATCAATCGAGAGGGTCTGCCATCGCGCTGGAGCGATGTGATGCAGAAGTTCACGCTCTGGGGCCAGACTGGTTATTCCCACGTCGACATTATGATGACCGACGACCTGCTGGCTGGCATGTATGGCATGAACGGCTGGGCGCTTGATCTGAGCGATCTGAACGCCTACAACGACAACAGCGAAGACATAACCGGGCCTGTGCACCAACTCGACAGCGCCATGGGCGGCGTCTTCCGGCTATTCTACTTCATGGGCGCCACGCCTTTCTTCTACAACACCGACCTGGCGCCTGAGCATCCCTCGACCTGGGAGGACTTCGTCTCCGCCGGCTTGGCAGCCACCGACCAGGAAGCGGGCGTATGGGGCTGGCGTCCGCTGGGCGGCCAGGGCCACGCCTTTAATACAATGCTGCTGGCGCTGCATCATACGGGCGCCGATCTGGAGACGCTCAATGACGACGCCACCCGCGCCGCGCTGCAATGGATGTACGACTGGGTGAACGACTACGAGATCACGCCGCCCTCAACCATCAACGAAGGCTGGAGCGAGGTCATCGGGCTGATGGCCGGGGGCAAAGCGGGCATGGTATGGGGTTACGAGGGTATGCACAACAGCATCATCTCGACAGTTGACACCAGCGTGACCGAGGACAATCTCGGCTGGGGCCGCTTCCCGATGGGCCCCGCCAACGATAGCCTGCTGACACACGGCTGGGGCTATTCGATTCCCACTGCCTCGTCCAAGCATGAACAAGCCAGAGAAGTGCTTGAGTACCTGGGGCATTACGACCAACTGAGAACTGTCGCGCTGAACAATGTCGTGCCCGGCTTGAAGTCGCTCTTTGAAGACGAAGAGGTCATCGCCCAGATTCCGATCCTGAGCTTGACGGGTCCGTCTTGGGGGGAGATCACGGAGGGCGCGCAGTTCCGCTATCCGATTGTGAATCATCGGCAGGTGTCGCAGCTCTGGTCGATGTTCGATCAGCTGGGCGAGATGATCCTCTCCGGCGAGCGCAATGTGGATGAAGCCTTCCAATGGGCGCAGGACGAGTACACGATCATCCGGTTGGCGTATTAGGCTGCCAAACTGGTCAAGACGCTGAAGCGGCTTTTGCGAAACGCCCACTGCAAAGCGACATCACATCAACGGGCAAGACGAGTCTCGCCCCTAAAGATCCCGCCGGATAGTGGATTTGTAGGGGCGTTTCGTGAAACGCCTGAAACCGAACCTATTCGATAACGATATTGCGCGGGCGAGGCAAGTCTCGCCCCTACACGAGTCGCCCGATACGGATTAACCTTCCATGGCGCGAGCCAGAGCGACGCCGCCGGCGCAGAGCCGTCTGCAAGACATATTTTCCAGCAGATACGCCGTCTTTTACGTGCTGGTGGTGCCGGCTTTCCTGCTGCGAATGGTCTATTCCATCATCCCCATCATCCAGACGGTGCTAATCAGCTTCACCAATCGCACCATCCTGGGCGGGCAGTATGTCGGGCTGCGCAATTACGAAGTCCTCGCGCGAGACGCCACGCTGATTGGCAGCCTGGGCTGGACGCTGCTTTACACCGGCGTGTCGGCTGTGGCTGAGACGGTGATTGGCTTGGGCATCGCCGTGCTCTTGATGCAGAACCTGCGCTTGCGCTGGCTGAGCAATTTCATCATGCTGCTGCCTTGGGTGGTCGCGCCGATGCTGGCGGCGGTCGCATTTCAGATCCTATTCTTCGAAGATGGCGGCATCCTGAACGCGATTCTGCAGGAGCTTGGCTTTGGCAACGCCGCCGTCCGCTGGCTAAGCGATGCCAAAACGGCGCGCTTCTCCGTGATTGTCATGACGGTGTGGAAGAATGTAAGTTGGGTCGCGCTGATATTTATGGCGGCGATCGGCTCGCTATCCAAAGAAGTGCTGGAAGCGGCCGCCGTTGACGGCGCCAATACCCTGCAGCGCTTCTGGTATGTGACGCTGCCCTTGCTCAAGCCCGCCATCTACCTGGTGCTGCTGCTGCGCGCCATGGCGGAAGTACAGACCTTCGAGCAGATTTATGGCTTGACGCGCGGCGGCCCCGGCAGCGCCACCAAGACGCTGGCTCTCTATGCCTTCGAGCGCTTCTTCCAGCAGTTTCGCTATGGCTACGGCTCGGCAGTGAATATGGTTCTGCTCGTGATGACCATCGCCATCGGCAGCGTATTCGCCTGGCTCTTGTATCGTTCGCGGGAGATCTGATGATCCATCAACGGCGGCGTCTACGAAATGCCATGCTATACGCATTGCTGGCGGTCGTGCTGCTGGGCTTGGTTTTCCCCGTCCTCTTCATGGCGTTCACCTCGCTAAAATCAGTAAACGAGGTCAACCTCATCCCGCCGACGATTATTCCGCGCTACCCGACATTGGAAAATTACCCCTTCATGGCGCGCGCCTGGGATTTCTGGTTGACGCTGCGGAATACGGTTTTGCTCGCGGGCGGGTCGGGCTTGGGCGCCACTGTGCTGGGGGCGATGGCGGCTTACGCTTTCAGTCGCGGCACTTTCCGCGGCCGGACGCTGATGTACGGCTTGCTGGTCGCCAGCATGGCAGTTCCGGCCATGGTCACGCTGGGTCCTATCTTCATCGCCTATTTGCAGCTAAACCTGCTGGATACGCATATCGGACTCATACTCGTCTTCACCGCCGGCGGCATGCCGCTGGCGACGCTGCTGCAATTCGCCTACTTCAACGCCATCCCGCGCGAGCTGGATGACGCCGCCGCCATTGATGGCGCTGGGCGCTTCACGACGCTGTTTCGCATCATCATGCCCATCGCGATGCCAGGCGTTTTCGTCAGCTTCCTGCTGCTTTTCATCGCCGGCTGGAACGAATTCCTCTTCGTCTTCACTCTGTCGACATCGCCGGATACCCAAGTGCTCACGACGAAGCTGTATACGATCCCGCCGCGCGAAGCCGATTACCAATCGAGCAATCTCGATCTGGTGGCGACGGCCGGCATGTTTGTCCTATTGCCGCTGGTGCCGCTGTTGATGCTGACGCAGCGGCAGCTAGTGGAGGGCATCACCTTCGGCGCGGTACAGGGATAGCGTGAAGGCAGATTATGCGATACTAGAGGACGATCCAAGGGTCGCCCTTCCAAAATATAAGTCGCTTGTAGGGGCGAGACTTGTCTCGCCCGAAAACCCGCCACCCGTCGTAATTTGTAGGGGCGACTCTGTGAGTCGCCCGAATAATTTGAATCATCGCGGAGACCAACATAATGACCGCATCTCGCAAAATCAAGGTCGCCCTCGCCGGATTGAGCTTCGGCGCCGAATTCGCGCCGATATTTCTGCATCACCCGCAGGTCGAGAGCCTGACAATTTGCGACTCGGATCCGGCGGTCCTGCAAAAGATCGGCGATCGCTTTGAAGTGGAAAAGCGCGTCCTCGACCTGGAAGAAATCCTCGCGGATGAAAGCATTGACGCGGTCCACCTGGTCACACCCATTCCGGCGCACGCCGAGCAGACGGTCGCGGTATTGAAGGCTGGCAAGCACTGCGCCTGCACCGTGCCCATGGCGACCAGCATCGCCGATCTCAAAGCAATCGTGGCGGCGCAGCGCGCGAGCGGCAAGGTTTATATGGGCATGGAGACTGCCGTCTACACGCGGCGCTTCTTGCACGTCATGGCGATGATTGAGCGTGGCGAGATCGGCCGCATCCAATTCCTGCGCGGCGCACACTATCAAGATATGGAATTCTGGCCGCCCTACTGGATGGGCTTGCCGCCGATGCACTACGCGACCCATGCGGTCTCGCCGGTGCTGGCGCTGGCAAACACGCAAGCCAAGGCGGTGCATTGCTTCGGCTCCGGCGTCATGCGCGCCGAATTGCATAAGCAGTACGACAATCCTTTCCCGGTCGAAACCGCCATCTACGAGCTCAGCAGCGACCCGCCCTTAGCCGCCGAGATCACGCGCAGCCTTTTCCACACGGCGCGCGGCTATACCGAAAGCTTCAATGTCTATGGCGAAAAAGCGACCTTTGAGTGGGAGCAAATTGAAGAGGAGCCGCCGGTCGTCTTTCGCATGAAGCCGGTGGTCACGCACTGGGGGCGCGGCAACGACATCACCGCCGAGCGCCTGGATGCGCCCGATCGTCAAGACCTGCTGCCGCCGGAAATCGCCCGCTTCACCAAACGTGGCGTCTATGACGAGACACAGGCGCACCTGTCCTTCTTGCAGGGTGGCGGACACGGTGGCTCGCACCCGCATTTGGTGCATGAATTTGTCAGCAGCATCATCGAAGAGCGCCAGCCTTTTCCTGACGCGCTCACGACAGCCGCCTGGACGGCCGCCGGCATCTGCGCCCACGAATCGGCGATGAAGGGCGGCGCGCGGGTCGAGATTCCGCAGTTTCGCCACGACAACTGACGACCGATCAGCGAACACCGCACAGGTTTTGTCACCACCGAGAACACAGAAGTAAGTCCAATAAAGTAATGCAACAAAATGAAGGAACGTCGTAGGGGCGACTCTTGAGTCGCCCACATGTACAATGGCGACATAGTGGGCGAGACAAGTCTCGCCCCTACAGATCTCGAATCAGATTAGCA
>JAJEGA010000036.1 GCA_022820125.1 Anaerolineae bacterium | reverse complement strand
TGCGGAAGGTATAGGTCGTACCCGCTTGCAGTCCGCCGAAGTCATGCGAGGTCGTGCCAGCGCCGGGCGTGACAAATTCGTAATAGTTGCCGCGACTGATCTCGACGAAGTAGAGCAGGACCTTGCCCATGTCGCTCCATTCGACCGTGATGTGGTCTTTGGAGATTTTGGGGAAGATCATGCCCAGGCTGCCGTCGGTGGGCAGGACGCTGGCGTCGGGCGTGTTGGTGGGTGTGGCTGTACTCGTGGCTGTGCTGGTCGCAGTAGGCGTGGAAGTTGCCGTCGCTGTATTCGTCGGCGTGGGAGTGGCGGTGGCGGTGGGCGTCGGCGTATCGCTGGGCGTGGCAGTTTTGGTTGGCGTCGGCGTATCAGTGGACAGCGCTAGCTGGTCTTGCTGCCCTTGCTGCGCGGAAAGTGCTTTTGCAGGCGTTTGCACAGTGACGGTAAAATAGTTTGTCGGAGTTTCGATGACATTGTTTTGAGAATCCGTCGTGACGGTAACCTGCTCAATGCCGATGACATTCGCATGATTGGAGCGTAATCCCGTCACGCTCAAGCCAGTGGGCGCGGTGTTTCCCGCCTGTTTACGAAATTGCCAGTTGAGATAGATGTTAAAACGCACATCGCTTGCCGCCGCCGCGCCCCAAACGAGGGTCGCCGAGTCATGGGCGAGGTCGGAAATGGTGACGGCGGGCGCGGAGCCGCTGCTGGGCGCCGCCTTGGTCGTGAAGTGCGTAGCAACGGACCGCGAATTCCCGTCTTTGTCCACAAATCTTAGAGCGAAGCTGTAACGGGTGTTGGGCTGAAAGGCTCGTGGTTCCCAATCCATCGTATCATCATCCCAGGCCGAAAGCGCAACAACCCGGTCGGAAGCCCGCCACCAGATATCATAGGCAGGTTCAGAATACTTCCTGACCCTGTGGCCATCAGCGCTGACAATATCGGCAATATAGACCTGTTTGGCTTCAAAGCCCTCTTGCGCAAGAAAGTCGAGGAAATCGCCCCAATTGACGGTGGCGGTGTTATGCGTGAGGTTCGTGAAGCTGATTTTGAAATTGTCGGGGACGGTTGTGGGACTAGGACCGACTGTAGGCGTATTGGTGGGCGTAGGCGTATTTGTCGGCGTGCTGGTCGCGGTGGGCGTGGAAGTTGCAGTCGGCGTCGGCGTCGGGGTGGGCGGATCGCCCAGCGTCGTAAAACTGCCCCACCCCAGCGGCTCGGGTTGACCATAGGGAAGTTGCAGACCGAACTCTTTGTAGACCTGGACCTTATAGGTGGTGCCTGGAGTCAGATTCTTCAGCGTATATTCCGTGCTGCCAGTTAAATTCAATTCCTTAAAGATGATTTTCCCGTCAAGAGCGATTATGGTATAGTCGTTCCACACGCGGCTTCTAGCCGAATTGGGATCAACCCAAGAAAGCAGCGCCGAATCAGCAGTGATATTGCTGATCTGCAAACTATTCACCGTCGTCTCTTTTTTGGTTGTTACATTGACGGTGAAATAGTTTGTAATGACGCCGTCAGTAACTTCCTCAATGGCGATAGGATTCACGCTGCCGGGGCGCAATCGCGTCAACCAAATGCCATTATTAGGGGCGGCGCTGCCAACCTGCATCCGGTAGAACCAGTTGACATAGATATTATAGCGCACATTGCTCGCCGCTGCCGCGCTCCAAGAGATGTCCGCCGTATTTGTTGAAATGCCGTATATGTTGACAGTGGGCGCGGAGCCGCTTCTGGGCGCCGCCTTGGTCTTAAAGTCAACTTCTACGGTCTGCGCATTCTGGTAGTCTTTGTCCACTATTTCTAAAGTGAAGCTGTAGCGGGTGTTGGGCTGGAAGATACGGGTTTCCCAACGCCTCTTTTCTTTATCCCAGCCCCAAAGGTATCTGTACCGCCATTCGACTGGCGCCGGCACAGCATAATTGCGATAGATGCTGTCGCCATGTTCGCTAACATAATCGCTCTGACGGACCCATTTGGGCTTAAATCCCTGCTGCCTAAGATAGTTGGCGAACGCGCCCCAATCGATGTCGGCGCTGTTATGCGTGATATTATAGACTTGGATTTTGAAATTGTCGGGATAGGGTGTGGGGTCCTGCGCCTGCGCCGCTCCTCCGGCGCTAAGCAGCGCGATGATGAGGATAAGCGGCAGGATGTAGAACCGACGGGAACGAACGAGATGGTGAAAAGCAAGGCTGTGGGTATGCGCGGCGGACGAAGGAAACATCAGCGGACCTTCTATGGAGTAGGACGAGCGCAATATTTTATCGAATGTTAATGGTTTATTTTGCGATTGTCAAGTTTTGGCTTTGGGAGGGGGAGTGGTGAATATCGTGGATATAATTCTCTGACCTTGCCCAGCCATGCTTGAAATATCAGGGCGGCTTCTATATGCTGTGCGGAATGCAGACGCGACCTGGACAAGCGAAACATGCCCAACCACATCATCGCCCATGATCTCGGCACCACTGGCAATAAAGCCACCCTCTACGATCGCGAGGGGGCGCTTGTCGGCGCTTCGTTCTGCGGCTATGAAACCGAATACGCGCATACGGGCTGGGCGGAGCAGAACCCCGAGGACTGGTGGCAAGCGGTCTGCCTGTCGACGCGGCGGCTGCTGAGCGAGACCAGCGTCAGTGGCGCCGATATCGCCTGCATCACCTTTAGCGGGCAGATGATGGGCGCTGTGCCCCTTGATCGCGCGGGGCGTCCGCTGCGCAATGCCATCATCTGGGCTGATCAGCGCGCTTTGGAGCAAGAACGCTGGATCGGCGAGCGGCTGGATTTTGCCGCTGTCTATCGCATCACCGGGCATCGGCTCAGCGCAGCCTACTCCTTGGCGAAAATCCTGTGGATCCGCGATAACCAGCCCGACATCTACCGCGCGACGCATAAGTTCGTACAAGCCAAAGACGCCATCGTGGCGCGGCTGACCGGCGCGTTTGTCACCGACCCGTCCGATGCCTCTAGCGCGCTGATCTATGATTTGGAGCGCGGGGAGTGGTCGGATGTTATTATCGATGCTTGCGAGCTGCCGCTGGAGACGCTGCCGCGGATTCGGCAATCGATTGATGTAGTCGGCGAAGTTCGCGCCGATGCCGCGGGCGAAGTCGGCGTGGCTGCGGGCACACCAGTTGTCATCGGCGGAGGCGATGGCGCTTGCGCGGCGGCTGGCGCCGGGGTCATCGGGGAAGGCTCAGCTTATAACTACGTTGGTTCATCGTCCTGGATCGCGCTGTCGACGCCGGCGCCGATTTACGATCCCGATTATCGCACCTTTACCTTTGGGCATGTCATTCCCAATATGTTCATGCCGACCGGCACCATGCAAGCGGCCGGCGCCTCGTATCAGTGGACGCGCGACCAGCTCGCGCTCTTTGAAAAGGAGACTGCCGAGCGCCTCGGCATCAGTCCCTATGAGTTGATCAACCTGGAAGTCCAGCAGGTTGCGCCGGGCGCGGAGGGATTATTCTTCCTGCCGTATCTGCTGGGCGAGCGCAGCCCACGTTGGAACCCGCATGCCCGGGGCGCCTTCGTCGGTTTGACCATCCGCCATACGCGCGCCCATATGTATCGCGCCGTGCTTGAAGGCGTGACGATGAACCTGCGCGTTATCCTCAATGCTTTTCGCGCGCAAGGCACTGAGATTGAGGCGATGCGCGTCATCGGCGGCGGCGCCAGCGGCCAAGTCTGGAATCAGATTATGGCGGATATCTATGGCTTGCCGGTGCAGCGGCTGGCGATCCTGGAAGAGGCGACTTCAATGGGCGCGGCTTTGGTCGGCGGGGTTGGGGTTGGCTTGTATTCGGGTTTTGATGTGATACACCTCATGAACCGGGTGGCGGCGACGATGACGCCGGACCCGGCAGCGCAGACGATCTACGAGCGCATGCTGCCGATCTTTGAGGCGCTCTACCAGGCGCTGGCGCCCGTGTATGATGATATCGCCGCCTTATAGCCCCGGGCGCGGAAGTCTGGCGCCATGAGGAAGTCGAAGTTCGTCTTTGTCGGCGTCAGCACTGGGGGGTCTTCCATTATGAAGATCTTCCCGCGGTGGGCGGCGCTATTGGGTTTGCATGCGGAGATTGTCGGTTGTGATTTGCCGCTGCGGTCGCCGAAAGCGACATATCGGCGCAGCCTGCGGCAATTGAGAGACAATTCGTCGGTGGTCGGCGCGCTTGTCACAGCGCACAAGATCGACTTGCTGGCCGCTGGCCGCGACCTGTTTGACGAGCTGGACCCCCAAGCCTCCCTTAGCGACGAGCTGTCCTGCATCGCCAAGCGTGGCGGGCGCCTGCTCGGTTACGCCAAAGACCCGCTGTCTTCGGTATTGGCGCTGGATGGTTTTGTACCGCGCGGGCATTGGATTGGCGGCAAGCGCGATGTGCTTTGCCTCGGCGCTGGCGGCGCTGCGGCGGCCATCAGCGTTGGCATGGCGCAACGCGCCGGCGGGCATCCTCGCCGATTCATCCTTGCAGACATATTGCCGGAACGCCTGGAGTCTATGCGGCGAATTCACAGCAAGCTCGATACCGGCATTCAATTCGAATACCATCTCAGCCAGAATGCAGGCGGCAACGATGCGCTGCTGGCTGGACTGCCGGCCGGTTCGCTGGTCATCAATGCCACTGGCATGGGCAAAGACATGCCCGGCTCGCCATTAAGCACGGATGCGCTTTTCCCGCGCAGCGCCTTGGTCTGGGAGTTGAATTATCGTGGGCGGCGAGATTTTATGCGGCATGCTCAGGCACAGGCGGAGGCGCGGGACCTGTCCGTGGAAGATGGCTGGAATTACTTTCTGCACGGCTGGGCGGAAGCGATCGCCGAAGTGTTTCAGCTAAATTTCGATGAAGAATCTTTTGCGCAGCTGCGGCAGGCAGCAGCGGCATCTCGCTAAACTAGAAGCGGAACAGGACTAGAAATGCGCTATATGAATCCTTTCGTCACCGAAGTCGATTTTGCCTCCGGCGAACTCTCGGCGCCGGGCTACGTGATTCAGCGGAAGCTGAGCGATATGGCGTCGATGTATGCCGATGAAGCAGCCGCGCGGCGAACCCTGGCGGATGAAGGCGATCGCCTGATCTACGAAGTGCAAGGCGTGGAGCTGCCGGACGAGGAGGGGCAGATCCCCCATTGCACGACGCGGATTCTGCCGGGGCGCATCGGCGACGAATATCACATGACCAAGGGGCATTATCACGCGCGGCGCGAGCAGGGCGAGGTCTACTTTGGCTTGTCCGGGCGCGGCTGCCTGGTCATGCAGACCGAGACGGGCGAGACGAGCGTGGTTCAGATGGTCGCGGGCAGCGCCGCCTACGTGCCGCCCTTCTGGGCGCATCGCACGGTCAATGTTGGTGACGAGGATTTCGTCTTCTTCTCAGTATGGGAAGCGCGCGCCGGGCATGATTATGGCACGATTGAGCGCGATGGCTTCCGCAAGTTGGTCCTGATGCGTGATGGCCAGCCGACGGTGGTGGATAATCCGCGAATTAGCTAGGGAAGAGAAAGCAACCGCCATGACCCAGCCCAATATCATTCTCATCATCACCGACCAACAGCGTTACGACACTGTCAACGCGCTTGGCTTCCCCTATATGGACACACCCAATCTCGACCGACTGGTGAACGAAGGCGTCAGCTTCGACAATTGCCATATCAACGCGCCCTCCTGCGCGCCGGCGCGGGCGAGCCTGTTCACCGGATATTATCCGCACGTCACCGGCATCATGCGCAATGGCGACCGCTGGCGGCATTCCTGGGTAGAGGATTTGAACGCGGCTGGTTATCACTGCGTCAATATCGGCAAGATGCACAGCAACCCTTTCGAGACGCCGCTGGGTTTCCACGAGCGTTATGTGGTGGAGAATAAAGACCGCTACCTGCAAGGGCGTTATTATTTTGATGAATGGGACAAGGCATTGCAGGCGCGCGGCTTGGTCAAGCAGCAGCGCGAGCTCTATCGGCAGCGCGATGATTATCGCGAGCGCATGGGCGCCTTCAGTTGGGATCTGCCGCCGGAGACGCATTCGGATAATTTCGTCGGCGGGCTGGCGCAATGGTGGCTGAATACCTACCCGCGGACTGAGCCGCTTTTCTTGCAGATCGGCTTTCCCGGCCCGCACCCGCCCTACGACCCGACGCCGGAGGCGGCCGCCGAATACATCGACCGCGATCTGCCGCTGCCCGAAGTGACGCGGGCGGAGCTCGAGGGCCAGCCGCCACCCTATCGGCGCTACCGCCAACACAACACCGAAGTCGATCACGATTCGGTCGTGCACTTGCTGGAGCCGTCGCGTTTGCAGCTGCAGCGACTGCGCGCATATTACGCCGCCAACGTCAGCATGATTGACCAGCAGGTCGGGCAGATCATGGAGGCGCTGGAAACGCGCGGCTACCTGGAGAATAGCATCGTCATCTTCACCAGCGATCACGGCGATTGCCTGGGCGATCACGGGCAGATTCAAAAGTGGACGATGTATGACATTATCACGCGCGTGCCGGCGATCTTCTGGGCGCCGGGACGTATTGGGGCGGGGCGGCGCGTCGGCGAATTATGCCAGTGGATGGATATCGGGCGGACCGTGCTGGAGTTGGCGGGTGTGGCGCCCGCGGCGGATATGCAGGCGCGCTCGCTAATGCCGGCGCTGCGCGGGCGGCCCTGGCGCGGGCGCGAATACGTCTTCGCCGAGCATCCGGCTGATGGCAACTACGAAGGTCCTTATCAGACGATGATTCGCAGCGAGCGCTACAAGCTGGTGCATTTCGCGGGCGAGGAGTATGGACAGCTCTTCGACCTGGAAGCGGATCCGGGCGAGCTTGACAACCGCTGGGATGATGACGCGCTGGCGGGCCTGAAGCGGGAACTGTTGACGGCGCTGCTCAACTGGCGGCTGGAGAGCGCGTTGCAGACGCGGGACTTGTTTCAGGATCATCGCTGAGCGCGCATGAAACGCTCGACGTCGGCGAGGGATTTGGCGCCGGCCATAGGACCTTTCTCGGTCACGGCGAGGGCGCCACAGGCATTGGCCAGCCGCGCGGCTTCGCGCAAGGGCATGCCCCCAAGCAGGCCTGAAACAAAAGCGGCATCAAAGCAGTCGCCGGCGCCGGTGGGGTCAACTTCGTCCACGGCGAAACCGGGCACATCCAAGCGGGCTTCCTTCGTGAAAATGCTGCAGCCCGCCGCGCCGCGCGTGACGACGATCCTGCGCTCAGGACGCGCCGTCATGAGCAGGTCGATGGCTTGGTCCATCGTGCCGGCGCCCGTGAGTTGCAGCAGTTCCGCTTCCGTCGGCAGCAGGATATCAGCGGCGGCGATGAAGGGGGCGAAGGCGATTCGGGCTGCTTCGGGCGGCAGCAGCTCAGGCCGCAGGTTGGGATCAAAACTGATCAAGGCGCCGGCCGCCTGCGCCAATTCAAGCGCTTCCTGGCAGACACTTAATACAGCTTCGCTCATCGATAGCGTTGAGCCCATAACATGAAAGCAGCGCAGCCCGTCAAAAAGCGCTGGATTCAGCATGTCGGCGCTTAGGTGAACGCCAGCGCCGAGGCTGAAGACGAAATCGCGCGCGCCATCAGACTTGTAGGCGACAAAGGCGATGCCGGTCGTCTGCTCGGGCAGCTGACGCACCGCACCGCGCACGACGCCGTCCGCTTCAAGCTGATTCAGCAGGCATTCGCCAAAGGCGTCAGCGCCGACCGAGCCGATAGCGGCTGCCCTCATGCCGAGGCGAGCCGCCTGCGTGGCGAAGATGAAGGGCGCGCCGCTGGGGTAAGGTCCAACAAAGGGACCGGGCTGATTGAGCGGCTGGTTGATGTCGGTGCGCATGATCTCGACCAGCGCTTCGCCAATGGTGAGGATGTCGAGGGGCATGGCGCCCGCTCAGGATCCTAGATGCCCTGCGAGAGCAGCCAGAAGGCGCGGTCTCGCTGACCATTGGCGGCGGCTTGAAAATCATATTGCCCGCCATGACTGCGGAAGAACGCGATTGCATCCGCGAGCCAAGGGTTGGGCGGTCGGCTGGGATTAGCCTCCGTCAACGCGCCTTCTCTTAGCGTTTCGCAGATGTTTTCTTCGATAGAAAAGCCTTCCATTGTCAGATAGGGTCCGGTGGTTCGGTCGGAGCCGTCGTTATGCCGATTCACGTGGCATGCTTCGTGCAACAGGGTTCCGGCCAGTACAACCGCGCCTTCGCTCGCGTGGGTCGGCGCAATATTAACCGCGTCCGCCAAAGCGAAGGTGCCAGGTCCAAATGGGCCCCCGCGTATTTTGGACACGCCGTTTACGATATAGGCATACCAATGCGGCACTCTGCTGCTGAGATATTCAAGCGCGGCAGAGACCTGCCTAATGAAAGTCTCTGAGCCATCGAGAACGGTCCTTCCATACGCGACCTGTACCGGCATGCCGCACTCAACACCTTCTCTGATCACTTTCTCCCCGAGCCAGCGGTCTAACCCATTGGTGCAATTCCAGCCCAGCTGGCAACAAGAGTTGATGATGCCGCCGGCCGGGGTCGCCTGCCCGCACTGATTATGCTGGTAGGCATGATAGCCGTTTATCCACTCCAGGTCGGTCCTGCATAGCCAACCGGCAAAGCAACAATTATCGATGGCGCTTGTTTCATTGCCAACGGGACTCATTGGCTGCGATGCTGTCTGCGCGCCGCATTGGCCGTTATGATAAGCCCAAAAGCCGTCAATCCAGTCTTTCTCGCTATCGCATTGCCAACCGGCGAAACAGCAATTGTCAATTTGCCCTGATGCCCCCGTTTGCGCCGGCGCCGCGCACTGTCCATTTTGAAAGGCAAAATAGCCGTTGGTCCAGTCTTTCTCGCTATGGCATTGCCGATCCACATGACAGCAGTTGTCAACCTGAGCGGATGCCGCGCCGTAGAGACAGAGGACGATAATCATTATTGCTGCAAACTTCAGCTTCATTGATGTCTGCTCCGATTTGGGTGACTACTCGATGCCGATGTTTCGGCTGACGCTACATTGAACATGCAGAAACATCAAGACCAGTCTAGGCGACCGAATGTACAGGAGGTCTTAGGGCTGATGTTTGCCAAATAGTCCGTCTCAATCCTCAAACGGCATCTCCGGGACGCCGCCGGCGAAGGGCGCGTCTGGCCTTTCGTAGTCGCCCATGAGAGCGCGGCGCAGCGGCGGCGCCTCAGCCATGAACGCAGCGCTCGACACGAAGCGATCCGCGCGGCGGAACCAGGGCGGGCTATAGATGTAGTGCATGTTGTAGCGGTCAAAGTCTACATCGTTGGGCATAGGCGAGTGCCAGACGCCATTGTGAAACAGCAGCATGGCGCCGGGCTCGCATAGCACGTTGTGCTGGATGGGCGAGACCTGGACTTCTCGGCGCTTGTCCGCCGGCAGCGGGTAGGGGCTGCGGTGGCTGCCCGGGATCAGCATCATATTGCCCATGAACTCACGCGACTGATCAGTCAAGTTGAAGCTGGCGCGCAGCTGCAGCAGAGGCACGGGATAGCTGACCTTTTCAAAGCCATAAGCGCCGGAGCCGTCCTGATGCCAGCCGACAATGCTGCCGTTGGCCGCCAAGCGCGCGCACCAACCGGATTGCATGACGAATTTGTCGCCGTAGAGCCCGCGCACCTTTGATATAACAGCCGGGTGTTCAATGAGGCGGGCGAGGGCGGGCTCGCTTTCGTAGGCGTTGCCAAGCGGGCTGAAGACATCGGTCGTGTCCGCGTGGATGCGTTTGGATGCGGCGAGGGCGTCGTCGATTTCGCTTTGCTTGAGCACGTCCTCGATGATGAGATAGCCATAGCATTCGAACATGAAGCGTTCATCTTCGGTCATCGGTCCGGGTTGGGCGAGCGGGATCATGGGCGGTTCTCCTAATAAGTGTCCTGATTGAACAGTCTGTGCCGTGATTTTACCACCGAGTACATCGAGTACACCGAGGGCGACACGCAGTCCTCGCGCTATTCCGCCGGCGAATGGGCGGCAGCCACTATGACCTGCCGGGGTTCAGTAAAGCCAAGATAGTAATGATAATGACTGCCGTTTGCATAAACTCTCTCAAATAGTCTAAAGTGTGTACGGGCGAGTCGGCGGCTCGCCAACGCTTGAAATAGATTTTTAATCACGCTTATGCGCGACTTGCTTGGTTCGGCTTCTGTGGCATGATTGGCGAAGTTCAGCGCCGCAGACCAGCGAAAGAAGGCCACATGACTGAAGAGACAGCAAGAATCGGGATCGTCGGCATCGGCAACATGGGGGTGCAGCATGTGAAGCATGTCATTGACTTGCCGAATACGGAACTCGCCGCCCTCTGCGACAAGAATGCGAATCGCATTGATACCGCTTTCGCCCTCGAAGACCCGCCGGCGGATCCTTCAGCAAGTGATGAGGGGGGCTATGCGGCGCGCTTGGCGGACGTGGCGCGCTTCACCAATTATCAGCAGATGCTCGACGGCGCCGAACTGGATGGCGTGATCATCGCGACGCCGCATTACGATCATCCGGACATGAGCCTGCTGGCTTTCGAGCGCGGCATTCACGTCTTGGTGGAGAAGCCAATAGCGGTGCATGTCAAGGAAGCGCAGCGCATGATCGATGGCTATCGCGCCGCAAGGGAGGCGCATACCGACTTGGTATTCGCCGCGATGTTCATGCAGCGCACCTGGGGGCATTGGCGCAAAATCAAGTCGATGATTGCCGACGGCGACTTGGGGCGGCTGCTACGCTGCAGTTGGCTCATCACCGATTGGTTTCGCACGCAGAGCTATTACGACAGTGGCGGCTGGCGCGCGACCTGGCGCGGCGAAGGCGGCGGCGTGCTGATGAACCAGTGCCCGCACAATCTGGATCTGTATCAGTGGATCGTGGGCATGCCGGCGCGCGCGTATGGCTTCGTTAGCTTTGGCAAGCATCACCGGATTGAGGTCGAGGACGAGGTGACCGCCTATTTTGAACATGAGAATGGCATGGTCGGGCATTTCATCACGACAACCGGTGAATCGCCGGGCACCAACCGCCTGGAAATCGCCGGCGAAAATGGCAAGCTGGTATACGAAGGCGACGAGCTGATCTTCTACCGCAACGAATGGTCGTCAATCAAACAGATACGTGAATCCGAATCGGGATTTGAGGCGGCGCCTCATAGGCGCGAACTGATTCAATACGAGCCCAAGACCACCCATGGGCACGAACACATCATCGAGAATTTCGCCGACGCGATTCTGAATGGGGCGGGCTTGATCGCGCCGGCGGAGGAGGGCTTGAACTCGGTCGCCATCAACAACGCGATCATCTTGTCGGCGCATAAGCGTCAGATGGTTGAGCTGCCGATTGACGGCGAGGAATTCGCCGCGCTGCTCGAACAATACATTGCCGATTCGCCGGCATAGATTAGTACGGGAGAAAAGAATGACACAAATTGCCGCGCAACTCTTTACCATCCGCGAATTCACCAAGACGCGGGACGACTTCGCAGCAAGCATGACGAAGATCCGCGAGATTGGCTACCGCGCCGTGCAGGTATCGCAAATTGGCGACATTTCCGATGCTGAGGTCAAGCGCATTTGCGATGACAATGGCTTAATCATCTGCAATACGCATGTTTCGGTTGACGACTTGCTGACGAATCCCGATGCGGTGATCGAGCAGCATCGCCTTTGGGGCGCGCGCCATGTGGCCATCGGCGGCATGCCACTGGAATATCGCGATAGTGAAGCAGGTTTCGGCCGTTTCTCCGAGATCGCCAATGGCATCGGCGAGCGGCTTTATGGCGCGGGGCTCACCTTCAGCTACCACAACCATAGCTTCGAGTTCCTGCGCTTTGGCGCGCGCAGCGGGCTGGAGCTAATTTTTGACGAGACCGATCCGCGTTACGTGCAGGCTGAGCTCGATACCTATTGGATTCAACATGGCGGCGCCGACCCGGTGGCTTGGATCGCAAAGATGCAAGATCGCATGCCGGTGATCCACTTGAAAGACATGGTTATGCTGCCGGCCGATGATGGCGGGCGCCCGCAGCAGGCGATGGCGGAAGTGGGCGAGGGCAACATGAATTTCGCCGGCATACTGGATGCTTGCAAGCGCATCGGCGTCGAATGGTATGCGGTCGAGCAAGATATCTGCCAGCGCGATCCCTTCGAGAGCCTGGCGATCAGTTATCGGAATCTGCGGGCGATGGGGCTGTCGTAAAATGTGGCCGGTCTGCGGGCGACCTGATAGGCCGCCCCTACAGATCCAGGCAACAGATTAAACCTAGCCCCCGGCGGCGCGGGCGGCGCCTTCGCCTACGGTAATCGACTCCTGCCCGGTCAACTCGGCGAGGATATTGTCGCTGACCCAGAGACTTTCGATGTCAAGTGTATTCTTGATGCGCATGACGCGGGCGTCGGCGCATTGCGACGGGTCGCTGCGGAAGGCGTCATAAAGCCCGGCTCTGATCGTTTCCTCATCGGTTTCGAAGAACAAGGGCATGCGGCAGCGCTTGAGGGAGCCGCTGGTGAACATATTCTTCATCGTCTTCTGGAAATCAATCTTGTCGAAGAGCTTCTTCGACATGAAATCGGCAAAGCCGTAAGTGGTGGCGTTGCCGTGGGATTCGGGCGTTAAGTCGAGCACGACAATGCGCTTGATTCGGGGCGAGGTCGGTTCGAGCTCGCCTTCGACCAGCCAGCGGCCGATGATATTGGTATCCATACCGGCGCCGCTGATGTTCTTGCCCATCTCGTCAATGATGAGCAAGTCGATGTCTTCCACCGGCAGGCGCGGCATCAATTCGCGCGATTGCCGCAAGAGGCGCCGGTCGCCTTCGACGACCGCCTCTGCGGTGAAGCCTTCGAGATGAGCGACCGTGTGATAGCCATCCTCGACGACGCCGAAGCCGGCGACAAAATTGATGCTCTCGATGAGATGCTGAGCGATGACGGGCATGTAATCGCGCAAACCCACGGTGGCTTGTTGATGAATGGTGCGGGCGCCGGTCTCCTTGCCCAAGCCGATCGCCAGCATCTTGAGCAAGCCGCTCTCGTGGGGACCGTGGAAATCGGTGTGGACTTTCATCCGGTTGGTGATGATCAAGCCATCGGCTTCGTAGACATTCTTGTCGATATAGGCGGGCAAGCCGGTGCTGGTCTTGCCGGTGTCAACGACTTCCATGGTGGCTTCGATGGGGCAGCCCATCGTCTCCTCGCTGATGCCCAAGCCATCGAGCACTTCAATCTGCCCGGCGGGTGTGGCGCCGCCGTGGCTGCCCATTGCCGGCACGATGAAGGGCTCGCCGCCGGATGCCTTGACAAGCGCCACCAGTTTGGCGGCGATTTTGTCGATGCTGGCGACGCCGCGGCTGCCGAAGCCGAGGGCGATGCGCTTGCCGTTTACAGCGCTCGCCAGGTCCAGCCGCTCCCAGTCGGCTGCGAGCGTCCGGTCGATATCGACAGACTCGCCCTTGGGCAATGCCTGCTTGACCGGATACAAGGTGGGAATCTTCACGTTTTCCATAGTTTGGCTCATTCCGCTCGGGGGTTTGCACTGGTTGCTATTGTAACGAGCTTGCTCGGGCTTGGTAAGGGGGTGAATATGCTCTCACGTAGCCTGGTATATTAAAGGTTATGGATATTCTTCGTGTTCTTTTAAATAGGCTAGAGCGTTACGCAGGATGTTTTCGTCATCTCTAAACCTGCCTATTCCAGTGTTGCAACTGTCGCAAAGAAAGCCTCTCCATCTTCCGGCGTAATGATTATGGTCTGCCACGACCTTTACATTTACGCCAACGATTCCCATCTTGCGACATATTGAACATTGCCAAAGTGTACCTTTCTTTGGACGAAGACGTTTGGCTTCCTTCTTTTCCCTGTTGGGAATCGCACGGCGGTCAATATCTTGGCGGCAGATATTGCAAGATGGCCGTCTTGTCTTCCGTCCTTTTGCGTCCGTTTGGTTGACTTGGAACTCATCCATGGACTTTAAGACGAAGCAAACATTACAAATTTTCTTTTGGAATCCTTTCCCCGTGCTGTAAATGTCAACTTGTTCTATACCTTGACTCCTAACGAAGAACTGTTGGTTTTTGCCCGGAAGAAACAGTAGCATTTCGTGTTCGACTTGTTCCAGAACCACAGCAAGTGAATTCTTGGGAAAATGGCTGGGGATCGCATCCCTTATGCCGTGCGAGCAAGCGTAACCAGATCCCTCTGTACAGAGAACCCATTGAGAACTGCCTATGGGATTAGGCATGTTCGACGTCTACAAGCAGTCCGCAGGAAGTGAGTCTTTCGCGGGCAATTTCAATATACTCAGCTGAAATGTCAATGCCTATGAACTTTCGGTCATTGGAAAGCGCCATTTTCCCCGTCGTACCCGAGCCACACATCGGGTCCAGCACGAGGTCTCCCGGGTTGCTCCACGATTCAATATGGTCTTCAGCTAGATTTTCTGGAAAGACCGCAGGGTGCTGGAAGGCAATTCTGTCCTTTGTTGTGCCCCCTAGTCCGACGGCATAAGACCAAATATTGGTTCGTGTCTTTTCCTTCTTGAGTTCGCCCAGTTTCTTTTTGTTTATTCCGTCGGGTAGTTTGTTGTGGGTAAGCATCTCCATCCCATGCCGCCGTGTTGGCTCTTTGAGCGCGTTAAACGTCGCGGGTTTACCCTTTGAAAGTACGAACATCATCTCATAGGCATTCGTGTAGGCGTTGCTGCGCGTGAAGGGCGTGTTCTTCTTCTGGTAGATCATCACATCATGGACTGAAAAGCCGATTTCTTGAAAATAGAGGGCTTGTCGAAAAGATGTCAGACTGCGTCCGCCGTTAATACGGTCGCCGACCACCCAGACGACCACGCCGCCCGCGTCTGTAATGCGATAGAGTTCGTTGGCGATGTCTTCGAATGGGAATGAGTAGCCATTATAATTGCGCAGGTTATCATAAGGTGGGGAGGTGACGGTAAGCTTTACCATGCCGTCGGGCCAACTTCGCATAATGTCCACACAGTTTCCGACAATCAGACGTCCTATTCGCCGTTTGTCGTCCTGTCCTGTCCTGTCCTCGGTAGGAGATACCTCGACTTTGGCTGACGTCTCTTGCATATAAGTCAATGGCATTTGCTGCATGCTCACCCCCGTCTTCAGCATCTTGCCTTGAACCTACATATCTTTGATGCACCGATCTTTACACTACTACTACTACCATTTATATTGTAGCAAATATATTCTATCTCTGCACAGATTGGTTTGTTTTACTTTCAGATGTATAGCTGGGTGCGCTAGAATCGCGGGGCGATAGTGGAACTGGAGATGGATGATGAGCGACGGCAAGCCAATCCTGCTGGATGGCGGGATGGGGCAGGAAATCTACAATCGCGGCGGCAAGGGCGGCTATGGCGAGTGGGCGGTGGCGGCGCTGTACGAAGACCCGCAGCTGGTGCGCGAGATTCACCTGGATTACATCCGCGCCGGCGCCGATGTCATCACCACCAATACCTATGGCACGACGCGGCCGCGCATGGAGGCGGTGGGCATGGAAGACCGCTTTGAAGCGCTTGTGCGGACGGCTGGTCAATTGGCTGCTGAAGCGCGCCAGAAATCGGGTCGCAGCGACCTGCGCATCGCCACCAGCCTGCCACCGCTGGAGGCGAGCTACGTCAATGAATTCGAGCTGTCATACGACGAGACGAGCGCGCAATTCTCAGAAATGATGGACCTGCTCGATCCCTATGTGGACATCTTTCTGGGCGAGACGCTCTCCACCAGTTTCGAAGCACGCGCCTTCCTTGAAGCGGCGCAGGGGCGTGGCAAGCCGACCTGGCTGGCGCTGACGCTGGAGGATCATGGCGGGAACGAGTTGCGCGGCGGGGAGAAGCTGGCGGATGTCATTGCGCCGCTGGGGGAATACGCGCCCGCTGCGCTCCTGGTCAATTGCTGCAGGCCCGATAGCGTGCTCGCGGCGCTGCCGACTCTGCAGGCGAGCGGCATCCCCTACGGCGGATACGCCAACGGATTCGTCGAGATACCGGCCGCCTGGGATGAGCGCGGGGGTGTGATGCAGCTGGAAACGCGCGCGGATTTGTCGCCAGAAGCCTACGCGGCCGATGTAAAGCGCTGGATCGACGGCGGCGCGACGGTGGTCGGCGGCTGCTGCGAGACCGGTCCCGCCCATATCGCGCGGCTGCGGCAATTGATTGACAGCGGTGATTAAACTGGCGAAGGGCGGAAAATATGACGAATCGAATGGCAGTCATCACCGGCGCCGGGCAGGGCAGCGGGCGCGCCATCGCCCAGCGCTTGGCGCAAGACGGCATTCACGCTCTGCTGGTCGGCCGAACGGCGAGCAAGCTGCAAGACACTGCCGAGGCGATCGCGGCGGCCGGTGGCGAAGCGACTGCGCGCGCGCTGGATGTGACCGATGACGCGGCTGTAGCCGGCTTCGGCGCGGAACTGGATGGAAAGACGCTTGATATCCTGATCAACTGCGCTGGCGATTGGCTCATTTCGCCGCTGGCTGATACCAGCAACGCGCAGCTTGATCATATCCTGCGGGTGAATTTGCGCGCGCCCTACATCTTGTCGCGCGTGTTGCTGCCGAACCTGCGGCGCAGCGACAACGCGAGCATCATCAACATCGGCTCCCTGGTCACAGCGATATCGGCGCCGATGGTCAGCGCTTATACGGCGGCAAAGGCGGGCTTGCAGGGTATGACGAAATCGCTGGCGGCTGAGCTGAAACCGGATCGCATCCGCGTGGTTATGATCTCGCCGGGGCCAGCCGATACACCGATGCGCGCAGCCGCCTCGCCGGGCATCGACAAATCGATTCTGGTTCAACCGGAGACGATCGCCGAAATGACGCATACCATTGCGACCCTGCCGCGCGGCATCACCACTAGCGACTTTGTGCTGTATTCCATGTCCTGGGAATAGCTGGCTGGCATCGGGGCTGCGGACCAGCCTTAAAGCAATAGGGGCGACCCAATGGGACGCCCCTTTAGAATCATGAACTAGACGGACGGGCGACCCGTAAGAGCCGCCCAGGTTACAGACAGACGATTACATTTCACCCATCATCATGTCGTCCATGTGGATGCCGTGGTAGGCGGCCAGCGCTGAGGGATCGCCGTCTTCCGCCAGGCTCTCCAAGCCGTGACCATAATCGGGCGAGCCTGAGGTGAAGAGGAAGCCGTGCCGCTTCATCATCATCATGTCGTCGTGCATCATGTCGTCGTCTGACATGCCGTTCATGTCATCATCAGACATCATCTCGTCGTCTTCCGCCATGTCATCGTCGGACATCATTTCGTCGTCTTTTGCCATGTCATCGTCCGACATCATTTCGTCGTCGTCCATCATCTTGTCGTCGGACATCATTTCATCGTCCATCATCATGTCTTTCATCATCATATCGTCCATCATCATCATGTCGTCAGCGGATTGGACGACCCAGAAGACAGGCGTGATGGGCGAGGGATACATGGATGCGTCGGAGACATTTAGGATGCGGACGATGAAACGCTGCCCGCCGTCTGGGCTAGGATTGACCAGCTTGGTCAAAGTGACCCGAACAAGCTCATCGGCAGTGGGATAGCTCAATCTGTCGCCGAGATCGCTGGCGAGGCGCACCATGCCATCGCCGGGAGGTCCGGTATTGGGCGCGGTCTGGCGCGGGGCTTGAAAATGGCCACGCCCGATGGGCTCATTGCGTTCGGTACCCAGATCCCAGTAATAAACTTGGTCGGTGACATCGCGAATAACGGCGGCGTCCATGTCATAGAGGGCAATGCCGTATTCGTTGGGCGCGAGGAAGCCGTCATTGGATTGGGCGAGCATGGTGGCGAAGGTCAGGGTGTCGCCTTCGCTGGCGTGGACGACAAAGGAATAGGCGCGGCCAGGAAGCGCTGGACCGGGACCATCAGCGCCAACCGGCGCCGCCGCTATCCCGCCCTCGGCATAGGGAAAGCCCATCGACATGTCTTCGCCATCATGACTGTCTGCAAAGACGCCGCCGCTACAGACCAGCAGCAGCATTGCAAATAAAAGAATGGATTTGCGCATGTTATTGCTCCTAAAACTTAGTCTCAAGGCAGGCGATCCTGCAACTTAAGTATACAACGTGATGACCGAATTCGGATAAAGAAAGTATTACGAGACAGATGAAAATCAACTATCCATGATCTGTGGCCGCCCCTTAGGAATGACTGATTCTGCGGCGCCCGCGAGCCTGCCCTAACCCACAATCCGCTAACAGAGCCGCCCGCCTCAGGGCTGCCAGCGCGTCGCCTCGATGAAGCGCTCGCCATCGGGGCGAGTGTTGAAATAATAAGCGGCCACCACCGTATCATCATCAAGCACGACCGCGCGCACATAGCCCATATCGCCATTCCCGCCGCCGTTGCGCAGGACAATCTCGCCACCCCAACTGCGACCCTTATCGCCGCTGATGCGCGCGCTGATATTGTATGTGTCGCGGTTGCCGTAGATCAGCAGCAGGCGGCCATCGGCGAGTTGTTTCAGGCAAGGCGGGTTGCCGCTGTGGCCCCGCACTTGGAACTCGACCGGTCGATTCAAGAAGCGCCATGAGCGCCCGCCGTCATCAGAAGCGTAGAGGTCGATCCAGCTCAATCCGCTGGCGCCATCCCGGCAGCGGCGCGCGCAAAGGAGCGCAGCGCCCGGCAGTTGCAGCCCGGCTGGCATGATAGCGAAATCGCCCGCGCCTTGAGGTTCGCCGCCCACTTCCGACACAAGCTGGAAGGATTGGCCGCCGTCGTCTGTGCGGACGCAGATGACCTTGCCCTCGGCGCCATCGGCTTTGTTGGCGGTCAGGAAGAGCAGCGCTGCATGCTCGCCTTGAATGATGACGTCCGTACGGGCGGCGATGCCGCTGCAATCGAACATCGGCAGACGGTAGGGACCTTTCCAAGTACGGCAGCGGTCGTAAGAGACGTAGAAAAATGAATGGACGCCGCGCGCAAGTCCGGTCCGCGCCAGCATTAGGGCGAAATCGGGCTGATTGAAGTTCAATGGCGCCTTTGGGATGCCGGCGGAGGCCGCGTCCATGACCTCCGCCAGGCGCAATCCCTTGTTCATATGCTCGTCGGCGGATAACCCGCGCCCGCCTGGCCGCGCGCCGTTAAACGCTTCGATCCGCCAACTGGCGCCGCGGTCGAGGCTGCGCGCCTGCATATTTTTGACCGGGCGGCTCTTGTCAATCGCGTGGCCCCGCGCGACTGTCTTGTGCGCGCCGACGGTGAAACCGACGACAATCTCATCGCCCCAATGCCACATGCCATAATTGGCGGGCCAGCCGGCGAAGCGCCCCGCCTGGCGGAATATCATCGCCCGGCGCATGATTCAGGACTTAAGATGGCACATCATCTGACGGATTTCGCCCAGGTGGTAGGCGCTGTGCGCGATGATGCCGAGCATGGACGACAGCTCGTTGATGCCCCCCCACTTTTCCGCGTTATCGAGATGGCTCTTGATGCGCGCGTAGGTCGTTCGCAGATCGGCAAGCATCCGCGCCCATTCCGCTTGGTCGACGCCGCTGACTTCCTCCCAGATCGTGTCCCAGTTGACGCCGCTGAGGTCGCGCCCGAACATGCGGTCTTCGAGCACCTTCAGGTAATAGGTGCTGTGCGCGACGTGGGCGGCGATGGTGGCGCAGTCGCCCATCGGCTGGGAGGCTTGCGCGGACGAGATTTCGGCGAGCGTCTCGAAGAGCGATGTGCCTCGGTCGAGATAAGCGCCCTGGACGCTTTCGAAGGTTTCGGTCAGCAGGAAGCGGAAGCCAGTGGCGACTTCGCTGATGTCGATTTGCTTGGGCATAATGTTTTCCTTTACTGCTTGCTGCCGCGTATCGAAGGCTCGCGGCTGAGCTTCTGGCGCAGAATGTCCAGCGGTCCGCCGTCAGCGAGGATGGCAGCGGGCAAGCCGAGCGCTTCGCCATAGAAGCGGCGGTCGAGGGTCTTGCGGTTTTCGTCGATGTCGAGTTCGTGGACGGGCTTGAGCGGCAACTGGCAGGTCTCGTCGAAGATTTGGACGGCTCGGGCGAGTTGGTCGGCGGAGAGGGCGGTGACGTCGAGGACTCGTAAGTCTTGCAACGCGGACTTAGCCAAGCTGCCTCTGCCGGCTTGCTGCTTGGATGCGTGCCACCAGTACATCAATAAACCTAGCGTCGTATTACCCCACAAAACTAGAGCTTTCTCGTGTTTGGCTGTTGATAGTTTTATGGAAATCCAAGCGCGACCGCCAATCGTCTTGCGTTTGGTAAATTGCATTGCTGTCGACTGAGCGTTGAATTGAAAGTCAACATTGTGGTGGCAATGTGTTGCAGTATCAAAGACTTGCGCAGACTTTTCATTGACTTCTCTTTGTAACTCAATCGAGTTGACGTGTCGCGGTACGCCTTCACGATCTGCCTCAAACATTAGCGTTCGTTCTCGTTGAAGATTGTGCGCCCATAAGACAGGATAAGTTGGGATGCCATCGGGGCGCAGTTGCCGCAATTCAAAGGGTCCTCGAATGGAACCGTCTGGGTTTGTCCCGTTGATATCGCGACCAATAGGTCCGGTTTCGCCGAAAGTTCCAACTTTGGATATAGGAATTTTTATTGGACTATTTTGCGCAGGTAACCAAACCTGACAATTATCAGCTAGCTGATATGCGCACTGCGCTAGCGAAAAGTCAACAATTCGCGCCAGTTTCCAACTGCCTAATTTTGGCAAAGGCGCGTCAATCGCTTGGCCAACTAATTCCTGGCCGAGTGTAATATGCGTCCCGCCGACTGGGCTGCCTTCTAAAGGTCTGATCGCCTTGTTTTTGATTAGTTCTCGGATGCGCTCGGCGATCTTTAGGCTGAAAGCAGGATTTTGCGGTGAATTCTCCAGCACGACGAAGGTGGCTCTTGATTGTCTTTTGCCGTTGCGTTTGCCGATGACCAAACATTCAGCCATGCCGGTGTCGGCGGAAAAAGACATTGATTTACTATCGTTGCCCGCAATCGAAATCAGTATGAGATTCTCATAAGACTCGGCCAATCGAACGCGGCATTTGTGCCAAGACACCCCGGTCAAGAGCGTTAATGGCATAACCAGCGCCAGCATCCCGTCTTTTGCCAGCTTGCGGTCGGCTAGCGCCAGGAAAATCGAAGCCTCTCCGGCATTGCCATGAGCTACTGTTCCTTTAGTCAGCTTTTTCGCGGTATTAGCCATGGCTTTCTGCTCTTCGGCGCTGGAGCCAAAGGCGGCAAACATCGGGTTTGGCACGTCTTCATGTTGGCCCTCGTGATTCGTCGCCCGTGTAAAAGGCGGGTTCATAATCACCAAGTCAAAAGAAACATGCGGCGCATATTGCCAAGCCTCTCTCTCTTCTTCCCCCAAGCCTTCCGCCGCTTTCGCTGTGATCTCCGAGCCTTTAAGCAATGCCAAATCCCGTAGCAGGTCAATCGCCCCAAGAGCGACCGTGCCATCTTCCTGCCTGCCATAACGCAATGTGAAGATGCGCCCACCCTGATACTGTACAGTGGGATGCGCGCCGGAAAGCATCGACGCGGTCAAATGCGCCGCGGCCGGCAGAATGTCGCAACCCAGGAGCGCGTTTTCGATCATCTCGGCGTGAATGGCGGCCGTATTCCCGCCATGCAGCTCGTGCAATTGAGCGACGCGCTGATAGGCGGCGGAGAGCAGGGTGCCCGTGCCACAGGCGAAGTCAGCGATGCGCAGAGATTTCACCGCGTCTGGATTCGCCCAGCCGTTATCACCGAGTAGATTGTCTTCATTGACCGCCAGAGTTGCCAAAAGCGCGGCTGAGGCAGGCTGGGTATAAAAGGCGGCGAGGAACTTGCGGTCGGCGATGAGTTTTTGAAAGACGGCGCCGGTCAAATCATGCGAGCGCAACAGATTGTTGTTGGTTAAATTGAGTGCGGTTCGATTCAGTTGCTTGACTATCCCAATGCCAGGAGCTCTGGGGATATGCTCTAAAATGCGGCAGGCAATGTCGAAGATGGGCCAATAATTCACTTCAAGTATCTTCCGCCATTCGCGCAAAACATGGATTCGGTGAATCCTACCTTGCGCATCTCCCTCCAATTGGTCAACTGACTTGACCCGGCTTAAGCCACCTTGTCCGCCAGCAAGATGTTCATGAAACATGAAGGCATTGACCAAAATGGTCATCGCCATGCGGCGAGTTTGCGTACTGTCCTGTTGATTGAGCGCCACTGCGATATTCTGCACAGCGGTGGGATATTGTTGTTCCATATTCTTTAAGTGGCCGGCCGCGGCATTCACACCCATTTCCAGAATATTCGCCGCTTCATCGACAAGGAAAGACGGCATGGTCGCCGACTGCGCGAGTATCGACAATTCATGGAGGCCGCCTGTCAGCCAGCCGCTTTGGGGGTGGCGCGTGAACTTGTCGGGGCTGCGCCCGGCAAAATGCGCGAATTCAAAATCTCTCGCTGTTTCTAATTCTTTCTTGAGCGCGCCCCCTTGGCTCTCGCGTAAGCGCTGTGGCAGTCTGATTGCTATCGTGGATAATACTTTTCCATCTGAACCACTTAGCTCTTCTCCCAAGCGTCCAAGCGCCTCCTCTTCGACTGATTGCGCCGGCATCACTTCCGTTTCAATCACTACAGGCGCGGTATATGGTTCAAGTATCAAAATGTCGGGGCGCAACCCTTTAGATTCAGCGAAGAGCCGCGTCGTTTCTGACAATACAACGCGCTCACCCCGCCAAGCCCAGCGCGTCCTACGCAGCAGCTCCGCAATCGCGTCATTGATGGTGTGTTCCGTCGTTGACATCCGCGCGCCTCAGCACATCAACCAAAGAATCCCAAACCTATTGTACAAAGCAGAACCACTTGCAAACAGTGACAGCGCTTCTATTATAATTGTGATACACGCGCAAGACTCCCTTCACATTTGCCAGCTAGGCTAATGTTGAGTCTTGAAGCGAAAGGGAGGGCATCATGCAAGGTGAGAAGATCAAGAAGAGTGAAGCCGAATGGCGGCGCGAGCTCAGCGCGGAACAATACGCCGTACTGCGGCAGCAGGCGACCGAGCGCCCCTTCAGCGGCAAATACGTCAACAGCAAAACCGCCGGTGTCTATGCCTGCGCCGCCTGCGGGCAAGACTTGTTCTCCTCGGCGACCAAGTACAATTCGATGAGCGGCTGGCCCAGCTTCTGGGATGTCGTTGATGACGGCAATGTCTCGCTGCATGAAGACCGCAGCTACGGGATGCGGCGCGTCGAGGTCGTTTGCAACCGCTGCGATTCGCATCTGGGGCATCTCTTCGATGATGGCCCGCGCGACAAGACCGGCTTGCGCTATTGCATTAATTCTTGCGCGCTCAATTTGAAGGAAGGCTAAAGCGCATCAGGGACGACCGCGGGTATAGACATGGATAGTCGCGAGCCGAAGCTTGAACGGCGCGAGCATTATCGGCACAGCCGCCCAATCCCCTCACGTTGGCGCGATAACGATGTCTACCACCATATCAACAATGTCATCTACTACGAGTTCTTTGATACGGTCATCAATGGCTACTTGATGGAAGCCGGCGGGCTGGACTTCAGCGGCGGCGGCCAGGTCGGCTTCGCGGTCGAGACGCATTGCCAATTCCTCCAGCCGGTCCGCTTTCCCGATGTGGTTGATGCTTGCCTGCGCGTTGGCAAACTGGGCAAGTCAAGCGTGCGTTACGAGATCGGCATCTTCAAGCAGGGCGATGAGAAGCCGGCGGCGGTCGGTTACTTTGTGCACGTCTTTGTGGATCGGCTGACGGGGAAGCCGGCGCCGATCAGCGGGCGGCTGCGCGGGGCGATGGAAGCGCTGCTCCGCTAGTGAACCCCCAGGTAACCCTTGATTGTCTCCTCGTCCTTCAAGCACTCCTCGGCGCTGCCTTGGAACACCAGCATCCCCTCGCGCAGGACGAAGGCGTAATCGCAGTATTGCAGGAGGCGCCGCGCGTTCTGCTCGACCACCACCAACGTGATCCCGGCCGCGCTCAGTTCTTTTAAGATGCGGAAGACATCGGTCGCAATCGCGGGCGCCAAACCTGCGCTGGGCTCATCCAACAGCATGATCGTCGGCTTGCTGAGCCAGGCGATGGCGATCGCCAGCATCTGATGTTCGCCGCCGCTGAGCGTGTTCGCGCGCTGTGACAGGCGGCGCCCCAAAATGGGAAAGATGCCCAGCACCTCATTCAAGGCTGCCGGTCGTTCCGCCTTCGGCAAGATGCGCGCGCCCAGCTGTAAATTCTCCAAGACGCTCAATTCATCAAAAATGTTCTCGCGCTGGGGCACATAGGCGATGCCGAGCGGCGGAATCGCCTCGGTGGGCCTGCCGATCAACTCGCGGTCCTGCAAGGTGATGGAACCGCTGAAGACCGTGTTCAGCCCCATGATCGCCTTCATCAGCGTGCTTTTGCCGGAGCCATTTGGTCCAAGCAGGGCGCTGAATTGCTGCGCGGCGAAGCTCAGGCTGAGATCTTGCAGGATTTCCAGCTTGCCGTATCCGGCGGTGAGGCGGTCGATGGTGATCATGACCCCGCCTCGCCCCCGGTCGCGAGCGCATGTAGGGGCGACTTATTAAGTCGCCCGCTGGATGACCCAAAAGACGCGCTTTTAAGCTGGCGACATGGTATGTCGCCCCTACAAAAGGACCATCCCTGTAGAGGCGATTCTGTGAATCGCCCGTGTTTTCGCCGGCATGATTGCGGGCGACCTGATAGGTAGCCCCTACAGCCAACGCGGGTTGACGCTCTAATCGCCAAAATACACCTCGCGGACGGTGGCGTCGCTGGCGATCTCATCGACCCCGCCTTCGGCGAGCAGGTTGCCCAGGTGCATGACGTAGACGTAATCGGCGAAATCAAAGAGGATCTCCAGCCGATGCTCAACGATGAGGAAGGTGATGCCGTAGTCGTCGCGCAGGCGGGCGATCTGCCGGAAGATGTCGTATGCCAGCTTGGGCGCGACGCCTGCGGTCGGCTCATCAAGCAGCAGCAATCTCGGCTTGCCCATCAGGCAGCGGGCGATCTCCAGCAGCTTCATCTGCCCGCCGGACAGGTCCGATGCCAGCGTATCGAAGCGCTGCCTTAGCTGAACCTGGTCCAATACGGCGGCGGCGGCCTCGGCATGCTTGATCTCGTCTCGCTGCCAATAGCGGCGCCAGGGGGCGTACCAAGGATGCTCGCCGCGTTGACCCTTCACCGGCAGCAACACGTTGTCGAGCGCCGTCATTTTGAAGTAGAGTGAAGGCTCCTGGTAGCCGCGGGCGATGCCTTTCTGAAATACGGCATCGGGCGCGAGCGCGCTGATATCCTCGCCGGCGAAGATCACGCGCCCAGCGGAGAGCTCAGCGCTGCCGGCGATGAGGTTGATCAAGGTGCTCTTGCCCGAGCCGTTGGGTCCGATCAAGCCGATGATGGCGCCTTCCGCCACCGCCAGCGAAACATCGTCCACCGCGCGCAGCCCGCCGTAATCTTTTTGCAGGTTTTCTAGTTCTAGCAGGGGCATCTGCCACCCTTTCTATATCGCAGCTGCGATCACCAGGGAAGACCGCATAAATCCAGCAGCGCGCATTTCGGCAATGGTTTCTGCGCCGCTATCGCCATGACTTCGTTTCGCGGGAATATGACCTCGGAGTCGCCTCGCCGCGCCCGCGTATCACCGGCGAAACTGCTGAAGCCAAACCGCCGATAATAGCTCTGCATTCGGGGGGCGCAGAAGAGCAGCGAGAATTCGACTCGCATCTCTTGCCGCAGGAAGTCGATCGCCCGTCCTACCCCGGCGCCGGCGTAGCCTTTGCCGCGCTGCGCCGGTTGCGTCATGACGCCGCCGATGCCGCCAAGCAAGATCTCGTTGCTATCGCACAAGCAAAGTCGCGTCACTGCGCCGACATGAGAAACAAGCTGATCAGCCTCATCCCGAATCAAGATGTGCCACTGCGGCGCCACCCAGGCTTGCTGAGGCGCTGCTTTTTTCGCGCCTGGCTTCGGCGGATACACTGCCGTGTGCAATGCCGCAAGCGCCGCCGCATCTGCAACGTCCAGTTGCGGCGCCGCGATGAATTCCAGTTGCATGGCTCTATGTCCGCTTGCGACATGGTCGCATTATTTTCCCAGCAAGCGCCCGACGACATCGTGGGCATCAGTGGTCAAGCGGGATTCGGGCAGCAGCCCGCCCGGGCGATAACGCAGCATCCACAGCAGGATGAGACCGAAGCCAATGAAGCGCACATAATTGAACTCAATATCGGAGCCGCCCATGTTCAAGATGATGGCGCCGACCTGGGCGAAGCGATCCATAACGGCGATGAGCAAGGCGCCGAGCACTGCGCCGCGGTTGTTGCCGATGCCGCCGAGCACGACCATGACCCAAACATCAAGCGTGAGATTGACGACGAAATCGTTGGTGTTGACGAAGCCGGTATTCAGCGCGAAGAGCACGCCGCCGCAGGCTGCAATCGCGGAGCCGATCAGCATGATCTGGGCGCGGGCCAGCGAAATGCCTTTGCCCAATCCGCGCGTCACCTCTTCGTTTTCGCGCAAGCCCTTCAGCATACGCCCAAAAGGCGAACGCACGAGCCGCTCGCTGTACAGGTAAGCGATCAGCGCCAGCGCCAGCGCCAGAAGCATGAACAAGAAGGAACTGGCGCCGGGGTCGCGAAGAAAATAAAAGGGCTGCGCCACGCCGGAAATGCCGTTGTTCGAGCAGATGAAGTCATCAGCGCCGCGGACCAAGATGCGCACGGTCTCGCCCGCCACCAGCAAGACCAGCGCCAAGAACCATTCTTCCTTCAATCTTAAGGTGACGTAGGACAGGGCGAAACCGACGGCGCCGGCGACCAATGCCGCTATCATCATGGTCAGCGCCAGGTTAATGAAGCCGGCGACGGGTTGCGTCGCCATGATCTCGGATCGCAGCTGCAGCGCCGCGCCCATCGTCGGTCCGCAGGGGTGGATGCTCTCATAGCCCGCCAGGATTGGCAGAAGCCGCGTATAGGTTATGCCCGCGACATAAGCGCCGATTGAGACGAAGAGCGCTTGCCCAAAGTTGGGCACGCCGGCGACGCCGTATTCCAGATTCAAGCTGATCGCCATCAATGAGTAGATGCCGAAGAGCGTCAGCACAGCGACCACGGTCGCGGCGATGTCGATGTTGATCATCGCTGCAGCTCTTCAGCCCGTTTGATCAGATTGGTGAAGCCCTGCGGGCGCAGCAATAGGACAGCGATGATGATGATGAAAGGTATCGCCGGCTTAAAAGCGAGATCAAGGCCGTAGTTGGCATTGAGGAAGAGCATCACCGTATTCTCGGAAAAGGCGACCACGTAAGCGCCCAGAACGGTGCCGGAGAAGCTCGACAATCCGCCGAGAATAGCGGCAGCGAATACGGAGATGATAGCGCCCCAGCCCATCAAGGGATGCACCGCTGTCTGCAAGCCCCAGAGCGCGCCGGCAACGCCAGCCAAGCCGCCGACCAACAGCCAGGCATAATTCTTGACGCGCTCCACGCGAATGCCGATGACGCGCGCCAGACTGATGTTGTTGGCCAGCGCGCGCATTTCGCGCCCGAGCGGACTGCGGTTCAGCAGCAGCGTTAGGATGATGACCAGTATGACGCTCGTCGGCACGACCCAGGCGAAGAGATTGCTCAGGATCAAATTGCCGTCGCGCAGGACGATCCTCAGCGGTATCGCGATGCGGAGATCAAAAAGGTTGAAGTAATCAGCCATCGTAAACAAGATATAGCGGATGATCAGACCGATGGCGAAGGACGACAGGATCAGCGTGTAAAAGGACACATCCCGCCCTTCGAGCGGTTTGAATACCGCCAGATGGCTGATGAGCGCGGAAAGGGCGCCGACAGCGAAAGCGGCGATCATGATGACTAATGGATTTAACACACCGGAGAGGGAGACGATCAGCGCGGCATAGGCGCCGGCTGTCACATACTCCGCGTGGGCGAAATTCGGCAGCTTCATCACGCTGAAGGTCAGGGTGATGCCCAGCGCCATCAAAGCGTAGAGGCTGCCGATCTGAATCGTATTGACGAGCGAAGTCGTTAGCAGTGCTGGCGGCATGGCGACGCCTGTATACTAATGGGCGACTCGCCGCCGCGCGTAGACACAGCGGGTCTGTCGCCCCTACATTTTGCGTTTGAAGAGAAGCCCCGCGCGACGCTACTCGTAGGTGATGGTATCGGTGTTGCCGTCGTAGGCGCCGATCACATGAAAGGCGGAGCCATCTTCAGCCACCTGGCGGATGCCATAGCTGGCGATCGCCTGGTCGCCATTCTCGTCGAGGAAGGCTTGCACGGCGGTGCCGATGTAATGGTTGCTGATGAATGGCAGCATGGACTTGACGGCGGCGCCATCGTTGCCGGCGGCGAGCATCGTGAGCATGGCGATGTTGGCGGCGTCAAAAGCGTAATTGGTGAAGATGCCCGGCTCTTTATCAAACATGGCGACAAAATCGGCATGGAAGATCGGCGTGAGCGGCGTGGAATCAGCCGATTGAGACACCGTCACAAAATCGGCATTGGCCAAGGTTTGGGCATGGCCAGGGTCTTCCAGCATCTCCGCCGAGGTCATGGCTTCGTTGCCCAGCCATTTGACCGAGGTCAAGACGGGATCAATCTGCGCAACCTGAACAAAGGCTTCCGCCGCGCCCGGGAAGCAGACGCAGAAGAAGCCGGCATCCTCGCCGAAGCCGGCCAGGGCCGCGCTAACTGCCGCCGCTTCAGTCGAAAGCTCTGTCGATTGTGGCGCATAGGCAAAGGAAGCCACTTCGCCACCGCCACGCGCCTGATAATTCTTGATGAAATGTTCATTCATGCCATTGCCAAAGGGATCGTCGACATACAAGACGACCATATTCTGGTGGCCCCGTTCCAGCGCGATCGAAGCGAAGGCTTTGGAGGAAAAGGTGTCGGGCGGGTAGATGACGCGGAAGATATTGTCGCCCGGTATGGATGCCGCCGCGCCGCTGGAAGCCATCGCGACGATGACGACCCCGTTTTCATCGGCGAATTGCTTGGCGCCGAGGACTTCCGACGTGGTCAAGGGACCGACGACGACCTGCGCGCCGGTGGTCTGGACGATCGTCTGCAAAGCGCGGGCGGCGCCTTCGGGCGTCTGTTCGGTATCGGCGCTGGCGGTCTCGAAGCGAATCGCCGAGCCAGCCGCCTCCAATTCGGCATTCATCTGCGCCACCGCCAGGTCAATGCCGCGTTCGAAGTCTTGGCCAAAGGTGCCGAAGGATCCGGTGAATGGCAGGGCGACGCCGAGCACGTAAGTCTCCATGTCGTCTTGCGCAGCCACAGCCGCGCCGAGCATGGTAGACACTGCGATGATCATAAGAACAGCGAGTAGTTTCCTAAGCATGGTTTGATCCCCTTCAATCAAGGCGAATGCCAAAAGCGGTGCAGCCGATAGTATAACCCTTGCAGCGCGGCTGGGCAATGAATGGCTTCTGTGGGCAAGGGCAATCGCTTCAAAGCTGGCATCCGCTGCGACGAGCAAAACTAAACTGAAATTTAACCACCGAGGACACAGAAGTAAACGCAAGTAAGTCGTGCGAAAAAGGGCGATGCTAATCTGATTCGAGATCTGTAGGGGCGAGACTTGTCTCGCCCACTATGTCGCCATTGTACATGTGGGCGACTCAAGAGTCGCCCCTACGACGTTCCTTCGTTTTGTTGCATTACTTTATTGGACTTACTTGTGCCCTCTGTGGTTAAGAAAAATTTGATGCGATTGCCCTGCTCTGTGGGCCAGGCTGCCGCGCTGGCGATGCCGATGGGCGCTGCAAAGGGAAAACCGACTTTACCCCAAGTACTCCCTCAGCGCCGGGATAACCTGCTCGCCGATCAATTGGATGCCAGTGGCGGCTTCGCTAACGCTGTGTGGCGTGCCCAACTCAATGCGTTGAGCGCCAGCGTCATAAAGGCGCGCGCACTGCTCGATGATATCGGCGGGATCGCCGGCGAAGATGAAGCGGTCGAGGATATCGTCGGGTATGAGCCGCGCGGCAGCGTCGTCATCACCGATTTTGACTTGCGCCTCAACCCGCAGCATCAGCTCCGGATCGATCTTGAGAGTGGGATCCAGTTTGGAAACAATCGGAATGTAGAGCGCGACCGATTTGCGCGCGACCCAGCGGGCGGCTTCGCGATCGTCATCGACGACCGAGACTGCGCCGATGACGATGTTGACGGCGCCGCGCTCTCGCCCAACGCGCGCCTCGCCAGCGGCGATATAATCGGCGATTAGCGGTATCACATCAGGATTGGCTGAACCGCCGATCTTCACTTCATCGGCGGCTTCGCCCGCCAGCCCAGCGAGCTTGGCGCCCCAGGTGCCGATCTGCAGCGGGACGGGCTGCGATGGCAGCGGCCACGGGGCGCGCACGTGCTCGGCGATGCGGTAGACGCGCCCGTTGCAGCCGGCCGATTCGCCCGCCAGCAGCGCGCGGATGATGTAGATCGCTTCTCGCAGCGCGGTGATGGGCGGCTTCAGTTCGTTGATGCCATGATCGGCCAGCCAGCCGCCGCGCACCAGACCGAGGTAAACGCCGCCTTCCGCCAGATCCGCCAGCAGCGCGGTTTGAGCGGCGATGTCTATCGGATGCATGCGCGATGGCGGGATGCCTGACGGACCGAGTCGCGCTCGCTTAATGTGAGGCGCCATGAGCAAAAGCGGACCATAACTCGGCTGGTAAGGGGCGTCGCAGTAAACGGTGACGGCGTCAAAAGCATACTGGTTTACCAGCCTCGCCAGAGCAATGTAATCGCCGGCGCGCTTGTCGGTCTGAAAGGCGATGCTTATTTCGCGATTCTTCATTTGCTTCCGCCCGTCGCTATAATCGGTTTGTCGCAGAAGATTATAGCAGCGGCGCGGCAATGCGGGCGGCGGGAAGATGGCTGCGAGAGTGCTTGACCTGGCGCGCGCGCTACGGTAATGTTAAGAATGTTAAAGGAAAGTTAATCGTTCGGATTCGGGTGCCTGGATGAGCGCGAAAGCAGAGATGAACACTGCAGAAATGAAGGCGGAGCGGAAGCGCCTGGCGACTGCGCGTGGCTTGCTGACGCGAGAGCGCAACAAGCTGGCGCGGGAACGCGAGGAATTGGGGGCGCTGGCGGCCGATGTTGAGCGGGCTCAGGCGGCGTTGGCGCAGGAGCGCGAGCAATTGGACGCGGCCCGGGAGGCGCTGCGCGCGCAAGAAGCCGAGGTCGTCCAGCTGCGGGCGCGCTTGCAAGTGGCGGAAACCAAGTACCACAATGCCGAGACGGAGTTGGCGCTGGTGAGGCTTGCTCTTAAAACCGCGAAAAAGCAAGCGCGGCAGGCTCAGCCCAAGCGAGTCCGAAAATTAGCCGGGAAGAAAGCAAAGAAACTCGCGCGCAAGATCGCGCGGAAGAAACTTGCCAGGGCGCTGAAGAAAATACAACGGCTGGAACATGCGCTCAACGCCGCGCAGGGCTCGGCCAGGCAGCCCGCGAAGCCCATTTCGGGCACGGGGTCAGCCGAAGATGCTTAAGGGCATGTGAAAGGCGACGACCCAGTTGGGCGCGTCGACGATTTCGGCAATCTTCAGGTCGCCGGCGGTGCTGCAAATGCAGTAAGCCTGGCTCTCGCTCAATTGATGATTGGCTGCCAGCCACTCAATCATATAACGGACGGCGTTCTTGGCGTTCTCCATCAGGTCGGGCCCATGGGCGGTGGTGATGTGGTAGCCGGCGCTATCGACCGCCGTCATCGGGCTGGGGCGTCGGATCTGCAACTCGCGGATCTTCAAGTCTTTCCGGACATTGAAGCGCATGGTGACGGTCATGGGCGATTCGATGCCGGTGCCGCTGACCTCGCCTTGGCCTTGGGCGCTGTGGCAATCGCCTGTGGCGAATAGGGCGCCTTCCGCCAGCACCGGCAGCCAAAAGGTCGAGCCGACGACCAGATCGCGCGTATCCACATTGCCGCCGTTGATGCGCGGCGGGATGGTATCATAACGTCCCGCTTCAGCCGGCGCCACGCCGACGCAGCCGGGGAAAGGCTCGAAGGGGAGGCTGATGTCATTTGCGCCGAAGCGGCAGGCAGCGCCATCCAATGCCCAATGATGGATGAAGGCGTAATCGAAGTCATCTTGCAGCAAGCCGAAGTGCGGGATATGCCCGGTCCAGCCCCAGCCCTTGTGCTGCATATCGAGGATTTCCACTTCGAGCGCATCGCCGACGAAGGCTCCCTCAATGAAGATTGACCCGGTCAAGGCATGGATCTTTGCGAAATCAAGGTTGGCCAAATCATCGGCGGTCGATGCCGATGACACCTGCCCGACTGGCTCGGCGCATTCGATCACAACCGTATCGCCCGCTTCAATCGTCAGGCGCGGCGTGACCGAGTTGTCCCAGAAGGGTTGGGTGACGCTGTCGTCAAGGTAATGTTCGGTCATCGTTTTCCTCTGTGACTCATTTGTATTGAACGTACTCGTGTATTAAACGTACTCGCAATGAAAACTGTAGGGGCGTCTCGCCGAGACGCCCATATATTGTTATCCCGAATTCGCGTGGGCGTTTCAGCGAAACGCCTCTACACCCGTCGCTGCACAGCTACAGCAAGTCAATCGCATCCCATTTGCCATCCGCGCGGGCGGCGACGCGATGACCTGTGAGACCCGAGCCGTCTTGTTCCGCCAGCATGACGAATGCCGGCGCCAGCATGGCGGGGTCTACCCAGCGCTTTTTCTGCGCCTCGGTGTAGTTTGAATCGGACATGGGTGTGTTGATCGGGGCGCCGGGCGTGGCCGCGTTGACGGCGATGTTATGTTCCGCCCCTTCAAGCGCCAGGCATTTCATCAAGCCTTCAATGCCGTGTTTGCCCGGGTTGTAGGCGACTTCTTCAATGAAACCTTTATAGCCTGAGCCGGACGAGAGGTAAACGATGCTGCCGCCGCCGGCGTCGATCATCGGTTTCCAGACCGCTTTGCTCAAGATGAAGGCGGCTTGCAAGATAATGTTGATCTCGCGCTGCCACTGTTCGAGCGTAATCTCCAGCATGGAACGGGTGATGAGCAGGGCGGCGTTATGGACGAGCGCGCGCGGCGTTCCATACTGCGCAAGCACAGCGTCGATAGCCGCTTGGGTATCGCCAGCGTCGGACAGGTCTACGGTGATCGGCAGGGCGTCGCCGCCGGCATCCTTGAGCTCGGCAGCGACTTCTTGCAGGATATCGCCTCGGATATCCAGCAGAGCGACTTTCATGCCTTCGCCAACGTAAGCCTTGGCGATCGCGTAACCCAGCCCTTGCGCCGCGCCAGTGACGACCGCGACCTGCCCTTGCAACTTCTCGCTCATAAGCCTTGACCCGAACCGCGCAAACGCGGATCCAGAAAATCGCGCAGCCAATCGCCGAGGATGTTAAGCGACACCACCGTGAACATGATCGCCAAACCCGGAAAGACTGCCAGCCACCAAGACCCGCTCAACAATTGATTGCGGCTGTTTGCCAGCATCGCGCCCCAGGTGGGCACGCTTTCGGGCACACCCAGACCGAGGAAGGAGAGCGATGCTTCGGACAATATAACGCCAGCGACGTTGAAGGAGGCGATGACGATTAGCGGCGTCAGGATATTGGGCAGGATAGTGCGGAACATGATGCGCCATTCAGTCGCGCCCAGGGCGCGCACCGCTTCGACGAATTCGCGCTCGCGCTGCACCAGCGTCTCGGCGCGGGCGATGCGCGCGTAGGTCACCCACTGTCCGATCCCCAAAACCAGGATCAAGTTCAAAACGCCTTCTCCCAGGATCGTCAGCATCATGATGGCGAAGAGGATGAACGGGTAAGCCAGTTGAATATCAGCCAGGCGCATGATGACATCATCGACGCGGCCGCCGAGGTAGCCAGCCGTCAGCCCCAGGATCGTGCCGGCGCCGCCACCGAGCCCGACAGCAGCCAAGCCGACGAAGAAGGAAATCCGCGCGCCATATACCACCCGCGAGAGCACATCGCGCCCGGTGGAATCGGTGCCCAGTATGTACTCCATTTCGCCCTGCCGATTGGTGCTGAACGGCGGCTTGAGCGTATCGAAAATCTCGATGCGGTTGGGGTCTTTTGGCGCCAACTGGGTGGCGAATACCGCGCAAAGCGCAATCAGCGCAAGGAAAATAACGGCGACCACCGGATAACGCGCCTGAACCATGCTGGTTATAGCGCGCCGCTTGAAGGACTGCGGCTCGTACATTTCCTCGATCTGAAAATCAAGGGAGGAAACGCGACCGGCGCTTTTAGCGGTCTTGGGGTCGGGAGAGGCGCTCATTGATGTTCGCTCATTCCAACCGGATACGCGGATCAAGGAAGCCATAAAGCAGGTCGGCAATCAAGTTGGCGCCGACGAATAAGAACGACAACAAGACGACCGCCGTCATCACCAGCGGCACATCGCGCTGATTGACCGCGTCAAAAACCAGGCGCCCGACGCCGGGCCAGGAAAAGACGGTCTCGACAACAATGACGCCATTTAAGAGGAAGGCGAATTGCAGCGCCAGCACAGTCACGATCGGGATGAGCGCGTTGCGGATGGCGTGGCGGATCATCACCGCGCGCTCGTTTAAGCCTTTGGCGCGCGCGGTAACGACATAATCTTGCCGCAACACCTCCAAGACGGCCGAGCGAATAAGGCGGGAGTTGCGGGAAATCGAATAAACGGATACCGCCACCATTGGCATGAGCATATAACGGATGGCTTCGGGCAGGTTGGTCAGCGCCTCGTCGATCCGACCCTCGAAGAGCGGTTTGAGAAAAGCCACGTGCCCCGACACCGGCATCCAGCGCAGCGTGACGGCGAAAAACAATATGAACATCAAGCCCAGCCAGAAGCTCGGCATCGATTGCCCCAGCATCGCGCCCAGCATCAAGGTGCCATCGGTCATGGTGCCGCGGCGCGTCGCCGCCAATACGCCTATCGGAAAAGCCACAATCGTCGACAGCAGAAAGCCGCCGATGGTCAATTCCAGCGTGGCTGGCATGCGCTCCATGACGACATCGAAGGCGGGCACCCGATGCGTAAGCGAATTGCCGGTATCGCCGCGCGCCAGATTGACGATGAAATCCAAATATTGTATGTGCAGCGGCCGGTCGAAGCCGAGCCGCTCGCGCGCTGCCTGGCGCTCTTCGGCGCTGGCGCGTTCGCTGACGTAAAAGAAGGTGGGATCGCCGGACATGTGGATGGATAAGAAGGTCAAAAGCGTGACCCCGAGGATCACGACAACGGTGAGCAGCAGCCGGCGAATGATGTATTTGTGCATGGGGGAGCAACCCCGCCTAAAGGCGGCCCATTGTCATACCTGTAGGGGCGACCCACTGGGTCGCCCACAAAACAGTTTCTTACATACGGGTCAGCCAATGACTGACCCCTACGGACTAACCCCGCGGGCTGTCCCCTACATATCGTCCTTAAGCATCGCGGAGTAACCAGTGATGAAGTAATCCGCGCGCGACTGATATTCGATGCGGTTGCTGACCGCTTCGGTGCGCGGTCCAGCGAAGAGCATGATCCAGGGCGGGTCGTTGTAGAACTCTTCCAGCATGGCGATTTCCAGCTCGCGCTCGGCTTCGGGGTCGCCCGTCAGCGAGGGCAGCGTGTCCCAACCGGTGCACCAGAAATCGTTGTTCCAATGCGTATAGTTGGTCTCGGCTTCACCGCAGCCGGCTTCGTGGCCCGGGATATCCGCCATGTCGTACTGGGCGCTCCATTCACTGCCGCCGGTGCGGCCGAAGTAGAGGGGACCCAAGTCATGGGTGATCAGCGCTGCCACCCAGTCGCCCGATTCCTGGAAGATGGCTTCGGTCTGAACGCCGACATCGGTGAGCATCTGCGCGGTCGCCAGGACCACTTCGGGCGCCATCGCGCCAGTGAGGCGCCGCGCTGGCATCTCGAGCGAGAAGCGCACGCCGTCATCGCCGCGCGGATAGCCGGCCGCGTCCAGCAATTCTTCGGCTTTGGCTGGGTCATAAGGATAGGGCTCCAGCGTCGGGTGATCAGCGTTGCTGGGGTTGACCAGGCTGGTGGCGCGCACGCAGGTGGTGAGCAGCAGATTCTCGCAGATGGCGTCAGTGTCAATGGCGTATTGCAGCGCCACGCGCACATCGGTCCTCATGATGGCTTGGGCGCCAACATCGTCGGGGTTTTCGACGCGGAAGGGCGCGTCCGGGTTCAGGTTGAAGCCGATGTAGGTGCGGGTGGTGCCGGGGAAGAAACGCGCTTCCGCCATGCCAGAATTGCGGATGGCATCGGCTTGATTCGCCGGGAATTCTTTGTAGATGTCGACATTGCCGGTGATGACTTCCGCCACGGCCGTTGACGGCTCGGGGATGAAGCGCCAAACCAGATTTTCAAAACCCTGCGGACGCAGACCAAAGCCTTCGACCGCTTTCAAGCTCATGTATTCGCCGGGCACCCATTCAGCCAAGGAATAGGGACCGCTGCCGACTACATTGCGCGCCGCTTCTTCAAACGACATCGCTTCGTAGGAGTCCTTGCAGTGGACCAAAACCTCCGAGTACAAGCCCAGGCGCATGGCGCGGTTCTGCGGCTTCCTGGCGACGATGGTGACATCCAGCTCGCTGTCGGCGCGCGCTTCGACAAAGCCGGTCGAGGCGACAACGAAGCCAGCCGAGTTGCCAGTGAAGCCGTTGGCCGGGTCGGCCATGCGGTTGAAGCTGTAGGCGGCGTCTTCAGCTGTCAAAGGCTCGCCATCGTCGCAGGTCAAACCTTCGTGCATGTGGAAGGTCCACTCGGTGCCGTCTTCGGACACGGTAAAGCTGTGCGCCAGGTAGGGATCGATAGCGCCGCTGGCCTGCCCCAATTCGTAGAGCGTGGCGAAGGTGTGCATCATGATGCGGAAGTTACTGCCGCCGGTTGAGCCGCCGACTTGAGCCGGATCCATCGAGCCCGGCTCGCCGTTGATGGCAATGACGAGGGTATCGTCATCCGGCGTCGGCACTGTTTGGGCGCTGCTCATCAAGGGCACAAGCCCGAGGACGACGATTAGCAGCAGTGACAGCAGCAATGGGATTTTCTTATTCATGTTGTTACTCCTAAGCAGATTGCTAATGTCTGACGATAGTAAGCAAACTTCAGATTCGCGCTCCTTTCTCGCACATGCGGCGACTGCCAAGAATATACCGCATAGAACCGCCGTTGTCGAAAACTGTAGAGGCGAGACTTGTCTCGCCCTGCAGCCACGCTATAGGCCAGCGGACTATACCGCGAAAAGCCCCTGCGGAGCCGCTGTTAACGGGACCGGGAATGTCGTAGGACCATCAATTTCACAGCCCGTAACGCGCTAGCACCGGCAGCATGCGTTCGACCGCTTCGCGCAAAGTGTCGATTGGCTCAAGCATGGTGATGCGCACATATTCCCGCCAGCGCTCGCCGAAGGCGGTTCCCGGGAAGACGAGCACTCGCCCCTCCTTCAGCAGCAGGTAAGACAGTTCGGTCGCGTGGATGCCCGTCGCCGAGCAATCCGCCCAGACGAATAAACCGCCGCGAGGCTCGCCATAAGCGAAGCCCATGCGATCCAAGCCATCCAGCAAGACCGCGCGCCGCTCGCTGTAAATCTTGAGATAATCGGCGACGCAGTCTTGCGGCCCGCTGATGGCAGCCAAGCCCGCCCACTGCGAAACGGTGGCGACCGGACCGGTGGTAACCTGCTTGATGCGCGCCATCGCGTCGATGACATCCGCCGGCGCGGCGGCGTAACCACAGCGCCAGCCGGTCATGGCGTAGGTCTTGGAGAAGGCGTCCAGCGTAATCGTGCGCTCGGCCATGCCGGGCAGCGACCCAATGCTGAAATGCCGCCAGGGCGGGTAGACGATCTTGCCGTAGATTTCATCAACGATGATGATCAGGTTGTGGCGGATGGCGACATCGGCGATGGCGCGCAGCCGATCTTCGGTGACGATGCCAGCGGTTGGATTGCTCGGCGTGACGATGAGCAGCGCCTTGCTCGCCGGCGTAATCGCGGCTTCGACCGCTTCCGCTTCCAGATTGAAAGCATCATCGCGATTGGTAGGCACGGAAACCATGACGCCACCGGCGCGACTGATCGCATCGTCATACGAGCTGTAACGGGGATCGGGCACCAGGATTTCATCGCCCGGGTCGATCAGCGCCTGTATCGCCAGGAAGAGCCCTTCTTGCCCGCCGGTGGTGACCATCACATTGTCGGCGGCGACAGGCAGACCGTTGACCTCGTGCATGTGCTCGGCGATGGCGGCGCGCAGCTCCTCCATGCCCTTGACCGGCGTCGGACCGCTGCGCCCAGCGCGGATAGCGGCTTTGGCTGCCGCGACAATGTGCGGCGGCGTATCCAGGTCGGGGTCGCCGCGCCCCAAGGCGATGACGTTGTCCATTGCGCGCGCCATCCCCATCAGGGCGTAGCGCAGTTGCGTCCCGTCAGCAGCGACGGCGCGGACTTCGTCGGGGATGTTGGGATTCGCTTGAATGGTCATTCTGCTGACCTCAGCCATTCCAGCCCCGCCCACTGCGAGACGGCGGTTGTGCAGATGGTGATGGCTTGCTTGCCCGCGCGCAGCCGCAGCGCCATTTCCGAGCCAGCCATCCAGCCCAGCCGCCAGCCGGCCAGCTGATCCGACAAAGAGTTAATCGTGATCACGCGGGAAGCCAGCTTTGGATTCTGCGCCGGATGAAAGGGCGGATCCGTCTTGGCGAAGCTGAGATCGTAGACGATCCACCAGTCCGTTTCTTCCGCGCGCTGCAGCAGTTCTACGCTGGTTTCGCGATAGACATCGGGTGTAATGTAAAGCAGGCTGATGCCGTCTTGTATCGAATCGACGACCGACGCGCCGACGAGATGCAAAGCGCCGCGGATCGGCCCGCTGTCGCCCGGACAGAGCACACTGCCGCCAGCTTCCGCCAGCAGCGTCATGCAGACGTAACGCGCTTCGGTTGAGCCGCAGGTGATCGTAACTTCAGCCGGATCGACGCTCACATTAAAGCGCTCGCGCAGGTGATCGGCGACCCAGGCGCGGAACTCGGGGATGCCGGGGCGGTCGGTGTAATGGGTTTCGCCGCGATCGAGAGCCGATGTCGCTGCTTCGATCACGGAAGCGGGCAGGTCGGGCGTCGCGGCGGCTGGTTGACGTGGATCGGCGAGCCCGGCGACGCGCTGCGCGAGTGGGCGGGCGAGTGATTTTGGCGTGTTCATGGTGTTGTTTAATCTCTCCCTGAACCCTTCATGATTGCAAAGGGGCCAATATACCAAGACCATTATTGCAGAAAACAGAACCCCGCCGAGAAGCGGGGCTTTACTGCGAGAAGGGCAATAGCATTTACTGTTATGTTCCTCCCCGCTCTCCCTGTCGCGAAGCCGGACACAGCATACTCGCCTGGACATTACCCAATGGCGATACTGTGTGAAAAGGCAACTGCAATTAGCCTAATCGAGATTCGATCCGCTCTAGCCGTTCGATAATCTCTTTGTGCGCAGTCTCAGAAGCCTCTCGAACGCCTGCTATGTCTTTCTTTAGCTCGATTCGGACATCCTCGATTTTCTTGTTTGAGGCCTTTGAGTGATATTCAAGGCGCTGGCTGATAAACAGTTGCTGCCTTTTCTCGAATGCACTCAAGCGTTCATCCAACTGGGACTCATCCATTGCGCCTCCTCACATTTTCAAATCATTTCAAGCATTATAATACTATTATAGTGTAGTAACTGCAAAGGTTTGAATCATCAGGCCTAGAGTATAAATGTCAATCGGATACACTTGGCAAAATCTTCATCAAACGCGGCTAGCCTTCTCCCGGATGCTTTGGGCAGGACGGACCTGCGCTAGATTCCAAACTCAATCCCCAGCGTTTCCGCTAATCGGCGCAGGCTTTCGTAGACGTCAGCGTCAAGCTGCGCGCCGTCGCGCCGGTAGGCGGTCTCGCGCCGGTGGTCGATCTCGCCGGGCACAAGAATCTCGTCGAAGCCAGGCCGCCGGGCGCTTGATTTAATCTCGGCGATGAAGGCATCCATGCGCGCCTTGAATTCGGCGACCGGCATGAAAAAGGCGATGTCGATGGCGATGAAAGTATGCGCCACATCCAGCTTGGCGATCGAGCGATCGTGAAACGGCGCTAAGCCAAAGCCGCCGCCAGTGATGACGCCGGTCAGCACATCGGTGAAGAGCGAAAGCCCATAGCCCTTGTACTCGCCGATGCCCAGCAGCGCGCCAGTCATCGCCGCGGTCGGATCGTCAGTTTCCTCACCCGCCGGCGTCAGCGCCCAATCGCGCGGCATCGCTTTTCCTTCACGTTCATGCCAGCGCATCATGCCCTTGCCAGCGGTGGTCAGCGCAATATCTAGCGCGACCGGGAAGTCGCCGCCGGTTGGCGCCGCCAAGCCCCAGGGGTTGGTGCCGACGCGCGGCTCGCGCCCGCCCCAGGGCGCCATCTCCGCGCCGGCGTTGGTGATGGCGATGCCGATGCAGTCGTCTTCCAGCGCCCGCCGCGCGTGAAAGCCGGATGAGCCAAAGTGGGTGCTGTTGAAGACGAAGGCGGCGCCGATGCCGCAGGTCTTAGCTTTTTCCACAGCCAGTTCCATCGCCTCTTGCCCGACCACCGAGCCCATCACCATGTTGGCGTCAATCAGCGCCAGGGCGGGCGATTCCTTGATGATTGCGATCGCCGTGCCGGGTTGGTACAAGCCCTTCGTGATGCGGTCGTAGTAGCCGGTCAAGCGGGCGACGCCCTGCCCCTGCCCGGGCAAGCAGCGCAGCTCGCTCCCCATCAATCCCGCGGCGCAGATGCCGGCTTCGCGCTGGCTTAGCCCCATGGCGAGAAAGGCGCGTTGGACGAAAGCCTCCAGCGCATCGACATCAACGCGGATCATTTCAATGGGCATGATCTTAGATCCCGCGGATGGACTTGTATTGCTCCAGCTCTTCCGGCGTATAGACCTGCATCAACTCAAGCTCGATGCCGCCGGTCTCCTCCTCCAGAAAAGCGACATAGCCCTCGGGATGCGGGTGACTGCCAAAGACATTGCAGACGCTGCATAATTTCAGCGTGCCGCCTTCCTCCAGCGCCGACTCCAGCGCGGCATCGATATCCTCGACCGCGTAGCAGATATGATGCAGGCCCTCCGTGCCGCGATCGGCGATCCACTGGCTGAAGCGACCGTCGGCGTCCAGCGATTCGTTCAACTGGTATTCGACATCGCCGACATTGAAAATCGCCACCTTGATGCGCGACTTCTCGGCGACGACGACGCGCGCGTCATGCCCGATGCCGAGCAGTGTCTGATAGCGCCGCAGCGTCTCGTCCACGCTCTTCACCGCATATGCCATGTGTTTGATGTAGGACATAGTATCTTATTCCTAAAACTTAATCTGACACTACGGGCGACTCAATGAGTCGCCCCTACAGTTTTCTAGAAGTCCTGACCGTGTAGGGGCGACCTATCAGGTCGCCCGCCTGTTCGCTGATCGCCTTACAGAAGCAGCTCCTTCAGATTCACGCCCGGCGTGATCATCGGCGCGATGTCGCCGCTGGCCGAGGTCATGATCAGCGTCAGCCCCGGTCCATAACCGGCGCGCGGGCTGTCGCCTTGCGCGACCACGCCGATGCCCACCGCGTTCCGCAAATAACCGTGATTCCAACTGCTGTCGTAATCGGTCAATGCGACCACATCGCCCAGCCGCAGATTATCCAGCCCGGCTTCCTTGACCGCGCCGCTGTCCGCTGTTTGGATGTGGATTGAGCCGCCATCGCTGACCAAGCCGGCGCCAGCGCCCAGCAGATGCGGGGGCACAGCCGCCACAACCGGCACAGACAGCTTGCCGTCGCTATTGGTCGTCACTTCCAGCGCCTCGACCAGCTCCGGCGAGCAGCCCTTGAGCATCACGTCCGGATGGTCATCGAATTTCATGCCGACGCCCTTGGCTTTGATTACAATCTTGTCGCCGATGGCGAGCTGCTCAAGCACGTCCGACTCGAAGTGGATGATGACATGCTCGGAGAAGCGCCCGGTCTTGCCGGTGACGGCGCCGCGCGCGCGTTGGCTGTTGCCGGTCATGACGATGGCGGTATTGCCGACGCAGGAGAGCACATTGAGCCCGCGGTTGCCGGTGGCTTCGCCCATCATGACGCTGACGCCCGGATGCACACAGTCAGCCAGCCAGCCGTAAGCGGAATCGCCAACGGAGACGTTATAGACGATGCTGCCGTAAGCGGGCAACAAGAAGGGACTGCCATCAGCCGCGAGCGAGTAGGGCATGGCTGGCAGCGGCGGCATGCGCGGCGGCGTAATCACTCCTTGAACCGATACGCTGACGACTTGATCCGCGTTGTTTTTTGCGCTCATGATGCCTCTCGTATATTCAGATAATTGGCGATATTGGCTTCCGGGTCGATTACCCACTCAATGCAAGGTTCATCGCAGGTCATCAGCGTGAGGATGCCCGGTCCGTGCCCGGTCATCACCGAGTCGCCGTGGATGCAGAGCCCGATGGTGACGGCGCCCGGTTTGTAGCCGCGTCCATAACGGTGATCGGCATGGTTGACGACAACGAGATCGCCCAGGCGCATCTGGTCAATGCCGAGCTCGGCCATTAAGGCGCGGTCGCCAGACATCAAGTCCTGGTCGACGAAGTCGGGGTTGAGCTCCGCGCCCGAGCCCATAATGCGGATTGGCAGCTCCATCGTCACTGGCACGCGGATCCGGCGCTCGTCAAGCGCTTCAATCGGCAGGCTCTCGATGAGCCGTGGGCTGCACTTCTTCAGGGTGATATGCGGATAGTCGGTCAGCTGCAAGCCTTGCCCCTTGGTGCGGATTTGCACGGCGTCGCCTACGTTGATTAGGTCGGCCGCTTCCGGCGGGAAATCGACCAGCAGCCGCGCGTGCTCGCCGGTGACGATGCCCTCGGTCCCCTGCGCCAGCCCGCTCATCAAGAAGGCTTGATTGCCCATGCAGGTCAGATAGTGCATCGCGTAATCGGCATCGAGATCGGGGTGGGCGATGGAGGCGCCCGGTTCCAGATGGTCGGCGGCATAATCGAATGCGCTATCGCCGACGCGGACGCCGTAAATGAAGCCGGACATGCCGGGCAAGATCATCGCCTCGCCCGAAGCGTGCGGGATATACCCGCGCACGGTGGGCTGGCTGACGTAGCCGACCACAGCCATCTCCACCAATTGATCGGCGTTGGTTGCTAATCCCATAGATTTCTCCTCATTGAGCGTATCCGCGGCGGATGCGGACGCCCCCTGCCATACCGCCGCTTAGATGTCCCAAGTCGACGACATTGTCGACAATCTTGAACGGGGGAGAATGTAACATATTGCTCTGGGAATGACAAATCAGACCGATTCGCGGACGCGGCGAATGTGATGGGCAGCGTAATCGTCTAGCCACAACGTCGTCAAGCGAGACGTCCCTACGCCCTCATTAATGGTGAAAAACACGAACGATACGCCCCGGCAAGGCTTGTCTGCTAGTACGGCAATGCGCGAGTCTGGTACAATGGCGACTGGTTCCAGAGGCAGATCAAAAAAGAGGCGGGTGAAATGAAAAAGACCATACTGATGGCGGACGCGGGTTATGAAGCGGCGGCGGCTGATCTGGCGGCGGACTATCCCGATTTGACGGTGTTGTGTACAGATGATTCAGCTGACGCGCTGGCGCTGGCGAGCGGCGATATCGTCGGCATAATCGCGGGCGCGGCTGCCGTTGATGAAACGCTGCTGAATGCGCTGCCGAACCTGAGCGCCGTGCTGAAGTTGGGGCGCAGCTACAGCAACATTGATGTCGCTGCCGTCCGCGCGCGCGATCTGGATTTCGCTTGCGTGCCGCGCAAGGGGCCCAATTGTGTGGCTGAATTGGCGCTGACCTTGATCCTGGCGCTTAGCAAAGACCTTGTCGTCTCCAACGAATCGGTGGCGCTGGGCGCTTATCGCTATCGCGGCCTAAAGCCCGAAATCACCGCCGAGCGCAAGATCGCTTTCCACTGGATGCACAATACGCGCGTGCATGAGGTGGTCGGCAAGACCTTGGGCATCATCGGCATGGGCGAGATTGGCTGCGAGCTGGCGCGGCGGGCCAGCGTCATGGGCATGCGCAATCTCTATTACAAGCGCAGTCCGCTCTCAGCCGAGCTCGAGTCGGTCTTCGACGCGACCTATGCCGATCTCGACGAGCTGCTGGCGGAGAGCGATTATGTCTGCGTGGCGACGCCGCATACGCCCGAGACCGAAGGCATGATCGGCGCTGAGCAGATCGCGCTGATGAAAGAAAGCGCATATATCGTGAATATCGCCCGCGGCGGCATCATCGACGAAGACGCCATGATTGAAGCTCTGAGCGATAACCGCATCGCCGGCGCCGGGTTGGATGTCTTCACTTATGAGCCGCTGCCGGCTGAAAGCCCGCTCTGCGCGCTGGACAATGTGATCTTGTGCCCGCATATCGGTGGCGGCAGCGGCACCAATCGAAACATCGAGTTGGGCGCGGCGCTGGCGGAGATGAGCCGGATCTTGGCGGGATAAAGCCTTGATCGCTAACGCGTGGGCGGCGTCTTGCTCGCCAGGAAGCCGGCGATGAAGGCAGTCTCGCAGCTCGGCAATACGATCTCGTACCAATTGCTCTGGTCATCCACCACATCCAGCCTCTGCCCGCGATAGGCAGTGGTGGCGATCGCGCAGCTGGTGGAAGCGCAGGATCGGATGTTGGCGATGTTCTCGGCGACCACATAATAGGTCGACGTCGCGCCATTGATGCCGCTGCAACTCGCGTTGAATTGCTCGGTCTGTTCGAATAAGCGCTTGAGATCGCCCGCCATCCTGGGCAGGTAGGGATCGTCCGCGACCGCTGCTCCAGCCAGTTCCAGCGCGATCATGGCGGCGGCGTCTGCCGCGACCGCTCGCATAAGCAAGCCCATTTCGAGCGCGTCGTCGCAGCGTGGCAGATAGGACCAAAGCAGTTGGCGAAACGCGTATGAGCGGTCGATAAAGCCGGCGGCTTCTTCCGGCTGCGTTAGCATCAGGGCGGCATCGGTGAGTTGCCAGAATTCAGGAAGCAGGTAAGTAAAGAGGAAGATGTGATCGCCGTCGCCGCATCTTGGCGCCAGCGCGAAAGACCCGCTATTACGGCTGGGGGTTGTGGCTGTTTCCGCCTGCCCCGACGCCCTATCCAGTGTGCCCCAACTGGACGCCGCGCGCGCTGCGTTGAGATTCATCCTGGCTTCTCGCCCGGCTCCAATCGAAGCCGGCGCGCCAAGCGCAATGGCGCTTCGCAGGGCGGCGTCAGCCAGCGCCTCCGCAGCCCACCACCTTAATTCAAAGCCTTCCGCGCAGTGGGGCAATTCCGCCAGACGCCTAGCGCGAAAGGCGACCTGCGCCGCGCCAAAGTCAAGCAGATCGGCGCTGGATTCCGCCGCATCGGCGCGCTCGATTAAATCGGCGTATTCCGCCTGAAGCTCGCTGAACGCGCCCAAAAGCTCTGCCGGCGGGCAGGCCGGCAGCGGTTTGTCGATGTAAGCGCCGCGGTTTGACGCGGCCTGGGGAAACGTTTCGCGCCAGTCTGTCACAATCGCGATGCTTTTCTCAAGCAGCGGTGGAAAAGGATTCCGCTCGGGAGACACGCCGCCGTAAGTGAAGGCTTGATAAGCGGCGGCATCAGTCGCGGCTGCGCTCAAGGCTTGTATCAAGCCGATGGATTCGGCGCATTCCGGCAGGCTCGGTATGTTGGTTTCACGCCATAGCAGGAGCCGGTCAATCTCGATTAGCGCCTCCGCCGGGCTGCTCGCATCGCTGGTCGAACCGGTTGCGTCCAGCACCGCCGCGGCCGCGTCATCGAGCGGCCTCCAATCGTCCCGCTCGCAAGCAGCCAGTTCGCGCTCTTGCGCCGGCTTGGCATCGGAGCGGTCAATGGCAATCATGGTTGAGAGCAAGCCCTCAATCTGCGACTGATCGCTGGGGAGGCGCCGCAGGTAGGGATTGTCGTCCGCGGGCAAATCAGCCAAATCGAGGGCGGCGCGCCCAAGCGCATCGCCACCGAGCTGGATCAAGAGGCGCTGTATCGCAATCGCATCCGCGCAAAGCGGCAAGTCGGCCTGGTAGCCTTCGCGGCGCTCCATCTGCGCGCGGCTGACGCGGTTCAGCATGTTGGCGCTCGTGATGGCGCTGTCAAATTCCGTCTGATGCGCGACGATCATGTTGAAGAATTGCGCGAACTCCGTATCAGTGCATTTGGGAACCGAGTCCTCCTCCGCCTGGGAAGCCGGGCTGAGGCTCAGCAGGAATATAGAAACGAAGATGGCGAGGCGGCGCATCAATTGGGCCTTTCCATGTCGGCGCAGCGCATATTTCTTCATCTTACGACAAGACTAAGCCAGGCGCTATCCATTGTGGATGCGCCGTCGGCGAGTTGCATCAATGCTGTAGTTTACAGTAGGGGCGCGGGCTGGCAAGTCAGTCTGGCGCGAACTGCGGCATGACGCGGCGGCCAATCGCCTCGATAGCAGCCAAAATGTCGGGACCCAAAGGCGGACCAAAGCTGATATGGCGGACGCCGAGCGCAGCCAGAGCCTTGAGACGTTGCAGCAGGCAGTCGCTTGTGCCGGCGATGCCGATGCGCAGCATTTGCGGCGTCACCATCCGCCGCGCCCTTTCCTGGTCGCCATCGATATGCCAGGCTCGGCGAATGGGCGCAAAGTCCGCTCGGCTGAGCCCAAGCTGCTCCAGCAGTGTCGCGCTCATCGCGTGACCGTAATACGCGATCTTGTCGGCGAGCATCGCTTCGGCTTCCGCTTGATCGTCCGAAACCGAGCACCAGATGCAAGCTGCCAGATCAATGTCGCTGAGCCTGCGCCCAGAGCGCGCCAGCCCACGCTTCACATAAGGCAGCACATTGGCGTAATGCTCCGGCGGGAAGAGCAAGGGCAAGCCGCCATCGGCGACCGCGCCAATCGCCTCCAGCATTTTGGGGCTCATCGCCCCCAGATAAATCGGCACGCGCCGCTTTGACCGGAAGCGCAGCCAGGCTTCTTCGGTCCACTTCAAGACGGCGCCGTCCGCCGCCCCGTTCTCATTCGATGTCAGCTTGTTGATGGCGGCGATCGCTTCCAATACGCGACTGCGCGGCTGCCGGTATTCCAAGCCCAGCCAGCGCATGAAGTCCTCGGCGCCGCTGGAAATGCCCAGGTTAAAGCGCCCGCCCGAAAGCTCGTCCAGGGTGGCGGCGAACATCGCGATCTCGGCTGGATGAATGGTGAAAGGGTTGAGAATGCAGCTGCCGATTTCGATGCGCTCGGTGGCCATGGCGACAGCGCTGAGGATGACCGGGGCGCTGCGCAGGAAGAGATCGTTGCTCACCCAGAATTGATCGAAGCCGGCCGCCTCTGCCGCCCGCGCATAACGCACATAATCGCTGACCGGCAAGTCGTTATTGAATCGCAGACTGAATTTCATTTTTCAGCGGCGGCGATGATGGCTTCGGCTTCCATCTCCACCAGGTATTCATCGCCGACCAGGGCGTGGACGTAGAGCAGGGTGTTGGCTGGGCGGATCTCGCCGAAGCGCTTGCCATGCGCGCGCGCGACCGCTTCCCAGTCGGCGCCTGGCGCGAGATAGACGCGCGTCCGCACGACATCGCTGAGCTGGGCGCCGGCTTCGTTCAGGGCGCGCTCGATCTTGCGGATGATGAAATCGGTTTGGGCGGCGCTGTCGCCGATGCCGACGATCGTGTTCGCGCCGTCAGTCGCGGTCGTGCCCGAGACATGCACGACATTGCCCAGGCGCGCCGCGCGCGAATACCCGGCGATCGCTTCATAATCCGTGCCTGATGAGATGTTCCGTCGCGTCATAGCGCCTCTGCCTCTCTTGCCAATGCCACGACCGCTTCGGCGCAGCCCCAGGATAGCGTGTAACCGACCGCGGCGTGGCCGTAATTGTGGATGACCGGGCTGCCATCGTCGAGCCGCTCCAATTCAAGGCGAACCTCATCGCGGCCCGGGCGCAAGCCGACGAATTCGCTTAAGACGGTCGCGTTGGCCAAGCGCTTTTCGATCTTCGCGCAGCGCTCCAGGATGTCGGCTGCAATCTGCGGGTCAAGCTGGCGATTCCAATCGCCTTTGACTTTGACGCCGCCGATGAGCACGCCATCAGCGCGCGGGAAGATATGATCGATGGCGCTGTTGTCCATATAACCGACGCGGATGCCCGCCGCCTCGAGCAGCATCGTCTGACCGCGCAGGGGATAAACCGCCTCGTCATGCGCCAATTCTCTGGCGCCGACGCCGCTGCAATTGACCAGCAGGGACGCCTCGCCCGCGAGCTCAGCCAGGGTCGCCACGCTCCGCGTCTCCAGTTGTCCGCCGTCCGCGAGAAACTGTTCATGCAGTCGCCGCAAATAAATTGGCGGGGCGACCATAGGCGTGTCCATCAGGTAACCATCGATCAATCCGCCGCGAAGTTCATGTTTGGAGAGCCGCTGGAAGAAGGGCAGGCGGTCGCGATACCAGGGATCGGCGACCTCTTCGGCGTATACCTCGCGCATCCGCTGCAGCGTAACGCCGCTGTTTGCTTCTCTGGCGAGGGGCAGGAAGCGGTCGAGCGTCGCCGCCGCCCAATTCCGACTGCGCCCCTCAAGGTCCGAGCCCGACCAGACGGCGCCGGCAGCGACCGACGTGGTGGAAAGGGGCATTTCGCGCGTGACAATGCGGACTTCGCATCCAGCCAGTTGCAGCGCCCGAGCGGCGCTCAAGCCGATGACGCCGCTGCCGATGACGATGATTTGTGGCATCTCATTTGCCTCTTGGGGGCGCCTCTCTACCTAACACTATGAGGCGGCCCAATCCCCTGTGCTTCCCACCTGCGGCGGATTCTATCACAGCTTTGGCTGGACGGACGCTGGTTGCTTTGGTCTTTTTGCGCGGTTTATGGTATGTGACGACTTGCATTTTTGTGGGCGTGCTGATATATTAGATATCAGATTTCAAATCTGATTCGCCATTTGCCTTTGGGACCATAACATCGATGCTGGATACGACATCGCTTAGTCAGAAGATTGAGACGCAATTGAAGCGCGAAATCATGAACGGCGACCTGGCGCCCGGGCAGCGCCTCACCATTGAGGATATTGCCGAGCGCCTGCATGTCAGCACGATGCCGGTGCGCGATGCCGTTCGCCAATTGGATGGCTTGGGTTTTCTAAAGGTCGCCCCCCGCCGCGGCGTTTATGTTGAAGAATTTGACCAAGCCCGTTTCCAGCAGACGATGGAGGTCCGCATCGCGCTGGAATGCCTGGCGGTAACCTTGGCTGTCAAGCGCATTCCTTTGCAGGCTATCCTGGACGCGCGGACGGCTTATGTCGCTGGTGGCGAGCACTATCAGCGGACCGGCGATTTGGCGTTGCTGGTCGAATGCGATAATCTCTTGCATGATCTGATCGTCAGCCATTCGGATAATCCGCTGCTGATCAGCATCATGGGACAGTTGCGCGACCTGATCAACTGGGCGCATCAAATTGTCGCCACGCTGCAGCCCAAGGGCAAAGTCGATGCCTTGCCCGAGCACCTGGAGATACTGGATGTCTTGATTGAACGCGATGTTTCGAAGACGCAAGGCGCGCTGCGGAAGCATTTGCAAAATACAATGCATCGAACTTTGGCTGCGTGGAATCAGTCGTCGGGCTGAGCGCGCCAGGCAAATGTATCGGGAGGGACTATGGCGGAAAGCCCTTGCAAGCAGTTATCTGTACCGGCAGATAACGGAGTAGTTCGCTACCGTTTGACTTATCAGTACCAAAGGAGAGTGCAAGATGTCAAAGAAGTTAAACATGAGCCGGCGCGACTTTCTGCGCCTGACGGGCATGAGTTCGATCGCGGCCGGCGTTTACACCATACCGGGCGTCGGCGGGGTCTTGGCGCAGGACGAGCGGGAAGTCACCATCTTCTTCTGGGATGGTCCGCCCTTGATCGGCATCCGCGAAAAGGCGCTGGCGCCATTTGACGACGCCTATCCGGGCTGCAAGCTGAATTTCACTTCGGTGCCGGGCGGTCCTGCTTCGGGCTATAACGACAAGCTCTTCACCAGCCTGGCCGCCGGCATTCCGCCCGATGTCTTCATCATCGAAATCGGTCTGCTGCCGCAGTTCCTGGCTGATGATCTGCTGCTTGATCTCAAGCCCTATGTCGACGCGGACGACTACGACCTGAGTCAATTCCCCGACCTGGCGATCGAAGCTTACACGCATGAAGGCGGCATTTACGGCATGCCCGATAACGTCGCTTCCATTGCCATATTCTATAATGCGGACCTGTTCGAAGAAGCCGGCGCCATGATGCCCACCGCCCAATGGGACGACCCCGAATGGACGGTCGACGACTTCTTCAGCTCCTGCGAGAAGTTGACCAAGCGCGACGGCAATCGCACCACGCAGTACGCCTGCGATGTCACCGGCTGGGACAAGGTCTGGCAGACTTGGGTGCGCATCTTCGGCGGACAGTTGGTGGACGATCCTTTCTACCCGACCGAATGCACGCTGAATGAAGCGGGCGCTGTCGAAGGCTTGCAATTTTACGCCGATCTGCGCTGGGAGCACGGCTTCGCCCCGCGCCCGGAAGCGATGGCGATGGGCACAACCGCGCTGCTGCAGACCGGGCAACTCGCCATGTTCTACAGCGGCAGTTGGGCTTTCCCCAATTTCCGCGAAGTCGACTTTAACGTGGCGCTTGGGCATTACCCGGCTGGTCCTGGGGGCCGCGCCAATTACGTCTACTACTATCCGCTGGTCGTGCCGAAGACGACAGAGGCGCCGGAATGCGCCTGGAATCTGCTGAAATTCTTCAACGGTCCGGCGATGGAAACCATCATTCGCGAAGGCGGCTTGCAAGGCACGTCTTTCGCCGAGCAGGAGAAGTGGTTCGTCACTGATCCTCTGCCGCCAGCCAACAAGCACGTCATGCTGGATGCTGCCCGGCACTTCGTCGCGCCCGACCCGGTGCTGACGAATTTCGGCGAGATCACGCAGATTATGCAAGCGCAGATTGACCTGCTGATGATCGGCGAGGAGCGCGATGCCAAGGTGGTCTGCGACGAAATCGTGCGCCAGGTCAATCCGCTAATCAAGGAAGGTCAATGGCGCTCTGGCTAGCAACTTCAACCCCTCCCCCAACCCCCTCCCCATCGCGATGGAGAGGGGGCTAATTCAAACTGCGTGTCGGTTTATGAAGTTCGCGCAATTGAGTTGATCGGTGATTACAGTTCTTTGGCTCAGCGAATACTACGTCTCCCCCCATTGCAATGGGGGGAGATTTAGAGGGGGGTTGGTTCTTCAATGAGCCTCGCCCAATTCGCCAAAAAACAGAGCGGCTTCACCCGCCTGAACATCACCTATCAACGCGGCGAGACGGTGCTGGCTTGGGCGATGGTATCGCCTTGGGTGGCCGGCTTTCTCCTGCTCACGGCTTTCCCGATGGTGGCTTCGTTGGCGCTCTCCTTCTTTGAATGGAATATCCTCACGCCACCGGAATACGTCGGCTTGGCGAATTATCACAAGCTATTTTTCACCGACCCGCTGCCGATGCACTCATTGAAGATCACCGTGATCTTTTCGCTGGCCTCCATCCCGTTGAACATCGTCTTTGGATTGACGATCGCCATGCTGCTCAACACCAATATCCGCGGTCTCTCGGTCTTCCGTACCATCTACTATCTTCCGGCTATCCTGTCTGGCGTGGCGGTGGCGATCCTCTGGCAGTGGATCTTCTCCAGCGATTTCGGCTTGCTGAATACGGCGCTGCGCGTCTTCGGCATCGAGGGACCGGCTTGGCTGGGCAGCAAGATCTGGGTGCTGCCGGCATTTGTCATCATGCGCCTTTGGAGCGTCGGCGGCGGCATGATCATTTACCTGGCCGGTTTGCAGGCGATTCCGACCGACCTGTATGAGGCGGCTGAGATTGACGGCGCCAACTGGTGGCAGCGCATCTTCCGCATCACCCTGCCGATGCTTAGCCCCACCATCTTCTTCCAGTTGATCACCGGCGTAATCTTCACCATGCAGATCTTCACCGAGACCTTCATCATGACCGATGGCGGGCCCGCCAACGCCTCTTTGTTTTATCTGCTGTATCTCTATCGCCAAGCTTTCCAGAACTTCAAGATGGGTTACGCCTCGGCGCTGGCATGGGTCTTCTTCATCGCCATCCTGCTGCTGACATTGGTCTTATTCGCCACGGCGAAGTTCTGGGTCTTTTACGAAGCGGAATCGGACGAGGACAACTGATGAGCAGCAAAGGCGCGGGCTTGAACATGCGGCAGATCATCAGCAAGATAATCGTCTACCTGATGCTCGGTTTGGGCTCGATCGTCGTTTTGCTGCCCCTGCAATGGATGATCTCGACCTCGCTGAAGCCGCTTTCGCATGTCTTTCGCTTCCCGCCCGAGTTCTGGCCGCAGAAGATCGTCTGGTCCAATTATCCCGACGCCCTGAGCCAATTGCCTTTTGACCTCTACTTCGCCAATACCAGCTTCATTGTGGTTTTGTGCCTGCTGGGCGAGTTAATCGTTTCGTCGATCGTGGCTTACGCCTTCTCGCGTCTGCGCTGGCGCGGGCGAAACGTGCTTTTCATCGTGGTGCTGGCGACGATGATGCTGCCGCGGCAGGTCACGCTCATACCCGAGTTTATCGTCTTCCGCCATCTCGGCATGATCGACACCTTCTGGCCCCTGATCCTGCCCTCCTGGTTCGGCAATCCCTTCTACATATTTCTCTTGCGGCAATACTTCCTGACCCACTCGCGCGAGTTGGACCAAGCGGCGGTGATCGACGGCTGTTCGCGCTTTGGCGTCTTTTGGCGCATCACCTTGCCGATGTCCAAGCCGGTGCTCGGCGCGGTGGCTATCTTTTCATTTCAGTTTCATTGGAACGATTTCTTCCGCCCGCTGATCTTCCTGCTCGACCAGGACAAATATACGCTGGCGCTGGGCTTGCGCTTTTTCCAGGGCACCTTTGGCACCGAATGGAATTCGCTGATGGCGGTCTCCCTTGTCGTCATGCTGCCGCTGATCGTCGTTTTCTTCTTTGCGCAGAAGCATTTTATACAGGGCGTGGTGTTTACGGGGTACAAGTAGGGAACCCTATGCGCGAGGCGATCTCGCGGAAGCAGGAGAGGAGAATGACAAGACGCAACCTTCGCCAGCTAGAGCGCGCGCGTTCAAGCCGAATTGAGTGGGTTGCATGCGGCGAATTCGGCGATCGCTTTCCGAGCGCGCTACTCCGATTTCTTGGGCTTGTCGTCGCCTCTGCGCCGCTTGGGGTCGGTTTTAGCCCTTTTGTCGGGATACGTGGTCCGTATGTGGCGGATGCCTTTGGAGGACACCTCATATTCAAATATTGGCGTGTTGTTAGTGACAGACCAGTTTGACTTCATGATGCTTATTTACCTTTCGCTTCTCTCTCATTATACCTAATCGCCAAGGTAAAGGCTATTCTGAGACATGATATTCCACTCGCCAAACTGCGGGACTTCAATATGAAATTCATAAAGACCAGCGCCGACAAAAATCATATCGCTGAAGTGAAATACCGTGAGACTGCTGCCGCTATACATGAAATCGATGGCGAAATTCCATTCAGCCAGAATATGATTGTCTTCGGGCGCCAATACACGCAGAACCGCGGGATACCTGGGCTTGTCCAGGTCAGACTCTGTGAACCAATATGATATTAGGATGACCGCTGGATCCAGTGTGACTTCGAGTGGAGGCGGCGCGGCCGCATTAATGTCAACCTTTGCATCGGCAAATACGTTATGCAGCGTGAGCATACCGCCTTCGTGCTTTTCAAACTCTCTACAAAGTACCGACCAGCCAAGTCTCATTCGGCTTTCCTTGAACATCGCCTGTTAGAATATGCATAATCATAGCTGGATGACAAGCCAGGTTCAAATAGCAATCAAGCTCCAGTTGGAATTCGTAGAATGAAAGGGCATACGGAATTCATGCAAACCATGTCGAAGTATCAAAAGCTCAGCCCGCTCGAACATGACGCCGTCAAATGGCATGACGGCTTTTGGGGTCGCCTGCATCAGCTATGCCGCGAGACGATATTGCCGAGCATGCGGGCGGCCCTCGATGAACCGGAAAACGGCGCCGTCTTCAGCAATTTCCACATCGCCGCCGGCTTGGCTGAAGGCGAGCGCAAGGGCACGATGTGGAGCGATGGCGATTGCTATAAATACATGGAGGCTTGCGCGCACGTCTATAGCCTCACCAAAGAGCAGTCCATCCTCGACCATTTGGATCCCCTGATTGAAGCAGTCGCGGCGGCGCAGGAAGACAGCGGCTATATCAGCACGCCGATGCAGCTGGACGGCAAGGAATATTGGACCAACCATCGCGACCACGAGCTTTACAACATGGGTCACCTGCTGACGGCGGCATCCGTCCACCATCGCGTCTCCGGCAAACGCAACTTTCTGGAAATCGCAATCAAGCAAGCCGATTACCTCTACGACCTCTTCATGCCTCGCCCGCCAGCGCTGGCGCATTTCGGCTTCAACCCGTCAAATACGATGGGCGCGGTTGATCTTTATCGCGCGACCGGGGACAAAAAATACCTTGAGCTGGCTGCTTGCTTCGTCGATATGCGCGGCTCGCAGCCCGGTGGCGGCGATCAGAATCAGGCGCGCGTGCCGCTGCGCGAAGAGACGCGCGCGGTCGGCCATGCCGTGACCGCCGGCTATCTGTATTGCGGCGCGACCGATGTCGTGGCGGAAACCGGCGACGAAGAACTGCTGGCCGGCTTGGAGCGCATCTGGGACAATGCCGTCAACAGCAAAATGTATATCACCGGCGGCACCTCAGCGCAGCATCATGGCGCCTCGGAACGTCCCGAATTTGGCGGCAGCGCCAACGATGTGCATGAGGCTTTCGGCTACGAATACTCGCTGCCCAACGCCACCGCTTATAACGAAACCTGCGCCAATATCGCCAACGCCATGTGGAATTGGCGCCTGCTGAATCTCTCGGGCGAAGCCAAATATGCCGATATCGTCGAACTTGTGCTTTACAACTCCATGCTCTCGTCCATGAGCCTGGATGGGACCAAATTCTGCTACACCAATCCCCTGCGCTGGTATGGCGAAAATCATCCGCTCTTGAGTCAGGATACCTATGAGCGCTGGTATCTCTTGTATTGTTACTGTTGCCCGCCCAATACCGCGCGCACGATTGCCCTGCTGCACAATTGGGTTTACAGCGCATCGGACGAGGGCTTGTGGCTGCACCTTTACAGCAGCAACAGCGTCAATACCTGCTTGGCTGATGGCTCGGCTTTTGCGCTGACGCAGGGGACCGATTACCCTTGGGATGACATCGTCCGCATCACGATTGACGAGGCGCCGGCGCGGGAAGTCGCGCTGATGCTGCGTGTGCCGGGCTGGTGCGGCGCCGCCAGTCTGTCCATCAACGGCGAGCCGAGCGCTGCTCCTTTGACGTCCGCAAGCTACGCGGAAGTGAGGCGAACCTGGAATGCGGGCGATGTAATCGAGTTGAGCCTGCCGATGAAGCCGCGCATGATCAAGGCGCATCCCAAAGCCGAGGAGATTCGTAATCACATCGCCGTTATGCGAGGACCGATCGTCTATTGCCTCGAAGGCCTGGACCTGCCTGATGACGTCTCAATTCTTGATGTCTACGCGCCGAATGATATGTGCTTGACCGCGAGCCGGGAAGACGATTTGCTGGGTGGCGTCATGGCGATCAAGGGCGTCGCCCGCCACATCGCCGAGCGCAACGGGTCAAGTGCCCTATACCGGGAAGCGGGGAACGAACAGGAAGCGGATCTCGATATCACGCTGATTCCCTACTACGCCTGGAACAACCGCGGCATCAGCGAAATGACGGTCTGGCTGCCGCGCCGTTATTGACAGGCGGATTAAGCCTCCGCCTCGCGGATGAGCAGTTCCTGCCCGGGATAAATCCAGCGCCCCATGTCCTCGAGCTGGTTGAGCATGATGATATCGAGTTGATGTACGCGATAGGCGACGGCGATGGCGCTGATGGTATCGCCTGGCCGCACGACATGGATGATGGAGCCGTCTGGCTGCGGCGTTTGTGGCTGGACGAATGGAACGTAGACCGGCGCTGGGGTGGGCGCATGGATGACTGGCTTCGGCGCGCTTTCTTCGACGCATTCGGCCGCGGGCAGCCCGTCATAGGTATCGACAGTGCCCAGCACATGCCCGTCCAGGGAATGATCCAGCACGATATGATGCACCTTGCCCTCAAATGTAGGACCTTTAGAGACGACAATATCGCGCGCGCCTGGGAAGGGGCGCAGCTGCTTGTACAGCTTGCTGTATACCATTAGCTGGCGCACGGCTTCCGGCATGCCCACGCGCACGGCGACGCGGCCATCGGGCGAGCAGGCGACCAGCCCTTCGCCCAGCGCTTCCACCTGCGGCTGGCTCACTGCCAGGATGAACGTGCCTGCGGCTGGCAGGTGATCGCCTTCGGGGTTGGGGCGTATCCGCCAGATTTCGGCGACCGGCGGCTGCCCGCGCGGCCGGCAGAGGAGGCCAATCGCGCCCAGCCGGATCTCGCAGTTTTCAAACTTCGGTATCGCGCTCCATTGAGACGTCCTAGGCTTAGATGAAGCGCTTGGCGCGGCGGGGAAAAAGGGACCAACCGCCGGCGAGTTGCAATCGATGCTTTGGTCGTCCACAGTGCCGACATAATTAGCCGGCGTATTGTTAATAAACATGACGCAGTCGATGAGTTCGATGGTGGCGCCGGCGTTTTGCAAGACGCCGACCCCGCCATGGTTGTTGCGGAAGGTGCTATCGGTGAAGCGGGTGAAGCCTTTTTGGTAAGGGTTCCAAGCCCGCAGGACGGATTCCGCTTCCGCTTCCGTGGTTGTCATATCTTCAAAGAGCGAGTTTGTGAAACGCATATCGCCCATGTTGACAATCCCGCCAGAAGTTGTGTCCGCCATGCCGAGGCGATGCCCCGTTACCGCGCCCCAGTTAAACAAGCGCAGTCCCGACATGCCGACATTTTGCAGATCCAAACTGGCGGTGGCGGCGAGGTAGTAGGTGCGGTTCGGCGGGTTCGCCCGGATGCTGTGCCCATTGCCCTCAATGCGAATGCTCACATGCTCCGAAATCGTGCTGTCGCCCGTGATGACGCAATCGGCTGTCAAGCTGTAGGTCGCCGAAACGTCCAGATTGCCGGGCGCGGGCAAGCCGCAGGACATGATTGCCGGCGGCGGGATGACGGCTTGATCGCCATTGCCGATCGTGCCGCTGCAAGGTCCGGTGCTGCTGTCAGTCCAGGCCCCGGCAGTGAAGTCCAACCACGGATAGTCTACTTCATATACGTCGTAGGGCACATTGCCGGACAGAGTCAGGCAGCCGGTCGTCGTCAACGTCGCCTCGATGTTTACCACTGCCGCCCCGCCATTGCCGTAATTGTTGCGAAAGACCGCATTGTTCAGCGTAAATACAGCGCCCCGCCCGGCATGCAGCGCATTGCCGTTCCCGCGCAAAGCGTAATAGGGCGAATAATTGTTGACAAAGAGGACATTGTTCAGATTGGCCTGCGACCCCAGCACTGCGGGACCCGAATGCGCTCTTGTGAATGTGACATTGTTGGCGTTCACAACATCTTGGGAGACAAGTTCCGTTCTGCTCTTGCCCTCGCCATCAAGCGTTACATTGTTCAGCGTCAGTATGCCACTGCCGATGATCAGAGAGTGATCGCCGCCAGTGATGGTGTATCCGCCGCCATTTATGGTCACTTCCAGGTCAGGAACCGCATTGCCGATGACAATCTCGCCCGTCTGTACGCAGTCGGCGGTGAGCGTGTAGGTAACGGTTTGGGTGATCACTCCCTGCGCCGGCAAACCGCAGGCGGCCACGGCCGGGTTCGCGCGAACGATTGACAGCGGCAAGAATGCGACAAGCAAGAGGAACAGCGCTCGGGAGGCGGTCCGAATAGCGACCATCACATTGATTCCGCATCGCAACAACTGCGGGGGGGGGGGGGCATGATGTTATCCAAGACGAATCAATTAGCGAAGATGAAGCCAGTGTACCGAAAATTCCTGCATTTGAAAAAGGGCGCTTGCGGCAGTGTATCCATTTCGGTTGAAACAAAATTCAACCGACTTCGATACACTCCCTGCATTCAAACGAGCGGCGGCCACCTGAACTGCTTGGATTCAGGCTTTATGTTCGGCGGGGAAACCGCTATGGTAAAGGGCGGACCTCACTTGCAAGAAGGAGAACGCCGCGCCAGCCGTGCCGCTTATGGCGAAAATCGCGTTAGACAGCCCCCTACCCAAAAGGAGCGCGCCGAGCAGTTCGCTCCTGCGCAGTTTTAAGTTCCTCAAAAAATATCGCCGCATCGCCGCCAGCGCCTACCTGCTGGCATTGCTGAGCAATGGCTTGGCGGTCTTCATCCCGCAGACGATTCGCTGGATTGTCGACGCCGGCATCATTCAACAGAACATCAATGTCATGCAGGCCTCCCTGCTCGGGCTGGTCGGGCTGGCAGTGGTGAAAGGGCTGGTCGATTTCGTGCTCGGCCGCGGGACGGAAATGGCGTCGCAAGGCGTCGCCTACGACATTCGCAACGCCATCTACGGAAAGCTGAGCGCCCTCTCGTTTTCTTATCATGACCGCGCGCAGACCGGTCAGCTGCTGGCGCGCTCGATATCCGATGTGGAGCGCATCCGGTTCTTGACCGGGCGCGGGATCCTCCGCCTCTTCCAGCATTCCACCTTGCTTCTGCTGACCTTCGCCGCGCTGCTGCTGATGAACGCGCAGCTGGCTTTGCTCTCAATGCTGCTGATGCCGCTGCTGCTCTATGTCGCTTATCGCTTTGGAAGAATCTACCGACCGCTTTCGCTTGATTTGCAGCACCAACTGGCTGAGATGACCAGCGTGCTGGAGCAAAACTTGCGCGGCGCCAAGATCGTCAAAGCCTTCGCCCAGGAAGATGCCGAGATCGGGCGCTTTGAAGCGGAGAATGACAAGTGGTTTAAGCTGGCGCGGGCGCAGGTTGTGGCGATGACAAAGCATATCCCCTTGCTTGATTTCATTGCCAGCTTGAGCACGGTGGTCATCATCTGGCTGGGCGGCCGGCTCGTGATTGAAGGGCGGCTGACGCTGGGGGAGTTGGTCGCTTTCACCACCTACCTCGGGCAGCTGATCGCGCCGGTCCGCCGATTGGGGGTGATCGTCCCGGCGGTGGCGATGGCGTCGGCGGCGGGCGAACGGATCTATTCCATCCTGGACGCGCGGTCGGAAGTCGTCGACTCGCCCGACGCCTTTGAACTGCCGCCGATCAGCGGGCGCGTCCGCTTTGAGGATGTCTCGTTTTCCTATTTCAAGCAGCGCGTCGTGCTGGATAACCTGAATTTCGAAGCCGAAGCGGGCGAGGTGGTGGCGCTGCTCGGGGCGACCGGCTCCGGCAAATCCACCATCATCAACCTGATTCCCCGCTTCTATGATGTCACTGGCGGAAGCATTACGGTTGATGGCATAGACGTGCGCGCCGCCACGCTGAATTCGCTGCGCGACCAAATTGGCATCGTGCTGCAAGAGACGGTGCTCTTCGCCGCGAGCATTCGCGAGAATATCGCCTTCGGGCTGGATGGTGTGAAGGAGCGAGATGTCATCGAAGCGGCAAAAGCGGCGCAAGCCCACGACTTCATCATGGCAATGCCCGATGGCTACGAGACCGAAGTCGGCGAGCGCGGACTAACGCTCTCCGGCGGGCAGAAGCAGCGCATCGCCATCGCCCGCGCTTTGCTCAAGAACCCGCGCATCCTGCTGTTGGACGACGCGACATCGAGCGTCGATACCGAGACGGAGCGGCTGATTCAAGTCGCGCTGGAGCGCCTGATGGAGGGGCGGACGTCCTTCATCATCGCGCAGCGCCTCAGCACAGTGCGCATGGCGGACAAGGTGCTCGTTTTGCAGGGCGGGCGCGTCGCCGCTGCCGGCACGCATGAGGAACTGCTGCAAACATCAGGCTTGTACGCCGAGATTTATCATCGGAATTTGCGAGAGTGAGTCGACTTGCCCGAGACTTGGGGTCTAGCTTGCCCGTCAACATTACCCTCAGGTACACTTGACATTTACGATGACTGAAGCCCTCGGGAATAACACTGATGCGTCATGACTGGACACTGCTTTGTACTGAAGCGGGCACTCAAGACACAGGCGCTTGGATTGGGCAACGTGTTTTCAAGCTTACAGGTAACCAGTCCCTATGGCAATGTTGCGAATGCGGAGTCGATTCTCTTTGATCCGCCTGCTATCTTGGTGTCGCACTGGACAGCGGAATTTGCGGCTGAGAAGCGCCTTCTTTCCGCAATTGTTCAGCTATTGGCTCCAGGTGGCGAACGTGTCTTGTGGGCAGACAACTTGGAATTCGACTTTCGGTTGCAAACGACGTACCTTATGACGCTCATTTTGCACGATATACAGTTGATTGACATTGGCACATACGAGTTTCATGTACTATTAGAAGAGTACGCTATGCTTGGCGAATGGGGACGCGCCAGCCTCACAATAAGCGAAGCATAAGGAGCTATGCAATCATGAAGAATTTGAAAGCCAAAATTGTCCACGACACTAAGATAGGTGTTTTCTATCAGTCGGAATCGGAAACCGCAGTCAGGTATCCCGAAGACGAAGGTTCGCCCCTGCTGAAGAGACTTGCCCCAAGGTTGCCTAGGACGTACCCGTCACAGCCTAGTAGGGACGCTAGGCAAAGCGACAGCGAAACGGAGTAACTTATCGGCTTCTCAATCGGCACATCAGGCGTCGGCGCTGGCAGCCCGCGCCGCACGCTGGACGCCTACGCGGACAAGGTCGAAGGCCGTTCCTTCAACTTGCGCGTGATATGGCATTTGCTCGTCTTCCTGAAGCCCTACACGCTGCACATGCTGGGCGCTTTCATCGCGATGCTGGCGGCTTCGGGCTTGACCCTGCTCGCGCCTTTCCTGGTCAAACTGGCGATAGACGGACCAATCCTCTCGGGCGACCTCCATGGCTTGAATGCGATAGTGCTGCAGTTGTTAGCCGCATTCATCGGGCTTTACCTGGCTTCGATGGCGCAGCGCTACTTGCTCAGCTGGGTTGGGCAGCGGATGCTGGCTGATTTGCGCTCGGCGCTTTTTCGGCGACTGCAGGAATTGCCGCTGGCCTACCACGACAATCACATTGTCGGCGTGACGATATCGCGCGTCATAAGCGATGTGGGCGTGATCAACCAATTGCTGTCGCAAGGGCTGATCACCTTAACTGGCGACAGCCTGCTGCTGGGCGGCATTATTGTCGTTATGCTTTCGCTCAATGCGCAACTGGCGCTGGTGACCTTCTCCATTGTTCCCCTGATTGTGCTGGCGACGATGATTTTCGCCCATAAGGCGAAGCTGGCATTCCGCAAGACCCGCGCCCGCAACGCCCACATGATCGGCGACCTGGCTGAGAACCTGAGCGGCATCCGCGTGATTCAAGCCTTCGCGAACGAAGAAATCAGCAGCGAAAAATTCGATGAGGTCAACGGCGCCAACCGCGACGCCCATGTCGAGGCGATGTCGCTGTCCTTTGTATTCCTGCCGACTGTTGAGATTCTGGGCATGGTGGCGACTGGCATTGTGCTGCTCTTCGGCGGCTTGAGCGTGGCGCAGGGCAGCCTCACATTAGGCACGGTGATCGCCTTCCTCGCCTACGTCAACCGATTTTTCCTGCCGGTGCAAGAGCTCAGCCAGCTTTACGCCACCATGCAGACGGCGATGGCGGGCGGCGAACGCGTGATCAACCTGCTGAATACCGAGCCTGCGATCAAAGACCGCCCCGACGCGCGGGTGATGCCGCCGATCAAAGGGCGGATCGAATTCCGCAATGTGCATTTCGGCTATCGCGAGAGCCTGCCCGTCTTGCGCGACATCAATCTGGATATTCCAGCCGGCGCGATGGTGGCGCTGGTCGGCCCGACGGGCGCCGGCAAGACCTCCATTGCCAATCTCATCGCCCGCTTCTATGACGTCAGCGAGGGCAGCATCCTCATTGATGGCGTGGATATCCGCGAAGTCGAGCAGCGCTCAATGCGGGCGCAGATGGGCTTGGTATCGCAGGATCCCTTCATCTTCGCCGGCGCCATTGCCGATAATATTCGCTTCGGAAAGCCGGACGCGACAGCCGAAGAAGTAATTGCCGCTGGCGAATTGGCGAATGTTGCCGAATTCGTACGCGACTTGCCCCACGGCTACGATACCGAAATCTTTGAAGACGGCGCCAATCTATCTGTCGGGCAGCGCCAGCTGATATCGATCGCGCGCGCCATCCTGGCGGACCCGCGCGTCCTGATCATGGACGAAGCCACCTCAAGCGTCGACATGGTCACCGAAGCGCTGATTCAAGATGCTCTGCGCACACTGCTGAGCGAGCGCAGCGCCATCGTGATCGCCCACCGGCTCAGCACAATTGTGAATGCCGATCTCATTTGTGTGGTCGATGACGGACGCGTCCACGAGATGGGCACACACACCGAATTGCTCGCGCGGCGCGGGCTCTACTACGAGCTTTACCAGCGGCAATTCGTCGACATGGCGGACTGAGGCGCAAGAATCAGAAGGGCAACGGGTTAAGTAAACCCTTGGCAACGCCGGCTATTCGTCTTCTTGCGTCTTTTTCGGCTGCTGTTCCGGCTGCTGCGCGGGCCGCCTGGGCGCAAGCCGCTTCCACTTGGGCGCGTCTTTGTCGTTGGGGTCGGGCATCTTCGCAAGCTCAAGCACGCCAACATCATTCGTCGCATCGTAGACGAAGGTTACATCCGGCTCATTCATCTCTTCCAACTCCTAAATGTCTCTTAGACCAATTTTAGGCTGGCTCGTCCCCACTCGCCACGTTGAGCGAAGTTGGCAACCAGCACATGAAATTCGTAGGTACCCAAACCTGCAAATCTCACTTCCTGAATCTTGCGAATGAATCGAAATACAATTGTATGTCGAAAATCAAACCGCAGTTTAGTTTCATTCAGTACACGGTCTCCGCCCGGCGCCATCAATTGCAGCAGGCCCGCGTGAATCTGACGGTCGACATCGAATTCCGCCGTCCATTGCGAAACGATCCACAGCGGCGCATCAATGGATAGGATCGTGTTGATGGGCGATATGCGAAAGCGATCCGCGACTCTTACTGCGGTAATGACATTCTTCAAAGTAATGCTGCCCGAGGCTGGAGCGTCCACTTCAGAACACAGTAAAGTCCAGTCGTGTCGCATCCGACTCAGGATCCTCCGCAAGCGGCGCACAAACCTAATATAGTATAGAAGATGGGGATACAAGTTACAATTGGTGCGGCTGCTTTGAACCGGGGCAGCGCAATGCAATAACGGGAGCAAAGCCATGAAAGCGCTAATCACCGGCATCAGCGGACGTGTGGGCGCGAACCTCGCCCACGAGATGAAGCGGCGCGGCTACGAGATCCGTGGGCTGGTGATGCCAAACGACCCGCAAGCCTACAAGGCGGCGCGGCTCGGCGTCGAGATCCTGGAAGCCGATATGGCGGACGGCGCGCGTTTGCGTTCCGCCGTCGAGGGCATGGACCTTATCATCCATCTGGCGGCGCAGATCCCGCAGGGCGATTCGACCTCCGAGCGCATGCTCGATGTCAATACCCGCGCCACCATGAGCCTGCTGGAAGGCGCCCTGGCTTCATCGACGCCACTCAAGCGCTTCGTGCTCGCCAGCACCTACCAGACTTATAACCCCTTCGTGACGCGCCAAGTCACCTTTGATGAAGAGACGCCGCAAAAGCCGATCGACATTTACGCCCTCACTAAGCTCCTATCCGAAGAAATCTGCTTCGCCTATATGCGCGAATACGGATTGCCCGTGACCAGCCTGCGCTATTGTTCGATCAAAGCGGCCAACGAAGTGCTGGGCATGCTGCACCCGGCCTGGCTCAACTACTTCATTGAAATGACGCTAGCCAAGAACCGCATCCCCTGGTTCGGCGTCGAGCATATTGAAGAAACCAAGGCGATCATGAGCGATCTGTTAGGGACGCCCGATGCCGTCTGCGGCGTAAGCGATCGTGATGGCGAGCCCTGGCGATTGGTGGTCACTGATGTGCGCGATGTGGCGGCCGGCACAATCCTGGCGCTGGAACATGAGGCGGCCATCGGCGAAGCCTTCAACATGACGGGATGCCCGCCCATCGCCTATACCGATGCGGCCCGTACCCTCGCCGAGGCCACCGGACGACCCTACCGCGCGGTGACGATGCCATTCTGGCGAGGGGCGGGCGCTTCGACCGATAAGGCGCGCGCCCTGCTCGGCTACGATCCCCAATATACCTTCGACCTTATGGTGGAAACGGCGCTCGCTCACGAACGCGGCGAGCCGATTGACCAGATTCCCAATTGAAGACGCCGCTCGCTACGCCGCGATTCAGTTGCTGATACCACGCAGGAATGCCAGGCACTGCTTCATGCCAGCCGCCGGCGGGGGCAGCTGCTCGGGGAACCAGCGCCGCTCATACTCGACTGAGTAGAACCCGTCATAACCGAGGTCCGTCAAGGCGCCGACGATCTGCTCCCAAGGCACAATGCCCTGGCCGAGCACTGCCGCGACGCGTCTCGTGCCATCCCAATAAAAGTCTTTGACATGCACGTGCTGGATGCGAGGACCTTGCAGGGCGATCGCCATGTCGTAGGCTTCGCTGTTCATGAAGGCGAGGTTGGCTTGGTCATAAAGCACACCGACATTTGGCAGGTCAACCGCGCGCGTGATCGCCATGGTCATCTCCGCCGATGTCGCCATCGTATCCATGTGATTCTCAATATTCAGTTGCAGGCCTGCGGTCCCCGCGTATTCGCCAGCTTGGCGCAGCGATTCGGCGAGCCAGCCCAAAGCATTCCCCTGTTCGGCCGGCGCGACCTCATGCCCGCCGAAGACGCGTATCCCCGGGCAAGCAAGCGCGACCGCCATATCGACCGCGCGTTTCAAATCGGCGATCGCTTGATCTCTGGCGCTCGCGTCTGGGTGATTCATGTCCTTGGTATAGGGCACGAGACAGGCAATGACCAGCCCGGCAGCCGATGCGCGCTGTCGAAGATCCCGCAGCTCCGCCGCCGGTGTTTCGAGCGTAATGCCGCAGCCATAATCATCCGCGCAGATGATCTCAATGCCGTCCATCCCCAGGCTTGCAAAGAGGTCAATCGCCTCGGGCAAGCTGGCTTCCGGCGTTCCCATCGTGTGTCCGATTATTTTCATCATGTCTAACCTTCCGCAACAACATATCGCGCGATGCATTAGCGCGACGAAGCAGCCTAAGACCGCAACTAGGTATAGGATACATCCTTTCCAGCCATGGATAAAACTTCAGCAAAGCCATTGTCCTCAGTAGAACAAAGTAAGTAATGCAACAAAATAAAGGAACGTCGTAGCGGCGACTCTTGAGTCGCCCACATGTACAATGACGACATAGTGGGCGAGACAAGTCTCGCCCCTACAGATCTCGAATCAGATTAGCATCGCCCTTTTTCGCATGACTT
>JAJEGA010000069.1 GCA_022820125.1 Anaerolineae bacterium | reverse complement strand
GAGCGTCAAGCAGCCACGCAAGACCGACCGCGAGCGCATTGCGGAAGTGGATCTGGATGCGCTTTCCGAGCAGGAATTGCGCGATATGTACGAAGAGATCTTCGGCGAGCCGAGTGACGACGAGATCGTCGAAGCTTTGCGGGAAGCCGAAGCGGAGTACGAGGCTGGGGATTATGAACCGACGGCGCTTGACGCCGACGATGATGACGAGCCTTACCGTGAGCCGACGCGGCGGGAGATATTGCAGGGCATCAAGCAGGGCTACAAAGAGGCTTTGGCTGGTCATGGCAGACCCGTCCAGGAGTTGCTGGATGAGCTGGAGGATTAGACGCTTTGGCGCAGCCCTTCGTGATTATCTCGGAGCCTGACTTCGATCGCGACGTTAAAAGGCTCAGAAAGAGATTTCGCCTCATAGGTGATGACATTCGCGCTATGTTGCGGGATTTTGAAGACCTGGGAATTCACGGCGAACGTCTAGTTGGCTTTGATCGAGAAGTTCGCAAGGTACGGCTGACGAATAGATCCGCCAATCGTGGAAAGTCCGGTGGATTTCGGGCGCTGTACGTTGTTGAGAACGAATCCGTCATTAGACTGATTCGAATCTACTCCAAAACCGAAGAATCAACTGTACGACAGACTGAAATCAGTCGCATACTTAAATCCTTGACATAGTTTATCCGCTTTCGCGTTCAATGTGAGAACTCGGGAAAAGCTCCGCATTCTAAACATGGTCACACGAGTTTATCATTGCCGTCATTTGAACGAGGGCATCAGCCTATGCCGCGTCATATTCGGCTGCTTTGGTCGGTCTGCATTGGGCATCTGACAAACGACATTTTCGCTTCCATGACGCCGGTGCTGTTGACCTTTCTCGCCGCCGGCATCATGCCCATGAGCAACATCCAAATTGGCCTGGCGGTCAGCATGGCGCAATTGCTCGGCGCGATCACCCAGCCATTCTTTGGCATCCGCGCCGATCGCTCCGGCGGGCGCTTGCTCGGTTCATTCGGCTTGGCTTTTCACGTCAGTCTGTTCACGCTCGGGGTCATTCTGGCCGCGGCCACCCGTCAGTATTGGCTGATGTTCATCCCGATCGTGCTGGCGCCAATCGGCAGCGGCGCTTTGCATCCGGTGGGCGCGCTGCATGCGGCCGAAGCGGTGCCGCGGCGCTCCGCCTTTAATATGGCGCTTTTCTTCCTGATGGGGCAGACGGGTCTGGCGCTTGGTCCCGCGATCGCTGGCATCTTGCTGGAGGGCGCCAACCTCGACTTGCTCGGGCAGATGGGCCGCGCGGTGGGCCTCGCCCATTTCGGCATTCAAAACAATCTCAGGCCCATCATTCTGCTTTCCGTACTCTCGCTGCCCGCTATCTTCTTGATGGCCACCAGCATCCCGCGCCATCACGAGCATCACGAAGCGCAGAACAAACGCAAATCTGAGCGCGAAAATGGCGCCAAGGAGAAATTGCCGCTGTTCGCCTTTGTTGTCCTCGGCGTCATCGTATTGCTGCGCGGCTTGGGGCAGCAAGGCTCGGTCGCGTTTGTGCCTGTTCTCTTCGAGCAGAAAGGCTGGGACGCGGCCGCCTACGGCACGATCACCAGTTCGTATTGGATCGCCTCGGCGATCTCCGGTTTAATCTTTGGGCGGCTGGCGGATCGCTTCGATCGGCGGCTGGTGATGATGCTGAGCATGCTTTTTTCGGCGCCGGCTTTCTTTCTGCTGCCCGCCTACGAGGGCGCGTTTGCCTTCATTCTGGCAATCGCCGCTGGCGGGCTCTCGGGCGGCGCTCACAGCTTGATCGTCGTCATGGCGCAAGATCTTATCCCCATGCGCAAGGGCTTCGCCTCGGGCGCGATTCTGGGCTTCATCTTCGCCACCGGCGCCATTGGCTCGCTCGCCATCGGCTTCATCTCCGACCAAATTGGCTTGGCGCCGACCTTCCAAATCGTCGCCCTCATGATTGCGGTCGCCGGCGCGCTCAGCTTGCTTTTGCCGCGGCAAGCGAAAATCTAGGGTGTATACTCGTCGCTGATGTGACGGGTCCTGCGATATGCCCAAGCTGCTTTATATCTCAACCATGCGCCTGCCGACGGAAAAGGCGCACGGCTTGCAGATCGTGCAGAATTGCGAAGCCTTCGCCGATGCCGGCTGCGATGTGACTTTGTGGGTCGCGCGGCGCTGGAATACCCGCGAGATGCGCGCTGTCGCCGATCCCTTTTCGTATTACGGTGCCCGCGCCAACTTCAAGCTTCGCCGCATTCCCTGCATTGACCTCTTCCCGCTCTTCCCAGCAGATGGCGCCGGCGCCAGACTGGCTTTCTATATGCTGCAGTTGTCCTACGCGCTGGTCAGCTTCCTGCTGCTGCTCTTCACCCACGCTGAAATCTATTACAGCCGCGACGAATTCGTCTTGTCATTGGCGTTGCGCTTGAAATCGAGACGCTCGCTGGCCTACGAAGTCCATCAGTTTCCGCTGTCAGCACGGGGCGCGGCGATGCAGCGTCATGTGGTCGCCAACGTCGGCAGCATCATCGCCATCACGCCGCGGCTCAAAGCGGATCTCATCCAAATGCGGCGCGCCGACCCCGCCCGCGTCATCGTCGCCCATGATGGCATTCGCCGCGCGCGCTTCGATCAGTTGCTCGACCAAGCGTCGGCTCGGCAACAGATCGGCTGGCGGCAAGAGGCTTTCATCGTCGGCTATGTCGGCCGGCTGCATACGCTGGGAATGGACAAGGGCGTCGGCACATTGGTTGACGCGCTGGCGGCGATAGACGGCGCCTGCCTCGCCCTGGTCGGCGGTCCCGCTGAAATGGCGGAGGCGCTGCGCAAGCGCTGGCTCGCGTTGGGAATGCCGTCGGAGCGCTTTCTATACGCCGGTCAGGTTGCGCCGGATGAGGTTCCGCGCTATCTCAGCGCCTTTGACGTCTGCGCCATGCCCCATCCACCCAGCGCGCAATTCAGCCAATACACCTCGCCGCTCAAGCTATTCGAATACATGGCTGCGGGCCGCGCCATCGTCGCCTCCGACCTGCCGTCCTGGTCCGATGTTGTGCGGGATGACGATACTGCGTTGCTGCTGCTGCCGGATGACGTGGCCGCCTGGTCAGCAGCGATTGACCGGCTTCGTTATGATAGCGACCTGCGCGCGCGGCTGGGGGAAAATGCCCGCAAACAGGCGCTGGAACACTATACCTGGGACGGCCGCGCGGCGCGCATCCTCGCGCATATTCAGTCGGCGGCGCCGGACTACTAAGCCCCTCGCTCCTTCAACCGCGCCAAGGTGGATTCGGCGGTGAAGCGATCGACATCGGCCGCGCTCATCAGCCGGCTGACTGCTTCGTCGTGCCTGTCGGCGCCCACCAGCGCTTGCAGCTCAGCCATATCCAAGCCAGCGTCGATCAGCAGTTTGCTGCGCTTGCGCTTCTCTTCGATCTGCATGAACTGATACATGCCAAAAGCGAAAAGGCTCGCCATCAGCACCAAGTTCACGACAATGAAGAGGACAAAAATCACGGCTTCTCCCGAGGTTCCGCGCCTAACAGGTGGCGTCCAAACCATCCGTCCCGAAGACGCTCAGCCGGAGATCGCTATCGGGCAGCCGCTTGACACTCGCCGGACAGTAGTGAAATTGCAGCGCCCAGCGCCGTCGGTCCGAACGAGTCGGCGGGCTGCCATGATGCAGCAGACAATGGAATAGCAGGCAGCCGCCCGGCGGCAAGGGCATGGCGACGCTCTCGTCCACGCGAACATCGGTATCGCAGATCTGCCAATCGCGCCGTGTCCAATGAGGCATCGGTCCAGCATGATGGCTGCCGGGGATCACCATCATGCAGCCGTTATCGGGCCTGGCTTCATCCAGCGCAATCCAGGCGCCGACGATTGTCGTATCGGTCGGATAATTGAAGTATGCCATATCCTGGCGCCAAGGTTTCTCACGCCCGATTCGCGGCGGCTTGAGCATCGCCTGATCTTGCGACAAGGCGGCCGGCTCGCCCATGATGCGCCCGAGCAGATCCAGCAGCGCCGGGTTCTCCGATGCCGCTTTTAGCCGCGCGTCGAAAGGCACGACCGGCATCATCTTGCGTACGCAATCCAGCCGTTCTTCATCAGGCAGCGCATCAAAGCGCTCGCCAACGACCGATTCAACCATAATATTGTTGTTGTCACGCCCCAGAATCAGGTCGCGTATTCCCGCGCGTCCGGCGTCGATGGCGGCTTGATCAATCGCATCGTGAATCACCAGGAAGCCCAGCGCGTGAAACTGCTCAATGTCAGCATCGGTCACATTGCCAAAGCCATTGATGCCGGTTGTGATCTCCGCGCTGTAGTCGTAGAGACCAGCTGGCGGCGCTTCCAAGCCAAACTCGTCTAGTCTCATATATTCACTCCATGCTCGCCAGAAATACTACCTGTGGGTCATACGACAATAAATTTGAAATCTGTGGCAAGAGTGGGCGAGCCGCCGGCTGGCCCGTACAAGTTGTCGACTGTTTTGGCAATTTGTTTCCTGCGGCAGCGATTATCATGACTTGTTTGGAATCAATCAGAATGTAACACTCGCTAATGCTCAGCGCAACTGACGCCGGAATTGCGCCTCCACGCTGTCGGCCACGCCCAGCCAGTGATCGGTATCGAGCAGCGCGACTTCTTCGTCCGTCCAAAAGGCGTAAGCGATAACGCGCGCTTCCGCCGACGCTTCATTCGCCCGCAAGGCTCGCCAGTCATCCATGCGCCTTCCATAATAATGCTCAACCAATTCCGCCATGATCGCATTGACCGTCGCGCTAACCAGGAAGCCGATGCGCGGCGGCAGCGGACCCGGCTGCAGCGCATGCCCCAGATCCGATAGCGCTTTCATGTAATTGGCTGCCCCTGGATAGTCGAAGTCTCGCTGCGCTTCCGGCGGCAGACGCGCGGGCGCCGTGCCCGTATTCACCATCTGCGTCAGAATCTTCCGCGCGAATTGCCCGCCGGGGTAATAAAGTTCGAAAGTCTCCAGAAAGCTCTGCGCCCGTTCAACCGCCACCGCCAGCGCCGAAAAAAACTCCAGATCCATGAAGAGCGCCTTGAGCAGGAACTGGCAGCGCTCGGGGTCGCGCGTTTCGGCCGCTTCGCGCAGTTGGCGCAGCAAGACGCCTTGGGATTCGTCTCCAGTCATGTCGTTTATTTTACCCTCAGCCCCTCGCATGTCACGACTTGGCTCAGCCAAAAGAACGAAAGCGCAAATGGTCGTATTCTGTAGGAGCGTTTCGATGAAACACCCACGCCATTTCCGAAATTATTTCGGGCGTCTCGCCGAGACGCCCCTACAACACCCGCATACTTGGTATATTGCCCGAAGATTGCATAACTGACAGACGCTTACTGAGATTAGAGCGGATACCTGCTATAATGCAGCCTGACCTGCCCGCCAGCCAGAGGATATAGCAATGGCAACAGCATCCCCCGACATCCGCGTCGACGCGATCGCGGAATACCTCGGCGCAGAAGCCGATTATCTGCTCAATCACCGCTGCGAGACCATAGTACGCGAAGACCTGGCACTGCCTGGACCCGACTTCGCCGAGCGCGTCTGGCTGGATAGCGACCGCAATCCGCAAGTTATTCGCAGCTTGCAGCAGATTTATGACAGCGGCCGCCTGGCGGGCAGCGGCTATGTGTCGATCCTGCCGTTCGACCAAGGCATCGAGCATTCAGCCGGCGCTTCATTCGCCCCCAACCCGGCTTACTTCGACCCCGCCAAAATCATTGAACTCGCGCTGGAGGGCGGTTGCAACGCGGTCGCTTCGACCTTTGGCGCGCTCGGCATGACCGCCCGCCGCTTCGCCCATCGCATCCCCTACATCGTCAAGGTCAACCACAACGAATTGGTCACCCATCCCAATACGCATGAGCAGATCATGTTCGGCACGATTCAGCAAGCCTGGGATATGGGCGCCGTCGCCGTCGGCGCGACCGTTTATTTCGGCTCGGAAGATTCCAATCGCCAGATGATTGAAGTGGCGGAAGCTTTTGCCTTCGCGCACGAACTGGGCATGGCGACGGTGCTCTGGTGCTATATGCGCAATTCCGCCTTCACGATCGACGGCGTCAATCACGAATCCAGCGCCGACCTCACCGGGCAAGCCAATCACCTCGGCGCGACCCTGGGCGCGGACATCGTCAAGCAGAAGCTGCCAACGCAAAACTATGGCTACCGCGCGCTCAACAGCGGCGATTCTTCTTATGGCAAGCTTGATGAGCGAATCTACAGCGAGCTTTCAAGCGACCATCCCATCGATTTGACGCGCTACCAGGTCGCCAACGGCTACATGGGCAAGGTCGGCTTGATCAGCTCGGGCGGCGCCAGCGGCGCGGAGGACTTCGCGGAGGCGGTCAAAACAGCCGTGATCAACAAGCGGGCTGGCGGCATGGGCTTGATAAGCGGACGCAAAGCCTTCCAGCGGCCGATGGCGGAAGGCGCGCGGCTGCTCAACGCGATTCAGGATGTGTATTTGTGCGAGGGCGTTACGGTGGCTTAGCAGTTTCGATTAGCTGTCGTCAGGTTTCGGTGGCGTCGGTTCATCTTAGCCCATCCGCCCGCGCATCCAAGCTAGATTCTCGCGGATAGTCGTGACTTCGGAGCGCAGTGACTCGAAATCCCCTTGCAGGGAATCATTAACGCGGTCAATTTTCGCGTCGAGACGATGGATATCATTCCGCAACCACAAAAATACCGCTATCACCGTTCCAACGATGATGAAGAACTGGGTATTCTGATCCATATACTGACTCCATGGTACACTCCATAGCTAGGATAGCTTGATAATGCGCAATTTTCAAGCTTGTCAACTAAAGGGGAGAGGTGAACTTTGGTGAGATAACTCCTATCAGCCGAGATTCTGTAGAGGCGAACCGGTGGCTCGCCCGAATCCACAGCATGAAATGGTGGGCGACTCACAGAGTCGCCCCTACAATTCGTTGTGCAACAAAGGATTATTGGTTGCTACATCCACATATTTCACCACTCCCACTAAAGCAACTGCGGCGCGCTGGTTTTGCCGCCATGCTTGAAGCCCCAGGTCGGCGGCAGGTTCGGCTTCTCATCGGCTAAGAGCTGGTCGATGCTGAAGCCCTGAATGACGGGATACCGCTTGTAGGCGTCCGCCCATAGTTCTTTGCTGCGCTGGTTCTCCACCGTGCCCAGCTGCTCGCGGAAGCAGACCATGACGCCAGCCACCGCGCCCAGCCGCCGCACCGTCTCGCTTAATGCCTTGACCGAATCCGGCGCGACATGCCCGCCTTTGACCTGGATGATGACGTATTCGGTCTGCGATTCGTACTTGCTGCCCTTCTGGCGGATGACCGGCAGCTCGACCACGCCATCGACGCCGCCGTCCGCGCCCTTCTCGCCGGGGTTCTTGTACATGCCATTCGCGCCCATCGCGCCGCAGACCCATTTCTCGAATTCGAACTTGTCTTCCTGCGCCAATGCCCGCGCCTCAGCCACACTCTCAGGCGTGCCCTGCACCAGAATGTCATCGCGGTTCAGATAAGCGAAATTGTCGACGATCCGCCGTTGAATCAAGCCGGTCGAGAACTTCGAAATGTCGATGCCAACCCACTTGCGCCCCAGCGCCTCGGCCGCGTGCGCCGTCGTGCCGCAGCCGCAGAAGGGATCGAGCACGGTGTCGCCCGGGTTGCTGCTGGCTTTGATGATGCGCTCCATCAGGGCGAGCGGCTTTTGCGTCGGATAGCCGAGGCGTTCTTCGCCTAAGGTCCCTCCAATATGGTCGAATAGCCACAAATTGCTTGCGCGCTTCCCACCACGAGGTCGTACTTTTCGATAGATATTCCCATCCTCAATTTCTATTTCACCATCAGCGTCCATCTTCTTTAGTGTTTCTAGCGATATTGTCCATCCACTTGCCCAAGGAGCTGAGAAACCTTTGTATTCGTAGCAGAGATTAGGTCTGGGGGAAGCATTTTTTCGGTTGAATGGCGATGATCTAGAATAGGCACCTCTATTATCGTGATACTTGTATGTGTTTTCAAAATAGCCGTCTTCATAAGGCAGAAGGACATTGTCAATATGAAAGACATAACTATTTGACTTTGAATAAAACAACAATATATCTGTGTTTGTATGATAGTATCGTGGCGCAAACTGCGAGCCTTTGTGTCCTCGATTGGTCCGTTCCCACGTTATTTCATTGATATAATTCTTCTTGCCAAAAATTCCATCCATCAGCAGCTTCAAATAATGGCTGGCAGTCGGGTCACAGTGCAGGTAGATGCTGCCCGTCTCCTTCAGCGCCCGCTTCATTGCGTAGAGCCGCTGCGCCATATTCAGCAGGTAAGCCGCCAGGCTGATCTTCTTCCGCCGGCTTTCGACTTCGCGCGCGAACTGGACGATGGCGACCAGCGGGCGCGTCTTGGGGTTCTTCGCCAGCGCGCTTAGGCGCTCGTCATCATCGGGCTGCCAGGTCCAGGTGTCGACGAAAGCCTCGACCGGTTTCAAGCTGCGGTCGCGGCTCTTGAACGGCAGGTTGTACGTGCTGTTGGAATTAAAAGGCGGGTCGAGGTAAATGAGATCGACGGACTGGCTGGGAAGCTTGTCCGCGTCGTTCAGAATATCCAGGCAGTCGGAGGCATGGAGGACGCGGTTCATCGCCCCCGCCCCCGAATCTCCTCACCCGAAATGAGAGCGGGGTTTTTGGCGTTATGGGGGATGTGGGGTGATTCAAGAATTGAAAAAGTATTAAGATGAGGATAATACGAATTGAATCTTAATTTTCGGGGGGGGGGCGGAAGGCAAGGGTGATCATAGATTGGCTGCCTGTCAAATGAAGTTGCGTGTCAGGAATGTCTAGATGATAATCCGCGCCCGCGCAATCCGCTAGCGCTAAATTGAGCGGATGTCTGTGCAGCTTTCTCGGGCAGGCGAAGCGATTGTTGGCGACAGCCGCGCCATGCCGTACAATCTGGATTCCTTCGAAAGACCCATTTCAGGCTGCCGCATGCGATACGCCCAGGTCGCGCTGAATGTGCCGGCGCGCAAAACCTTTGATTACCATATCCCGGATGAACTGGCTGGACCGCTGCAGCCCGGATCGCTGGTTCGCGTGGAATTCGGCGTGGCGATGCAGCCGGCTGTCGTCCTCGCCCTGCGCGCCGAAAGCGACATTCCCGAAACCAAGCCCGTCATTGAATTGCTGGATCCGACGCCGGCGCTCTCGCAGCCCTATCTCGAGCTGGCGCAGTGGCTCAGCGCGACCTGCCTAGCTCCGATCGGCGCCTGTGTCTGGCTGATGCTGCCGCCGGGCTTCACCGGCAAATCCGACACGCTCTATCGCTTCCTGCGCGATGATCTGGATGCCGATCGACCACAGCAATTGACCCTCCCGGGCGCCGACCCCAAAGCGGAATCGCCCTTGCCCCGCCGCCTCCTCGATTATCTTCGAGACCGGGGCGAGAGACGCCTTCGTCAGCTCAAGCGCGCCTTCCCCAAGCAGCCGGTTGAGCGCGCGCTGGCGCTGCTGGAGGGCGCCGACATGATCGCGTCGGCGTCGGTGCTTGCGCCGCCGGCCGCCCGCGCCAAAACGGTGAAGCGCCTCTACCGCAACTACCGAAGCGCCGACATCGCAGCCATCGCGGCGAAACTGGGAAAGTCCGTAAAACAGGCTGATCTTCTGCAGCTGATCGCCGAACGCGATGAGGACGCGCTCGGTGTAAAAGAAGCGCTCGCTGCCATCGGCGCCAGGAATAGAGGACCGCTGAACAAGCTAATCGCCGAAGGCTTGGTCTTCATCGAAGAAACCGACCGCGGCGAAGAAGATCTGATCATCCTTGAAGCGGCGCCGGATCGGGTCGAGCGTATGCTGGAGACCTGGCGCGGCACAGTATATTCGGCGCAACTGCTGCGCGAACTCCTCGAATTGCCCGAGCCGCCGACAATGACGGAAGCGCTGAGCGCAACCGGCGCCTCCCGCTCGGCGATTAACAAATTAGTCCGATCCGGCGCCCTTGAGCCGCGCGAAGAACAGGTCTGGCGAGATTCGCTGCGCGATTTCGATTTTGTGCCTGATCGCGCGCCAAGCTTAACGCCGGATCAGCAGCAAGTCTGGGACCGGATATTGCCCGCCTTGCATGCGGACGAACCGGCGCGCTTTCTGCTCCATGGCGTGACTGGCAGCGGCAAGACCGAAATTTACCTGCGCGCCATCGCCGAGACGCTGCGGCAAGGCAAGGGCGCCATTCTGCTGGTGCCCGAGATCGCCCTGACGCCGCAAACCGTCCGCCGCGTCTCTGAACGCTTCCCGGGTCAAGTGGCGCTTGTGCATGGGGGGGTGCCCGCGGGCGAGCGATACGACACCTGGGTGCGGGCGCGCGCCGGCGCTGTTTCCGTTATCGTTGGAACGCGTTCGGCGCTCTTCACGCCGATGCCGCATCTTGGCTTGATCGTGCTGGACGAGGAGCACGACGCCAGCTACAAGCAATCGCCCTGGATGATGGAGCCGCATTATCACGCGCGCGTCGCCGCCGAGCGCTTGACCGAGATCAATTGCGGGGCGCTAATCCTGGGCAGCGCCACTCCCGATCTCGTTTCCTGGTATCGCGCCGGGCGCGGGCGCTACACCTATCTCCATTTGCCCCAGCGCATCATGGGGCACCGCCAGCGGATTTGGCAGCAGGCGCATCGCCTCGGCGTCGAAGCGCGCTATCGAGAAGACCGAGCCGACGTCCTGACAATCCCCTTGCCGCCGGTCAGCGTCATCGATATGCGGGCGGAGCTGCGTGCAGGCAATACCAGCATGTTCAGCCGCGAACTGCAGCGCGCGCTGAATGACGTGCTGGAGCGCGGCGAACAAGCGATGCTGCTGCTCAACCGGCGCGGTCAAGCGACCTACGTTTTTTGCCGCGATTGCGGTTGCGCGCTTGAATGCGCTCGCTGCGAGACGCCGATGACCTACCATCGGATTGAACGCTCGCTGCGCTGCCACCATTGCGGCAACAGCCAAAAGCCGCCGGAGACCTGCCCCGCCTGCGGCTCTGCGCGGATTCGTTACTTCGGCGCTGGCACGCAGCAGGTTGATGAGAGCTTGAACGCGCTCTGCCCGGGCCTTCGCAGCTTGCGCTGGGATATTGACAGCGCCCGCTCGCCGCAGATGCATTTTGATATTCTGGACCGGTTCATCAAGCGAGAAGCCGATGTGCTCATTGGCACGCAGATGATTGCCAAGGGTTTAGATCTGCCGCTGGTCACCCTGGTCGGCGTCGTCAGCGCCGATATCGGCTTGGCTTTGCCCGATTATCGCGCCGGGGAACGGGTCTTCCAGCTTTTGACCCAAGTCGCCGGGCGCGCTGGCCGCGGCGTGTTGGGCGGGCAAGTCATCTTGCAGACCTACCAACCGGATCACTACGTCATTCAGGCGGCGGCGCGGCATGATTACCGCGAATTCGCCGAGCGTGAAAGCCGCTATCGCCAGCAGCTGGGCTACCCGCCGTATCGCCGGCTGGCGCGCATCGTCTTTAGCTACAGCAAAGCGGAAACGGCGCGGCAGCAGGCGGAATTTGCGGCGACGCGCCTGCGCCAGATTCTACTGGAACGCGATCTCGGCGGCACCGCGCTTATCGGACCCGCGCCCTGCTTCTACACCCGCGTTGATCGCCAATATCGCTGGCATCTGCTGCTGCGCGGGCCCGACCCGCGGGCGGCGCTGCAAGCGCTGTCGCCGCAGCCCGGCTGGCGCATCGACATCGACCCGGTCTCGGTGCTTTAGGCGCCGGGTCCGCGCGCGCAAGCCTGCGCTCTTTCCCGCCTCAATGTAGACATAAGACCGTAATTCGCTAAAATGTCCCCAATAGGCTTTTGATGGAATCGCGCTATGTGGATAGTTCAGATCGGTCTCGCCTCATTCTGGTGGTATGTGGGTATTCACCTGCTCTTTCGCGATGCGCTCGTCTGGAATAGCATCGGCGAGATTCCCCGCATGCGCAAAATGTTCGGTGGTCCGTCCACGCGGAAATGGGAACTTTTCTGCCGCGATGGCGGCCTCGTGGCGCTGGCAACCGGCGGCCTGCTCTTCATCACGCTGCCCTTCGGCATCGGCGTTTTTGGCATCCTGGTCGCCGCGCCGCCGCTGCTGTTCTTGTTGTGAAGCGTCCCCGCCATGAGACGATCGACTGTGACGACATCACGCGCTAGCAATCTGTCGCCGTTTGTTGCAGCGGGTTGGTGCGCCCGGAGGATTAAACAATGCGCAAATTTCTAAGCTTGCTCGTCGGCTTGAGCCTCGGCGCAGTCATTGGCGCGCTGCTCGCCACCTTCTTTTCGCCCCTGTCATCGGACGAACTTCAGGCGAATTTGCAGACTCATTATCAGCGCGCGCTCGACGCGGGACGTGAAGCAAGCGCCAAGCGCCGCGCCGAGCTCGAAGAGGAGCTGGGCGAACTGCGTAAAGCGCAATAACGCGCATGTGGAGCGGGCGCCGACGTTATCCCCAATGTCTAGCAATGATAAATCTGCGTAGATAGCGTCGCAGATTGGCGATGGCCTCAAGATCTATATTTCATAATCGACCCAAATTGTCGGTATACTCACTCTCAACGAAACGCAACTTATTGTCCATCTCGCCCTAACGTAGCTCCATAGCAGGGTCGTTCCGAGTATATGGCCACAGAGGCAGCGATAAAGTTCGAGTGGCGCTTGGATATCGAGGTGCTCATCGCCACGATTATGGCGCCGAGCATGGTGTTCATGGTCAGCACCGCGTTGAGCGTCGCCTTGCCGGCGATTCAGCGCGACTTGGGTGCGACCGGCACCGACCTGATTTGGATCGTCAACGCCTATTCTCTGCTGCAAGCCGCCTTCATTTTCTTGAGCGGCTCTTTCGGCGATCACTATGGGCGCAAGCGCGTCTACCTAATTGGCATTGTGATTTTCGCGCTGTCCTCATTGATTTGCGGCACGACTGATTCAGCCGATGTATTGATTATGGCGCGCGCCGCCCAGGGCATCGGCAGCGGCATGATGATCACCTGCAGCCTGGCGATTGTCGCCGCTTTCTTTTTCCATCATCGACGCAGTTGGTCGATCGGCGTCTGGTCCGGCTTTACCATGCTGATATCGGGCGCGGGACCGATCCTGGGCGGCTGGCTCACCGAATTGGGCATGTGGCGCATGATCTTCTTGATCAATATCCCACTCTGCTTGATCGCCATCGTCATCCTGGTCGTCTATGTGCCGGAGAGTTACGACGAAGAAGCGCCGAAGGAGCTTGATATTTCTGGCACCTTTCTCAGCACGTTGACGCTGATGCTCAGCGGTTTCTTTTGCATTGAGGGACCGCGGCGCGGCTTTGACGACCCGCTGGTGCTGCTGTCGGGCGTCGCCGCCGTCGCCAGTCTTCCCGTCTTCATTTGGATTGAAGGGCACAGCGATCATCCGATGATGCCGCTGAACCTCTTTCGCTCGCGCACTTTCACCGGCGCCAATACGCTGACGCTCCTGCTCTATGGCGCGATTAACAGCGTTCTCTTTTTCTTGCCTCTCAGCTTGATTCAAGTGCAGAGATACAGCGCGGCCGCGGTTGGCTTCGCGCTGCTGCCGATGACGGTGCTGATGGTCGCGCTCTCATTTGTGATGAGCCGCGTCACCGATCGTTATGGTCCGCGTCTGCCGCTGATAGCCGGACCATTGCTCATAAGCGTCGCCTTCGTGATGCTGGCGGCGCTGCAGCCGGATAGCGGCCAAGACAGCTACTGGACGACGCTCTTCCCGGCGATCTGCCTTTTCGGCGCTGGCATGGGCGTTACTTTGGCGCCATTGACCACGGCGGTTATGGCATCGGTCGACGAGCATCATGCCGGCATGGCTTCGGGGTTGAACAACACGGTATCGCGCTCGGCGCAGGTGCTGGCGATCGCGGTCATGGGCGGCATTGTGCTGGTTCTCTTCAAGCAGATCTTATTGAGCGATCCTACGGTTACAGCGCTGCCCAGCGATGCCCGCGCCTTGCTCTCGGCCGAGTCGGTCAAGCTGGCGGAGACCGCGCTGCCGGCGACGCTGGCGCCGCTCGAGCGCGCCCAGCTGCAAGATCTGATTCGCGAGACCTTCTCCGGCGCCATCAACGTCATCATGTTGATCGCCGCCGGGCTCAGCCTTTTGAGCGGCTTGCTGGCAGCTCTGTTCATTGAGCGGGAACTGCCTTTTCCTGAATGATCGCCTGCTTATGCCAGGGCAATCGCATCAAATTCTTCTTAACCACAGTCCCTCGCAAGTCACGACTTGGCTCACACAAAATAACGAGCCAGTAGCTTCGCTTGCGATCAGCAAAATGCCTGGAAACTCTGACACGATTGCGTGACAAAATACATTCACTAGACTCCGAATCTGCT
>JAJEGA010000087.1 GCA_022820125.1 Anaerolineae bacterium | reverse complement strand
TGCTAGCGAAAACGGTGGATGGCTTGGCAACTCGCCTGATTACAAAAATCACCGCGCATCTGTTTAAGCGCATTCTGCGCGTAACATACCAAATTGACATCCAAAACTTTCAAGGCTCAACTGATTTCACATAAGACGTATGATAATAGCATGTGATCCAACATGGAGAGGGAAGAGTCCGGAGGGTCATTACAATGAGTGAAGAAAGAACATCTGCCCCCGACAAACGCGGCTTTCTCTACCTTGTCGCGATCATTGCGGCACTGACAGTCTTGCTGGCGCTGGCAGATGGTCGCGCTCCCATTGACATTCTGGCTTATCTAGGCTTCACCACTGGAATTAGCTACATCTTCTTCGGCTGATACATGCGGCTCTTATTGTACAGCCTGTGCATCTTCATTGTACTGCTTGCATCCGCTCTGTTCATCTTAGGCTACGAAGGCACACAAATACGCGAGTTTCTGCTCGGCGTTGCGGCGATTATCGTGATTGCGTCGCGCATGATCAAATCTCAGCAAGAACCTAAAGAGCCAAGAGTGGACGGCGAGCAAGCGGAAGCTAGGCGCAGCAACCGCTTAAGCATTAGAGACGAGGCGCCTGAAGGCGTAACGGATACTGGTGACACATCAGAGTCGACCCAAGGCAACTGATTAGGCGCTGGTTTGGCGATATTCCCCCCAATTCGTCACAAACATGTAGCGGGAACTCGCGCTGAATACAGCGTGCTATCCCGCCTGCGCCACAAAGTCCAGGCTGAGCGTCACATCATCGGTCACATTGGCGACGGATGGAACGTCAGGAATCACAAGACCAAAATCGCCGTGCAGCAGATTTACGCTGGCGCTGCCGCTGACCTGGGTCTCGCTGTCCAGCGTGACGGCCGCGGCGAAGGTCACCGGCCGAGTGACGCCAGCCACCGTCAAATCGCCAGCGATATCGAAGCTGACGCTATCGCCAACAGCAACGGTCGATGCCGACCAATTGCTCAGCTCGCTCGGTTCAAAGACGATGAACTCGAACTCGTCTTGCGCCGACCGCAAAATCTGGCTGCGCAAGGCGCGATTGCGGAAGCTGTTGTCCGTCTCCAACGTGCGCGCGTTGATGACGATGGCGCCGACGGTCGACGCGCTTGGATTCGCCAGATCAACCATGATGCTGCCACCGACCTCGCTGGTCGAGCCGATAACGGTCGTGCGTACGCCGCGCAAGTCTTCTTCCAGCGTGAAGCTCGCCAGGCTTTCGGCCGCGATAATACTAAATTCCACCGGTTCGCTGGCGGGCGCGAGCGCTTCCACCGCCGCCGCCACACTGCTATCCACCGCCGCCGATACGCTGACATTGACTGCCTCAGCAACAGCGACAGCCACCGCATCCGCAATTACTGAATTTGCCACATCGACCATCGCCGTGCCGACGGCATCGGCCATCGTGTCCTCGCTCGCTTCAAGCGTGGCTAACGCGTCTTCAACGCTCAAGCTGGGTTCACCCGAGCCGCCTGTGATCCAGATATAGCCCAGAATACCGGCTGCCGCGCCGCCAGCCAGCGCGATAAGCAAGAGTATCAGTACCAGATAATAGGGAACACCGCTTCTGCTTGTATTGGACATGCGCTTTGGCGTCTCCGTCTAGTTTACACGCTCGTCCACCAGTGGGACATCTTACACGGTAATACGGAATCGCGGGTAAATAAACTGTAAACTCTAATGGCTTCGGAGTCGTCAGATGAAATCAGATGCGCTGGAAAAGCTTGATCCGCGGCGCAGTGTATCCCAACGAAGCCGTTAGTTTATCCCAATATATCCCAATTTGCTTTCTTGAACCGCAGCATAAACTGGGCAGCGCCGCAAGCCCGCTTGGTTTTGCGTTGATCCCGGCGCCAGTTGCATATCCCAATTATCCCAAGATTTTTCACACTTTTTTGGGATAAAACCAGGGAAACGGGTTTTTGATTGCTGATGGCTTGGGTGGTTTGAACCCCGGGGCGGAGGGTTGAGCCGCGCTTCAGACCATCTCCCGCCCCTCAATCAATCGACTGCCTGATGAAAAATCTAACTTGCCCCAAGAGCCTTGTTCATCGCGACTCGGCTAGGCAGGGCAATTGCACCAAAATCATAATGCGCAGTTCGCCACGAAAATCGTGAAAATGTAGGGGCGTATCGCCGATACGCCCGTTGAATATGACATAAATTTTGCGGGCGTTTCAGCGAAACGCCCCTACAGATTACGACATGTGAGGGAAAATTGTTATTTATCAGCGCAATTTCATTTGAAGCGATTGCCCTGCTCGGCCAAGCCTATCTTTCGCAATACGCGCGAGAGGGTGCTACAATCTCTCTTGAGGAATCGCCTTCACGGTAGCAAGAGGCAAGGAGAACGTCATGGCTGTATCGATCAGATGGTTGGGACACTCGGCTTATTCACTCGATATTGACGGACACAAACTGTTGATTGATCCCTTTGTGAGCGGCAATCCAGTGGCGAAAGCCGCGCCCAATGCCCTGGATGCCGAAGTTATTCTGTTGACTCACGCGCATGGCGATCATGTCGGCGATTCGGTGGAGATCGCGAAGCGCTGCGGCGCCTTGGTCGTCTGCAATTTTGAGATGGGCGATTGGTATATGGCGCATGGCGTGCAGCATGTGTTCCAAGGCAATCCCGGCGGAACCTTCAGCAACGACTGGATGAGCGCAAAATGGACGGTGGCGCACCATAGTTCCTCGTTCCCCGATGGCACCTACGGCGGGCAGCCCAACGGTTTTGTGATTCGCGGCGGCGGCGCGACCATCTACCACGCCGGCGATACTTGCCTCTTCAGTGATATGAAGTTGATCGGCGATGAAGGGCTGGACTTGGCGCTATTGCCAATCGGCGACTGTTTCACCATGGGCATTGACGACTCCATTCGGGCGATTGGTTTCTTGAATCCGAAACTCGTATCACCCATGCATTACAATACCTTCCCGCCGATTGAGCAGGACGCGGCCGCCTGGGCGGCACGGGTCGAGAACGAAACTTCAGCCAACGCGATTGTGCTTGAGCCGGACGGCGAATTCACGCTTTAGGCGCAACCTCACGGTCCTCTCGCCACAGTCGGCGGATGAAAGTTTCTATGTCGCGATGAATCTTGTTGTCGTGATTGCAGTCCAGCGCTTGACTGACATCTAGCGACAGACGTCGAAACAGCTTTATCTGAACGAACAGCGCATCCCAAAGCGCCGCCGCGTCCCATCCCCCCAGACGCATTCGATAGCGCACCTTGCCTCGTCATCCGTCCATGAGCTTATGCGCCGGCCGAGCAGCCAGGTGTTGACCGGCTGCGCGCGAGCCAAACGAGGCTTTCGCGCTCGGCTAGCTTCTGCTGGATTCTAACATCGGGATCAGCGCTTGAGCATGAGCGTCTGAACACGAGCGCCGAGTACCAGCGGACGCCGTCCTGTGTTAGAATTGGCGCATTGAACGCCCGTGACCCGAATGGAGAAACACTATTTGAATGCATTGCGGCTTGCCCATCATATTGTCGATCTGGTCGAGGAGCGCAAGGCGGAAGATATCTTGCTCCTCGATTTGCGACCGGACCAAATAATCGCCGATTTCTTCATCATTTGCAGCGGCGACAACGAACGCCATTTACGCGCGTTGACCGAAAGCGTACGGTTGAATGTCAAAGAGAAATATGAGCAACTGCCCTTCACAAACGAAGGGCGGGCGGAGAATGGCTGGGTAGTCATGGATTACGGTGATGTCGTCGTGCATTTCTTCGCGCCGGACAAGCGCGATTATTACGCCTTGGAAGACCTGTGGGATGCCGCCTCCAAGGTGATGCTGCGCATTCAATAAGTCGAGATGGCGCAAACGCCAGTTGCGGGCGGCCGCGCGCCAAAGGGGAGTGGATGATGGAGCCGATTTTCGCGGCTGTGCTGCGCCGCCTGGAAGACATGCATCAAGAGTACATGGCGTATATGGATGGTTTGTCGACCGAGGAGCTCGATTGGTCGCCCGGCCCGGAGATGAATTCGCTCTGCGTCCTCGCGGTGCATGTAACCGCCGCCGAACGCTTTTGGATCGGGCTGGGCATTAATGATGTCAGCGAGCGTGATCGGCCCGCCGAATTCCGCGCCGCCGGTTATGAATTGCAGGCGCTAGAGGCGCGTTTCGCCGCCAATCGCGTCTTTTTCCGCGAGGCATTTGCCGGGCAAGAGCTGAATCGCCTGTCGGAAGTGGTTGATGTCAGCGACTATATGGATCGGCCCTCGCAACTGGTGACGCGGGGATACGCCTTGCTTCGCGGCCTCGATCACACTGCCGAGCATCTGGGCCATGCGGGCATGACGCGACAACTGCTGGACCGCCGCTGATTCAGGCGCTTTCGGCGAACTTCTTGAAGGCTTCCATTGATTGACGCGTCTGCTTCTTGAACATGCTGCTGGGCATGAAGATCGACATGAGGCGCATCATTCCGTGGAACTGAAAGTCGGAATCGAGCGCCCAGCGGGTGGTTTCGCCTTGATCATAAAAGAAGTTGCGCACGATATTGTGCACACCCTTGGCGTCATAAGTACCGGAGAATTCGTCGGGTAGATTGCGCGTCAAGATGGTCTCGATCATTTCGACGCGGCGCCGGCCCATATCGTAGAGCAGTTTGGTCTTGGCGCCAGGCTGCCCCGGTTCGCCGCTGAGATGATCGTGGCTGACGAGCCCTTCCTGCCACAGCTTCAAGTTTTCGAAGCTGTCGAAGAGTTCAATCACGCGTTTGCGCGGCAGATTGATGATGAGCTCGGTCTGATAGCGCATGGCGCCTCCCCGCGTCGATTTAAGTCCCTGCGATATTTAGGGATTTTATCTGACTCAGCGCATATTGCAGTGGGGAACTTCATGCGCGCCGTTACATGACAAATTAATGCCGACCGTATCAGCAGTCGAGGCGACGAAAATGGGGCGCAATACGCCTGCGCAATATGCCCGATTGCTATTCGCGCGCGCGAAAGCGATTCCAGCTCGATTGCAGGAAAAACACGACGCCGAAGATCACGCTCATGGTCAAGACGATGCAAGCGCCCGAGGGGATATCCAGGTAATACGATGCGTAAAAGCCGACCACCCCACTAATGATGCCTAGCAGGCTGGCGATGACGATCATGTGATGCAGCCGTTTCACCAGCAAGCGCGCGGTCGCCGCCGGCGTGGTCAACAGCGCCAGCATCAGCGCGATGCCCACCGCCTGCAAACTGGCGACGATTGTCACCGCGATGAGCAGCAGCAGCAGGATGCGCAAGAATTCCACCGGCAGGCGCAAACTGTGCGCCAGGCTTAGGTCAAAGCTAATGATCTGAAACTCCTTGTAGAGCAGCGCGATGATCAACAGCACAACCGCGCCCAACGCCGCCACCATAAGCAGATCGCCGTGGCTGATGCCGTTGATGCTGCCGAAGAGAATATGCGAGAGATCGGCCGCATAACTCGTTTGCGTACTGACGATGGCGATACCCAGGGCGAACATGGTCACGAAGACGATGGCGATGGCGCTGTCTTCCTTGACCTCAACCTTTCGCGTCAGCCAGGCGATGACCAGCGCCGAGACGATTCCCGCGCCCAAGCCGCCGATGAAGAGATTGCTGGCGACGTAACCGCCGCTCGCCGTATACGAAAGGGCGACGCCGGGCAGAATGGCGTGGGACAGGGCATCGCCGAAGAAGGACATGCCGCGCACAACCACAAAGCAGCCAACTACCGCGCTGATGCCGCCAACCATAATCAGCGCCAGCATGCCGCGCTGGATGAAGGAATAGCTCAGCGGCTCCGCCAGAAAACTAGCGAGATCCATCGACCGCCTCACCGTCAGCATAATCCACACTGAACATGAGCAGATCGTCGCCGTGCGTCATGACTGGCAAGGCGCTGCCGAAGGCGTCCCGCAGATTGGCGGTCGTCAAGGCATCGCCGGGGGGTCCATAAGCCAACAGGCGCTGACGCAAGATCAAGATCTTGTCGAAGTGCAAGGCGGCGTTCTCCATGTGATGCGTCGATAGCAAGAGGGTGATGCCATGATTCGTCAGGATGTCCAGCGACTCGATGATTTCCTGCTCGGCTGTTTGATCGACGCCGGTGAAGGGCTCGTCCAGCACCATCAGGCGCGTGTCTTGCGCCATCGCCCGCGCGATGAAAACGCGTCGGCGCTGTCCGCCGCTCAGCTCGCTGATCTGTCGGTCCGCCAAATGATCCAGGCTCAGGTGCTCAAGGATATCGCGCACAATATCGCGGTCGTCTTTGCGTGGCCAGCGGAACCAACCGATATGCCGGCTGCGCCCCATCATCACCACATCAAAGACCGAAGCCGGGAAAGTCCAGTCGATTGCGCTTTGCTGCGGCACATAACCGACATTGGTGTGGCTGCTATGGGTATCTTCGCCGTAGATCGTGATGCGCCCGCTGCTGATGTGCATCACGCCGACGATGGCTTTGAAGAGCGTGCTCTTGCCGGCGCCATTGGGACCGATGACGGCGACCCGCTCGCCCTTCGCCACGCTGAAACTTATATCATCCAGCGCTTGCCGGTTGCCCGGGTAGCCCGCCGACACGCGCTCGACATTTAAGGCGGGAGGACTGCCCGTTGCCTTGCTGCTCGTTTCTCGCTTTGCCAAAGCCGCCAAGTCGTGATCCTCCCGCGCTATCGTGCTGAAACGCATAATCGGATTGCAGCGTCGATTAGCGCCAATCGCCCTTCAGCGCCTCAACGATTGTGCTCACATTGTAACGCATGTAATCAAGGTATGTACCCGCCGGACCAGCGGAGTCGCTTAGCGCATCGCTGTATAAGCCAAAGACCGTAGCGCCGGTTTCAGTGGCGATCGTCATCACCAATACATCGGACAGGTGGGCATCGCTGAATATCGCCGGCACGCCTTCGTCGCGCACGAGATCCACCATCGCCGCCACATCGCGCGCGCTTGGCTCAGCCATGGTCGACATGCCAGGCACAACGGTGCTGATGATCTCAAATCCGAATGTGGTCGCGAAATAACCGAGTGATTCGTGACTTGTGATCAAAACCCGCTTTTCTTCAGACAGCTCATCCAGCGCCGGGATGATGAAATCCGCTTCCAGCGCCACGAGCGCCTGCGCGTAGGCGGCGGCGTTGGCGGCGTAGGCGTCGGCGCTGTCCTGGTCCATCGCGGACAGCGTATCGCGGATCAACAGCGCCCAATAGATGACATTGTGCGGGTCCATCCACAGGTGCGGATCGCAGGCGCCTTCGTCGTCCTCATGCCCGGCGCCGTGCTCGTGCGCGCCCAGGCAATCGACGTCTTTGCCTCGCCCCAAGGTCATGAAGTGCGCGTGACCGTCCTCTTCCTCACCAACTATCGCGGCGAATTCGGCGTCGTATTCATGGCAGTCGATTTCGCCCGCCATTTCGTCAGCGTGGTCGTCATCATCATGCTCGTCAGCGTGGTCGTCGTCATCATCATGCTCGTCAGCGTGGTCGTCGTCATCATCATGCTCATCGGCATGGGCGTCGTCATCATCATGCTCGTCAGCGCGGTCGTCATCATCATGCTCGTCAGCGCGGTCGTCATCATCATGCTCGTCAGCGTGGTCGTCGTCCTCATGCTCATCGGCATGGTCGTCATCATCATGCACATCCGCGTGCGCGCCCGCGCCGAAGGGACGGATTTCTACGCAGGAGGAAGCGTTGACCAGATTGCCGCCTTCGCCGGCGCTCTCTATCGCATCCAGCAGCGCTTCTTCGTAACCGGCGCCATTGATGATGACCAGGTCGGCTTGGGCGACGGCAGTCAAGTCGCTCGGCGTCGGATTGAAGGCGTGCGGATCGGCGCCAATCGGAATCAGCGAACTGACCTCGGCCTGATCGCCAGCCACGTTTCGCGCGACATCAGCCAGAATGCCGTGTATCGCCACAACTTGCAATTGCCCCCCATTGGCGAAAGACGCGCTGCCGGGCAGCAACAGTCCAAAGGCAAGCACTAATAGCAGCCTGAATTTCCAACTCATGAATTGTTTCTCCTGTACTTATTGATACTTCGTCTCATTATAGAGAGTGTCGATATCGATTTCAAGGCGCACTTTCTAAATTGCGCGCAGCAATGTCGCGTTGGCAAAGCGACACAGCCGCGCCTGTCTTCCTGTTCACAACCGAGCCTTGTGGGTAAACTCAGCGTTATGCAAAGCACCGACGACACTCAGCCACTGGCTGCCCGTGGATATGAGCGCCGGCGACGCGCATCCGGCGGGCAGCGCCCCAAGACGGCAAGACGCGGCCGCTGGCTTCTGCTGATGATCATCCTGACTACGTCGTGCGCACTCGCCGTCACGCTGGTTCTCTTTCTGGGCGCATTGCTGCAACTTGGCGAGACGGCGGCCGGCGGCATCCGGGTCAGCATTCATCATGCGGGCTTCATTCAGACGGTATCGACGCGGCTCGAAACCGTCGGCGAATTGCTCAGCCAGCTTGAGTTGGACCTCCCGGAAAATGCCGCCTTGTCGCATTCAGCCAGCGATAATCTCGTCGAAGGCATGGTGATTCGCATTTCAGCGCCCCGTGAGGTAACCATCATAATAGACGGCGACGAGCGCCAATTGCAGACGCCGCTAAAGAATCCCTGGGATATCCTGACGAGCGCCGGTATCGCCTTGGACGCGGCGGACAAGATCTGGGTCAACAGCGCGCTCGCTGATAGTGCCGCCCTGCCCGATTGGACTGTGCCCGCGCTGCAGATTAAAATCCGCCGCGCAATCGGCTTGACGGTCATTGACGAGGGCGTCGAATTCCACCTCGTAACAGCGGCCGATAATATCGGCGCCGCCCTGGAGGACGCCGGCATCGCGCTGCACCCAACCGACCAGGCGACGCCAGCGCTGGACTCGCTTCCATCTGCCGAGATGACGGTCGTGATCAAGCGCGCGCAGCCGCTTAAGCTGCTCGTTGACGGCGTGACCATCGACGCCCGCAGCAACGCGGCGCTGGTGGGCGACGCTCTGGTCGAGCTGAACGCGCCGCTCTTCGGCTTGGATTACGTCCGCCCGCCAGCCGAGACCGCCGTCAGCGCCGGCATGACTATCGAGATTGTGCGCGTCACCGAAGACATCGTCAGCGAGAGCGAGACGATCGACTTTGCTGTGAAATCGCGGTTGGACGACAGCCTGAATCTCGATGATCTTGCCGTCTTGCAGGAAGGGCGCGCGGGAACACAGGAAAATCGTTATCGCGTCCGCTACGAAAATGGCATTGAAGCGGCGCGTGAATTGATCGAGTCGGTCGTCGTGGAAGCGCCGATGGAAAAGATCATCGCTTACGGCTCGCGGATTGCCCAGCAGATTGTCGATACGCCCCTTGGGCCGCGCCACTATTGGCGGCGGCTCTGCGTCTACGCCACCAGCTATAAGCCGGAATCGAACGGCGGCACGACGCAGACCGCAACCGGCGCAGCGCTGGCGAAAGGCATTGTCGCCGCCAAGCCGCAGATCATTCCCTACCATACGCAAGTTTTCGTGCCAAAATATGGCTTGGGCGTCGTGCGTGATACCGGCGCCGGACCGCGCAGCACGCCGTATTGGATCGACCTCGGTTATAGCGACCACGACTGGATAACCTGGGGCGGCTACACCTGGGTTTATCTGCTGCACCCGCCGCCGGGCGAGATCAATTACGACCTGCCGCCCTGGGCGCCCGTGCGCAACCGCGCCGGCGGCTGCGCTGGCTAGCTCTCCTCAGCCAGATACTCAGCCAGCGCCTCTTGCTGGGATTTGACCGGCGTGTAGGGCTCCCGCCACCACTCGGGGAATGGCTCGATCGGGTGAACGAGATAGACATCGAGGATGCGGCGGATCATCGGCGCGACTACTTCCGAGCCTTCGCGCGATTGCGCCATCACGCCGGCAAAGGCGATTTCCGGCTCTTCCCGCGGATAATAAGCGACGAACCAGGCCTGAGGATTGCCCGCTGTTTCCGCCGTACCGGTCTTGCCGCAGAGCGTATACGGCGCGCCGCGAAAGACATACTCGGCTGTGCCCAGGTCGCGCGCGGTCGTCACCATGCACATGCCATCACGCACGGCTTGCAGCGCCGCGCCATCCAGCGGGAGCTGCGTCTTCAAGGTCGGTTCGTTGACTGCCGCGTAATCGGCTTCGCCTTCGCTGCCGATATGGCTGACGATATAGGGCTGATAGAAGCGCCCGCCATTGGCGATCAGCGCCGCCAGCTGCGCCATCTGCACGACGGTCACCGTCACTTCGCCTTGACCGATGGCGTTGTTGATCGCGGCCGCCGGCTCGCGCGGTGGCGAGACGGTGCCAGCCGCTTCAATGCCCAGCCCGACTAAGCCGCTGGGCGCCCCGAAGCCAAGCAGCTCGGCATAACGAATCTGCATCAGCGGATCCTCGCGGTACATCAGCGCGCCCATCTCATAGAAGAAGGGATTGCAGGAAGCCGCCAGCGCCTGGGGCATCGTCACCGGTCCAGTCGGCTCGCGGTCTTCCAGCAGGCGCCAATCGGTGCGGAACGGCTCGGAATCGCCATAGTCGTCCCCGCGCCAGATATAACCGCATTCGAAAATCGCGTCCGGCGCCCAGATCCGCTCCGAAGCGGCCGCCAGCGTCGTCACGATTTTGTATACCGAGCCCGGCGTGTACTGCTCGGCAAGCGCTTTATTGACGAAGGGATTGCGGACATCGCGATCAAGCCGCAGCACAGCATTGCCGATGTTGTAGAGCGTGCCCGGATTGAAGATATGGGGGTCGAAGCTGGGGTAGCTCGCCAGCGCCAATATCTCGCCCGTGTTTATGTCGAGCGCGACGATGGCGCCGCCGGCGGTGATGCCGCCCCAATTGGGCACAGCGTAACTTACTGCGTCTGCCATCGCTTGCGCCGTAATCTCCTGCAAGTCGCGGTCGATGGTCAGCGTGACCGCGCTCGGCGCCGAGCCCAAGGCGCCAGCCAATTCGCGAATGATGACGCTGCCGCCGTCGACGATGCGCAGATAACGTTGCGGCGCGCCCGCTAGCGTATCTTCGTAGGCTTCTTCTATACCCGCCCGCCCCACCAAATCGCCCGCCGAGCGACCGCGCGCCTCCCAGCGCTCCAGCTCATCAGCCGGCACCGCGCCGATATAGCCGACAATATGGGTGGCGATGCCGTGGCCGTAATAACTGCGCGACTCGTAGCTCAAAACTCTGCTGAAAGGACCCTCCGTCCGCGTGATGGCGCAATCGGCAGCCAGCCTTTCTCGATAGCGCAGATAGCGAACCTCGTCCATCTCCGCCACATGAAAGCGCGTCTCAGCCAGATAATTGGCGAAAATGCCGCGCAGCGTGCTGATCTGCTGCAGAGTCGCCTCCGCCAGCGCCTCCAGGCAAGCCTCGACATCGCGCATATCTTGTTTGACGACGTACAAGCTGAAGACCAAGCCCCCTTCTTCCGCCAGCAGCTTGCCATTGCGGTCATAGATATTGGCGCGCGGCGGGAAATCGGCGCGTTCGATCAGGCGCGCCCGGCTGGACATGCCGTCAAAAATATCCATAGACGACCAGGCGATCTTCCAACCGCCTTCCTGAATCAAGCGCATCACGCGGTTGTCGTCAGCGACCTCGCCAAAGGTCGGCGAGCTGATCACAATATCGTAGTGGATGATGGCGGTCGCGCCTTGGTGGGCTACCTTCTTCAGCCTATGGCTGACGCCGGCGAAGCGAATGACGCTGTGCGCCCCCGTATATTGATTGATGAAACGTTGCAGCGGATACAGTTCGCGGCTGCGCTCGGCGATCAAGCGATACATCGCCTCATAATCTTCGCGCGCCCAGGCGTCGATGAATGCCGCCAGCACATCAGCTGGCTCGCCCGCAGTCGTCTCGATTTGCGGCGCCGGGGAGGGGGGCGCCGCTGGGGCCAGATCTTGCAGCAATGCCGATTCACAGGCGCTCACGCTCAATAGAAGGAGGCATAGCAAGACCTGTGCGAACCTGGATGTTGAGGCCATTTTTCCACACGATATTGTCATCGGTCGCGCGAAATGGCGCGGACCCTAAACGAATTATGCCCAAGCGCGCTCTGATTGGCAATTCCTGCGCGAGGCCCTGCAGGCAAATCGGCGGCTACACTTATCATAACTTTTCGTATTATCTCGTATTTTGTAGTATTTGCCTTTGCGCCCCGGCTTAATGCCTTTGCCGAAACAAGGCTTGACGCGCCGCGCCCGCAAATGTAAGTTGCCTTGGGATATCAAGTGAACGAGCGCGTCATGAGCGCGATATCAAACGAAGCGCCCAACCGCGAAAACTTGCGCCGCCTTGCGCGCTACGATCAGTTCCTGCTTGCCTTTGAAGCGGCCATTGACGACCTGCCATCAGGTCCGATAGCCGACCGTTATCATCAGTCGCTGCGGCAAGCGCTCGCGTTAATGGCGGGCGAACGCGCCGCGCTGGCTGCCCTCTACGCCGCCGCGCTGGCTGAAGACGCCCACTTCGACTTGCTGCGCGGGCAGCAGGCCGAGCGGCTCTCGCGAGCTTACCATCGGCTGGTGCTGGCGTCGGACGATAGCATACGCGAGCCGAAAGCGCTGGAGCTCGGCATCGCGCTCTACAGCTTCCACCAACTCATCGTGCTGTTCTGGTTATATGATCGATCGCCGGAACAGGAAGCGGCCCAAAGGCTGCTGAAACTGACGCGCGAACTGTTTAAGCTCTTGCGGCCGATGTTTTTCTTGCCGATGGTCCCGCAAGGCATCGCCAAGCTGGCTGACATTGTTTTGCCGGGGCTGAAGCAAAAGTCAGAGCGCGCCGCTGCGCAAGAAGACCCGCGGGATGGTGAGCATCAGGATCTCGATATCCATTGCGATTGACCAGTTCTCGATGTAATACATATCCATCTCGAACATCTCGTCAAAGGGCACATTGCTGCGCCCGCGCACCTGCCACCAGCCAGTCATGCCCGGGGTGATCTGCAGGCGCCGCGTGTGACGCGTTTCGTATAGCTCGACTTCGCTGGGCGTCGGCGGCCGCGGGCCGACCAGGCTCATCTCGCCGCGCATGACATTTATCAGATTCGGCAGTTCATCGAGGCTGGTGCGGCGCAGAAACTTGCCGACTCGCGTGACGCGCGGATCATCAACAAACTTGGGATGCCGCGGATCTTCACCCGATTCGCGCAGCATCGCTTCTTGCAGCTCCTCGGCGTGCTCCACCATGCTGCGGAACTTCTGCATCTCGAAGAGGCGCCCCGCCTTGCCCACGCGCACTTGGCGATAAATGACCGGACCATCGCCCTCAAGCGCCAGCGCCAGCGCAACCAGAAAACTGATCGGCGCCCACAGCGGCAATCCCAGAATGACCACCAGCACGTCAATGCTCCGCTTCAGCAATTGATTGGCGCGGCTGAACGAACGGTGCGCCCCAATGCCCAGCAGCGGGATGCCATCAAGGTTTTCCACTTGCACCTGACGAATGTTCAACTGCATGATTTCAGGCACGATTCGCAGATCGGTCCCTCGTTCCCGGCAGACATCAGTGAGTTCCTGGATCAGGTCATAATGCTTCCAGCGAAAGGTGATGACCACCGTGTCGATCATCTCGCGGCTGATGACCGCGGCCAAATCGCCGGTGCCGCCCAATGCCTCGACGCGGCCCATGCCCGCCGCCGTCTTCTCCGGGTCGTCATCCAGGAAGCCGACGGGCTGATAACCAAATTCGGGCCGCGTCAGCATGATGCCCAGCAGCGAGCGGCCTACATCGCCCATGCCAACGATCAGCGCGCGGCGAATCCCCAAACCGCGATGACGCAGATATGCCAGGATCCAGCGCCTGATCAACCGTGATAGCGCGCTGGCAATCAGCGTCAACGCGGCTACATAAATCAGCATCAGGCGGCTGGTGGCCAGCGGCTGCAAGATGAAGAACATCGCCAAGACGATGACAATCGACACGGCGACGCTGCTGGCGATTAGATACGCTTCTTCCAGCCAGGCGCGGCCCGCGATGTTGCGATACAAGCCATTGCGCTGGTAATTCAGCCAAATGAGAATGGCGTAGACCGCGGCAAAGGGGATGTACGGTCCGAAGCCGCGCTCAAGCGGATCGTAGACGGGACGGATGATCTGCAATTCGTAGCGCAATATGTAGGCGACGCCGAAGAGCAGAAAAGCCAGCGCCCCGTCGATGAATGGCAGCAGCCAGCGCGGCTCCAGCGTTGGGCGTTCAGAGAGCGTCAAATTCGTGTTCATCGCTTCAGGTTGAGCCAGCTCGCTTGAACCAGCCCGCTAAGCCGCGGCAGGCGAGATTTATTTGGTCTCAACGCGGGTAACCTTTTCGTTATCGCCGAATGGAAGATCGAGAGTCGCGGTCGCCTTGCCATAGCTTCTTAGGGTCAGCTCGGCTGTGCGCGCCCAACTGAATTGTTTCGCCCGCTCCAGCCCCTTCACCCGCGCCTCATGCCGCCAATCGCTGTTCCGCTGGAGATCGCGCAGGGCATCGGTCCATTGATCGATATCGCCGGGCGGCAGACGCCTCCCTGCGCCGCCCGCCACTTCCGGCAACGACGATGCGTTAGTGGTGACGACTGGCGTGCCGCAAGCCATCGCTTCCAACACCGGCAGCCCAAAACCTTCAAAGACGGACGGGTACAAGAATGCCTCCGCGCAATTGTACCAAAGCGGCAGGTCGGCGGTAGGGATGAATCCAACATGCTTCACCCACTCGCCCAGCTCCAGGCGCTCAATAGCGGCGAATACAGCCCGCGCCATCCAGCCAATGCCGCCGCCCAGGATCAAAGGGAGGCGATCGGCTGTGCCCAGACGCGCGTAAGCTTCCAGCAGCAGCGGCAGATTCTTGCGCGGCTCCAGCGTGCCGACATATAGCCAAAAACGCCGCGGCAAGCCATGCTTGCGGCGAAAATGCGCCATGTCCGCCGCCAGCAGCGGATGGAAGGCGGCTCGGTCGTATCCCAAGGGCGTGACGTCTATCTTTTCCGCCGGCACGCCCATAAGCGCCGTCAAATCATCGGCGGTGCTCTGGCTGATCGCCAACACGCGCCTCGCTCTCGCGCAGGTCAAGGCGGTCATCGCGCGCAGATATTGCCGGCGAGCGATGCTCAACCGCTCCGGAAAATGCAAGAAACTCAGATCGTATACGGTGACCACCAGCGGCGCGGTCAAGACGATGGGCGCGACGAAAGCCAGCGCGTGATAGAGGTCGTATTGTCGCAGCTGCCAAGGCTGCAGCGCTTGCTCCCAAAAGACGCGGCGCCAAGCGCGCTCACTATCAAGACCGGCGCGCGCCATGCTAATGCCGGGAAAGGACGCGCTGTTCACCGCGCCGACCATCGCCTCAAATTGCCAGCCGGCCGGCGCGTATTCGGGCAAATTGCGCAGCAGATTGCTGATATAACTGTGAATCCCGGCCGAACGATAACTCGCTCGCCCCGAAAGCAGGTGGGCGTTCAGTCCAATCCTCATGCTTCCGAGTATAACATATCGGCGAATCAGCCTTGCCTGCGATCGCCGTCGGGGCGAGCTGCCATGCCGCCCTCACACAACGCAATCTGAATGGGCGACATAACAGATCGTCCGCTGAAACGCCCTCGTTACTGTCGGCAAGGATGCGGGCGTCTCGGCGAGACGCCCCTACAGATTTTGCGTTATGGCGGACGTCTGACCCGCTGTGTCGGCAGTCAGTGTCTACGCGACCTACGCGCGGCGCCGAAACGCCCCTACAGCTTCTTATTGTCGCGAGCTTGTTATTTTGTGTGAGCCAAGTCGTGACTTGCGAGGGACTGTGGTAAAACCTTACAAATCAACTTGCTTTCGCGCGTTCAGCAGCGTACACCAAGAGTGGACAAGGGTAGTGTATCGAAGTCGGTTGGAATTCACGTCAAGCGGAATATTCTTTCAACGTCGACATCATCCTTTAGCGAAAATTGTAGGGGCGATTCTGTGAATCGCCCGCCGGAGATTATCAAGTGGGCGAGCCACGTGCTCGCCCCTACAGATGCTTGAATGATGATGATTTCTAAATTCAACCGAAATGGATACACTCCCCTAAGCG
>JAJEGA010000070.1 GCA_022820125.1 Anaerolineae bacterium | reverse complement strand
CGCTTAGGGGAGTGTATCCATTTCGGTTGAATTTAGAAATCATCATCATTCAAGCATCTGTAGGGGCGAGCACGTGGCTCGCCCACTTGATAATCTCCGGCGGGCGATTCACAGAATCGCCCCTACAATTTTCGCTAAAGGGTGATGTCGACGCTGAAAGAATATTACGCTTGACGTGATTTCAACCGACTTCGATACACTACCGCCCTTGACTCGCCTTGCGCATCGGCGGCGCTCGGACGTATAATGGTGATCAATCAAATCCAATTGGAGGAGAGTCGTCAATGTTGATTTCCGCCGCAGCAAATGACATCCTGCTTGCCATTGCCGCCTTCGGGCTCGTATTGATTCCCGCGGTGATCATTCATGAGCTCGGTCATTTTATCGCCGCGAAGCTTGTTGGCATCAATGTGCTCGAATTCGGCATTGGCTTCCCGCCACGCCTTGGCCGCTTGTTCAGGCTCGGCGAAACGGAGTTTACGCTCAATCTTCTGCCCTTGGGCGGATTCGTTCGCCCGCTTGGTGAAGACATGATTGGCCCCGCCAGCGAGGACAAAGTAAAGCGAGATCGGGTCACAATCGAGCGGCGGCGCTCGGGTCTCGTCCGCCTGGTATCGGAGCGCGAAATGCTGCGCCTGCGCGGTGTTGACGAGCGCAAGATGATGTCTGTCAACGAAGCGCCCGCATTGGGTCGGGTTTTCTTCATGGCGGCCGGCGCCATAGCCAATTTTCTGATGGCGCTGATTCTGTTTTTCATAGTCGCCCTGATCGGCCTGTCCCTGCCGGTTGGCGGATTAAGCCAAATTGTGGCGATCCCGCCAGGCTCCATGTTTAATGATACAGACGCCAGCGTGGGCGATGCAATCGAAAAAATCGATGGCGAACGCTTTGCAGACTTTGTTGAATTTCACGAGAAATTGGATCGCTATCAAGGGGAGTCGATTCAGTTTTCGCTCATCCGCCATGAAACGGGCGAAGAATATGAATTAAGCGTCCCAGCGGACTTCGCCGGGCGCTCCGGTTTCGTGCAGGTGATTAGCGTTTTGGACGAATCGCCGGCGGCGCTGGCAGACATTCAGCCCGGCGACGTCATCGGCGGGATTAATCACACGCCGATAGCGCCATCAGGCGATCCAGCCCGGACCTTAAACGAAGCCACCAGAGATTTTGCTGGCAGGCCCTTGCCACTAATGGTGAGTCGCGAGCATGAAGACGGCACGGTGGAAAACCTCGTAGTGACCGTTACCCCGCGAGTGAATCCGCCGGAAGGAGAAGGGCGGCTGGGCATTGGGATTCGTTCGCAATTTGGATTGCGCGATCGCACCCGCTTCGCCAACGCCGGCTACAAACACGAACTGATTCCTCAGAGTGTGCCCGATGCGATTTCGCACAGTATACGCACCACAGCGCAAGTATTCCGATTGATCGCCTCGATCCCGGGGCGTTTGCTGGACGGCTCGCTCAGCGGAAAAGACGCCCGTCCGATAAGCATCATTGGCATAAGCAAAATCGGCGGGGAATTCCTGCAGCGCAGTTTGCACGAGGGCCCCGGGCTCATGCTCAACTTCATTGCGCTAATCAGCATCTTCTTGGGCATTAGCAATTTGCTGCCCATCCCGGCGCTTGATGGCGGGCGAATCGTCTTTGTGCTAATTGAAATGCTTCGCGGCAAGCCGGTGGCGCCCAAGACCGAAGCGCGAATACATCAGATTGGCATCATGCTGCTGCTGGCTTTTGGCGCGCTGATCATGATCTATGACTTGATTAACCCGCCCACAATCAACTGATGGCTGGAGACCAATTCATGCCGCAAGTCGACGAAGAAGCGGTTGATCTGCCCATCCCCAAGCCTTCGCTTGACGACCTCATACACGCATTGCGGAGCGAAGGAAGCGCCGCTCAAGCGGTTGTGCCGGCGGCTATTGTCTACGGTCTTAGCGATCTGCAGCCAGAAGACCAGCGCGCCATTGAGCCAGTTTGGAATGCGCTCCCCGTCGTCGCCAAGCATCGTGTGCTGCGCGCTCTGAATGAAGCCAGTGAAGCCATGTTCGAGCTAAGTTATCGTGAGATTGCCACGCTCGGCTTGGACGATGCCAGCGGCTTGATCCGTTCGACAGCGATAGACTTGCTCTGGACTGATGAATCAGCCGAGACCATGCAAAAGCTGATGCAAATGGCGGATGCAGACGCAGACGCAGCCGTAAGAATGCGCGCCCTGGAGCAGCTTGGGCGATTCATCCTCTTGGGCGAATATGGCGACATCGCTGATGCGCTCGCTGAACAGGCGCAAGCATTGAGCTTAAGCATCCATACCGACGCCACGCAGCCGGTCGCGGTCCGTCGGCGCGCCCTGGAATCGCTGGCCAATTCCAGCCACCCGGCGGTCAGCAATCTGATTAATGCTGCATACACCGATGGCAATCACGAGCTAAAAATCGGCGCCATTTTCGCCATGGGGCGCACGTGCAGCAAAACCTGGCGCGACCAACTGATGAAGGAGCTGGAGAGCAGCGACAACGAATGCGTATTTGAGGCGATAAGAGCCTGCGGTCAGATTCAACTTAAAGAGGCGGCGCGGCGCATTGGCGAGTTCACCTTGAGTGATGATCAAGAGCTACAAATGATTGCGATTTGGTCGCTTGGTGAAATCGGCGGCCGCCACGCTATCGACGTATTAAGCAGCCTCGAAGAAAGCGCGCCTGATGATGATATGGCTGCAGCGATAGATGAGGCTTTGGATACGGCTGGCTTTGGCTTGAGCGTCGCTTCGCTGGGTTTGGAATTAGACGACGATTAAGGGATGGCGCGAATTCACGATTGCGCGAAGATCGTCTGCATTTTCATCGCCAATCCCATGTCCCCAAGGATTTTGAGTTTGCCCGACATGAATGCCTGCATCGGATTCGTCTGGCCTGTGGCGACCGCAAACCAATCATCGGCGCTCGCCTTAACGGTCATGACGGGGTCGCTCACTTCGCCAGCGCCCGTTGTAGCGGCGCCCTCGGCTATCTTGATCCAATAGAATCCGCCATTGTCGCCACTCAGGTCAAAGAGAATCGTGGCTTCAATCCCTACCGCTTTTTCCGGGACGAAACGTTCTACCATAGCCGGAAACAAGCCCTGCACGTCTTCGGCCTTTGCCATAACTCACTCCTTATGCTGATATCAAAATCCAGGATACTGAATTAGTATACAAATGTTCAGAGGTACACCCAAGTGCAGTTTGAACTTATGAACGTTTTGTCAGCATCAGCGCTCGCGCGCCCATTCCAATTAATCGCGCTGCTGCTTTCGGCATGCGTATTCTCGGGATGCGCCATGGCTTGGGTTGGGGCGGATACAGAATTTGAGCCTTCAGCAAGCCCGGCGCAAAAGAGCGCATCGCCCAGCGAGACAGCAGAGTCGTCGCTTGCGCTGGCAAGCGAGCCCGGCGATGAATTGCCGGCGAACGATCAAACGGCGCAGGCGATAGAAGAGGCGCCGCAGCCGAACGACGCGCCAACCGCGTCCGCCACTGTCTCTGATAATTCCCGGCAAACCGAGACAGAGATCCAGGAAGCGCAGCCGGCGACCCATACGGTCAAGCCAGGCGACACATTAACGCGGATTGCCGACCGCTACGAAGTATCCATAAACGCGTTGTTGGGCGCCAATGATCTGCCAAATCCGGATTATCTGGCAGTGGGGCAGGTGATCAATCTGCCGCAAGCGCCGGTCGAATACACAGCCTCGTTTCGCATACTGCCGGATTCGCGGCTAGTTCGTTCGATTGGCGCTTATCGCTTCAATGTTGAAGACTATCTGAGCTCACAGTCCGGCATTCTGCCCAGAATGACGCTCTTGATACCAACTCGGCTCGCTGATGGAAGACCGCGCGAAGATCAGCTGTCAGGCAGCCAGATTGTTGAGCGGGTGTCGCGCGAATACAGCGTGGACGCGCGCCTGCTGCTCGCTTTTCTTGAGCATTTCGCGCGGCTCATTACCAACTCGGAAGCCGATGAGCAAGCGCAGCTATATCCCTTGCTGGCGCCGACGCCGTCATCAGGAATACTGCGCGGGGGTTTATACAATCAGCTGAGCTGGCTGGCGGACCAGCTCAACAAGGGTTACTACGACTGGAAATACCGCGGCCAGACGATACATGAATCGGCCGATGGCAGCCGTCGCTTCTACCATCCTGACTTGAACGCCGCTTCAATCGCGCTGCAATTTGTCATTGCGCAAATGCGAGACGTCGCTCAATGGGAAATCGATGTCAGCGAGACCGGAATTTATTCAACCTATCGCCGCCTCTTCGGCGACCCGTCGCCGGATTCGAGCCAGACGACGCCGGTAAATCTGGCTCAGCCCGAATTAACGCTGCCTTTTCCCCGCGGCGACGCCTGGCGATTCACCGGCGGGTTTCACGGCGGCTGGGGAAACGGCAGCGCCTGGGCCGCCGTCGACTTCGCGCCGCCTGACGAGGCCGCCGGCTGGTGTTATACATCAGCTTTCCCGGTTATCGCAGTCGCTCGGGGCTTGGTCGTCAGGTTGGGCGACGGACTCATCGTGCTAGATCTTGATCAAGACGGCGATGAAGGAAGCGGCTGGACGATTCTATATCTGCACGTCAGCCCGCACGACTCCTTGCGCGAGGGCGAGGCGGTAGATGCGGGCAATATCCTGGGTTACGCATCCTGCGCCGGCGGCTTCAGCACGGCGACCCATTTGCACATCGCCAGGCGCTACAACGGCGAATGGATTCCGGCGCATTGCAACCGCTGCCCGCCAGGCGTCGCCGTCCCCCCATTCGTCATGAGCAACTGGAAAGTCGTCGGGCTTGGCAGTCAACTCTATCAAGGATTTCTGGTGAACACGTTGGACAATCGCAGCGTGATCGCGGAGCAAGGGCGTTTTACAGATGTCAACGCGATATCCTGGTGACCGCGTCAGGCTTCTTGGTTTGGCGCAAAGCCTGGCTCTTTGCGCCGCGATCGCCTTTTCGCTTGTTGTTCCGCTTTATGCGCAGGGCGGCGCTGACGCGACGCCAGTGCGCGCCAACCTGGTGACCGCCACTCCGGAGGGCGCGCAACCTCTAGCGCCCACAATCACGCCCAGCTACACGCCATCGCCGCTGCCGGCCGCTCGCCTGCAGGCGCTGCAATCCGCCGGCAATGTGAACGTCCGCGCGCTGCCTGATATCGAAAGCGACCTGTTGGGCGCCATTGCGCACGGTACGCTGCATCCGGTGCTGCGCAATTATTATCGCTGGTATGAATTGCGATTTGAGTTGTCACCCAATGGGCGAGCCTGGGTATACGGCGATCTGGTTACGATCGAAGGCGATTCCTCCGCCATCGAAGTCATCGACAATCTTGATGCAGTTGCCATAACAGCTGGGTTGGCAGCTACCGGCGGGCAAAACGCGGGCGATCCCGACGCAAACCCGCGCACTATCGAAATCGCCACCGTTGAAGCCGATATCGCTAGTGCTGTTGAAGTGATCGACGCCACGCCGCTGCCCACCTTTACGCCACCAGCAACGCAGCCACCCTTTGTGAATCAATTGGGGGGCGTAGAAGCGGCCGATCCGCCTCCGCTAAACCTGCCGCCCCTGGTTCCGATCCTGGGATTGGCTGGTTTGGGTTTTCTCGGTCTGCTGATCAGTATGCTTCGACGGTAATGATAGAGCGGCTCGCGCCAGCGACCGCTCGTATCCACAAAGCGTGTTGAAATGTTAGTAGCTGGCGCAGGTTCCGCAGCCTTCGCTTTGGGCGGCCGCGTCTTCCTCGGAACCCTTGAACGAGTGACCGCAGCCGCAACTGGAAACCGCATTCGGATTATCGATGCGGAAGCCGCCGCCGATCAAACTATCGACGTAATCAATGGTTGCGCCTTTGAGGTACATCATGCTCGTGGGATCAACAAGCAGCCGCACATCTTCACAGTCGATAACGGTATCGCCAGATTCCGGCGCCTCTTGAAAAGCCATGCCGTACTGCAAGCCGGAACAGCCGCCGCCAGTCACAAAGACGCGCAGCGCATGGTCCGGAATTTCTCGCTGTTCGAGCAAGTTCTTGATGATGGATACCGCCGCTGGTGTTACATCCAGAACGGAACTGTCCCATACCGCGCCAATTATCTGCTGTTCCGCCAAAGCCATGTCGATTCCCTTCACCTTTTGCGATCTGCCGCCATGTTAACACAAGAGCATGAGCCTGTCAATTTTCCCCGAGCGAGAATCAGGGCAATCGCATCAAATTTTCTTTACCACCGAGTACACCGAGGGCACAGAGTTAAGGGTCTATTGACGACTTTTCTCCTAAATCCACTGCTTGAATTGGGCAGGCATGCCGCTACCTTGTCGATAAACTTCCTTCCCGTCCAAAGGAATTGCGACAAAATGCCGCGAAATCTCTGATCAATCGCATTTCTCGGCGCTCTCGGTGTCCTCGGTGGTTAAATTTCAGTTTAGTTTCGCTCGTCGCAGGGGATGCCAGTTTTGATGCGATTGCCCTGGAGCGAGAATGTCATCATCTATGGACATGTTTCGTCGCGGCCTAAACCCCTGTCCCTTCTTGACCGCGAATCATTTGACCTGCCGAGCGCATCACTGTCCTGGAAGTTCTATAGCGCTCGTTTCATTTCCGTGAGCAAATAAAGGCGCCCTCCCAAAATCATCTTAAATTGCCAGCAATTTCGTTTGCTCGTTATCTTAGCGAACACTATACTAATTTTCGTGTAAAAAGACCTCGAATACGCTGATAGTCTTTGCGGGAGACGATTATGGCCAATCGCACAAAATATCGGATACTGCTCTTGTCGATTTTAATGACGGCTCTGCTTACGCTGGGGCTTTCAGTCGCCGTCGCGCAGAACATGCCGCACTTGGTGGTGAATACCTACCGGCTTAATGTGCGCAGCGGACCAGGAGCGGGCCACGATATCATCACAGAAGTCGCTGGCGGGACCGAACTTCCGGTGTTATCGTTGCGCGTCGGCAGCGATTGGATTCAGGTTTCCAGCCCGGCCGGTCCCGGCTGGGTCAATTCCTTTTATACCATCGCGCGCGGCGATTTCTCCGGCGTTCGCAACCAATTTACGCCGCTCAATCTAACCAGTGGCACGGCTATTCCGGCGGGCGCGCCGCACGTTGTGGTGAACACGTCCTATCTCAACGTCAGAATGGGTCCTGGCGCTGGGCATTCCATTCTCGCAACTGTCAAAGGCGGCACAGAGTTGCTTGTCACCCAAATAGACAGTGGCGGCGTGTGGTATCAAGTGGCCACGGCGGCCGGCAGCGGTTGGATCAATTCGCGCTATGCCGTAACGCGTGGAAGCTTCGCCAATGTTTCAAGGACGCAGATGCCGGGGTTGCCCAGCAATCTTGGCACGGGCGCGACGAACATGGCGCCGGGAACGCCACACCTGGTGGTCAATACCAGTTTCCTGAACGTTAGAACGGGACCAGGCGTCGGCAATCCTGTGCTAACCGTTGTCAAGGGCGGCACCAATCTTATCGTCACCGCGATACACAGCGGCGGCGTCTGGTATCAGGTCGAGACGTCAGCCGGCGCCGGCTGGGTCAATTCCAACTATGCTGTAGCCCGCGGCAATATCTCCAGCCTTACGCGGACGGAAACGCCAACCGCGCGTGAAGGGGCGCATCTCTCCGGTCCTACGCCGCGCGCTGTCGTTAACACAGCCCATCTCAACATTCGCACTGGACCCGGAATCGGTCACAGCATAATAACAGACGTGCCTGGCGGCACAGTACTGAAGGTGCTCGGGCTATCCGGAGGCCGCGGCTGGTATCTGGTGGAAGGCAGTTTTGGCCAGGGCTGGTTGAATAATCATTACACGGTATTCCGCGGCGATTTCAGCCAGGTGCGGGTCGTTAGCTAATCCGCGCATTCTGTTCAACTCGCGAAGACAGCTATACAATTCACCCTGTCGATATGGCAGGGTGTTTTGTTTGGAGCGCCGCACATGCTCAATGCCGCCGAAAGAATGAAATCGCTGGGCCAAGAAGCCACCGACTCGGGCGCGCCAACATCAATCTTTGGCAGCGCCGCCGGCTTGGCGCAGACGATTCAGGCGGATGAGAAATACCGCATCGGCGTCTATCCGATTCTTTGCGCCGGCATGCCCGAAATCGCTATGGGCTTGGCTGCCTGTCTCTCTTACCTCCTGGAACAGTATCAAGACCTGCGCGTCTATCGCTGTTTCGCCAAGATCGACAGCGTGGAAAGCAGCCCCGAGATTACCGCTGCCGATTACCAGTTTTCGTCAGCCGATTGGACGCTCGATGGATTGGCTGATAACGTAATCGTTGAAGGCGTATTGGATGTCACCGAAAAACACTGCGACTTGCGGATCGATATCGACAATAGCCTGTCTAGCATCGATACCGAAAGCGCATCCTTAAACTACCGGCTCGATTCGCTGCCTGCCATGGTTTCGGCGCTGCCAGCCATCGCGGCCGACATTTACCGCAAACTGGCGGAGGCGGTCAACACCAGCGCCATTATCGAATACGCCCCGCTAGATGAGGACGCCGCTGAACTTGCCAACTTGCTTGAAGCTCTATTTGGCTGGAACCTTGATGTTTATTTGTGCTTCTGGGATGTCGAGTGGGACGAGACCTATATCCACGATCAATATCGCGAAGTTCTTGAGTTGGCTGAAAGGGCGCCCAGCGAATTTGCATTTTGGACCTTGGGAATGATGGCCAAGCAGGTGATGCAGCCCGGGATTCGTGATATTGGCGAGAGTGTTTTGCCGCTGCTTGGCGGCGCCTTCAGCCATGAACGCCATTGCGCGCCGGGCGCCGCCGCCGCCGCGTTGGGGATGTCGAGAATGGGACTTGTGCCGCAGGCGATCGACTTCTTGCAGGCATTCACGAGCGACAGCATTCCCGCGTCAGTCTGGTGCGCAATTATCGAAATTCACCTCGATGGCGGGCAATTCGAAGCGGCAATTGAAACGGCTCAGCTCGCGCTGGAACGGGGCTTGCGGCATCCGTCGTTATATTGGCAATATGCGCAGCTCCTTATGGCGGCCGAAGTAAACAGTTGGAATGTGGATGATGTGCTGCTGCTGGACCCTGACGAATACGATGAAGAAGAGCACCTCACAGTTGAAATCGCCATGGCTTTAAAGCTCTATTCCGATAGCAGGCGAGACGACCTGGGCGCCCTCCAGCTGGGGCTCACCTATATGATAGACGCCGCCGATGACGAGGTCTGGATTTACTTTGAACGTCTGCTGCAACGAGATGAAGAGGGCATGTTCAGCGGCGAAGTTGTCGATCGACTGATTGAACTCGACGACTATGATCGCGCTTACGATATCCTGGAAGGCTATGTGGATTCGAACCCCTACGCCTACATTTGTCTGGCGCAGTTGGCGCTGGCTGATGCGGACCCAGCGCTGTCCGCAGAGTATGTGGCGGCTTGCCGCGGCGCGCTCGCAGAGATCGACGACAACCTTGAACTGGAGTTGCAGCGGCTTGGGCTGCGGGCGGCTCTGCCGTCTTTTGATGAGCAATATGCCGAGATCAAGGTCATTATGAGCGCGAATCGCCCATTGCCGGAGAACAAAGTCGACCTGCTGGAGCAGGCGATTGAAATCGCGCCCAAGCTGATTGATCTCCATTTGCTGCTATCAGCCTGTTATCGCAGTTGGCGAGATAATGATAGCGCGCTGGAAGTGCTGCGCGAAGCGGAACAACGGTCGGGAGCCGATCCCCAAATTGACTTGGGAATCGCGCAGATTCTTTGGGCGCGGAATGAGCGAAAAGACGCGGTATCGCAGATCAACGACGCTCTTCAGCGCTTTCCCAATGATGTCTATCTGCTGGCGCAATTGGCGACCTATCTGATAGAAAACGATCAGCTTGAAGACGCGCGCCATTATGTCGCCTTGGCGGAGACGATCGCGCCATCGCATCGCGCGATTTGGCCAGTAAGGCGCTTGGTCGCGCAGAAAATGGCGCAATTGTCTTAAGAGAGACGGACCGGCGACACCCGGCCTGCGGTTCGCTCGCGAACTTCCGCCTCAAAGCGATCCCCATCCGATTCGACAAACCTGGCAATCACAAGAATCTGTTCGTCGAAGACCTCGTCTTGAATCGTTCCCTTGTGGGCGGCAACCAGGCGCTTGACAAGATTGTAATACGCGTAGGGCAGCTCCAAGCCCACGGTCATTTTCTCTAGCTTCAGTTCAGTCTTCAGTTGCCCGAGCGCCGTTTGCGCTGAAACGGTATAAGCGCGCGCCAAGCCGCCGGCGCCCAGCTTGATGCCGCCGAAGAAGCGGGCAGTCACGAGCAGGATATCGCCGATGCCGGCGCCGCGGACCACCGCCAGAGTTGGTGGGCCCGCCGTGCCGCTTGGTTCGCCGTCATCACTCATGCCCTCAGTGATCGTATTGCCGAATCCGACGCGAAACGCATATACGTGATGATTGGCGCCCGACAGTTCCGAACGCAAATCCGCCAGGCGCTCGCGCGCATCGGCGACAGTGCTCGCCAATTGCACAGTCGTGACGAAACGCGATTTCTTGATCTTGACTTCCGTGCGGACTGGCTCCGCGGGAATCGGGTAGCCTACTTTCATCGCTTAATTTCGGTTTGCGCGAACTCGGTTCAACCAGCAGGTGACAGGGAATAGCAGCATTATCCGCTCGATTAACATCAGGCTCAGGAACTCAATATCTGCTCGCTGCCGGTGTCAACGGCGAAGGCAAGCGCGTCGAAGCTCTGCTGCATCAAGCCGAGCTTGATAGACATCATCGCCGGGTCATCCCAAAGATTCGTGAATTCATCCGGGTCTTCGCGCAGGTCAAAGAGCTCGCCGATGCCAAGTCCGTGATAGACGATTAACTTGTGGCGGTCATCGCGAATCATGGTGGCGTAGCTGCCCTTGTAGCGCTCGTGTGAATCGGGATTGAGCGCCGAATAATACTCGCAGCGCGCCAACTCTCGATGCTGGTCAATTGCGCCCCCATCAGTTAGCAGGGTGCTTAACGAACGACCTTGCATTCTTTCAGGAATCGAAACGCCCGCCAGGTCAAGCAGCGTCGGCGCGATATCAATCAATTCGACCAGCGCTTGCCGCCTCCGGTTTGCGAGTAATTGACGAGGCCAAGAGATAATTAGCGGCACGCGGACCAAGCCTTCGTAGAAGCGGCAGCCTTTGAGCAGCAAGCCGTGATCGCCGAGCATTTCGCCGTGGTCGCTGGTGAAAATGACAACTGTATTCTCCAGTTGCCCGCTGCTTTCCAAGGCATCAAGCATACGTCCAACATTGTCGTCAATCAACTCAATCATCGCGTAATAGGCTGCTTGAATGCGCTTGGCGGCAAAGTCCTCTGGCCGGCGCGCCTCTGTCTGAAAATCAAGCTCGCTGAGCTTGGCTTGCGCCGCCAGATCACTATCGCGAAACTTAGGACCGGACATTGCCTCGATATCAAAACGATCCAGGTAGGGCTGCGGCGGGTCAAACGGGGCGTGAGGATCAAAGATGTTGACGCTCATAAGCCAGGGCTTGCCAGCGTGATCCGCTTCTATGAAGTCGATGGCGCGGTCGGCGCACCAACTTGTCTGATGCAGTTCCGGCGGCGTGTCTTGCGGCTGCTTCAGCATCTCGGCGAGGTTATAACCTTGGTCGCGCAGCCAGTCGGCATAGTCATGCCCTTCGCGCCAATAATCATGCGGACCATGTGACCAATGAAACAGCCGATAACCGTCGTGCTGCGGGCGCGGCTCAATGCGGCCGCGAGCGCCTGCAAGGTGAAATTTGCCGGCCAGCGCGCAATCATAGCCGGCATCGGCGAGCAAGGCGGTGACCAGCGGCGCCGCTTCCGCCCAGGCGGCGTTGCCGTTTCCGCAGCCATGAACGCTGCTCGGATACATTCCCGTGAGGAAGCTGGCGCGGCTCGGTGTGCAAATCGGGCTTTGACAGTAGGCGCGCTCAAAGCTGACGCCGCTGGCGACCAGCCGATCGATGTTTGGACTGCGCAGCTGCCTGTTGTTCAAGGCGCCGATGGTATCGTAGCGCTGCTGGTCAGTGCATATCCAAAGGATGTTTGGCTGCATTAGCGAATATCCTCCAAGTCGATATTGAGCCCCACCAAATGGGCGGTATCGGCAATATCGCCGGCATTGGTGTAATCCACCAGATAGATGCTGCCATCCTCGCGTTGAATCCAGGATGAATAGCCGTGATCGGGCCAAGGCGCCTGAGCCGGATGATTGCCATGCAGCTGAATCATACGGTCACGCTGATACTGATCGGGGTAGGCGCCGGAAGCGGCTGTCCAAGCCCAGGCGAAATCTGCCAGGTTCGGGTTGCCCAACCGGTAGCTGACGCTGCGCCAATGGCTACGTCCGCTATCGCCGAGTTGACCGAATTGTGTGCGCCGCAGCGGGTTGCCGCCGTGAAAGTCGCTGGCAGGCGATTCCTCGCGAAAGACGCTTTTGTGCAGGATCGTCTCGCCATCAAGCTTGACTTGCAGCCAGCCGCGATGATGGTGCAAGCCGACCCGATGAAAGCGCGTCATGTCTACCTGATGACGCGCATCATGACGACCGCGATTGATCGCGATGTGATCCGGCGCGATCGTCAGCAGTTGCCCCAATCGCGACAGCGACATGAAAGCGACCGCCGCATGACCAGCCGAGGCGCCAACGCGGACCACCGCCTCGTAATCGACTGTGCTGAATGCGGATTCGGGCGGCAGCAATGTGTAGCGGCATTCATGCTCGGGCAGGTTTTCAATGAACAGCGTGTCATCCCGCAAGCGAGCCCGGTACTTCCGCCGGGGACCGCCAAGGGCATAGCCGCCTGCTTCCTGCGCCAGGTCGCCGACCCAGGCATACGTACCCAAGCCCCCGTTGACATGGCGACCGGTCACCAAGACGCGACCGTCGCGCAACTGCTTGGCGTAGGGACGATGAATAGCGAAAGGCAGCATCCGCGCCTCCGACCAGGAATGCCCCATGTCGTTGGAGAAAGCGACGAAGGACGGGATGCCGGCCGAGTGATTCTCCCGCATAATGCATGCGAGGCGAGCGCCGCCATCAAGAATGACCAATGCGCCTTCACAAAAGCGATGATAGCCATCGTGCGCAATCGTGCCGCGTTCCGCCCAGGCGCTTCCGCCATCCGCCGAGGTCCAGAGCGCCTGCGCGAATTCTTGCGACTCGCCGCGCATCAAGTGAGAGGTCACAGCCAGCGAGCCATCCGGCAAGTCGATCACGCGGTCGGGCTCGAAGCCGCCGATGCCGCTGTCTGTCTGCGCCGGCGTCCAGGTTTCGCCGTTGGCTTCGCTCCAGTACAGCCAATTGCCGGGCGGCTGATCTTCATGGAAGCGACTATCATCGTCGTGATCGACAATCACAACCAGCCGGCCATCATTGAGCCGACTCAAACGGGGTGTAACGAGGCGCTCGTCGCCCCGGGCAAGTTCGGCGCGATCAAGCTCGCGGTGCCTAAACCAGGTGGCGCCTTGATCGTCGCTGGCCAAGAGCGTCAGCACCTGATCATTAAGCGACCAATGCGCGTCGACATCGCTGTAGATCAGCAGATAGCGCCCGGACGGCAAGGCGATGATATCCGGATTCTTGGTGAAGCGCCCGGCGCTGCGCCAAATGTCGACCGCTTTGTGCGCAAGCGATCTTGTATGAATTAGCAAGTCAGCCTCCTGCAGACTGAACTGAAGGATCCAGAGTGTATCACGCCTGGCTGGCAGGCAAATATATCTAGCGTAAGAAGATACAGCGTGACCAGTCCGCTTCACCTGCATTATTCGGCATGGAAGCCACTTTGAGCGGACTATGGTGTAGATATTAGTTTACGGCAGTTAAATAACTCTATAGAATATAAGATATATGGGATTATTTATGGCGCGCGCTGCGTATCCATGACCGCTGATCAACGTGCTGCGCCGCATTGGAGAGCCGGTGGATTGCTACTGCCGCCCACGCGAAATTGATGATTCTGATGCTCCAACTCAGCAGCGGCCCTGCTTGCTTCCCCTCACCCACTGAAAAAGTTCGCTTGGGCGCGATTCGGCTAAATCACCTCGAGGTATTCTCGATCCGGCAGTTCTGGGAAGGGCGCATGCGGCTCCGCCTGATACCAGAAAGCCGTCGATGCAATATCATCTTGCAGCGGCAGGTAGCGCCACTCGTCAAAGGGCGCTTCGTGCAGCGAGCCCGATCGCCAGCCGAGCGCCTGAATCGTCACCCGCAGATCTTCTTCAAAGCGGATCGGGTCGGGTATGTGCCAGCGGTACATGCCAAAGCGCTGCTGGCTTTGATAGAAGCCGTCCGGCTTGATCACTTGAGGCAATCCCAAATATGGCGTTGTATAAGGCGTGTAATATCCGTCCTGATTGCCGAAGCACCAGGCGCCGCCGAAATAATCCTCTGTTCCCGTGCCGCAAATCGTGGGAAAGTCGCTGTCGCCATCCATATAAAATTTGATCTCGCCCTCGCCCCACCAGCCTCGGTTATTGCTGCCCCAAGCCATATAGGCGCCGACGTAGTGGCCCATACCCTTGACGCCATCGAGGATCGTGTACACCTCTTTGTAGCCAAGTGGATTGCTGCGACGCCATTGCGCGTGCAAATAACCAACATCCTGGGGCACATCCGTCAGCGTGTAATCGAACTGATAGAACATAGGCTGTACCGGCTTATCAAGCAGGTTTTCTATCGTAACGCGCGCGCGCTTGCGGAAGGGCATCTCCCAATAGCTGTTGAAGGCGCTGTGAGAATTGGCGGAAATTGGCATTGAATTTACGTGACAGTATTCCGTCCAGCCGTTGCAGAAGAAGTCCCCAAAAGGAACTTCAATCGACGGACTCGCTTCATCGTCCCAATAAAAGCGCAGGATCAACGAGCGCCAGTATTTGGCATAAGTGGTGATCCAGATATGCTGAATAGCGCCCGGTCCCTCGATCTCAGCTAGAGTGGTGACGCTGTTCGCTTCCAGTTGGATGCAAGGCGAGACCTTCCAACCCTGCCCCAGGTCTTGCGCCGCCGACGATGAAAAGCCTTCGGTGGCCATGCCGCCCGCCCCTTTTTCGCCGTGGAAATTCTCCGCGCTGATGGAGCGTGTTTTCGCTTTAGACAAGCGCGAAATGTTGCCCATGTTCAAATGCAAGCCGTTGAAATATTCCATTACGACACCTATTCCATTCTGCGAGGAAACCCGCCGTCAAACGCCCTAAATGCACGGTCGCCCACGCGTATTCCACCTGAATAATGTCTGTACGGGCGAGCGACCTGCAGTGTCTACGCGCAGTGGCGGCTCGCCCATTGCTACAACACGTGTTGTGGAGGCGGGCGACACAAGCGTCGTCCCTACACCGATTCCTCCGAATTTGGGTGATTAAGACTGTAGGACCTCCGCTTGCTTGCCGGTCGCTTGCGGCTCGAATTCGACCGGCTTGTAGCACAGCGCCTGTCGCTCGCCCGAAACTTGAACCATCGGCGGCGCCGAGCTTTCGCAGATTGCCTGAACGTATTTGCAGCGCTTGGCGAATTTGCAGGCTTGCGCTTGGTATTCTTTCAATTCGATATCGGGCAGCTTCAAATCCCGCTCCCACTTGCGATCGACAGTCGGGACGGAATCCAACAGCAACTCAGTATAAGGATGGGCGGAATCGGTCAGGATTTGATCGGACGGTCCGTATTCAACCACGCTGCCGCGGTACATAATGGCGATGAAATCGCTGACATAGTAGGCGGTAGAGAGATCGTGGGTGATGTAGACGAAGCTGACTCGGTAGCGTTCTTTGAGCTCGAGGAAAAGATTGACGATATTCATGCGCAGCGAGGCGTCGATCATGCTGACCGGTTCGTCGGCGACGATCAGCTTCGGACGCGGGATCAGGCTGCGGGCGACCGAGATGCGCTGCAGCTCGCCGCCAGAGAATTGGTTGGCGTATTTGCCTTCCAAGCGCGAGAGATCTAGCCCAACCGACTCCAGCACCTCAGCTACGATTTCCCTCGCTTCTTTTCTGTTGGCGGCGATGCCCAAGCGGATGGCGGCATCAAAGAGATAGCGGTCGACTTTCTTCCGCGCGCTGAATGCCTCAAAGGGATTCTGAAAAATCGGTTGGACCGCCCGATAATAATCCCGCCCGCGCAGCCCGTCGCCACCCGATGCATACAGCGGATGACCGTCGATGAGCACATCGCCCGAGGTCGGATGTTCCAATTCCAGAATTATGCGGGCCAGCGTGGTCTTGCCGCTGCCCGATTCACCAACAATGCTCAGTATCGACGGCTCGGCTGCCGGCAAGCTCAGGCTGACATCGTCCACGGCGACCAATCGCGTGCCGAAGACCAAGCCGCCAATGCGGAAGACTTTGCTCACATTGCGCAATTCGAGCAGATTAGCGCTCAAGATACGGCCTCGTCGTACAAATGACAGGACACAAAGTGTTGATCTTCGATTTGGATCACGGCGGGTTCCTGCTGCGCGCAATGCTCCATCACCTTCGGGCAGCGCGCGGCAAAGCGGCAGCCGGACGGCGGGTTAATGAGGTTTGGCGGGCGGCCTGATATGCCGGAGCGCTGCGCCCGGTCGCCCACGCGCGGCAAAGACTGGATCAGCATCTGCGTATACGGATGGGAGGGATTTCTAAAGATGGCATCGGTTGGTCCGTACTCCACCAGCTTGCCGGCGTACATGATCGCCAATCGGTCGCTAATCTGATAATGCACGCCCATATCATGCGAGACCACGACCAGCGTATTCTCCATCTGCTGCTGCAGCGCGGTCAACATCAGCAGAATGCCCTTCTGCACGACGACATCAAGCGCGGTTGTCGGCTCGTCCGCCAGGACGATCTGCGGGTGCAGAAACGTGCCCAGCGCCACCAGCACCCGCTGCTTCATGCCGCCGCTCAGCTGATGCGGATAAGACTTCAAAACCTCGACCGGCAGTTCCAGTTCTTTCAGGTAAGCCGCGACGCGTGCTCGTATCGCTTTCTTGCCCTTCGCTTTTAAGGGATGGCTCTTCGGCACGGCATCAAAGAACTGGTTCTCAATGCGGATGACAGGATTGAGCACACTCATCGAGCCTTGGGGAATATAAGAAATGAAATCCCACCAATTTTTGCGGATTTCGCCCGGTCCCATCGTTTTGACCTTGCCCGCCCCATCGGGAATGTCGGCTTCGTAACTGCCGGATACAATCTGCAGCGGCTGCTGAACATAGTCATAAAGCACCTTAAGCAAAGTTGATTTGCCGCAGCCCGATTCGCCGGCGATGCCAAGCACTTCATTGGGTTGAATATCAAACGAGACGCCATCAACCGCCTGCACAACGCCGCGCGGCGTATGGTAATAGCACTTGAGGTCGCGCAGCCTAAGCATCGCCGTGCCCCCGCCGTTCCGCCGACAAGCTGGATATGCCGGTTGAAATCAGAAACAGCGCGATGAACAGCAGGATGATCGCGACCACCGGCGACCCAATCCACCACCAGCGCTGGCCGAGCAGCGCCTGATGCTGAAGCGCCCAATAAATCATCGTGCCCAGGGTCGCTTCTTCCAGGCTGGACAAGCCAATCACCGCCAAGCCCGATTCGATGGCGATGGCGACCAATACCGTGTTGACAAAATTCGCCATCGCCCAACTAAAGATATGAGGCACAATCTCTTCCGCCAAGATGTGAATCGTGCGCGAACCGGAGAAGCGCGCCGTATTGACGAACTGGCGCTCGCGCATGCTCAGCGCGATTGAACGCATCTGCCGCGCGGGCCAGGGCCAGTTGAAGAGTATCAAAATAACGCTGATAAGAACCAGCGACGCGCGCCCCTGCAAGAGCGACGACATCAGGATGAGAATTGGCAGCGAAGGCACCACAATGAAGACATCGGCCAGCAAGGTGATAACGCGGTCCGGGATGCCGCCAATAAAGCCAGCCGCCAGCCCGGCGAATACGCCAATCAGCGTGGCGAAGAAAGCCACGAACAAGCCGATGAACAACGACTGCTGCGTCGCGTACGACAGCAGCCAGAAGGTGTCTTGCCCCAAGTTTGTCGTGCCCAGTGGATGCTCCGCGCTTGGCGGCAAGTTGCGCGGATGCCGGATCCAGGCGCGCGGGTCCTCCGGCGAAAAGAATGGCAAGATGCCGCCAAGAATGATAAAGGCGGCGAGGATGATCAAGCCGAGGGTCAAACGCGGGCTCGTTCGGCGCATCGCTATTTCTGCCTGATCCGGGGATCAAAGAAGGGGTACAAGAGGTCGATAATCAAGGTGGACGTGGCGACAGCGATTATGGAAATCGTGATCGTGCCCATAAGCAGATTGTAATCGGCTTGCAGCACGGCGTTATACGTCATCGTGCCCAAACCGGGATAACTGAAGAGAATCTCCGTGATCAGCGCCCCGTTGAAGATGGCGCCGATCTGCAGCGCCAAAACGGTAACCTGCGGCAAGATGGCGTTTCGCAGCACGTAAGCCGTCATGATCCGGCCTTCGCCCGCGCCTTTCAACTTGGCGAAATAGACGAAGTCCTCTTCCGATATGCTGGAGGCGAGCGCCTTCATGCTCAAGACCCACCAGCCGAAGCCGACGATGACTATCGACAGCGCTGGCAAAACCGAGTTGTAGACGGCGCTGGAGATGAACTCCCAGGAGAACGGCTCCCCGCGGACTGAGAAAAACAGCGGAAAAATCGGATTGATGTGGATGAACAGGATGATCAAGATGAGGGCGGTGATGTAATAGGGGATGGGATAAACAAAGATGGCGATGACCTCCAGCGTGCGCGAGGTGAGCCAGCGGCTTCTGTAACCGGCAAGCAATCCAATGGCGTTGCCGACGATCCAGGCGATGATGGTCGAAGACAGCAGCAGCGCCAGCGTCCAGGGCAAGGCGCGCCCGATCAATTCATTGACCGGCGTAGGAAACAAGGAAAGCGAAGGACCAAACTCGCGGGTGACAAATATTCGGTGAAAGAAGCCGAAGTACTGATCCGCCAGCGACCCTTCCAAGCCGAAAGCCTGCGTCAGCGTGGCGCGCATCGCCTCAACCTGCTCCGCCTCCATGTAGGCGCCGCGGGTCATTATGCGCCCGAGCATCGACTCAACCGGATCCGACGGCATGAAGCGCGGCACAAAGAAGACTACCGTGATGCCGATCCAAATCACCAGAACATAGGCGATAATCCGCGTAACAACGAACTTGGCGAATTGCATAAGTGAGCCTTCGATTTGCTCGCTGGTGTAGTGGTCCTAATTTATTGGACACAAAATCTCAGAAACTTTGAGGGAGTTGCGCTGTTGCCACTGCGCCTCGGTTTCTGCCGGTGTCCGGTAGCCTAGCGCGCTGTGCGGACGCAGCTGGTTGTAGACCACCTCGAT
>JAJEGA010000061.1 GCA_022820125.1 Anaerolineae bacterium | reverse complement strand
AAAGTAATGCAACAAAATGAAGGAACGTCGTAGGGGCGACTCTTGAGTCGCCCACATGTACAATGGCGACATAGTGGGCGAGACAAGTCTCGCCCCTACAGATCTCGAATCAGATTAGCATCGCCCTTTTTCGCATTACTTACTTGCGTTTACTGAGACGCAGAGGGGGACGAGCCGACGGCTCGCCCGTACACACGCTTCAAGCATGATGGCCCGCGCCGGTTCGCTCCGGTTCAGTGGCATGGCAATCTGCGCAGGCATACGATAGGCTATGCTTGGCATCAGATTCAGCCACTCAGGAGACAGCAATGCTTGAAGGCATCATCCCGATTCTGTTCACGCCATTTGCTGACAATGGCGAAATTGACGCGGGCAGCCTGCGCCGCATCCTGCGCTTTGAAGTGGATAGCGGCGTCCATGCCATCGGCATCAATGGCTTTGCCAGCGAAGCCTACAAGATGACTGACGCTGAACGCTGCCGGACTGTTGAAATTGTGGCGAGCGAGCTCGCGGGCGCCCTGCCGCTGATCATCGGCCTCGCGCCCAACAGCAGCGCAGCGGCGATACAGCAGGCGCGTCAATTCGCAGCTTATCAGCCAGCCGCGCTGATGACACTGCCGCCGCCAACCATGGATAACGGCCCGCGGACGCTGGTGGAATTCTATGTCGAATTAGGTAATGCCAGCGACATCCCAATCATCCTGCAGCAGGCGCCGCATATCCCGCAATATCGCCATACCGAACTGCCGGCGGAGGCCTTGGCTGAGATCGCCGAGCGCGCGCCCAATGTCCTGTACTATAAATTGGAGGGACCGGGCTCCGCGGCAAAAATGCGGGAACTTCAGCCGCTGCTGCCCGAAGGTCGCAAGATGTTCGGCGGTGGCGGCGGCATCACGGTGCTGGAAGAGCTGCGCAATGGCGCCGCTGGCCTCATCCCCGGCGTCGGCTTCAACGAAATATTCTTGTCGGCTTGGGACCGCTGGAAGCGGGGCGAGACGGAAGCCGCCGAGGCGATCATCGTGAAGGGCGCGCCCTTGACCAAGGCGGTATCCGGCAGGGGGCACGAATACTCGCTGCACATGCGCAAGCAACTGATGAAACGACAGGGCAGCATCGCCAGCGCTTATGTCCGCCGCCCGACAATTAACTTTGACGAATGTGAATTGCCAGCCTTCTTTGCTATAGTTGACGCGCTTGAATTGAGAGTCGCCATCAAGAATTGAGAGGAATTCCATGCAACTCACCGGACAGAATTATATCGCCGGCGTCACATCAGCCGAAGGCGCCGAAACTTTCTTCAGCGTCAATCCGCGCAGCAAGGAGCGCGACGACCTGCCCTATCACAATGCGACCGCCGCTGAAGTCGACCGCGCGGTGGAGGCGGCGGCCGCCGCTTTCGCCGAAGCGCGAAACTATTCGTCAACCAGGATCGCGGATTTTCTCGACGAAATCGCGGACCAGATTGAAGCGCTCGGCGACGATCTCTTGCATTCCGCCGACCGTGAGACCGGCCTCGGGCTACCGCGCTTGACCGGCGAACGCGCCCGCACGACCGGGCAATTCCGCGCTTTCGGGGCAATGCTGCGCGAAGGCAGCTACCTGCGCCCCATCATCAATTCCGAAGCGGCGGGGCAGCCTTCGATTCGCCAGATGCAATTTCCCGTGGGACCGGTCGCCATCTTCGCGGCGAGCAATTTTCCCTTCGCCTTCGCCGTCGCCGGCGGCGATACCGCCTCGGCGCTGGCGGCCGGCTGCCCGGCGGTCGTCAAGGCGCATCCGGGTCATCCTGCTACGTCCGAGATGTTCGCGCTGGCATTCAAAGCCGCTATTGCCGCGCAAGGATTCCCCGCCGGGGCATTCTCCATGCTGCAAGGGAGTGGCATTGATGTCGGGCAGTGGCTGGTGGCGCATGATGGCATCGAAGCGGTCGGCTTCACCGGTTCGCTGCGCGGCGGCCGCGCGATTTATGATGCCGCCGCCCGCCGTCCACGACCGATTCCCGTTTACGCCGAGATGGGCAGCGTAAACCCGGTCGTCATCACGCAAGCGGCGCTGGCTCAACGCGCCGATGAGATCGCTGATGGACTTGTCGCGTCGGTGACGATGGGCACGGGGCAGTTCTGCACCAACCCCGGCTTGATCTTGCTGCAAGACAGCCCGGCTGCGCAGCACTTCATCGCCGCCGTCAGCGACAAGATGAGCGCGGCGCCGGCTGGCGTCTTGCTCAACGAGACGATCGCGCGCGGGCTCGAAGGCGCGGTCAGCCAGACGATTGCCAACCCGGAGATCAATGTATTGACTGGCGGCGAAGCCATTGCTGACAGCGATTATTTCTGCTTTAGCAACACGGTGATGCAGACCAGCGCATCCGCCATCCGCGCCGATGATCGCCTGCAAGTCGAGCACTTTGGGCCAGTCACGCTCTTTGTCGTCTGTGAAGACGCCGATGACCTGCGCGCGACGGTCGACGCCCTCGAAGGCAATTTGACCAGCACCATCCACGCCGAAGCGGATGAGCTCGATGACATCAGCGACCTGCTGCATCAATTGCGCGAGAAAGCTGGTCGGGTGATTTGGAACGGCTTCCCCACCGGCGTCGCCGTTGTGCATGCCATGCAACATGGCGGGCCCTACCCAGCGACCACCGCGCCCGGCACCACCTCCGTCGGCATGAATGCAATTTACCGCTTCATGCGCCCCATCGCCTTCCAGAATGTGCCCGACGCCCTGCTGCCTGACGCGCTGAAGGATGGCAATCCGCTGGGGATTATGCGCCTGGTGGATGATGTTTATACGGATGGGGCGCAGTAACGAACATAAAAGCAGCCCCATCGTCTGATGAGGCTGTCTCGCTCATTTGCGTTCTCGGAGCAATCCGTGATTCGCTTGATTTTTGCGGGCGAGCCAAGGCTCGCCCCTACAGATTCTTGCGTGCGGGTGGGCGACTCACCGAGTCGCCCCTACCGATTCGGCGCTATGGATTCGACTTGACCGGTTATTCAAGCAGGTCGCCGGTGATCAGATTGACGCCGGTTTCGATCTCCCCGGCGATCAACTCCGCATTCACCGCGTTCACTTTCTCCCACACCGAGTCCGGTATATCGGCTTCGTGCGGCGGCGCTAAACCGACGCCGTTCATCGCCGCGTCCATCAGGAAGACGCCACCACCGGGGAAGCCGCTCAAATCGCCTTCCGCCAGCATGGCGACCATATCGCGCACGCCGACATCGACGCGCTTCATCGCCGATGAGATGATGAACTCGGAGCCATCGGTCTCGCCCGCGCCGAAGCTGGTCAGCCATTCGTCTTTGTCGACGCCGATGACATAGACGCCTTGTTCCGCGCCAGCCAGGATGGCGCCGGTGCCGGTGGGCCCGCCGCCGCCGAAGAGCACGGTCGCGCCTTCGCCGATGAATTGCTTGGCAGCCGACCCGCCGCGATCGGGCGCGATGAAGCTGTCAATATAGACACCGAGGATGGCGAGGTCCGGATTCACGTATTTCGCGCCTTGCTCGTAACCATTGCGGAAGCGCTTGACCGGCGGAATGTCGATGCCGTAGACGCCGGCGATCGTATCCGAGCCTTGCCATTCGGCGACATAAGCCGCCAGTACGCCGGTCATGAACCCGGACTGATCCTCGCGGAATTGAATGCCCACATAGTTGCCGGGTCCATCGGCGACAAATTGATCGACGCCCAGGAAGTAGACATCGGGGTTGGCTTCAGCCGCGGCATAGGTGGCGTCGGCGATGAGGAAGCCGACGGTGACTATCGCTTCGTAGCCCTCGTCAACGCAGGTCTGGATATTGGCTTCGTAATCAGTCTCGGCTTGGGTCTCGATGAAGTCATACTCCAGGTCGTATTCGTCAGCGGCCGCCTCCGCGCCTTCGTGCGCCGATTGGTTGAAGGTGCCGTCATTGACGCGCCCCAAATCAGTGACCAGGCAGACGGTTTCAATGCCCATCATCTCAGCCGCTTGATCATCCATCGTGTCCATTGCCATCAGATCGCCCGAGACGGGATCGACGCCAGTCGCGACCGAACCCGCAATCATCATCTCGGCGACGCCAGAGGCGACCTCAAAGAAAGCATCGTCGATATCGGCATCGTGTTTATCCGCCAAGCCCACGCCATTCAGCGCCACGTCCATCAGGTAGATGCCGCCACCGGGGAAGTCTTCCATCATGCCCTCGGCGATAGCGGCCACCATATCGTAGACGCCCTGATCCACGCGCTTGACCGCGCTCGAAATGATGTATTCGGCGCCGTCGGTCTCGCCCGCGCCGAAGCTGGTGACCCATTCATCTTGATCGACGCCGATGACGTAGACGCCCTCTTGCGCCGCCTGCAGGATGCCGCCAGTGCCGGTGGGGCCGCCAGCGCCGAAGATGACGGAAGCGCCTTCGCCGATGAATTGCATAGCCGCCGAAGCGCCGCGATCGGGCGCGATGAAGCTGTCGATGTAAACGCCGAGCAGGTTGAGATCGGCATTGATGTAGCGCGCGCCTTGCTCAAAGCCATTGCGGAATTTCTTGACCGGCGGGATGTCGATGCCGTAGATGCCGGCGACGGTGTCGGCGCCCATTGAATCAGCCACCTGCGCCGCTAAAACGCCCGCCAGAAAGCCCGACTGATCTTCGCGGAACTGAATGCCGACGTAGTTGCTTGGTCCCCCCATGACAAACTGATCGACGCCCAGGAAATAAACATCGGGATTGGCTTCGGCCGCGGCGTAGGTGGCGTCAGCGATCAAGAAGCCGACCGTAATGATGATCTCGAAACCTTCGTCAATGCAGGTCTGGATGTTGGCGTCATAGTCGGTCTCGGCTTGCGTCTCGATGAACTTGTATTCCAGATCGTAAACGTCCGCCGCGTCCAGCGCGCCTTCATGGGCGAACTGGTTGAAGGTGCCGTCGTTGACGCGCCCGATGTCGGTTACGAGGCAGAGCGTTTCCACGCCGGCTTGCGCGGCGGTCAAGGGGATTAGCCCAAAGAGCAGCACAGTCAGGCTCAATAGAACAATGAGCTTTTTCATGTGGTTTTCTCCTGAAGAGATATTCTGCAAAGGGAAATTGACGCCCTTACTTTACTATTGCGAGGGACGATTTTCAACGCGCGGCGCTACGATCGTAGGGAATGGTTTGCTCTCGCTCATCGGCTGCCGAACGCGCGATAACCGCCACAGCCGGCTCAGTATCGCTCAGATTAAAGACCTCATGCGGCACGCCCGGCTGGATGAATAGAAAATCGCCCGCTTGGTTCTCCATGACCAGTTTGCATCCGACTCCATACTCATGCCGCACAGTCCCTTCGAGGATATAGATCATCGTCTCAAAATCAACGTGGAGATGGGCGGGGATAACAGCGCCGGGCGGGATCACCGCCAGTTTCATCGAAAGTCCCTCGGCGTCGACATTGCTGCTCGAAAGCGCCGTGCCGCCGCGCAACATGCTGATGCCGCCCTCGCCTATTACTTCTGCATTTTTATCGTCATTCATCACGGCTTGCCTAGGAAGTCTATGCTTCAATTGCGGAATATTTGGCTGTATCTTGGCTTCTCATTCCTTCACATAAGGCTGCCCAACCGCTTTCGGCGGACTGGCGCGCCCGATGAAGCCAGCTAGCACGACCAGCGTCACGGCGTAGGGCACCATCTGCAAGAATTGCACCGGGAAGCCGACGCCGACCATCTGCAAGCGGATGCCCAGCGAATCGGAGAAGCCGAAGAGCAGCGCCGCGCCGAAAGCGCCGATCGGCGTCCACTTGCCGAATATCATCGCCGCCAGCGCGATGAAGCCGGCGCCGCGCGTCATGCCATCGTTGAAGCTGCCAGTCGCCTCCAGCGAGAACCAGGCGCCCGCCAGCCCGGCGATCATGCCGCTGATGAAGACGTTGATCCAGCGGGTCCGATTGACATTGATGCCCAGCGTGTCGGCGGCGTGCGGATGTTCGCCCACCGCCCGCGTGCGCAAACCCCAGCGCGTGTAGAACATGACGATATGGGTGAAAGCGAGCATGACAAACATCATGAAGAAGATCGGCTGATTGGTGAAAATCGCCTCGCCGACCACCGGCAGGTCGCTCAAAATCGGGATTGCAAAGTTGCCCAGCTTGGCCGCGCCCGCTTCGGTCGATAGCAGGTACTCGCGGCGCACGAAGCTGGTGACGCCGACAGCCAGGATATTGATCACCGTGCCGCTCACAATCTGATCGGTGCGGAAGGTGATCGAGAGCCAGCCATGCAGCAGCGCGATCAAGCCGCCCGCGAGCAGGCCGATGATGACGGCAAGAAGCTGCGCCGTCTCCAATGGCAGCGCTGTGCCGCGCAGAAAGAAAAGCGTGGTGAAACCGAAACAAGCGGCGAAGAGCATCATGCCTTCTATGGCGATATTGACGACGCCGGCGCGCTCGCACCAAATGCCGGCAAAGGCGCCGATGGCCAGGGGCGTCGCCAGGCGCAGGCTCTCGGCGATGATGGTGGTGAGATTGGTGTCATTGCCGGCCGCCGCGGCGATGATCACGGTCGGGATGAAGAGCGCGCCGCAAAGCGCCATCAGCGCCAAGCTGATCCGCCGGTGGCGCTGGACTTCGAACTCAATAAGATTGAGCGCGCCGCTGACGACGAAGAGCAGCCCAATGACCAGCAAATAAGCCGATGTCGGCACCGGGATATCGGGGACCGAGGGCGCCTCCCCCCTGGAACGCGATTCAAAGGTCAAGGTGGTGACGAGTTCGCTATCCAGGCTGCCCGACTCGAAGAAAATGAACGCGCCCAGAACCAGCAGCGCGACCGCGATAATGCGCTTCCGCGTCAGCTTGAACGCCAGCCGGCGGCTCGATTTCGTCTTGGTCGCAGACGACATGATCAACTGCCCCAGCCGGTCGAAAAGACCAGCTCGCCCTCTTCTTCGGCGCTGCGTTTTGGCACGCGCCACAAGAAGCGGATGATCTGATCGGCCGCGACGAACATGATAATCAGGGCTTGCACAATCTTCACCAGGTCAATTGAGATATCGGCGCGAATCTGCATCAGCGCCGCGCCGCTCAGCAAACCGCCCCAAAGCAAGCCAGCCCAGACCATGCCCTTGGGATTGTTGCGCGCCAGCAGCGCCACGGCGATCGCGTCAAAGCCAACGCCGGCGAAGAAACGCGGCAGCATCTCGTGCTCGACGCCGCTGATTTCGATCGCGCCGGCCAAGCCAGCTAACATGCCGCTGAGCGCCATCGCCAGCACGATGTTGCGCGGCACGCTCATGCCAGCGTATTTGGCGGCGCTCGGATTGGCGCCCACGGTGCGCAGCTCGAAGCCGAGCGTCGTGCGCGTCAGGAACCAGTCCGTCAGCCAGACCGCCGCGATCATCAGCCAGAAGCCGAAATGCAGCTTGGATTGATCGCCGACCGCAATCAGCGCCAGAAATAGCTGCAGCGCGCTCATGACCGCCGCCCAGATGAGACCGCTGCGCAGCGCCGCTCGGCGATTTTCACGGCGGGCTGGCAGATAATTCAGCAGAAAGGCGACGATGGCGACCGCCGCCATCAGCAGCAGCGCCGCTGGCGAGCGAATTGTATCCATCGTCGGCAGCATCGCCGCCGGCAGAATGACGGGCGTCTTGGGCACGCTTGCGTTCACATCGCCCAGGATGACCGGATCCACCGACTTGATCAGCCAATCGACGATCAAGATGGCGATGAAATTCAACATGATGGTCGTGATGACCTCGTGGGCGCCGGTATAGGCTTTCAGCGCGCCGGGCAACGCGCCCCAGAGAAAGCCGCCCAGGATGCCGAAGAATATCACCGCCGGCAGCAAGAAGAGCGGCGACGATGCCGGCGGCGCGAAGGCGCCCAAAGCCGCCACCGCAATCGCCCCGGCGTAGAGCTGCCCCTCGGCGCCGATGTTAAACAAGCCCGCTTTGAAGCCCAAGCCGACCGCCAAGCCGGCGATGATGAAGGGAATCGCGCGGACGATCGTCTTCTCCAGATTCGAAGGAATGAAGAGCAGCGCGTGATCGCCCAGGCGCAGGAAGAGCACTTCCAAGTCCTGATCGTTTTTAAGAATGCCGAAGGTCAAGCCGCCGAGATCATCGGCGTTCAGCACGCGATTGCCGGGCCGGCGGATGACGAGATGCTGCCGCAGCGCCGCGTCCAATTGCTCATCAAGCGCCGCGTTCACCGAATCGCCGCTCAAGTATTCCGATTCATACATTCTGCCAACGATACGGAATTGCGCGCCAAGCGCCGCCGGATCTTCAATGCCCAGCGCATCCAGTGCAGCGAGCGTCTCAATCGCTTCGCGCGCGTCTTCATAATCGGAAGCCACAATCGCCTGAATGGTCTCGGCTTCGGGGCTGGCGGCGTCAATGCCGAGCGCGTCCAGCTGCGTCAAAGCGCCGTAACTGCGCAGCAGCCCCACCTGCCCGTATTCGTCGATGACTTTCAGGTCGGACCAAGTACGGTTCAATTCCGCCTCCGACATAGCAGCCAGCGCCGGGTAAATCGCTGTCGCTTCGTTCAGCGCGTCTCCGCTTGGCTCGGCAGACTCGGCTGCCAACTCCGCCAGGGCGCGCGCGTCAGAGCGTTTGAGTTCGCCCAGGTCGTCCAGGAGCGGCTTGAGCGCGCGCAGCTTCTCGCCGCCGACTTCGACAATCGTCGCTATGCGTTCGGCGATGGCGCTGGCCGCGTCTTCGCTGAGATTGAAGCGGGCGAAGAAGTCGCCAAAAGCGCGCGTTTCTTCCATGCCGACTTCGAGAATACGCTCAAAGGGACGCGCCTGGCGCGATAGACTGCGCCGTGTGCTAAGGTCGTGGCTTGCGGCATAAGCGCGCATCTCGGCGAAATCATCGACGCCCGCTACTTCGTTGACGGTCAATCCGGTGATTGATTCAACCAGCGCGACATAAGCGGTGGAAGAAACACGCAATCCTTCGGCGATATCCGGCTGCAGGGCGTTGTCGCTGACGGTGATTGTGATCAAGGGTATGCCAGCCAGGAAAGCGGTTATCACCGCCAGCAGCGGCACCAGACTCGGGGAAACGCCCGCCCACAAGCCGATAATGCCGCCGCGCCGTCCGTTATCTGCGGCCGCGGTCATGGTTCAAGGACCGCCTGGCTGTCGTCGCGCACACCAGCCATACGCAAGCCAACCGTATCGCGATCCGCCTCTTCAATCGACAGAATGTCAATGATCTGACCTTCAAACATAACCGCCACTCGATCAGCCAGACTGAGCACTTCATCCAATTCTGAAGACACCAGCAGAATGCCGGCGCCGGCATCGCGCATACGCAAGATCTGCCGATGGATGAATTCGATCGAGCCGACATCGAGGCCCCGGGTCGGCTGCGAGGCGATCAGCAAGTCGACATCGCGCGAGAACTCACGCGCTACAATCACCTTCTGCTGATTGCCGCCCGATAATCCGCCGGCGATATTATTGATGATCGGCGGCCGCACATCATATTGCTCGACCAGTTGGCGGGCGTTATCGGCGATGGCGCGCTCATCCACCACGATGGCTTTGGAAAAGGCGCCTTGATAATAGGCGCATAGCACCAGATTGTGCATCACGGTGAAGCTCGCCACCAAGCCATCGCGCTGGCGATCTTCGGGCACATGACCCACGCCTCGCTCGGTCACTTTGCGCGGCGAGGCATTGGTCATCTCTTCCCCTTTGATGAAGAAACGCCCCCCTTCGATCGCGCGCATCCCGGCCAGTGCTTCGACCAGTTCCGTCTGGCCATTGCCCTGCACGCCGGCAATGCCAAGAATCTCTCCGCGCTGCAAGCCGAAGCTGAGGCGCTCGACCGCCGGCAAACCGCGGTCGTCATGCACATTCAGATTGACGACATTGAGGATTTCGTCGCCGCGGCGCGCCTCCGCCTTGTCAACTTCGAGGATGACATCGCGCCCAACCATAAGCGAGGCCAGCGACTGTTCGGTGGATTGCTTCGGGTCGGCGCCGCCAGCCACTTTCCCGCGCCGCAGCACCACGACATCATCACATATCTCCAGGATTTCTTTCAGTTTGTGGCTGATGAAGATGATGCTGACGCCCCTGTCCAGCAGCGCGCGCATGATCTTGAAGAGGCCGCGCGTCTCCTGAGGCGTAAGCACCGCTGTTGGTTCATCCAGGATGAGGATATCGGCGTGGCGATACAGCGCCTTGATAATCTCGACGCGCTGCTGCACCCCAACGGGCAGATCCGAAATCAAGGCATCGGGATCGACATCGAGGCCGTATTCGCGCGACAGCGCTTGAATTTCGCGCCGCGCTTTGTCGCGCCGCAAGAAGGGTCCGCTGACGGTCTCATTGCCCAGCATGACGTTCTCAGTCACGGTCAGCACATCCACCAGTTGAAAGTGCTGATGCACCATGCCGATGCCGAGTTCGATGGCGTCTTTGGGTCCGTCAATCTGAACCGGCGCGCCATTGACCAGGATTTCGCCTTCATCCGGCTTGTACAAACCATAGATCATATTCATCAAGGTGCTCTTGCCGGCGCCATTCTCGCCCAGCAGGCCGAGGACCTGGCTCCGGCGCAGCGTCAAGTTTATGCTATCGTTCGCCAAGACGCCGGGGAAACGTTTTGTGATGCCCCGAACTTCGAGCACGGGCGGGGCTTCGCTCATGCGTGGGTCCTTCGATTGAGCCAACTGTGTATCACTTGACTGTGATTATAACGTATCTTGGCGGCGGAGAGGCGGCGCTTCAAACCAGGCAGGTCAATCGCTTCAAAACTGGCATCCCCTGCGATGAGCAAACCTAAACTGAAATTTAACCACCGAGGACACCGAGAGCGCCGAGAAATGCGATTGATTAGAGATTTCGCGGCATTTTGTCGCAAAATTTTTGGATGGCAAGGAAGTTTGTCGACAAGGTAGCGGCATGCCTGCCTAATTCAAACAGTGGATTTAGAGGAAGAGCCAGTAAAAGAACTTAAACTCTGTGTCCTCTGTGTACTCGGTGGTAAAAGAAAAATATGAAGCGATTGCCCTGTCAAACCAGGCGGGCGCTATTGCCGATTGTGAGAAACGCGGCTAGCGCAGCGTATGCGCCATTAAATGGTCGGTCAGCGCCGCCCCCAATCGCGCTCGCACCGGCTGCAAAGCCTGATCGCCGATTCGATTCACGAACTCATGCGGGTCGGATTCGAGCTCAATCATCTCGGTATGCTGCCTTTCGCCTTGCGCCACACGCGCCAGCTTGTAGCAGCCGTCGCTCACAGCGAGGAAGCCCTCGCCTTCCGCAAAGACGTATTCAGCGCCGCCTGATTGAACGCGCGCTCTCAGCGGGATTCCATCGCAATGGTCGTGCGCCAAGCCCGCGGCCGCCAGGCAAGTCGGCAATAGATCAACCAGCATGCACAGCGAATCATTCACGCGCGCTTCGTCGCTATCCGGATACTTGACGATCAAAGGCACATTCCAGACATCTTCATAAACACAATTGTTCTTGCCCCACAGACCGTGATTCCCTAACATTTCGCCATGATCGGCGGTGAAGATAATCAGCGCGTCCTCGCCGAAACGCGCTTCAAGCGATGCTAGAATCCGCCCGATCCAATCATCGATTTGCGCGATGTTGGCGAAATAGCTGCGCCGCAAATCACTCCAGTAGGCTTCGCTGAAATTCTTGGTTGCGCCGCCTGGCGCCTGCCCCAAGCCATCGATGGCGCCGGTCGGCCGGCCGTGGAAGGTCGCGCTGTGGATGCGGGACGGGTCATCAAATTCTGCTGCGTTGGCGACGCGAGCGTCAAGCGACATGTCGACGCGTTGATAGTACTCAGCCGGCGCATCAAAGGGATAATGCGGACCGCTGAACGAAACCCAGAGAAAGAGCGGCTGCTCGGACGCGCGCGCCTCCAGGAGCTCGCAGGTTTTGCGGCCCACCCAGCTATCGGGATGCCATTCTGCCGGCGCTGGAAAAGGGAAGACTTTGGCATTCTCCTTGCGCCAGGTGGCGTCGCGGTAGGCGCTCAGGTAGCCAGCCGCATCAAGCTCGGCTGCATAGTCATCCATGAACCAGACAGAGACTTGCTTGTCGTCTTGCAGCGCGAGCGTGTCAATGCCCAGGCTGAGGTAATAGTCGCGGAAGTCATCGTAGGGCAATGTTTGGTCGGGCCGCGTCTGACCATAGGGCACGGGCGCGTAATGACATTTGCCGATATGCGCCGTGTGGTAGCCCGCTTCTCGCAGCAGCGTATAAATGTTCGGCATCTCTGGATCGAGGGGAATCTCGCGGAAGTTGCTGTAGGCGCCGTTGCGGTGCGGGTATAAGCCGGTCGCCAGCGAGCAGCGGCTGGGCAGGCACCAGGGGCTGTTGCAGTAGGCGCGCTCGAAGCGGTTGCCGCGGCCCGCCAGCGCATCCAGATTCGGCGTGCTGATGACGCGATTGCCATAGCAGCTCAGGGCGTCGGCGCGCAGCTCGTCGCAGGTGATAAGCACGATATTGGGCTGCCCGCCGCTTGATTCACTCATCCTTTTGACCCGGTAAAAACGACGCCCTGGATAAAGTACCGCTGCATGAAAAAGAACAAGATCACAATCGGGATGACGACAAAGACCGACGCCGCCATCAACAGATGCGTCTGCGAATAATACTGCTCGTTGAAGAGTCGCAGTCCCAGCGCCAGCGTGTACTTGGCGCGATCGGTCAAATAGATCATCGGCAGCAGGAAGGAGTTCCAATTGTTCTGAATGATGTAGATGGCGACCACGGCGAAGACCGGCTTGGCGTTGGGCGCGATGATGCGCCAGAACAGGCCAATGAAGCTGCAGCCGTCTATCCGCCCCGCGTCGATGATGTCTTGGCCCATCGTCATGAAAAACTGCCGAAAGAGGAAAACGAAAAAGGCGTTCTCGGCGAAGAAGCCAGGCACCAGCAGCGGCGCGAAGGAGCCTACCCAGCCCAGCTTTGAGAACAGGATATAACGCGGGATCAACGTGACCTCAACCGGGATCATCAGCGTCAGCAGGACGACAAAGAAGAGCGTGTTCCGCCCCCTCCAGCGCAGCTTGGCGAAGGCGAAGCCGGCCAGCGAGCAGCTCAGCGTCAAGCCGATGATCCGCCCCAGTGCCAGGAGAATCGTATTCAAGAAAAAGACATCAAAGGGCATCGCCGTCAGCGCTTCGGGATAATTCTCCCAGGCGATAGGGTCGGGAATGAACTCGGGCGGGAAGGTATAAACATCGCCAGCCGTCTTCAGCGAAGTCGAAAGGACATAGATGAAGGGCATCAGGAACATGATCGAACCGGCGATCAGGATGATATGCGCCAGCACTTTCGCCCAATCTATCGGGCGATGCCGCTCCGGCGGCGCTTTGAATGAAGACCCTGCGGTTAACGGCGTCATCGGCGGTTCACTCGTTCTTGATCTCGCCTTCGTAAAAGACCCAGGCGGCGGAAAAGCGAAAGATAAGCAGCGTCAGGACGGCGATGTACAGGAACAGCACCCAAGACAGCGCCGATGCGTAACCCATGCGGAAGAATTCAAAAGCGTTGCGGAACAAATGCAGCAGATAAAATAGAGTCGAATTCTGCGGTCCACCCTGGGTCATGATGAAGGGCTGGGCGAAAACCTGGAAGGCGGCGATCAAGCCAACGACCAGCTGAAAAAGAATCACTGGCGAGATCATCGGCAGGGTGACGTAGAAAAACGACGCCCAGGCGCCGGCGCCATCAACTTTCGCCGCTTCGTAGAGATCGGTGGGGATGCCTTGCAAGCCGGCGAGATAAATCAACATGCCGGAGCCAACGCCCCAGAGGCTCATCAGGATCAGCGCCGGCAGCGCCCACTCCGGCTCGGAAAGCCAACCGGGACCGTAGACGCCGAAGACGGACAGGAACCAGTTGATCAAGCCCCAATCGCGCGAGAGGATCCAGCGCCACATCACCGCCACCGACACAATCGGCAAGACCGCCGGCAGATAGAACAGCGTGCGATAGACGCCGATGAGCCGGATCTTGGTATTGAGGAGGATGGCGATGAACAGCCCGACCACGATCTGCAGCGGCACTGCCGCCAGCGCGTAAATCGTCGTCACCTTAAGCGACTGAAAGAAAAGTGGATCGCTTAGCATCAACGCGTAATTGCCCAAGCCGGTCCACACGGGCGGATTGACGATGTCCCACTCGGTGAAGGAAATGACAAAAGACGCAAGGATGGGTCCGCCGGTGAAGAAGATGAAACCAAGGATCCAAGGCGCCACGAAGATCCAGGCGTTGAGCGACTCCCAGAAACTCAGGCGTTTGGGTTTGAAGATGAGATTCAAAGAGTAGCCCCCCAGCCCCTTCCACCACAAGGAACTGACGACCGGACAGTTTTTCAGCGAGCAAGAAAACGTAGCAAATCCGGGATTTTCTTGGGATTTTTTCGGGCGAGCCAAGGCTCGCCCCTACAGATTCTTGCGTTCGGGCGGGCGACTCACAGGGTCGCGTAGATACTGACCCGCCGGGACGGGATTTTGGCGGGGGGTTACTCGGCGCTCAGAATCGCATCGACCTGAGCGGCGATCTCGCTCCCGACATCTTCCGCCGGCTTGTCGCCGCTATAGAGCGCGTCCAGCTCGCTGTTAATGACGGTGCTGATTTCGGGCCACCGCGGGTGTTGGGGCCAGGTGCGCGCCCAGCCGTTCTCCATGATGTCATTGAAGACGGTGTTGAGCCCCGTACCGATTGCATTGCCGCAGGTGAAGTTGACGTACCAATCTTCCTGCACCACCGAGCGGCGCGACGGATAAGCATAGCCAGAACTGATCTTCAATGTCTGACCGCGGCTGCTGTTTATAAACTTCAGCAATTCCCAGGCGGCGTCTTTATCGGACGTGTCCGATGACATGACAGTCGGTCCCACATTGGTGCGCCCCACGCGGACTTCGCCCGCCGGCGGCAGCGCCGCGTCAAAGCGGAATGGCGTGTTGCACACCGCGCCCAGGAAACCACGCGCAATCGTGAAGCTCGCCATGCGACCGGAAGTGAACAAGGCGCCTTCGTTTTGGTCAGCCAGGTCTGAGGAGGATGGCGCGCACTCGTGCTCGACAACCAGGCTCTGCGCGAATCGCAAGCCTTCAATTGCTTCCGGCTCGCCCATCAGGCAGGCGGTGCCCTCTTCATTCAGCACATCGCCGCCCGCTTGCCAAATCCAGTCGATCCAGGCGCCGCGTCCACCGCCGATGACACGAGCGCGTCCGCGATCGTCTCGGTCGGTCAGCTCAACCGCCTGCGCCACATACTCTTCCCAAGTGAGCGCGTGCGGATAATCCAAGCCCGCTTCATCGTAGATATCCGCGTTGAACCAGGTGGCGTAGGGCGCGCCATCACGTGGCAAGCCCCAAAGCTGGTCTTGCCAGCGGAGCGCCGCAATATGACCCGGATAGTTGTCTTCAAGGTCGACATCAGGGTTCGCGTCTACATAGCTGTCGATCGGCACCAAGACGCCCCGCGCGGCGAAACCGACCGTGAAGCCGTCCATCACAAAGAACACATCGGGTCCGGCGCCAGCCGCCAGCTGCGCTTGCAGCAGCTGCAAGTACTGCGGACCATAACCGCCGCCAACGGCGAGATAATTCGCTTGAATGCTGTCGTTCTCTTCGTTGAACGCTTCCCATACCGGTTCCCAGGCGGCGTCTTCTACCGCGCCGCCCGGCGTGGCATAGGTCACTTCAATCACATCCTGCGCGGCGGCCAGCGGCATGCGGCTGACCAAGCCGCCCGTCAGCTGCGCCCCAAGCACCGTGCCTGAAGCAGCCAAGCCCTTCAAGAAGTCTCTACGACTTAACTTCGACATGGATCGTTTCCTTTCAATACAACTATGTATTCTTATGGCCATCCAAAACGTGGTGATTGGATGAATCTCCACAAACGGATTGTAACGCACAAGAGGCAGACTGGCGAAACACAAAGGGGCAGAAGTAAACGCAAGTAAGTCATGCGAAAAAGGGCGATGCTAATCTGATTCGAGATCTGTAGGGGCGAGACTTGTCTCGCCCACTATGTCGCCATTGTACATGTGGGCGACTCAAGAGTCGCCCCTACGACATTCCTTCATTTTGTTGCATTACTTTATTGG
>JAJEGA010000115.1 GCA_022820125.1 Anaerolineae bacterium | reverse complement strand
TAAGTCCAATAAAGTAATGCAACAAAATGAAGGAACGTCGTAGGGGCGACTCTTGAGTCGCCCACATGTACAATGGCGACATAGTGGGCGAGACAAGTCTCGCCCCTACAGATCTCGAATCAGATTAGCATCGCCCTTTGTCGCATTTCTTTCTTTGTTCTACTTTTACGCTGCAATTATCGAAATATACTGAATGTTAGCGGGCGGCGGCAACCTCGCCCCGCCAAAAGTCTGAAGTTTGCCTGCCCTGTGGTAGAATCCCCATATCACCCGCCTGCAATAGGAGCGCCGCCCATGTACGACCCGAAAGACCACCTCAAGCGGCTTGTCGAAACCCATGCCCCCAGCGGCTACGAAGCGCCGGTGGCCGAGCTGCTGCGCGAGGAATGGGCGGACCTGGTGGATGACTTCGATTCGGACCGCCTCGGCAGTCTGATCGGCATCAAGCGCGGCGCCGCGCCCGCTGGGAATGCGCGCAAGATCATGCTCGCCGCCCACATGGACGAGATCGGCTTGATGGTGCGCGAAATTGAAGACGGCTTCATTTACGTGCATCGCATCAGCGGCATCGACCCGCGCGTCATGCCGGCGCAGCCGGTGCTGGTGCATGGCGAGCGCGCCTTGCCCGGCGTCGTGGCGACCATGCCGCCCCACATGCTGACTGCCCAAGAGCGCAATCAGTTCAAGCCGATTGACGCCCTGGTTGTCGATGTCGGCTTGCCGCCCGATGAGGTTGAGCGGCTCGTACGCATTGGCGACCTGGTCACAGTCGAAGGACCGATGATCGATCTCAAGGGGCGCAAAGTCGCGTCAAAAGCGATGGACGACCGCTGCTGCGTCGCGGTAATGACCGTCTGCCTCGAGCTGCTGCGGAATATGAATCACAGCTGGGATGTGATGGCGGTCGCCACGGTGCAAGAGGAGGTCGGCTTGCGCGGCGCGACCACCGCCGCCAATCACATCGAGCCGGATTGCGCCATCGCCCTAGATGTCGGCTTTGCCGCGCAGCCCGGCGTTTCGACCGCGATGAAATTAGGCGGCGGGCCGCTGATGGGCATCGGCGCGAACTTTCATCCCAAGATGGTAAAGCGCCTGCAAGAAGTGGCCGACTATTACGACATCAAGTGGCAGGCTGATATCATACCGGCGCGGGCTGGTTACGATTCCTGGGCGATACAGGTGTCGCGCGGCGGGGTGCCGTCAGCGCTGCTGGGCATTCCCCTGCGCAATATGCACTCGCCGGTGGAGACGCTGGATCTCAAAGACATCGAGCGCTGTGGACGCCTGCTGGCGCATTTCATCAGCGCGCTTGATAAGAGCTTCGTCGACTATCTCTCGCTGATGCCGGAACAAGACAGGGGCGGACCCTAGCTGTATAGTCTCGGATTATAATGGTATTGCGCGTGACACGAATGGTATAGCTTTGCGCCGATGCTGCGACGCCCAAGAGAAAACACATCGCCATCATTGCCGCAACCGACCAAACTCTCATCAGGAGAAACCTTCTATCTCGCGCGGAATGGCAATCGTATCGCGTTTCAACGCGCGCTGCGAGTCATTCATCCAGTGCATTGAAGCCCTCGGCATCGGCCAGGATCTTCTTGGGACCATGCTCGTCGAACAGCACGCTGACGATGCCGCCGGCGCCATCAACGCCGATGACTTTTCCCGCGCCGAATTGCGGGTGCGTCACCGACATGTTCACCTTGAATTGGGTTTTGTCATCTGCCCGCTTTGCCAAGCCCGGGAAGGGAATGATCTTCTTGCGCAGTTCGCTGTTCCCCGTTGAGACGGTTCCCGCTTTCAGATCGCGCTCAAGCCGGCTTATGGGGCGCGGTGAATCGCTCCATTGCGTCTGCGCCTCCAGGCTTTGCGCGCTGCGCAGACGGGCAAGCGTTGTCGGCGGACCGTCGAGCAAGCGCGGCGGCAGATCGGCGACGAATTCCGATGGGGCGGATACGCCGCCAGTCCCACTATAGAGCGCGCGGCGGAAGGCGAAACTGAGGTGGAGAATCTCCTTGGCGCGGGTCACGCCGACGTAGAACAGGCGGCGCTCTTCTTCGATGCCGCCGATTTCTTCAAACGAGCGGAAGTGCGGCAGGATGCCGGCCTCCAGCCCGGTGATGAAGACGACCGGGAATTCCAGCCCCTTGGCGGCGTGCAGCGTCATCAGCGTAACGGCGTCGTTGTCCGCATCCAGGCTATCCACATCTGCGACTAGCGATTGCTCAGCGAGAAATTCGTGCAGCGGCTGCTCGTCTTCCAGCGCGTATTGGAGCAGGCCGCGCAGCTCGCGCACATTGTCGGCGCGGTCGGCCGCCTCTTCCGGCAGTTTGCTGATATCGTCCAGGTGGAGATAATAGCGCGTCTGCGCGGTGATCTTGTCAAACATGGTAAGCAGGTCGCCGCGCTTGGCCAGGTCTTGCCATTGCGTGAGCATCTCGGCGAAGGCGGCAAACTTCTTTCTGGCGGCGGATGACAGCGGCGCCGGGTCGTCATAGAAGATGCGGTTGAGCGCGTCGCCGATGGTCAGCTGGTCGCGCGCCACCCAGTAGAGAAAGGCCTCCAGCGACTTCTTGCCGATGCCGCGCGCGGGCACATTGATAACGCGCTCGAAGCTGACGCGGTCATCGGGATTGTGGATCAGGCGCAGGTAGGCCAGGATGTCTTTGACCTCGCGCCGTTTGTAGAAGCCGACGCCGCCAATGAGCATGTAGGGTACGGTCGCGTCGACGAATGCCCGCTCGAACGCGCGCGATTGAGCGTTGGTGCGGTACATCACCGCGAAGTCCTTATAGGAAAGCGCATGGCGGGCGCGCAGGCGATGAATCCGCTCCAGCACGCTTTCCGCTTCGTAGCGTTCGTCGTAAGCCTCGAAGACGCGGACCATAGCGCCGCGCCCAAGCTCAGTATGCAGCGCTTTAGGGGTGCGATGGCGGTTGCGGTTGATGACAGCGCGGGCGACATCGAGGATATTCTGTGAGCTGCGGTAATTCTGCTCAAGCAAGATGACAGCCGCGTCGCCATAGCTCTCTTGAAAGCGCAGCACGTTGCGGTAATCAGCGCCGCGGAAAGCGTAGATGGCTTGGTCTTCATCGCCGACGACAAAGATATTGTTTTGGGGCGAGGCAAGCAGGCGCACCAACTCATATTGCACACGGTTGGTATCCTGGAATTCGTCCACCAGCACGTATTCAAAGCGCTCCTGATAGGCGCGTCGCAGGTGGTCATTGGCGCGCAGCAGCAAGACCATGTTCAGCAGCAGGTCATCAAAATCCATGGCGTTTGATTCGCGCAGCGCACTTTGGTAGGCGGCGTAAACCTGCTTGACGATCTCGCCGAAGTAATCGCCCGAGCGAAAGTCCGCTGGCAGGATCATTTCGTTCTTGGCGCTGGATATCTTGCTCAATATGGCGCGCGGGTTGTATTTCTTGGGGTCTATGCCGAGGTTCTTAACCACCGTCTTGACCAGCGCCGCCTGGTCGTCGCTGTCGTAGATGACATAGTCTTGGCGGTAGCCGGCGCTTTCGGCTTCGCGGCGCAAAAAGCGAGCGCATGCGGAGTGAAATGTGCTGACCTGCAGCCCGCGCAGATGCTCGCCCAGCAGCGCTTCGACCCGCCCGCGCATTTCGCCGGCCGCCTTGTTGGTGAAGGTGACCGCCATGATGCGATGATGCGGCACGTGATGCTCGCGGATCAGCCAGGCGATGCGCCGCGTCAGCACCGCGGTTTTGCCGCTGCCGGGTCCGGCGAGCACCAATACGGGGCCGGCGTCCGCGGTGATGGCGGCAACTTGCTGCCGGTTCATGCCATCGGTGAGTGGGTGGGTGGTCATTTGCCTCTGGTCGAGCCGCCGGCTCGCAAATCCTGGTAAATCCGCAGCGCCTTTATTCTATCAGAAAGAACAAAACAGGCGACTCATGGAGCCGCCTCTGCGATTCTACAGCTGGGCGCGATGTCAGCCGCTCGTGGGCGTCGGGATGATGATCTCTTCCACGGTGGGACCGAAGGCGGGTTCGCCCGCTTCAACCCTTGTGTTATCGATGCTGACGTTGAGATCGAAGTGGATAAAGCCGCCGCTGAGCGAATCGGCCGCCAGCCGTATGATGTAGTCGCCATTGGGCGCCTGCGCGGCAAGGGTGTCCCAGGCGCCAAGTGGACTGCCATATTGCGGCATTTGCACCAGCGAGGCGCTGATCGGAAAGAAGGTTTCCGGTTCGGCGGCGCTGGCGTAGAGCAGCTCAAACTTGTCGAAATCGGGCGCGCTAACCTGCCCGCGCAATTCGACCGAGCCGCGAATGACCGCGCCTTGATTGGGGCTGCTGAGATTGATCAAGGGCAACTGCCGCCCTTGAGCGCAGCCCGCGCTCGGCGCCGGCGCAACCGGGCGGCGCAAGTCCTGCGAGTCGGCGTAGGCGCGGCCTTCGGCGCTGTTGTTCAGCCAGTCAAGCGCGGCCGCATCGCTGACCGAGGCGAAGTTCTGCTCAATGACGTGGCCGGTGCAAAACTCGTTGGCGCGCAGCAGGGTCCAGCTGTCGACGGCGACGCGCTGCAAAAAACTGGCTTCTGGCGCTGGCGGATCCTGGTCGTGCAAGAACAAGCCTGTGGATGGCTCGGGGCAAGACGGGAAGTTGAGCGTGCCGGTACTGCGGCAGATTTCGCGCGCGACCACGCCGCCGGGATTCTCAAAGGGGGCTGGCGGATACCAAGCAACAGCCGCCGCCATGACGCTGTTCCAGAGCGGCGCGGCGCTGCGATAACCGCTGGTGTTGTAGGTTGGCGAGTTATCGGATGTGCCCAGCCAGACGCCGACGACGGCGCTGCGCGTAAAGCCCATCGTCCAGAGATCGCGGCCGCCGTTGGTGGTGCCGGTCTTGGCGGCGACCGTGTTCCGCGTTGGGATGCCGAGGTTCGCCAGCGTCAGGTTTGACCCGCGCGGGAAACTGGGCGCGCGGGCGTCGTCGTCGCTGAGGATGTTCTGCATCAGGTAGGCGAGCGCGGGAGAAATCACCCGCTCGCCGTTGGAGCGCTCGCGCGGGATCTCGATCGCTTCGCCATCAACCGACTCGGTAATGCGCTCGATGACATAAAGCGGGACGCGCCGCCCGCCATTGGCCAGAATGCCGTAAGCGCCCATCATGTCGAAGAGCCTGACCTCGTTTGAACCAAGCGCGCTGGCGAGCGAAATGAAGGATTCTTCGGGAAATTGCAAGCCGAGGGCATCGGCAGTATTGGCGAAGCGCCCGGCGCCGACATAATCACGGAAAATTTTGACTGTCGGCACGTTGTAGCTGTTTTGCAGGGCGGAGCGCGCGGGCACGGGCCCGTGGAATTTGCGATCGACATTCTGCGGTTCATAGATGCCGCCCGCGCCGAGGTCTTCGATCAGGGGCACATCCCAAATGATGCTTGCTGGCGTCAGGTAGCTGCCATCATTGTCTTGCAAAGCCGCCATATAAACGAAGGGTTTGATGGCGGAGCCGGGCTGCTGGAAGGTCAGCGCATTGTTGACTTGGCCCGATTGCTCATCGAAGTAATCGTGGCTGCCAACCAGCGCGCGGATGGCGCCTGTGTTCGGGTCGGTCACCATGAGGGCGCCGGTATTCACGCCGGTGGCGGCTGCCTTCAAGCCGCGCACCTGCTCGCTCAGAGCCGCTTGCGCCACCTCTTGCAGCGCCGGATTCAGGGTCGTGTGAATGCTCAATCCCCGTTTGAAGAGCGCTTCCTCGCCCAGTTCCGCCACGACCGCCGCGCGCGCAAAATCGACAAAATGCGGATGGCGCGCCCGGTATTCGCCCGGCTGGAACCGCGTGGTCTCGATCTCGGCGATTTGCAGGATGGCCAAACCGCCAGCGATCTCGCCCTCAGCGTTCGTTTTCACCAGATCGTCATCGGCGCCTATAATGATGCAGAAGGGACCGCGCTCAAGCCAGTCGCCGTGATGAAATTGCAGGCAGCCGACATCGATCATCTTGCGCATGGTCGAGCGCATGCCGGCGACGGCAGCCGGGCGATTCGTCACCGGGTCGTGCTGGACGGGCGAAGGCACGATGCTCGCCAAGAGCGCCGCCTCGGCGTAGTTAAGCTGATCGGCGCTGTGGCCGAAATAGAAGTTGGAAGCCGCTTCGACGCCGTAATTCTGATTGGCGAAGAAAATCTCGTTGAGATAAAGCTCGAGGATCAAGTTCTTGTCATAGCGATTGGCGATTTCCAGCGCGACCAGGATCTCGTTGAGCTTGCGCTGGACGGTGACCTCGCGGTCTCGCAGGATGAGGTTGCGCGCGATCTGCTGGGTGATAGTGCTGGCGCCGGATTCGATGCCGCCGCCCCTCATATTCTGGATGAATGCGCGGGCGATGGCGATCGGGTCGAAGCCCGGATCATCAAAGAAACGTTCATTTTCCTGCGATACAATGGCGTGGATCATAAAAGGGCTGACCTGCGCCAGCGGGATGGCGGTGCGGGCGCCGGTGTCCTCGCTGTTCAAGGCGGCGAGCAAGTTGCCTTCGGCGTCGAAGATGCGGGCGGTTTGGTAGGCGCCGCGGTAGTTCGCTAAGTCGGCGATGCCTTGACTGAAGGGCTCAATGGTGTCGCGATACCAGATCATGACGACGCCAGCTGCTACAATGCCGCCAGCCAGCAGCAGCATTAGCAGCGCGGCGAGGACGGTCATCAGCAGGCGCCAGCGCCGGCTCCGCCGCGATTCGAGCAGATCTTGCACCACCGGCGACGCCCCGAATTCATAGTCAGTGGCGATCGCGCGCGGGATTGCGGCGTCAGGATGCGGCTGCGTGGGCGCGAGTATGGCGCCGGGCAGCTGTATATTAGACCCCAGGGTCGGCTCTTGACCGGGGATTTCGTCAGCCAGGGCGGCGCCACCGGGCACGGTATACAACTCGTCTTTGGTGGGCGGCACTGTGCCAATCTTGACGCCGCGTTCGTCGTAGATTGGCGCGCCTTCGGCTCCCGCGCCCAAGGTCGACGGCAGGTCGTATTCCGTCAGCGTCTCTTCGCCATCGAAAGACGCGCTTTGGCGCCGCTCGATTTCGCGCAGGGCGGCCGGGTAATCCACTTCCCACTGGTTGCGATCGGGATTGTGGCGATACCAGTCTTCATTCTCGGCATCAATCATCCACCAGACGCCGGCTTCGTCCTGCACCATCGCTTCGTAAAGCAGGCGCTGATAATCTTTGAAGCTGATCTCTTCTCTTTTGAGCAGGTCGGCCAGGGTGGCCGCCTGATTCCGCATTTCAATGAAGCGCTGCGCAACCTGGCTGACAGCCGGATCGAGCGAGTCGGGCGCGGGCGGCTGCCCATCGGCGACTGGCAGATCTTCCGGGCGGGCATAGCGCTTGCGTTCGTCCTCGCCGAGGTTCGGGTCGTAGTCTTCGGGCGGGGCGGGCGCGTCGCCAGCCGGCGCTGGTTTGAGCAGCGACCCCATCATCTCTTCGGGGGACTCTGGCTTCGGCTCGGCGCCGTCGTCGGCGGGCGGCTTCTCCCGGGTCGGGTCGTCGGGCATGGGACAGTTCCCGTTTGGAAAGGTACAGGCTGGCGTTCATTATAGTAGAGACTGGAGATTCGGGGAAATCGGCTGGGCGGCGAATGCAGGAGGCTTAAGGTCGCGTGCCCAGGGGATAAGCAACGTTTCAACTAGCCGCACTAATCTGTTGACAGCCCGCCTTCCGAATGCATCAATTAGGTCGCGGTCAGATCATAGGGCGGGTTGCGCCGCAGCAGGTATTCCGCCAACCGCCTTGGCGCGCTCCGCCGGGGATGGGCGGCGGCCACTTCGCGCAAAAGCTCGTACTCACGGCGAGCCAGCGGCGCCAGGGCGAAATGCTCAAGCGCGTACCGCCTTGCGTTTTCGCCCAGCTTCCGCATTAGCTCCGGGCTTGAAAGCACGGTATTGACCGCGGCGCGAATGCTCTCGGTGTCTGTGCCACATAGATACCCGGTTTCCTCGTGCTCAATAATGCTTCGAATGCCGGGAATATCAGCGCCGATGACAGGCAAGCCGCAAGCCATCGCTTCGATCAGCGTTCGCGGATTCCCTTCTATCAGCGAGCACAATATGAATGCCCGAGCCTGATTGATAAGGCTGGGCAGCTCTTCGTTTTTGATGCGGCCGAGCCAGTGGATTCGTCCGTCAAGCGTCCCGAAGTCGCGCTTTAATTTCGCTTCCTCGTCATCATCTCGCTCGCGACTTTGACGCGGCAGGTTGCGCCCGCCAATGATTGCGATGGATACATCAAGCGGTTTGATTGCTTGAAGCAGCGCCTCCAAGTTTTTCTCGGGGGAAATACGACCGATGAAGACAAGGTCAAAGCTCTTGGCGGATGCGGCGGGCTGAAAAAGATCCACATCAACAAAGTTCGGAATTAGAGCGATCTTGGGCGCTGCCGCTGGCGACATCTCGATGACGGACGCGGCCAATTCCGGCGAGGTGACAATAATGCGGGCGGCGCTTGCTATGGCTTTGCGCTCCAGCCCTTCGATGCGGTTGGCATACTGCGCCCCGGCAGGTTGATTGACCCGGGCGAGCCCGGACCAAGAATAATCCATACGCAAAATCATCGGCGTCTGCCAAGCCCAACTCGCCCGATGCGTCAAATGCAAGCCCGATGAAACCCAGTTGCGCAGCGCATGGCTCCTCAGCAGCGGCAGCATGTGTACTTGATGAGCGCGCCGCGCATAGGTTGGCGCTGGCAAGTTAGCCCAGTTGCAGAGGATCCTCATATCCTTTATTCTGCCGGCGAAATCAAGTTCTTCCCGGCCGCCGTAGGAGAGAATCTGTATGTTGACCCCCCAGTCCTGCAATAAACGAAACAAGGCAAACTCGCGGTCAAACATGCCGCCTTCATCCAGCCGGGCGAGCGTCGCGTTGTTGCCCATGACTACGGTAAAACTTAGCGGCTGAGACATTTTGCGATCGCTGCTAGAGGGTCTCGGCCACAGCGCTTGAGCGCGCTTTGGGCGCTTGCGCAACGATGTTCGCTTACTTTCCTGGAACGGGTCATTTGATGGAGTATCGTTCTAGATCAAGCAAAAGGCAAGCCGATGCGAGGGTCGTAAAGGCGCGGAGGTTCCATCGGCTCGTGACGGCGGCGCAAAATTGCTCCCGCCGCAACGCGTATTCGTCGCGCTGCGTCGGCACCAGTTTTTCCAGCGCAATCTGCTTAAGCACGAACTGGCTTGCGAAGCTCGAGTCAAAAGTAAGCGCCAAGCAGATAGGTCATATCGAAGCCGTGTTCGCAAATTGGGCGGTAGCCCGCGTCCAGCAGCGCTCAATGCAGGCGAAGCGCAGCCCTAAAGCAGCGAAGGGAAAGCCGCGAGAGGACCTCATAGGGCTGATCATATTCGACGCAGAGCACTGTCGGACGTATACGATCGGCAATCATGTTGGGAATAACCAACTGTTCCGCGCCTTCAACGTCCATTTTTATCAGGTCGATATGTTCATGTCCCAATTCAGCCGCTAGCGATCGAATCGTCTTGACTGGGCAGTCCACGTAATCTGACGTCAGGCGCAAGTTCAGCGCAGAATACGAGACGCGTTCAGCATAGCGCGGCACCCAAAACCTGATCGTCGTGTCTTCGTTCCAAACGCCAACAGGATGAAAATGCAAACCGGGCAGGTCCCTGTCCGCCATAAAGGCGACGGAATCTGGCGTTGGATCAAAGGCATGAATTGTACATCCGTGCCGTTCGCGCAGGGCGATATCAAAAGATATGTCGTCGCCGACGCCAAAATCGTAAACCAGCCAGTTGGGCGTGATAAGATCGCTGGGCAGAAGCCAACCGCCGTTCTGGCCACCGTAGCGCTCTATCTCGCTGGGCGGGCTCGTCAGCTCTCCACGCACCAATCTTCGCCACAGCATATCACGATGCTGATAGCGCTTCTTCCAGCGCACAAGCTTGCCGCGTCGCGCTTGTCTGTTTGGCGCATCTACGCTCATCGTCATCCTCCGAGCCAGCCGCTTAACGACTTTTTTGGGCGCGGGCCGATTCCAAAACAGCCCCATGCGAGCCGAATAGGGAGCCGAGGATCAGGAGGGCGATGGCGCGGGCTTCAAGCCACCGCCCCATCCTCTTCCACGATCAGTTCGTGAGTCCCGGCGGCGAGGTAGCGGTAGATATAGGGGTTGCCGAGGACGGCCATATCGGCGGCGACGTCATCGCGGCGGATGGTGAAATGAAATATCTCGATGCAGCGCATGCCGGCGAACCAATGGCGGCGCATTGTCACTGCCTTATCGATCTCCCAGCCGCGCGCAATCGCCGTCAGCAGATTATCTCCGCCAGCGTAATGCTCGGAGGAATAGCTCCAATGCTGCGAGGTGACGTCATGATCTTGGCTATCGAGATTGCGGCGCTGCGCTTCCGTCATCGTTACTCAACTTTCTACGAAACAAGCAAAACGAAGAAAAATTGTAAGCGCCTTAGCCGCCGCCTTCAAGACGGCTTTCTACATTTATTTTGAGCTGAAATAGCCGGTCTCAGCCCGGGGTGACGGCGCCTTCTTGCGCGATGTCATAAATGACGCGAATATCATTTTGGATTATGTAGCGCTCGATGAAGGGATTGCTCAAGACCGGCATGATCATCAGTTGGCTGCCGCGCATCAAGGTGAAGTCGTATACGGTGCGCGGACGGCTGCCGCTGTTCCATATCTGCCGAGCGCTGACGCGGGGCAGCGTCAGCATCCAGCCGTCGCGCATGATTGAAATCAACTGGCTGGCGGCGGCGTATTCTTCCGATTCCGCGCTCCAATATTGATCACCCTCAGTATATTTCTCATGAGTGTAAATGGTCTGGTTTAATTCCATAAGTATTGCCACCAATGACGCCGCGACCTGGTGACGATCATCGCCGCGCGGCGAACCTAAAAGGACTGCCAAGCGAAAGCCGAGGCGCGAGTGGCGGCTAATGCCGAATCCAACAGTACGCTTCGCTGCTTACGCTATTTTCATTATATAGGAATTGGCAGAACCGCAAAATTGAAGTGGGCTTGATGCGCCTTAACTTAATGCTGAGCGGCACAACGAAGAAATCCTCATCGGGCCGCCGTTGAAGCCGCGAAGTGGTCGGCAAGCGCGTCAATCATAGCGCGTATCGCCGGCCGGCTCGGCGCAATCAAGCGCGCGAATCCCTGTTCTCGAGCGGCTTCGGTTGTCGCGGGCCCGATGCAAGCGGCGGGCAGTTGAAGCGCCGCCGGCGCCGGGCAACGCCGGCGAAAGAAGGCAACCGCCGACGGGCTGGTGAAGGTGAGCGCATCGATTCCGCCGCGACCGATCATGGCTGCCAGCGGCGCCCCGCCCGCGCCTGTCACCGTCCGGTAGGCGATGATGGACCTTACTTGAGCGCCGCGCGACCGCAGGATCTCGGCAGCGGCCGCGCCCGCCAGATCCGATTGTGGCAGCAGGATGCGGCATGGCGCGCTCAAGGGCAGGCTGCGCGCAAGCTGACTGGCGCCGTATGCCGCCGGCACATGGTCAACAGCGCAAGACAAGCCTCGACGGGCTTCAGCGGCGGTTGCCGGCCCGGCGGCGGCGACTCTGACATCGGCATCAGCCAGCCGAAGACCCAGTTCAGCCAGTCGTTCAGCGATGGCGCGCGCGGCATTGCCGCTGGTCAGCAAGAGCCAGTCGAATTCGGCAAGCCGAAGCAGGCAGTTGTCAAGCGGCTGCTGATCGGCTAGCGGCGCAATGGCGATGCAGGGATACAGCACCGGCGCGCCGCCGTACTCGCGGATCAAAGCAGCGAGTGGCTGGGCTTGATGACGCGCGCGCGTGACGGCAATGCGCTTGCCGGCCAGCAGCTTGGCGTCAATCACTTGAATCACCCGCGTCAATGGATGCAAGCATCAAATCCGCGCCGCTTTCCAACGCTTCTTCCGCCAGTTGCGCGCCCAGCCGACACGCCATGTCTTCGCCAGCGCGCCCGTCCAAGGCGCCGGTTTCGCCCGCAACATCCACTTGCCGGCTGCCATCCAACGCGATGACGCGACCCTGAAGCCGCAGGCGGCGCCCTTCGATCCGCGCATAAGCGGCGACCGGCAGCGAACAGCCTGCTTCGAGCGCGTGCAGAAAGGCGCGTTCAGCCGACGCGGCTTGGGCTGACTGCCAGTCGGCCAGCGTTCGGAAGACAGCCAGGTCGTCGTCATCAGCGCGGCATTGGATCGCAAGCGCGCCTTGCCCGGCGGCGCAAAGCATCTGCGACTCATCGAAGATTTCGCTGATGTGATGAGCCAATCCCAGGCGAATCAAGCCGGCCGCCGCCAGGACGATGGCGTCAAAGTCGCTGTCGTCGGCCTCCAGCTTGGCGAGGCGCGTCGGCACGTTGCCGCGGATGTGCCGCATCTCGAGGTCGGGGCGCATGGCGAGCAATTGAGCGCGGCGGCGCATGCTGCCAGTGCCGATCCGCGCGCCGGCGGGCAGCTCAGCGAGCTTGGCGCCATTGCGAGTGATGAGGGCGTCGCGATGATCGCCACGCTTGGGCACAGCGGCAAGCGTCAAACCTTCCGCCATGACCACCGGCAGATCCTTCAGGCTGTGCGCGGCGCAATCGATTTCGTGGGCGTGAAGCGCCGATTCAAGGGCGTCAGTGAAGAGACCGGTACCACTTAGGGCGCGCAAAGGCGCGGCCGGGTTCAAGTCGCTGCGCGTCTGATAGGCGCGGATTTCGATGCGGATATCCGGCTGAAGCCGACGAAGGAGGGCAGCAATGTGATTCGCCTGCCATAGCGACAGTTTGGAACGGCGCGTCCCGATTCGAATGAGCTTGTTCATAACGATGTCGCCGGGCAAGAGTCTCTCGTCTCCGCCTATTATACCCGGCGTCGGACAATCGTACGGAAGGCGTATGGCAAGCGGTCGTCACAGACCGGCGCCAACCTGCTAGGCTATGTTTGAAAATGCGGCGCTGCGTCTTATGGAGAGGAGCGAGACCGATGTTTCGACTGGCTTTCGCCATCGCGCTGGTGGCCTGCCTCTTCCTGCCAAGCGCATTGGCGGATGACAAAGAAGCGATTTTCGAATACGACCCCAGCGTATGCACGACGGCGGAGATCGGCACGGCGGCTTCGCACGTTGAGCGGTCGGTCGCGGCCGCCGAAAGCCCGAAATGCCTGGTTATGATGAAGGCTTTTCCGCGCCCGGAATTGGAGCGCGTCAACCGCGATCACTTCACACTTAACCGCTACAGTTTCTGGCGCGTCAACCGGGACGGGGCAAATCTTTATGCTGCGCCTGGCGGTCAAGTGGTCGGGTTTATGCCAGCTGGCTTCAACTTCATCCAGGTGATCAATACCAGCGTCGATGGCTGGATACAGCGGAGCGGCGGCGAATGGCTGCTGGCGGCGGATGCCAAACCGGCGGCCGTATCGAGCTTCACGGGCATGCTGCTGCCGGAAAGCTGGCGGCATCCTTACGCGATCATTTTGGACCAGACCGGCGTCTACGCCTCGCCGCGCCCCGGTGATGCAGCCAGCGCGGAAAGCGGATTCGTCACGCGCCGCTATAATCTCGTCAATATCTTCGCGCGGACGGAAGACGACGACGGCAAGGTCTGGTATCTGGTCGGACCGGGGCAATGGATTCGTCAGGAGTTGGTCGCCAAATTCGCGCCGGTGGGGAGACCGAGCGAAGTTTCAGGACGCTGGGTGGCGGTTGATCTCTTTGAGCAGACCTTGATCGCCTATGAAGACGATAGTCCCGTCTTCGCCACTGTCATCTCTAGTGGCAGGGAGGAACGCCAGACCGACCAGGGCGTATTTAATGTGTGGGCGCGGCTGATCAGCGACTCGATGAGCGGCAATCAGGGCGAGGAAGACGCTTATGCGCTGCAGGATGTGCCTTGGGTGATGTACTTTAATGGCGGCGAGAGCCTGCACGGGACCTATTGGCACGACAGCTTTGGCTATCGGCGCAGCGCCGGCTGCGTCAACCTGAGCGTCAGCGATGCTCGCTGGATTTACTACTGGATGCTGGATGCCGAGCCGGATGAAGACGGCGAGCTCGTAAACTTCGTATACGTCTTCAGCTCCGGCGAATACGACATCGCTTGACGCAGCGGCGGGCGACCCAAGGGCGCGCCCCTGCGAATTCTCCCGGTCGCGGCATCCTAGATGAGCGAACGCCGGGTCGGCTCAAAGCCAATCAAGTCGCGGGCGCGATCAATGCTGACCAAGGCTTCCGCGCCCTGAATCGCTTTGGCGCGGCGGCTGACATCGGGAAAGAAGAGCGAGAGAAGCGCTTCGGAATCATAATTCAGATAGTTGAGATCGCTGTTGACGAAGAGGGCGTGGGCGCCGCGGAAATCGGTGGTTAGCGCCTTTTCGAATGCTTGGGTTGAGTCGTCCGTATGGATGAAAGCCCAATAGTTGAAGCGATCGAAGAAGTAGGCGCGCAGCAGCCAGTCGTCAATGGCGTCGCGGTCGAATGCGCCGGAGCTGATGGCATCGTATTCTTGAACGCGGCGCGCGCGCAGTTCCAGCGCCCGGACGCGCGCTTCCGCCAATCGTTTTCTACGCGCTGCCAGCGGCTTCGTGAGAAACTCATCCAACAGTTGGCGCCGCTGCAAAAGACTTTCGCGCAGTTCCCCTTTGACGATAGACGCATCGCTCCAAACGGCGGGCATGCGAAATGAGATGCTGTCGATGCCGCTGCGGCGCTGGTAATAAGCGGCGATCTCTTCGACGAGCTGCTTGGAGAAAGAATAGGCGTCAGTGGTGTGCGGCGGATGATTTTCATCCAGGGGGAAGTAGTCGAATTGTCGATCGTCGCAGCCCCAGTAACCACCGACGGCGTTAATGGAACTGGCTTGGGCGATGCGCTTGACGCCGGCGCGCTCAGCCGCCTCAAAGACGTTGTAGGCGCCGGCGACATTGATCCTGAATAGGGAAGCTTCAGGATGGGTCATCGTTGAGGGGATGGCGGCGAGATGCACAATAGCGTCGCAGCCTTCAACCTGCCGGGCGACGGCGGCGAAATCGCGAATATCGCAATGGGCATAGCTGACGCCATCAACCTGAGGGTCGGGCGCCACGTCGATGACGTGGACGTCCCAGCCATTGCGCACGAATTGTTCGCAGATTGGTTTGCCGACGTGCCCGGCGCCGCCGGTAATCAGTACGCGCACGATCGCCTAGACCATCTTGAATGCGATCGGCGCGGACATAGCGACCGAATTCCTATAGGTGAGCGCGCCGGACTCGGCGTCGATAGAGAAAATGGCGGCGTTATCGGTGTGGCGGTTGCCGACGACCAGGACTTCTCCGCGCGGATCAATCATGAAGGCGCGGGGCCAGGCGCCTCGCGTCGCTTCATAAGCCAGCAGGCGCGGCAAGCCGGCGTCGTCCAAGGCGTAAATTACGATGGAATCGTGCCCGCGATTGCTGCCATAGAGGAATTTGCCGTTCGGGTGGACGTGCACGTCAGCGCAGGTATTGGGTCGTCCCGCCGGCTGGATGTAATATCGCGGCATCGTCGATTCGACCGAGAGGCGCGTCCAGTTGTCGTCGTCATCCCAGGCGAAAGTCGCCATCGTCGAATTCAATTCGTTGATGACATACATGCGCGGCAAGCTCGGGTGAAAGGCGACATGGCGCGGTCCGGCGCCGGGCGGAAGGTCCAGCGTCCGCGCCAGGCTCAGCGCGCCCGCGTCCGCGTCCAGCGCGTAGAGGTAGACTTTATCAGTGCCCAGGTCGGGCACGACAGCGAAGCGATTGTCCGGCGTCGTGACGATCATGTGCGGGTGCGAGACATCTTGCCGCTCCTGGTTGGGTCCTGTGGGGTCATCAATCTCAATATGTTCCGTGGGCGCGCCCAGCCTGCCCTCGCTATCGATGGGATAAACGCGGATATTGCCGCGCGCTTCGCCGACGGCGTAATTGACCATCAGCGCGTGGCGCTCGCTGGCCTCCACGCAGACGTAGGCGGGCGACGTGCCGGAAGCTGGCTGGCGGCTTATGAGGGACAGCGCGCCGTCGGCGTCGATGGCGAATGAGACGACTTGCACACCGGCATCCACCGTCGTTGCGACGAGATAGCGCCCGTTGGGATGGAGATTGAGATAGTGGCATTCGCTGATCTCGGTGACGCGCTGAACGATGTTGAGCGTCGCGTTGTCATAATCCAATTCGGCGACGGTGATGCCGCTGGGTCCGTCGCCGCCGTTGGCGATGTAGACGAGGTTGTCGGTCATGTTATCTTCTCAACCTTCTTATTCAACCTTCTTATTGAGCGCAATATCCGCGCGGGAACGCTTTACAACGCGCGATAGGGTATCTTTGTTTCGGGCGCTTGTGTATAGTATCCTACAAGCTGCTCAATTAACTTGAAGGGGGAAAAGAATGTTAAAGAAGATCGCGGCGGCAGCCGTGCTCTGTCTCTGCTGTGTTTTGCCGGCCTTGGCGAACTCTCAGACTAAAAGCGCAGGTTTCGGCTCCGGGCAGTTAGCGGTTCAGGTGATTCCCACACTCGCGGTAGACTGGTGGGCGGATCCAGCGCCAAGAAAGTATTGTACTTGGTCGATTATTCTTGACTGGGATGAAGATTTTGCTGTCGGCAAATATCAGTTTCGCTTTTCCCGTTCCAATGCGCGTGAATCCAAGTGGTCGCCGGTATATGACGAAGCCAGCAGCCCCCATGTTCTATCAGGGTTGAAGCCATGGGATAACGGAAACACGAAGGGCAGCTGGATAGACCACCCATGGGGGGCGACCTGGAGAAATGCAAGCCCGCAATGGCTAAATTCAGGCGGCGCCAGCACCGTTCGCATCAATCATTTGGGCGACAATCAGAAAATCAACATCCGCGTCCGCGCCCTAAACGCGAAGGGAAAAGTTATGTACAAGTCCAGCCTCGTCAGAGCGCGTTTGGGCAGGTCGGCAGACGAAGAAGTTGCCCATCCGCATTTGGATGCCAGTTGCCATGAGAGCTAGTACGCGCTGGGCAATACATTGAGAAGCCCCACTGACGCCTGAACGAATGCAAAAGCCTCGTAAACTTGCACGAGGCTTGTCAGCCTTAGCGTGAGGCGACTCTAGCATAGCGCCAGACCGCCATCGGCAAGAACACCGCCACGATGCCGGCGATCCACAGTAGCGAGAGCACGATTTCATCCGGATTGACGGTGCCGGTCATCAAATCGCGCACGGTGTTGGCGATGACGCTGACCGGTTGATTCTCGGCGAAAGTGCGCAGCCATTGCTCGGTCATGGTCTGAGTCGGCACGAAAATGGAACTGGCGAAAGTCAAGGGAAAAAGCCAGATGAAGCCGGCCACCTGCGCCGCTTCCGGATCCTTGACAAATAAGCCGATGGTGGCGGAAATCCAGGTGACAGCGTAACCAAAAGCCACCGCCAGCGCGAGCCCAGCCAGTCCGCTGCCTAAATCTTCAAAGCGGAAGCCGATGATGTAGCCGGCGACAATCATGATGAGCACCGTGAACAAGCCGCGCAGGGTATCGGCGCTGGTGCGCCCGGCGAGCACAGCCGCCCGCGACATCGGCAGCGAGCGGAAGCGATCGATGATGCCGCGCGACAGATCCACCGCTAAGCCGACCGTGGTATTTGCCGAGGCGAAGAGGATCGTCTGGATGATGATGCCCGGCAGCAAGAAGTTGATGTAATCGCCACCGGTGGAGAAGCGAATGGCGCCACCGAAGACATAGGTGAAAAGCAGCAGAAATATCACTGGCTGTATGGTGGCGAATACGATCAATTCCGGCTGCCTTTGATAAGCATACAAATTGCGCCGCATCACCACGAGCGTGTCGGTGAAATTCCACAGTAAACGCTGCAGAGCGCTGGATTCGCGGCCGCCAGAACTGAACGTGGCGGTGAAGGTATTCTGGGTCATGGTGATCATCCTTACAAGTTTAGGCTGTCAGCAGCTTGGCTAGGCGCTCCGGCGACGGAAGGGCCCGCGACGTTTGGGCTTGGCTTCTTCCTCCACAATCGCCTCGCCGGTGATGCTGAGAAAGACTTCATTGAGGGTCGGGCGGCGCAGATTCAACTCGGCAATGTGTATGTCCTGACTGTCGAGCAGGCGCACAACTTCGGCGATGCGCTGAGCGCCGCTATCCACCGCGAGGACAACATGACCGCGCAGGTCGTCGATTTGCGGCGTCTCGGTGGAAAGTGGACTGAGGAGCGTCGATGCCGATGCCGTTTGCGCCGGGTCGGCAACGGTAATATCGATGAAGTCGGCAGCCATATTGGCTTTGAGTTGGTCGGCAGTGCCTTCGGCGATGACATGCCCGTGATCGATGACCACGATGCGGTCGGCGAGCTCGTCGGCTTCTTCCAGGTATTGGGTCGTCAGCAGCAGCGTCGTGCCATCGGAGACGAGCTCGCGAATCGTCTCCCACATGGCGATGCGGGCGCGGGCGTCCAAACCGGTGGTTGGTTCATCAAGGAAGAGTACGCTGGGACGGGCGACGATGCTGGCGGCGAGATCAAGGCGGCGGCGCATGCCACCAGAATAGGTCTTCACCGGACGATCGCCGGCCTCGGTCAACGAGAATTGTTCGAGAAGTTCTCTGGCGCGCATATTGGCATCGCGTCGCGGCATATGGTAGAGACGCCCGACCATGAACAGGTTTTCGCGCCCGGTCAATATTTCGTCGACGGCGGCGTTTTGGCCCGCCAAGCCGATAATCTCGCGCACTTGCTGTTTATGGCGCAAGACATCAATGCCGCCGACGGAGACGACGCCGCTATCCGGCTTGAGCAGGGTCGCCAGGATGCGCACCAGGGTGGTTTTGCCAGCGCCGTTGGGGCCGAGCAGCCCAAGCACTTTGCCTGTCTCCCCGGCGATAGATACGCCGTCCAGCGCTTTGATATCGCCGAAGTGCTTGACGACATTTTCTGCGATGATGGCGTGATTGTTATTCATAGAAATTCACTCCTTCGATAACTTGGCATAACTAAAGCGAACAGAGGCGATGCGGCATCAGAAACCACAAGGCCCCGCGTCGTCGGTCTCGTTTTCGAATAGGGATAGCACACGCTCCAAGGTCGCAAGCGCGGCGCGGCGCTCTTCTTCGGATAGGGGTTCCAGCAGTTCTTGCGCCAGCAGATGGTGGCGCTCGTGGGCGTGGTTCATGCGCTGGACGCCCTCTTCCGTCAGCTCAACTAGCTTGCTGCGGCGGTCGCGCGGGTTATCAATGCGGTAGACCAGCCCGTCCGATTCGAGCCGGTCGATCATCTGCGAGGCGTTGGACAGATTCGAGAAGATATCATCAGCGAAATAGCTGATCGGCTGCGGCGCGCCGGCGTCGTAAAGCCGTTTCAGAAACCATAACTGCGGCGGCGACAGCATGCCAGCCGCCTTTATCTGCTCGGCATGCTGCATCAATTGACGGCATATCCGCGTCAAAAGCGTGAAGAACTGCGCTTCGAATGTATCTTCAAGCGGGTTCGAATCGGCGCAAGATTTATTCATACCTGAATTATCCATATATGAACCTTATAGGGTGATTACGGAGTTGTCTATATGAATTGTGTAAGAGATTGCGCGTACCGGCGGCCAGGCATGGGGCTATGGCGAAATGAAGGTCACTTCAAAGATCTTGTTCCAATTCTTGCCGGTGATGAAGAAGGTCTCGCTTTCGGGATTGTAGGCGATGCCGTTAAGCACGCTGCCGGCGGCCAAATCGGCTTTCTCGGCGTCGGTCAAAAGCGCAGCGGCGTCGATCACGGCGGTGACGTCACCGGTCCATTTGTCGATGCGGAAGATGTAATCGGTATTCCAGGCGTTGGCGTAAATGAAATCGCCGACGCATTCCAGTTCATTGAGCAATTGCGCCGGCACAAGCTGCCCCTGATAGGTGACGCCGGCGCGGACGATGAGATCAAATGTTTCGGCATCCCGCAGCGAAAGATAGGGACTGCTGTCGCTCATGAAGAGGAAACGCCCGTCAAAACACAAGCCCCAGCCTTCGCCCGCGTATTCGATGGTGTCGATCAGTTCAAAGCTGGCGACATCGTAAACGAAGGCGATGCCCGCTTTCCAGGTCAATTGAATGAGCTTGCCGCCCACCAGTTCCAGCCCTTCGGCGAAGTAGGCTTCGTCTAATGCGAGCAGCTGCATTGGCGCGCCGCTTTCGATATCAACCCGGCGCAACGTCGATTCGCCATAAAGACCGGTGGATTCGTAAAGGTGGCCCTCATGCCAGAGCAAGCCCTGGGTGAAAGCGCTTGCGTCATGCGGGTGAACCCGGATCACCTCGGGAATGAGACGCGGCGGCGCCTGCGCTTGCAGGGGGTGAAGGGCGAGCATAAGCAGTAAAACAAAGATGCTTCGTTTCAATTTGCGGCGACCTCGGCGGCTGTGCTTTGCGGCAATTTAGCCATGCTATCAGCGAGTGTGGAGTCGGGGCTAGTCCTGTTTTTGCCAGGTCCGCATCGGAGCGCTTGCCTGCGGCACATTGAATGCGCCCTTCTGGCGCCAAGCCTTTAGTGAAAACTCACAATAAATATCGCGCGATTGCCAGTCGATTCACCGTATATGTTGTGAGAATCGTCCATTACTATGGCGCTGATTGTTGATTCGCACGTAACTAGCTAAAGGATAAATGGAAATGGCACGGTATGTCCCGCCCGCTTCGGCATTGGAATCTCCCGCAGCTTTGCTGAATTGGGCAAATGAAAACGACATCGTCGAGATTGATCTGCGCTTTGTCGATATTCGTGGTGTGCCTCAACACTTCAGCATGCCGATTCAGTCGGTCGATGAGGGCGCTTTTGAAGAGGGGTTCGGCTTCGACGGCTCTAGCATTCAGGGCTTTCAGGCGATCAACGAATCGGACATGATTTTGCTGGCAGACCTGAGCACCGCCTACATCGACCCGTTCTTCAGCTACAACACGCTGGCGATGTATTGCGACGCGCACGACCCGATCAGCCGCGCCCCGTATGCCCTGGACGCGCGCGGCGTCGCCAAACGCGCCGAAGCCTTCTTGGACGGCTCGGACCTGGCGGATATCGCCTACTTCGGTCCGGAAGCCGAGTTTTTCATGTTCGACAACGTACAGTACAGCACTTCGGAGAACAGCAGCTTCTACCGCGTCGATTCCTTCGAGGGCGACTGGAACAGCGGCAATGAAGACCCGGCCCAGGGGCACATGAACCGCATCAAGATGGGCTACTTCCCGCTGTCGCCGCTGGACAAGACGCAAGACGTCCGCGCCGAGATGGTGCAGACGATGATAGACGTCGGCATGGAGGTCGAGGTGCATCACCACGAGGTGGGTGGCGCGGGCCAAGCCGAGATTGATCTGAAATACGCGCCGCTGCTGCAAATGGCGGATACGATGGTCACTTTCAAGTACATCGTCAAGAACGTGGCGATGGCCAATGGCTTGCACGCCACCTTCATGCCCAAGCCGCTGTTTGAAGAGAACGGCTCTGGGATGCACGTGCATCAGTCGCTGTGGAAAGACGGCGTGCCGCTCTTCGGTGGCGATATGTACGCCGGCTTGAGCCAGATGGCGCTCTGGTATATCGGCGGGCTGATCAAGCACGCGGGCGCGACCGCCGCCTTCACCAACCCAATCACCAACAGCTATCGCCGTTTGGTGCCCGGTTATGAAGCGCCGGTCAATTTGATTTATTCGGCGCGCAACCGCTCGGCTGGCATCCGCATCCCGATGTACAGCAACAATCCCAAAGCCAAACGCGTCGAGGCGCGCTGGCCCGATCCGGCGGCGAATCCCTATCTCTGCATGCCGGCGCTGTTGATGGCGGGCATTGACGGCATCAAGAATCAGATTGATCCGGGCGAAGCGGCGACCGCCGACCTCTACGAGGGCGATCATGACACGCCGGTGATGCCTGGCACGCTGGGCGAGGCCCTGCGCGAGCTGGAATCCAATCACGACTTCTTGCTTGAGGGCGGCGTCTTCAACGAAGCCTTCATTGAGAATTACATCGCCTACAAGCAGGTCGAGGATCAGGACGCGGTGGCGATGCGCCCGCATCCCTACGAGTTCGAGTTGTACTTCAGCATTTAGTGACCCCCACCCTAAATCCCTCCCCCATAAAGAGGGAGGGATTTCAGCAAGATACATGCAAGCGGGCGACATGATATGTCGCCCCTACATTTTGTAGCGCTGGCGATTTTGGATTGTCGCGCGACTAAAACTTCTGCGCGGCAAAGGGCGAGTTGGTCCAATCACTGTGCTCGTAGCCCGGCTCAGCCTGCCCGCCGATAGTATTCCAGGGCAGCGCCCGCTCTTTCATCCAGTCGATCTTTGAGGCATAGGCGTAACCAATCCGCTCCATCAACTCGATCTCCTCATGTGAGCCGCTGTCGAGCGCGAGCCCAGCGGGGTCGATGTCGCCGCAATCCAGGTCGAGGTTGTGCTTTATGCTACCGCGGTTGAGCGCCGGGTTGTAACGACGGAAGTCCATCGTGCGGTAGATGGCGCGGGTCATGAAAACCTGCTGCATGGCGGCATCGTCCAAGCCTTCAGATAGCAAGTATTCAATCCAGGACTTCAGCCAAAAGCCGCGCCCCGCCCCTTCCTCCTGCACATTGGATTGGTAGCCGTTGCCGAGTGAGATATGGATCAGGTTCTCCGGCGCCATGTCGAGGTATTGCACCGCTTCGACCGAGGTCGCCAAGCAGGGATTGCCGAAAGCGCCGACGCCGCCATCGACCAGGTTGCCGTCCACGGGCGGGAAGAATAGCGGCGCGGCCACACTGGCGGCGACGGCGCCGGCCAGCGGCCAGTGGGCGAAGAGCGGCGCGCCCGGTCCCGCGTTTATGATGTAATAAGTCGAGCTGGTGCGCAGGTCTTTGGTGGTCAGCAGGATAGTCGGCGTCTCGATATCGCCGACGCGCAGGCCCGCGCCCAGCGGACCGAGCGCTTTGAGGAAGGGTCCGTATGGATAAAGGTGACGCAAGCCGTTGAGCAGGAAGCGCAGCCAGAGAAAACGTTTGGCGCGATTAAAGGCTTTGGGCAGGCGCTTCTTGTAGATTTCGTCCATGATTTCGCGGGCGCTCATCCCCAGCCCCAAGCCGGCGCAAATCAACGCGCCCGTGCTGGTGCCCCCGACCAGCTTGAAGAGTTCATAGGCGGGCTTGCCGGCCTGCTCCTCCAGCCAGCAGAGCATAGCCAAGGCGATCACACCGCGCATGCCGCCGCCGTCAATCGACAGGATCAGATCTTTCGCGTAAGGATTGAAGAGGAATTTGTACTCGGGGCGCAAGGTCATTAGCGGCTCGGAACGGGCTAGCGGCTTAAAGCCTCATTATAGGCGAAGCGGCGGATTTCGCCTGTTCTCGCCTTTTTATGCGGGCGCCTTCTCGGCGAGGCGCGGCTGGTCCGCCAGTACCGCAGGGCAATCTCACCAAAATCATAATGCGCCTTTCGCCACGAAAAATGTGAAAATGTAGGGGCGTATCGCCGATACGCTCGTTGAATATGACATAAATTTTGCGGGCGTTTCAGCGAAACGCCCCTACAGATTACGAAATGTGAGGGAAAAATGTTATTTATCAGCGCAACTTCATTTGATGCGATTGCCCGGCCAGTACCGAGGTAGTGTATTGAAGTCGGTTGGAATTTACGTCAAGCGTGATATTCTTTCAGCTCGACATCATTCTTTAGCGAAAATTGTAGGGGCGATTCTGTGAATCGCCCGCCGGAGATTATCAAGTGGGCGAGCCACGTGCTCGCCCCTACAGATGCTTGAATGATGATGTTTTCTATATTCAACCAAAATGGATACACTACCGTACCGAAGTCGGTCTTGCGATTGGCAGCGCCTTTCGTTATACTGCGCGATGCGATGCGGGCATAGTTCAGCGGTAGAACATTTCCTTGCCAAGGAAAAGGTCACGGGTTCGAATCCCGTTGCCCGCTCAGTCAAACCGATCCTCACTATTGGTTAAGCTGAGGCGAAGCGGCCAGCAGCCAAAATGGAAAAGTAAGACGCATCGGGGCTAGCGCGTCTTTTAGCTCGTGAAAATGTAATGGCTTCGGCCGGTTAGTGAAACAGGAGCGTATGAATTGAGTACCGTTGCGGAATCATCGGAACTGCGGGAAGATGCGGAATTAGTCATCGAGGTGTTGAGCGAAAAGGAAGACATCCAGCTCGATTACACCGCCAATTCGATTTTATGGCTGGATGCTTATATTGATGAGCATCGGGCGAAGCTCGACGATGGAGACAAATCGGTGCTACGGGAGAAGCTGGGCGCTTTCCTGGGCGAATCGATAAGGCGCAATTTCGGCGGACGCTGGGTCAAGGGCGACGACGGCAGTTGGATGATCGTCTTCGACGAGCAGCATCAGGCGGCGCCTTTCGATATCATCGGCGAGCATCTGGATCATCAGGCGTCGCTGTCGCAGGCGATTGAGCATTTGCCGGATCTGATGGTGCAGCGCCAGAACTAAGCGGCGCCGAGAGAAGCGAGTTCCAAGGGGCGGCGCGCGGGCGTCGCCTCTTTTTGATTTCCCAACAGGCGCATTTGCCTCCATTTTCGGGCGACGTAATGACTTGACCCTAAAAATTGCATGTCAGAAAACGGGCGACCTGGTAGGCAGCCCCTACACTTTTCACATAAATGATGCCCGTAGGATACAGCCGGTGCTAGACCCGGTATATCCTACACATTCATTTTCGGGCGACCCAATGAACTTGCCGCTACAGATCATGTAGTGGACGTGGATTGCGCAGGTGATGGCCGCTAGCTGTAGTTGTAGGCGTTGGCGGCGTAATCGCGGGCGCTGCCGGCAACCACAGCCAGGGCGATGCCGCGGGCGGCGGCGCGCTCTTTCGCGCCAGCGACTTCCTTCTGCAGCAATTGCAATTCGCGGTTGTCCGGGTCATACGACAAGCCGTCGTTGATCAGTAATTCGGCGATGGACGAAAGGAAGAGGTTGCGCATCATCAAACTGACCAGATCGGCAATGACGCCAATGATGTCGTCGCTGTTTTGCTCCTCATAGGCGACGTGGAGCGCCTGGCGAAAACGGGTTAATGCTTCGGGCAGTTTGTCCGCCTGGATGAGGATTTTTCCCAGATGCCGAAGCTGCCGCCCCTCCAGCGCGCGATCGCCAATTTCGCGCGCGATATAAAGCGCCGAGGCGTGGAAATTGATCGCTTCGCTCCAGCGCTCCAGCTTGACGTTGACCTCGCCCAAGCCACGCAGCACCTGCCCTTCCATATCGCGCTTGCCTTGCTGCTTGAAGCGGTCGTTGGCATCCTCCAGTATTTCGATAGCCTGGCGCGAATCGCCGCTCTCAAGGTAAGCCATACCCAGCTTGTATAGAATCAGCGCTTCATTCTGCATATCGTCGCGATGACGCGCGCCGCGCAAGGCGGCCTCGTAGGCTTCCACCGCCAGCGCCGCTTCGCCCAGCGCCTTATGCGCATCGCCGCGGGTGATCTGCAAGAACAATTCCGCTTCATCATCCGCGATTTCTTGCGCCAAATGCAAACCGCGTTGGACCTGCGCCAGGGCGGAGACAGCGGATTCGCTGCGAACGAGCAGCCCGGCCAGCATGTCAAGCGTCTCCAGGATTCCTTTGTTATCGTCTTGCTTTTCGTATATCGCCAGGATTTCGTTATAAGTGGCGACTGCTTCCTTCTCGCGGTTCTGGTCGATCTGCACCTTGCCAACAGCTTCCAGGATTTGCAGCACGCGCGGCGTATCCTCATGCTGGCGCGCGAAAGACAGCGCCGTCCGCAGTTTGACTTGCTCAATGGCTTCCGGCGCGCTCTGGCTGCTGACCAGCAAGCCCGCGAGCATATCCAGCGTCTCCAGCACGCCGTCTTTGTCTTCGCTGTTCTCGTAGATTTCCAGCACATCGCCGTAGGTGGCGATGGCGTCATTTTCGCGCCCTTGGTTGACCTGCATGCGGGCGATTGCCTTAAGAATCTGCAATTGACGCGAGGTTTCGTTATTCTGGCTCGCCACGTTTAAGGCGGTGCGGAGCTGGTCGATATTAACTGATTGCAGGTCCTTGTCGTCAATAGCGACAAAAGCGGAGTCATCGGCGGCCGTCTCCGGCGGCGCTGCCTCGTCAAGGTCCTCAGCCTCCCTTGAGGTTGCCAACTCGATAGCGCCATCGAGCAGGGGCGGCTCGTCGTCATCGCCGAGCAATGCCAAGTCGTCTTCGTTTGCGGCGGGTTCCCCTGTTTGAAACTCAGCCGCCGGCTCTTTTTCAGGCTGGGGCTCTTCTTGCGGCGGATCATCAAATTCAAGACTTATGCCATCGCGAGCGGCGCGCAGACGCGTCAACTCGTAGGCGAACCCTTGCGCATTGAGCTGCGCTTCCAGCGGGGCGAGGGTTTCAACGATTTCGCTCGCCAGTTCGGCATCTTCGTTGCGTCCCGCCCACTCGGCTGTGGCGATGAGGTTGCCCAGCTCAATCATGAGCCGCTGAATGACGTCCTCTTTCTCGCTGTGCACATCCAGATAATCGCGCGATGTATCGACAATATCGGCGCGCAAGGCATCGAAACGATCGCGTTCCAGCGCCCACTCTTGCAGGAATTCGCGCGCCAGCGGGTGCAAGCGATAATAGGCTTCGCCAAGGACTTGGAAACGCTCCACCAAAAACAGGCGCGAGAGGATGGTCATGGACATGTCGATGGACTCGGAGGCGATGCCGCTCAGCAGATTCAGAAAGGCGACCGAGGCTTCGCCGCGCACGGTCGCGCAAAGGAAAAGCAGCAAGTCGCGCAGGCGCTCGTTCAAGCCGTCGAAGCTGATGCTCAGCGCCGCCATAGACGCCTCATCGTCATAGCGCTCCAAGGCGGCGGCCAAGGTCTCGCTGAATTCGGCGGCTGACTGCCGCGCGATAATCATGCTGCGGGCGGCGAGCGCCAGCGGGAAGGCGGCTTGCTTGAGCTGCGCGGCGATGACCTGGATGGCGACATCGTCCTTGTCGTCCTTGATGCCAGCTTTCTGCTTAAACAAGCGGACGGCATCGCGCTCCGCCAGGTTGCCAATCGGCTGATTGCGCCAATCGCCCTCAGCCAGCGGCATCGCGCTCGTAACCACCAGCGGCGCATCCGCCGCGCAGCGCTTGACAAATGGGGCGAGCGCCTTGGTCTCGATCTCGCCATCCAGCACCAGGAGCGGCTGCTTCTCATCAAGCAGCGCTTTGACGGCGGCCGCGCGCGTCAGCGGGTTGTCGGCATTGCAGCTGTCCAGGTCGCCATAAGCGCGGGCGATGCGGACGATCAACTCGACCAGCGGGGGATTGTCGCAGTTCAGCCACAAGACTGGGCGGTCGTGCTGCTGCAGGTGCACGTTGGCGATGGTGGCGGCGACCGTCGTCTTGCCCGTGCCGGCGGCGCCATGCAAGACCAATTGCTGGCCCTGGCGCAGGCGCAGCAACAGGGCGCGCAGCAATTCGTCGCGGCCGACGGGGCGCCCGAGACGGCGCAGCGGCAGGGCAGCCGCCGATGTGACTGGCGCTTCAAGGGGTAATAATTCCGCCATAAGTCCCCCGGGGAGTGCGAAAATACTTAAAGTCCGCTAAATCAAGGTTCAGTATATAAGCACATTCAGAATCGGACAATTGAACTAAGCCCTTTACGGGCGCTGGTTTTCGCGGTTGACGCGCGCTGGCGGGGCAAGCTGGCGCTTGAATACAGCGCGGGGCGGCTCTATAATTCGCGGCCGTTTGGGCGCGTGGCGCAATGGCAGCGCAGTTGACTTTTAATCAATTGGTTGCAGGTTCGAGTCCTGCCGCGCTCACACGAATATGTGCGCTTAATTCAAAAATTCAATAATGCGGGCGGCCAGCGCGTCCAGGTCATTGAGTTGGCATTCCCATACTGTTTCAGGTTGCCACCCACTTTCCTGTAGCAGAGCGAGATTTCGTCGATCTCTTTCACTGTTTCTTTGTATTTTGGATACCCAATACTCGCGATTTGTCTCGGGAATCCTAACGTTCGCGCAGTTGGCATGATTATGCCAAAAGCACCCGTTTACGAAAATGACCTTCCGTCGCGATGGGAACACCAAGTCAGGACGTCCAGGCAGATCTTTGCGATGCAAACGATACCGGTATCCCAAGCCATGAATTAGTCGACGCACCGTTAATTCGGGTTTCGTATCTTTAGAACGTACCCGTGCCATTATACGGCTTCTTATCTCTGGAGATACCGTGTCAGTCACTGCAATATGTCAATCCAACTGTCCGTAAAGTTTACAGCGTCAAGTAGGGCTTGCGGTTCTACTAGTGGTATTTGAGGCACGATTCGGAAGCGGCGTGCAGACGGAGGTACGCTTCTAAAGACGGTAAATTGCCCTCCGTGAGGTTGCCACGTGAACTTATGGTCATCACTCAATTTATGACTGCCCCTTAACGTTCGGCGGGGATTATATGACCACTTGTACTCGTCGGCGATGTAGCGAGTTGCTTCCTCTTCAAACAACAGGAATTCTCTGGTTTCAATGTTGCGAACTAAAACGATAATCCGCATGTCATCATGTTCGCCTAATGCCTCGTCTACTCGCGCATTCCATATATTTAACACTGCACGACCTGTTGCCTGCAAGTCGTCGTGAGGGTTTTCGATGCCTACCGAATAGTCGGGGGAGTTTCGTCCTGAAATAAGCCTCACGCGTTCCTTGTTAAATGGACGCGGATCTTTTATGGTTTTCACCGACCAGGCACATCCATTCCACTCTACGTCTGCTATGCCTATTGGACTGCTGCGGTGGACTCCTCCTATGCTATTGGCAAAAATGGTGCCGAAGTCATTGCCTTCGAGATCTCCTATTCCGATCGCTACACGGTGGACGATCTGCTTTGCCATCGCTTCGACTACGCGGTTGGGAATTTCTCCCAAGGGGTAGGGGTTATTGCGGCGTGGCCGGTTGCCTCGCAATCGAATGTTGTCCAACGTGATTAACCATCCTTTCTATCACCTGTTGAACCATTGGCACTGGTACTGCGTTTCCGGTCTGTTTCCTCGTCTGCGCGTCGCTACAAACGATTTCCCAATCATCCGGAAAGCCTTGCAAACGTAGTTGTTCACGAGGAGTTAGTCGCCTAATTCCATCCACCAGTAAATAGTTGTGAGAAGCACCTGCACGTAGCGCGCAAGACCATTCATGACTTGACACGTTTCCACCTTTGTTCTCGTGCCAGATTGCTGGAGAAACCGTTGGCGTATGCGCCTCTTGACGTTTTCTCCGAATATATTCCGAAACAAAGTACGAGGCAGGCGGTTCAGTCTCAAGTATGTCTACCAATGGCGTCATCTTGACTCTGTTGGTAGGCCAGTCGAAGAAAGCAAACGGCTTTTGAGAAGCGACTATTATTGTTCGTTCTCGCTTTTGGGGAAGACCAAAGTCTAACGCATTTAGAACTCTGGAGTCTACTGAATATCCCAACTGAGAGATGTCATCAAGAATTCGTTGTAGTACATCACCTCTATTTATGGTAGACAACTGTTTTACGTTTTCCAGTACTATGCCTACAGGCCGTTTTTCCTTGATGAACTTCAGTAACTCGAAAAAAAGAGTACCTCTCGGATCAGCGAAACCGCGCTGTCGGCCAATAATCGAAAACGGCTGGCAAGGGAATCCCGCGAAGAGTAAATCAAAATCAGGAGCGTCTGCTGGCTCTATAGATGTGATATCTCCCCAAGGACGCAACCCAAAATTGGCTTCATACGCTTGCCTAGCAGGTTCATCAATATCGCAGGCAAAGACCACATGTAATCCTAAATTGCGAGCAGCGACATGAAAACCACCTATACCGCAAAATAGGTCAGCACAACGCAACGCACTATTTTCTTCCGACCTGTGAACGGCAATCACTCCAAAGGGCGGCCTGCTCACATTATCGGGGTGTCCGTTCAAGCGGAGCATGATTACCTCACAATCCAATTATGACGAACAACTGTACTATTGTCAATCTTCGTGTCAACCAATTTTCAATTTGGCTGAGTTTTGAATCGTGCCGAGTATGATCGATGTTATGCAACTGGAACGATATGAATCTCTTGCTAGCAATCGCGTCCTAAGCAATTGGTTTTCCACCTCAGCCCGGCATCCACGCCCGCGGCGCAATCCCGTCGACAGCCGTTTTCACATCGATCACAACCGGGCGATCAGCCGCGAATGCCCGCTCCAGCGCCCCGCCGATTTCGCTCGGCTCGCGCACCGTCAAGCCCAGGCAGCCGAAGGATTCAGCGATTGCGGCGAAGTCCACATCGTCGAAGAGCCAGAGCTCATCGGAGCCGGTCGTAGTTCCGCCGTAGATGGCTTCAACGCCATCGCGCTCCTGATTGAGTGAGTGATTATTGTTGACGACCGTGACCGTATTGATGCCGCAGCGCAGGGCTGTTTCCAGTTCGGCGATGTGATACCAGATGCCGCCATCGCCGGTGAAGCAGAGCACGGGCCGATCCGGCGCCGCGCATTTGGCGCCCATGGCCGCGGGCAGCCCCCAACCCAGCGAGCCCGAGCAGCGGATGTAGGATTGCGTGGGATGGCGCAGATCGAGCATGGTGCCAGTCCAGACGCCGGAATGCCCGGTATCGGAAACGAGGATGGCGTCGGCGGGCAGGTTCTCACTCAATTCTTTGCAGAGCCGCTCGGGGCGCATCGGAACCTCGTCCGAGCTATAGTCCCCATCAGCATCATCCCACCAGCCAGCGACGCGCTCCTGAACCCAGGCGAGCCAGGACTGGCGCGGGGCGGCCGCTTCGGCGCTCGCCAGCATCTGCCGCAGGGTGGCGCGGACATCGCCGTGCAAGCCGGCGGAAATAGCGTAGTTGCGTCCGATCTCTTCCGGATTGATATCGAGCTGGATGACCTTTATGCCGGGCGGTGGAATGGTGTAGTTGTTGGTGAGCTGCCCGCCCGTGTGGCTGCCGATGTAGAATAGCAGATCGGCTTCGCAGACGATTTGGTTGGAGCAGGCGCGCGAGTAGGAGCCGGGCACGCCGACCGCCAGCGGATGATCGGCTGGGAACATCGCCTTGGCGTTCAGCGCGGTCGCCACCGGGATCGACAGCTTTTCCGCCAGCGCGATGAGCTCGGCGCGCGCGTCCGATGCAGTTACGCCGCCGCCAGCGACGATCAGCGGGCGTTCAGCCGCCGCCAGCAGCTTCAGCGCTTGGTCAATTGACGCTTGGTCGGCAACCGGGCGGAAGGGGGGCAGCGCCGCGAACTGCTCCTCAACGACCACGTCGAGCTCGGCTTCGACGTTGACCACGCCGCTGCCGTCAATGCCCTGCAAGTCGAGATGCGTCGGGCGGGGCGTGCCGCTGGTGGCCGCGCGGAAAGCTTGGCGCAGATGGTGGGAGAGCTCCTCCGGCTTTGCGACGTAAGCGCTGTAATCGGTAACGGCGGCGAAGGGCGCCATGTGGTCGACTTCCTGATAAGCGTGGCGCAGCTGATGCCCCTGCCATTCGCGCCCGGTGATGGCGACCACCGGCGAGCAGGAGAGCCAGGCGTCCTGCAAGCCGGCCGCCAGATTGACCGCGCCGACCGACTGCGCCATGCAGAGCGCCGGCGCCCGTTTGACGCGGGCGTAGGCGTCAGCCATGTATGCCGCCGCCTTTTCACCGTGCGTTTGCACCCGCTTGATGCCCAGATACTCCATCTCCATCAGGGCGCGCGGCGCGATATAAGGCATGAAGAAGACGTGTGTGATGCCATAGCCGCGCACGGTATCCGCCAGTAATTTGCCGCCTGTCATCCTGGGCATAAGATGCGCTCCTCCTTGGGAAATGATATTGCTGGAGAATAACGCCTAAGCGGCCCGCGCGCCAATCGCGGCTGCTGTTGGCGAGCGCGTCGCTCACGGGTTATCATCTGCGGTGTACTCCATGTGGCGAAGACCGCGGCGATTCTTGCCAACTCGCAGCTGTCGTCGAAGACTTGGCAGGCAATTTAGCGATTGCATTTGACAGGCGCGGACTTTAACGTTAGACTGTGCCAGTAGGTTAATCGGTTTAACAAGGCACTCGATTGAGCGCTATTTCGTCATCAAGATTAGAAGTGAGCCCTTTTTTTGGACAGAAGGAGGCGCGGTGAGGAGAAGCGGCAAGTGCAAGCTAGTATTCAGCAGGTCTATTTCGAGGAGAATGTCATGACGGAAAGAAACGACAAGAAGCTCAGCCGGCGCGATATGCTGAAGATGCTTGGCAGCGGCGCCGCTGGCGTGAGCATGGCGAAGATCGCCGGGCTCGGTGGAAGCGCGGCCGCCTTGCTGCAGGGCATGCCGGCCGGCGCTCAGGCGAAAGTCGAAATCTGGACCGGCTTCGGTCAAGGGCGTATGGCAGACGCGATGCAGGGCGCGATTGATAACTTCGGCGTGGAGAATCCCGAATTTGCCCCCGAGCACATTATCGTTCCCTGGGGCGAGATTCATGATCGTGTGATCGCCGCCACCTCGGCCGGATCGCCGCCTGATGCTTATCGCGGCTGGGCTTGGATCGTTGGCGACGCCGCTATCGGCGCCTTGACCAACTTGCAGCCTTATGTCGATGCGCAAAATGTCGACCTGATGGACTTCTGGCCCGCGACGCTCAATCAAATGAAATATCAGGGCGATGTGCACGCGATGAGCATTTCGACCATCGTGAACTTCATGTATTACAACAAGGATCGCATGAGAGAGGGCGGCTTGGATCCAGACAGTCCGCCGACGTCAATCGCCGAACTGGATGCGATGGGCGCCGAGCTCAATGAAATCGCCGATGATGGCGAAATTCTGCGTCTTGGCTTTTCGCCGACGCTGCCGAACGCGCAAGTCTGGGATTGGGGCGCCGCTTTCGGCAGCCAGTACTGGGACGAAGCCGAAGGCAATATCGCCCTTGACGAAGAAGCCTGGGTCGAGCTGCTGAACTGGTACAAGAGTTATGGCGACAAATTCGGCGTCGAAAACCTGGCCGCCTACCGCTCAACCTACGGTGGCAACGGCTTTGGGCGCAACTCGCCGCAAGGCATCTACTACACCGGTTTGATCAGCTTCTGGGTTATCGGCAGTTGGCTGTTCAACGACATGGGCGAATATGGACCGGATGTCGATTTCGGCGTCGCGCCAATCCCGACCCGGGAAGGCGCCGACGATGCCACGCCGGGCACGTCCATCGGAAATATGTATTTCGTGCCAGCCAATTGCGCCAACCCCGATGGCGGCTTCGCCTTTGCCAACTATATGAGTTCGTCGCCCTACGTGGCGATAAACAAGGCGCTGCCGGATAGCGTCATGCCTTCGCGCCCGTCGCTGGCGACTTTGCCGGAGGTCGAGGAAGAAGGCGCTTGGACGGTCCTGGCTCGTGACGAGATTCTGCCCAATACGCTGGAAAGACCGAGCTTCCCCGGCAACGGCTTCCTTGGCGGCGCCCTGAATGAGGCGGTCGAATATGTCATGTTCAATGACGCGGACCCGGCCGAAGTGATTGCCGATGCGGTCGCCCGCTCGCGACGCGAGGTGGAACGCATGAGGGGTTAGCCCGAATTGGGTACATCCGTAGGGGCGACACTCGTGTCGCCCTCTTGAATGAACACATTGTCCATAACGGGCGAGACAAGTCTCGCCCCTACAAAACCGTAATTATCCAGGGCGATCCATGTTCAAGCTAAGACGAGACCCCGCCAACCAACCGAACAGTTGGCGAACGGACAATTTGCCGGCCTGGGGCTTGTTCTTTGTGTCTCCCTGGATCATTGGCTTCGTCGCCTTCACGGTTTATCCCTTCATCGCCTCGCTTTATTACAGCTTCACCAACTTCAACATCATCAATCTCACGCCGCGCTGGGTAGGCTTGGACAATTATGTCGAGCTTTTCACCGCGGACCCGCTGTTTTGGACATCAATCAGCAACTCAATCCGATACGCCGCCCTGCTGCTTGTTTTCGCCACCGTCTTCGACATCTTCATCGCTTATCTGTTGAGCCAGAACGTCAAATTCCTCTCGATTTATCGCACGATATTCTTCTTCCCGGTGCTGGTGCCGGTGGTGGCAGCCAGCTTGACCTGGATCTGGATTTTGAATCCGCGCTTCGGCTTGATGAACGGCTTGCTCGAGCTCATTGGCATCAAGGGACCCAACTGGCTGGCGTCGCCGGATACGGCGATGTACGCGCTGATCTTCATCGGCGTCTGGGGCAGCGGACGCCAGGTGATCGTCTATCTGTCCGGCTTCAATGATATTCCGCGGCAGCTCTATGAAGCGGCCGACATTGACGGCGCATCGGGCTTGCAGAAGTTCTGGCGAATCACCCTCCCGCTCTTGTCGCCGCAGATTTTCTTTAATGTCGTTACGCTCATCATCTTTTCACTGCAATCATTCTCCGAGGTCTATATCATGACGCAGGGCGGCCCGGCCAACTCAACTTTGCTATACGCGGTCAACTTGTATAATCGCGCCTTCCGCGATTACGCCATGGGTTACGCCTCGGCGCTGGCTTGGATCATGTTCTTGCTAATCTTGGGATTGACTCTGATCATCTTCAAATTCCTGGCCGGGAGAGTCATCTATGAGCGCTAGGCGGAGATATTAGCATGGCAGTTGTACAGCCGGCCGCGCCCGGACGCCGCGCCATGACCGACGAAGAGCGCAATTACCTGCTTTTGCAGCGATTGCGATCTCTCATCAAGCATGCCGTCTTGATCATCTTCGGCATCGCCTTCATGCTGCCCTTCGTCTGGATGATTAGCTCCTCCGTCAAGCCAAACATCGACATCTTTGAGATTCCCGTCCGCTTGCTTCCCAAATCGCTCCGCCTTGAGAATTACATCGACGCCACCGAAGCTATCCCCTTCTGGCAATACCTTTGGAACTCCACCTACTACACCATCTTCGCCACAATTGGCTCGGTGCTGTCCAACACCTTCATCGCTTACGGCTTTGCGCGCGTACGCTGGCGGGGGCGGAATGTCGTTTTTATCATCGTCATCGCCACCATGATGCTGCCTTTCCAGGTGCGCATGATCCCCCTTTACATCCTCTTCGCCCGCATCGGCTGGCTGAACAGCTTCCTGCCGCTGATCGTGCCGAACTTCTTCGGCAACGCCTTCTACATATTCCTTATGCGCCAATTCATGATGACGCTGCCCAAGGAGCTGGACGACGCGGCGCGCATCGATGGCGCCAGCGAATGGGGCATCTTCTGGCGGATTGCGGTGCCGCTTTCCAAGCCGGCGATTCTGACGGTCGCCATTTTTGAGATCATCCATACCTGGCACGATTTCATCGGTCCGCTGGTTTATCTGCGGCATCCGACCAAGTACACGCTGTCGATCGGCTTGCGGCTTTATTTCACCCAGTACGGCGCGGAATGGGGCTTGCTGATGGCGGCGGCGGCGATGTTTACCATTCCAATGGTGATCTTCTTCTTTATCGCGCAACGCTCCTTCATCGAAGGCATCACCTTGACCGGACTCAAGGGTTAGCCGCATGACCCGCGTCCTGTCTCAGCCCCATACAAGAGATGCGCTGCAAGCCGGCATCGATACGCTGGCGCGCGCGGTCGTCCCCACGCTGGGACCGCTCACCGGTCCGGTCGCCCTGGACGACAAGAATCGCGGCGGCTCGCCCGAGCTCCTGGACGATGGCGGGACGATTGCCCGGCGCATCCTGCAGCTGGACGACCGCGATGCGGATGTCGGCGCCATGCTCTTGCGCGAGACGCTCTGGCGGCAAAGGGAGGTCTATGGCGATGGCGCGGCGACGGCGGCCGCGCTCTATCAAACGGTGTTCGCCGAAGGTCTGCGCTTCATCGCCGCCGGCGGGAATGCCATGCTGCTGCGCCAAGCGCTGGACGCGGGTTTGAAGACTGTGCTCGACGAATTGCGGAAGCAGGTTCACCCGATCGCGACGCCGGACGAAATAACGCGCCTGGCTCTGTCTGTCTGTGGCGAAGCTGACATCGCCGAGACCCTCGCCGATATCTTTGATGTGCTGGGACCGCATGGCGCAATTGAAGCTCGCGACGGCGGGCGCGACCTGGCTCATGAGTTCTTTCTGGGTTCGCACTGGGAGAGCCGGGTTCCGTCGAATATCGTCTTCGAAGGCCGCATCGGCGAGCGCATTGAACTCAACAATACCGCCTGGCTGATCAGCGATTTCGAATTGGATGATTTGAATGCCTTGGTCGCGCTGGTTAGCGATGTGGCAGCGGCCGGGCATGACTCGCTGGCCATCGTGGCGAAATCTTTCTCCGAGCAGATGATCGCGGCGCAAGGCGCCAACAGTCGTATGGAAGATTTTACGCTCGTTTATCTCGAGCCGACCGGTCTGGTCGATGAGCAGGAAGCGGCGCTGGAAGACCTGGCGCTGATCACTGGCGGACAGGTCTTGCGGACGATCAGCGGGCACAATTTTGAAACCGTCACGCGAGATCTGCTGGGCGAGTCCGAGCTGGCGTGGGTTGATCGCAATCGCTTCGGCATCATCGCTGGCGGCGGGGGTGAGGAGAAAGCGGTCAAGCGCGAGATAGCGTCGCTGGAATCCATCTACAAGAACAGCGAAGACCAACGGCGGCGAGAGCTGCTTCGTACGCGCATTGGACGGCTGCGCGGCGGCTCGGCGGTGGTATACGCGGCCGGCAGCAGCGAGAGCGAGATGCGCTATCAAGAGGATAAGATCACGCGGACGATCGCGGCGATGCGGGCGGCGCTGCTCGAGGGCGTTTTGCCTGGTGGCGGAACGGCGTTGCTGCGCTGCGCCAAGGGTCTGCGCGAGCGCTATGAGGCGAGCATTGACCTGCATGAAAGAGCCGCCCGGCAGATCCTGATGCGAGCGGCGGAAGCGCCTTGCCGAATGCTGCTGGCGAATGCCGGGCACGAGGCGCCCGCCATCGTACTCGCCGAGATTCAAGCGGGCGCGAACGGCGCCGGTTATGACCTGCGCGCGGGCCGCATCGTCGATATGCGCGATGAAGGCCTGGTCGATTCGGCGACGGTGCTGATGGCGGCGGCGCGCAACGGCATCGGCGGCGCGGCGCTGGCGCTGACGGTTGACACCATCGTGCATCGCGTCAATCCGCCGCTGGCGATTGAGCCGGGCGGCTTGCCATCGGGGGCGCCCGATATCGGCAATATCGAATTGAAGTAAAAACAGCGCGCAGAGAGATCAGGCTGAAGGAGTGGCGAAGAAAATGGCTTGGGAACCAACAGCGGAACAGAAACGAAACTACGAAGAGCGCGGCTATTTTACCGTGCCAAATGTCGTCTCGCGGCAGACGGCGGCGGAGATGCTCGGCGTGATCAAGAATGCGATCCTGACGCCGGAGACCGACGACATGATGACCGATGCCGACCCGATGGATCCGATGAATGACGACACTCCTCAGGCGCGCGCCGTGCGCTATCGCAAGCTGAGCCAGTTCAACCAGCGCAATCCGCTCATCTGGCACAACGCCCACTGCGGCAAGCCGGTGCTGGAAATCGCGCGTTATTTTTTGGGCGATGACATTCTGCTGAAATACGACAGTTGCTTCCTCAAGCCGGCGCGCTCGGGAAGCGCCACGCCTTGGCATCAAGACAACGGTCTATGGCTCGATGGCGACATTGAACCCTTCAACTTCTGGATGGCGCTGGACCCGGCGACCATCGAAAACGGCTGCCTGCAAATGATCCCAGGCAGCTATCAGACTGAAATCGTCGAGCACGTCTTTTACGAAGACAGCATTCACCGGCAACTGCCCAATGAGCGCGTCGAGGAGATGATCGATACCTACGGCGTCGAACATATCGAGCTGGCGCCAGGCAGCATTATCGTCTGGCATAGCAGCGCCTGGCATTACAGCCCGCCCAACACCAGCGAAAAGGGGCGCATCGCCATCGCCGGCGTGATGAGCAGCCCGGACATTGTGGAGCATGGGCGCAGCGGCCACAAAATTGACTACAAGTGGCTGATGCGTGGCGGCAAAGTCGTCGCCGCATTCCCTGCCGAGAGCTACGAGCGGCGAAACTTCAACGTTTGAGGCATTGAAGGCCAGTCAGCGCGGCGCATTGACGGGCGCTGCCGTCGAATCGCGCAGGATCAACCGCGAAGGCATAATGACACGGTTAATCGGCGCATCCGGCGTCGAGATCCGGCGGAGCATCAACTGAGCGGCATTGACGCCAAGACCGCGCGGGTCATTTGAAACAGTCGTCAGGCTGGGATGCCACAGCGACGCTTCGGGAACATCGTCAAAACCGATGAGCGCCAAATCCACCCCCGCTTCCATGCCCGACGCGCGCAAGCCAAGCATCACCCCAAAGGCAATTACATCGCTGTAACAGTAAGCGGCTGTCGGCGGCGTTGGCAGATTCAGTAGCTGACGCATCGCGTCGTAACCGCCGCGGCGGCTGACCGGGCTCGCGACGCACAGCGCCGGGTCAAGCGCGATATCGTGCCGCAGCAAGGTATGCCGATAACTTTGCAAGCGCCTTTGCCGCGTAAGATCGGTATCGAAGCCGCCGACAAAGGCGATACGCCGGTGCCTCTGCTGAATAAGATGCTCCACCGCGCGCGCCGTGCCGTTCTCGTCATCCATGCCGACGCAGTCTGCGGGCAAGTCCGCGTAATAGGGGGTCAGCAGGACGAGCGGACGGTGGTCCAATAATCGCTGCAGGGATGCTATCGGCGTGCTGGCGGTCGGCGCCAGGATCAAGCCGTCTATATCGCGCTCGAGCATGGTTTGGATCAATCGCGTCTGTTTGCCCAGGTCGTCATCGGTCGTGGCCAGAACGAGGCTATAATCATGATCCGCCAAGCGGGACTCGGCGCCGGATGTCAGCTCGGCGTTGTAGGGATTCGACACATCCTTGATGAGCAGACCGATAGTATAAGACCGCTGCGTCCGCAGGCTGGCGGCGCGCTGATTGTAAACATATCCCAGCGCTTCGACCGCTTCCAGGACGCGCTGCCGCGTCGCCTCGGAGATGCGCGGATTGTTGTTCAGCGCCAGGGAGGCGGTCGCTTTGGACACCTTGGCCGCATCGGCAACATGTTGCAGCGTAACCTTTTGGCGCCGCGGTCGATCGGATTTCGTCATATCAATTCCAGCAATTTGGCTGCTGATTCCAAAAAGAAGCAATCGCCGAACATCATGCTTTCGTCGACGCCCAAGCCCAGGCGCTCGTGATATGCCGCCACTACAGCGCGCTGGTGAAGACAGGCTTGCAGGTCTCGACGACAGGCGCTTAGGCACTCACTTCGTCTCCAGGTAAATCGGTTCACTCATGTCAGCTTCATGGTAGCACAGTCGCCTGTTTTCGTCACGGACGGGCAAACGCGCATCCTACGCGAGGGGCGCTTCAAGAAGTTCGTTCAACATATTGAGGCGCAGACATTTTGCGGCTCGGTCGTATTCTGCAACCTGCAAATAGCCGGCAGCCTTGATACAATGGCGCGCAGGGTGACGAGGAAAGGAACGTCGAATGGGCAATCAGGCGGATATCGGATTAATCGGCTTGGCGGTGATGGGCCAGAACCTCGCCTTGAACATAAACGATCACGGCTTTCGCGTCGCCGTCTTCAACCGCACCACTTCAAAGATCACCCGCTTCCTGGAGAACGAAGCGGCGAATACGGACATTATCGGCGCGTATTCGCCGGAAGAATTTGTCGCGGCGATCAAGCGGCCGCGCAAGATAATCCTCATGATCCAGGCGGGCGAAGCCGTCGACAAGTCAATCGCGCAGTTGACGCCGCTGCTTGACGAGGGCGATATCATCATTGACGGCGGCAATTCCAACTTCAATGACACCATCCGCCGCACAGCCGAAGTCGAGGCGCTGGGCAAGCTGTTCGTCGGCGCCGGCATCAGCGGCGGCGAAGAAGGCGCGCGCTACGGACCATCGATCATGCCGGGCGGCTCGACCGCGGCTTGGGAATCGGTCAAGCCGATCTTGCAGGCGGTCGCGGCAAAAGTGCCCGATGGCAGCCCCTGCTGCGATTGGGTGGGCGAAGGTGGCGCCGGGCACTTCGTCAAGATGGTGCATAACGGCATTGAATACGGCGATATGCAATTGATCTGCGAAGCCTATCACCTGATGTCGCAGGTGCTGGGCATGGACGAAGCCGAGAGCAGCAAAGTCTTCCAGCGCTGGAACAAGGGGATTCTGGCGTCTTTCCTCATCGAGATCACTGGCGAAATCCTGGCGTATCAAGATGAAGACGGCGCGCCGCTGCTGCGCAAGATCCTCGATGTCGCCAGCCAAAAAGGCACAGGCAAGTGGACGGCGATCACAGCGCTGGAAGAAGGCACGCCCTTGACCCTGATCGGCGAAGCGGTTTTCGCGCGCTTCCTCTCGGCAATCAAAGACCAGCGCTTGGCGGCTTCAAAGGCGCTGCCCGGTCCCATCGCCGAATTCAGCGGCGACAAGGCGCAATTCATTGATGACCTGGAACAGGCGGTTTACGCCGCCAAGATCATCAGCTACACGCAGGGTTATATGCTGATGCAGGATGCGGCGCGCACCTACAACTGGAATCTGAATTATGGCGGGGTAGCGCTGATGTGGCGCGAGGGCTGCATCATCCGCTCGGCTTTCCTGGGTGAGATTCAGAATGCCTACGCGAAGAACCCGGCGCTGCCGAACCTGCTGCTGGACGATTATTTCAGCGAAGCCGTCATCGGGGCGCAGTCCGCTTGGCGCGGCGCGGTGACAACCGGCATCCAGCATGGCATCCCCCTGCCGATCATGAGCGGGGCGCTGGCGTTTTACGATGGCTACCGCTCGGCGAATCTGCCGGCGAATCTATTGCAAGCCCAGCGCGATTACTTCGGCGCGCATACGTATGAGCGGGTCGATCGTCCGCGCGGGGCGTATTTTCACACCAACTGGACGGGCGTCGGCGGGGATGTCACGGCGGGGAGTTATGATGCTTAGGTACTCCCAAATACTTCTCAGCACAATCGGGGTAAGTCTTACGGATTTGTCTCACCAGTTTTGACAAGCAAGACGTAATCATTGTGCGAGCTAATCTGCGAAGCAATGTCTCCGTCATATTCGTCCCACACGGCGAAATCATCTCGGTTGGATTGAAGTTCTTGCTTGAAGCCTTCGAGTCGCTGATAATTCTCGATTAGTATTTCTACTTGACGCAAAGACGAATCATACGGCGGCGGCTCATGCAGAATCCGGGCTGTTCCCGGGAAGCGTCGATATGAAATAGCGTCAAGAACGCTGTCTTCCCAGAAATCTTCAAGATTCTCATTTACCAATTCACGAAATACATCGCGCTTGCCTCGGAGCCATTGCTCGATGTTAAGAAATCTATTGAAGGAATCTTGACTTATCGACTTGTGGAAAAAATATGCCCGCCGACTTCCGAGCCGGGCGTGGGCAAAACGTCGAGTGAGACCGCCGGTCTCTTCCCAGCCAAAACATAGCCACTCAAGCGCAGATTCGACTTCACCAATTTCAAGCCAGCATCGTGCTTGCATAGTCGTGATTTGCATGGCGAGAGTCACGTATCTTAGAGCCTGCTCGTTAGTCTCCGGATTTAATTCGCCCTTCAGCAAATCATTGAAGTATTGAGTTACGTGCTCCTTTGATTTAACAAGCAGTACGTTTACTTCACCGACCTGCTGCGCTCTTACATCCGGATCCCGAACGTTCAAAATGCGTCTGCCAATTTCCAGGGCCGTGAAAAGCTCGGTCAATCGATCGCGCCTAAACTGCTCCTCAACGCGTTCATAAATGGCTTCAATTTCTTTTTGGTTATCTTCAATGCCTCCAATCATCTTTGAAAGCTCATAACCGGCAAATGCAATACTAAGTACAGGTACGGCTTTTCCAAGTATGTTGCTAATTGTCGCTGCCGACCTTCCAGTAGATTTGAGAATTGCTTGAAGCATACCGGATCTAGATGAAGCAATCTCTTCCGTAATCTCTCCGCCTTCTCGCAACCAGGCAACAATCTGCTTATTTTCAGCGAAGCGGATCACTCCTCCAACACGTTCCATAGAGCCATCGGCCAGACCAGCCTCTATAAAAGTTGGCACTTCGAGATGAACAGTTATCGCCGTCATCAGATTGCTCCTGTTGGTTTAATGCTAAAGCAGGACATACGATCAAGCGCTAATCAAACCTCAGCATCGCCTTGATCACCCCAGTCCCCGGATCCAGCCAGGTCGGGAACTCGGCCACGATGCTTTCCGGCGCCGCCTGATGCGTGATCCAGGGACCCAGGTTGATGCTGCCCGCGCGCATCTCGTCAATCACCCAGGCGAAATCCTCCGGAGTAGCGTTGCGGCTGGCCAGCAGCGTCAGCTCATGCGAATGAAAATGGGGATCGCTGAAGCTGATATCGCCGGTGATATGCCCGACCAGCACCAGCGAACCGCCGTGCGCCACATAATCAAAGGCGGCGTGCATCGATTTTGAATTGCCGGTGCAATCGAAGACCAGCGTCGGCAATTCGCCGCCGAGCGAGTCTTTGACCTGCCCCAGCCCATCGCCGCGCGCGTCAATCAGCTTGTTGATGCCCAAGACCTCGGCGCAGAAGTCGAGCCGCGTCTCGTTGACCTCCATCACCATCACCTCAGCGCCGGCGACTTTGGCGAATTGCGCCGTCGCCAAGCCGATGGGTCCGGCGCCGATCACCAACGCCTTCTCGCCGGGGCTGATGCGAGCGCGCTTTGCCGCATGAGCGCCGATGCATAGCATCTCCACCAGCGCCAGCTGCTCGAGCGGTACGCCGTCGGCTACAAGCAGCTTGTCGACCGGCAGGGTGAATTGTTCGCGCATGCCGCCATCGATATGCACGCCCAGCACTTGCATGCCAGTGCAGCAATTGCTCTTGCCGCGGCGGCAGGCGATGCACTCGCCGCAATTCAAGTAGGGGATGACGCAGCACAAGTCGCCGACCGCGTAATCCAACTCGGCATCAGTCGCGCCGATGTCGACGACTTCGACCGCCAGTTCGTGCCCCATAATGCGCGGATAACTGAAGAAGTTCTGATTCCCGCCGAAAGCGTGCAAATCGGTGCCGCAGATGCCGACGCGCTTGACGCGCACGAGCGCTTCATCGTCCCCTACCCGTTCAGGCGGCGCCACATCTTCCAGCGTCAGCCTGCCCGGCTGCTTCAGTACAATTGCTTTCACCTTAGTTGCTCCAGTTCAATTCAGACGAGCCCATAAAAGGCGGTCGCATTTCCGCCCATGATCGCCGCCTGTTCATCCGTCGAGAGCGCCGCGATGTATTGCTCCACGATGCCGACCACCTCGCTGTAACTGCCGGCAAGCGTGCAGACGGGCCAGTCGCTGCCGAACATCAGCCGCTCGACGCCGAAGCAATCGAAGACGATATCGAGATAGGGCTTGAAGTCGTCACCCGTCCAGGCGCCCCAGGCAGCCTCGGTGACCATGCCGGAGACCTTGCAGCAAACATTATCGAAGGAAGCCAGCGCGCGGATGTCGTCTTCCCAGGCGCCGATGACGCCGTCCTTGATGAAGGGTTTGGCGATGTGGTCGAGCACAAAGGGCTGCTCGGGGAATTGCTTGACGACCTCGATGGCGATGGGAATATGCTTGGGATAGAGCAGCAGATCATAACGCAGGTCGTAGGCTTTGAGCGCCGCCAAACCGTGCAAGAAGTTGCCGCCGAGCATGAAGCGGTCGTCCGCTTCATCGTGCACGATATGACGGATGCCGACCAAGCGCGGATGCCCGGCGAAGCGTTCGAGCTGCGCCTCGACATCGTCCGCCCGCATATCCACCCAGCCGACCACGCCGCGGATCAGGTCGTATTGATCGGCGAGCTCGAGCAAGAATTCGGTCTCGCGGGAGACTTGCCGCGCTTGCACCGCCACCGTGCCCTCAATGCCGCTCGCCGCCAGAAGCGGGCCCAAGTCCGGCGGCATATAGTCGACCTGCAGCGGACTGCGGTCCCCCGCCATCCAGCCGTAGTCTTCGGCATTGTAACACCAGAAATGTTGATGCGAATCTATTCGAGCGGTCATGCGCTGCTCCTGAATATTTCTGAGTTATTCCTCGATTTTACCGCAAGCGACGTTCAAACGGGCGGCCCAATGGCTCGCCCCTACAAGGCCTCAGTAAGTCCAATAAAGTAATGCAACAAAATGAAGGAACGTCGTAGGGGCGACTCTTGAGTCGCCCACATGTACAATGACGACATAGTGGGCGAGACAAGTCTCGCCCCTACAGATCTCGAATCAGATTAGCATCGCCCTTTTTCGCATGACTTTCTTGGAATTACTTCTGTATCTTTGTGGTGAATTGACGGCGACCGCTAAGCTCACAGACTCTTATTGCGCGTGATCTTGAAGGCGAAGACGTGATCGCAGGGTTTGTGATCGGGGCGTTCAATCTTGAGGCCCGCTCGCGTCATCTCCCACTTGAGCTCGCCCTGCGACCCCAGCAACTCGACCGAGCGCACTTCGCCCGGATAAAGCGCGCGCGTCGATTCGATGACGAATTCTTTCTGGGGCCAGCCGAAAGTCATAGCGTAGAGGATGTTGTCGCGCACGGTGAAGCGGATGTCCCGCGCGCTGTATTCCAGCTTCTCTTTGGTATCGCTGAAGGCGCCGACATGCGCCATCCGCGTCGGTCCCTCGCCATAGGTGTTCCAGGGCACAGTGTCGTAGATCGCCTCGCCATTGACGCGCAGCCACTCGCCTATGCCTTCAAGGATGGCTTTCGACTCGTCGGGGATTGTGCCGTCCGGCTTGGGACCGACGTTGAGCAGCATGAAGCCGTTCTTGCTGACGTTATCGGCCAGGTATTGCACCATCTCGGTGACGCTCTTGTATTCGGTTTCCTTGATATAACCCCAGCCCTGCCCGTCATCGACGGTGGTATCGGTGATCCACTCGTAATGCGTCAACTCAGCCGTCTTGCCCAGCTCGAAATCCAGCAAAGCGGCGCCGGGCGGGATATCGTGCCATTTGTACGTGGCGACCACCTCCCGCCCCCACTCGGCTTCTTTGTTGTAGTAATAGGCGAGGAAGTCTTGCTTGTATTGATCGTGCACGAAGCGCAGCCCGAAATCGAACCAGATGTAATCCGGCTCATAACGCTCGACCACTTCAACCAAGCGGTTGTACCAGCGGCAGAGGAAGGCTTTGCTCGGCTTGTCCTGCGCCAGCCACTCGGCGTGATTATGCCCCTGCCCGTCGGCGTCAAAATCGAAATCGAGATTGTGCGGCTCGCCATAGAGCGCGACATAACGCGGATCAGACGTATCGTATTCTTGCTTCCAATGCGGGAAGAACCACCAGTTCTCGGCGTGGTGCATGGCGACCATGAAGCGCATGTCTTGGGCGCGGATCGCCTTTTCGAGCTCGCCGACGACATCGCGCTTTGGTCCCATCTTGCCAGCGCAAAACTCGGTATCGCTGGCGTCCCACATGGGGAAGCCGTCATGATGCTCGGCGACCGGCCCGGCGAATTTGGCGCCCGCCCGCTTGAATAGCTCAGCCCATTCATCGGCGTCGAACTTCTCGGCGGTGAACATGGGGATGAAATCTTTGTAACCGAACTGCGAAGGATGCCCGTAAGTCTTGCAGTGGTATTCGAATTGAGGCGTCCCTTCGCGGTACATATTGTAGGGATACCAGGTCACGTTCGGTCCAGTCGCCGGCACGCAATAAATGCCCCAATGGGTATAGATGCCAAACTTGGCTGCCCGCATCCACTCGGCGGTAGGATGGGTCTTCAGCGATGCCCAAGTGGGTTCATAGCGTTTAGTCATGTCTGCGCTCCCTTCTTGATCTCATCTAGTAATTCTGTGCGAATTCTTCCGTGATAGCGCGCGCTGGCGACCTGACAGGCCGCCCCTGCATATCTCCGCCAAATCTGTCGTTTGGGATTTTCGAACTTAGGCCTCAGCACGACTGCCGCATGACCAGTTGACAATCGAAAAGCGCCGATGAGATTTCGGCCTCGCCGTCGTTCAGCGCCTTCAGCACCTTGTGGGCGGCAGTCTCGCCGATGGCGTAGGTCGGCTGGCGCACCACCGTCAGCGGCGGATCCGAGACTTGCGCCCAGGGATGGTCGTCAAAGCCAACGATGGCGACATCGGCCGGGCAGCTCAGCGCCAGCTCGCGCAAGCCCATCAAGGCGCCCAGGCTCAGCAAATTGTTGGAGATGAAGACGGCGCGGGGCCGCTCCGCCTGTGACATCAACCGCTGCATGGCGCTCTTGCCGTCATCAATTCTCAGCGGGCTGTCGATGCACCAGTTTTCCCGCAGCGGCAGATTCGCTTCCACCAAGGCTTGTTCGAAGCCCGCGAGCCGTTCCCGCATGGTCGACAGGCGCTGAAAGCCAGCCAGGATGCCGATCTCGCGGTAACCGCGTTCTATCAGGTGCCGCGTCCCAAGATAAGCGCCGTGCCTGTTATTGACGCCTACATAGGGTGAATCGGCGTTTTCGAAGGTGCGATCGAGCATGACGATGGGGATATTGAGTTTGGCTGCTTCGTTGAGCGCGTCCCAATCCTGGCTGGTGGCGGCGGCGATGATCCCATCCACTCCCTGCCGCAGCAGAATATCAATGTAATATTCTTCTCTTTCCAGCACTTCGTTGGTATTGCAAACCATCAAGCTGTAGTCGTTGGCGACCAAAACATCTTCTATGCCACGCATGAGCTCGGCGAAGAAGGTGTTGGTCACATCAGAAACGATCAGCCCGATGATGCGGGTGCGCTGCGTCGTCAAGCTGCGGGCCGCGGTATTGGGGCGATAGCCCAGCGTCCGAATCGCATCGCGCACACGATCTTTGGTCGCCGTTTCGACAAAGCGCGTCTCGTTGATCACATGCGAAACCGTCGCTTTGGAGACGCCCGCGCGCTCAGCCACATCAGCCATGGTGATTCTTCTCATGCATCCCTCGCTCGGGCTACGGAAACCTGTTGCGCAACCGATTCGTTGAATGGTATCCCATCGGCGCGGCGTCGTCAATTTTGTTGAACTACCGAGGACGCAGAAGGCGCATAAAATAAATCTCAGTAGAACAAAGTAAGTAATGCGAAAAAGGGCGATGCTAATCTGATTCGAGATCTGTAGGGGCGAGACTTGTCTCGCCCACTATGTCGCCAATGTACATGTGGGCGACTCAAGAGTCGCCCCTACGACGTTCCTTAATTTTGTTGCATTACTTTATTGGACTTACTTCTGTTTTATCTGTGTTCCCTCTTTTCCTCTGATGTGAATACATTTGCGGCGCGTATCCGCCTATGTTATAGTCCTAGCCGTTGCCCGGAAAACCGATTGCTTCGCGGCAGCAGGCTAGCGCCGGCGGCAGTATGGAGCGCAAATGAAACAGGTCATGGTAAGGGGAATAGAGCAAGCGGGCGTCACCAGCGTCGAAGCGCCGAAAGCGACGGGCAATTGGGTCGTCGTCAAAGTGCATGCCGCGCCCATGTGCACCGAATACAAGGCTTTTGCCGCCGGCGCCAGTCATTCCTTGTGGGGGCATGAAGCGGCGGGCGAAGTGGTCGAAGTGGCGCAGCCGAGCCGGGTGAAAGTTGGCGACCGCGTCGTGGTCATGCCGACGAATGCCTGCGGCCGCTGCGCGCTCTGCCTGGATGGCGATTACATCCATTGCCAGGATGGCCACGACTTCGCAGCGCTGCATTGCGGCACACAGGGCTTGGGCACGATGGCGCAGTATTTGCTCAAGCAAGACTGGATGCTGCTGCCGATACCGGATGGCATGTCCTACGCCCATGCTTCAATGGCTTGCTGCGGCTTGGGGCCGACTTTCGGCGCGATGCAGTTAATGGATGTCGACCGCCACGATACGCTGCTGATCACCGGGTTGGGACCGGTTGGTTTGGGCGGCGTGGTCAACGGCGTCTACCGCGGCGCGCGTGTGATCGGCGTCGACAGCATCAATTATCGCGCGGAGAAAGCGCGAGAACTGGGCGCGGCGGCGGTTGTGAATCCAATGGACGAAGACGCGCTGCAGCAGATCCTCGACCTGACGAGCGAAGGGCGCGGCGTCGACAAAGCCATCGATTGCTCTGGCGTGGTGGCGGCGCATCGGCTCTGCATCGACGCGGCGCGGCGCAAGGGACAAGTGGCTTTCGTCGGCGAATGCGGCGATGATACGCCCTTGCGCATCAGCCCCGACATGATCCGCAAAGGGCTGAAGCTGATCGGCTCCTGGCATTTCAATATGGCTGATTCGCCGCGGATGATGCGGATGATCAGCGAAATCGGCGATCAATTGGACAAGCTGATCACACACCGCTTTTCGATAGATGATATTCAGAATGCCTGGGAGACGCAGCTCTCCGGGTGCTGCGGCAAAGTGATCTTACAGCCTTGGGAGGGCAGCGATGTATAAATCGGTCATCATCGGGGTCGGCGGCGGGCGCGCGCACGGGCATGCCGATGCCTATCAATATGTGAAGCGCGGTCGCATGGTGGCGGTCTGCGATTTGCTGCCGGGTCCAATGGACGAGTTCGGCGACAAGTTTGACATATCAGCGCGATATACCGACTACCGCGAGATGTTCGAGAAAGAAAAACCGGAACTGGTCCAAGTCAGCACACCACCCAATGCGCGCCTGCAAATCCTCGAAGCGGCTGAGGCGGCCGGCGTGCCCCTCGCCATCGTCGAGAAACCGCTGGCGATCCAAGGCGAGGACTACCTGGCGCTGCGCGACTTCGTCGCCGGCAAGCCGAAAATCAAGGTCGCCATCAATCACCAGTTGCAATTTCACCCCTGCCGGCAGCGCTTGCAGAAGCTGGTGGCGGACGGCGCCATCGGCGATCTGCGCTTCGTCGAGGCGAGCTCGGGCATGAACCTGGCTTATCAGGGCACACATTCGCTGCAGGCGATCGGCGCCTTCAACCCGGCGAACCCGACCACGGTCTTCGGGCAGGTCTCCGGCGCTGAGGGCTTGCAGCCGAACGTCAAAGAACATTACGCGCCCGATCAAAGCCTGGCGGCGGTCGAATATGACAATGGCGTGCAAGCCACCTTGCGCTGCGGTGAAAATGCGCCGCGGGTGCCGCGAGGCGACGCCATTTACCAGCACAAGCGGATCGCCGTCTATGGCATGAAAGGGTATGCGCACTGGACGATGTGGGGTTGGGAGACCTTCATCAATAATGTCTATGACAGTGGCGAGCATGAATACCCGGAGGAAGATGTGCTGGGGCAGGCGGCGATGTGCGAGGCGATGTTCGACTGGCTGGAAGACGACAGCAAACTGCACCCGCTGAATCTGGAGCGCGCCTTGGTGGACTTCAACGTGATCCTGGCGCTCTACGCCAGTTCGCTGAATCACGAGGTGGTTCAAATCCCCTACGAGCCGGAAGCGGATCTGGTCCCTAAGCTGAGGCGCGCGCTCTAACTTCACTTATTGCGAGACCTGTAGGGGCGAGCCTTGGCTCACCCTCTGTTAAATCCATTTAAGTGCGGGCGATTCACAGAGTCGCCCCTACAAACTTTCCAAGATAGAGGCATTCACAGTGCGTGGCAAACCGAAAATCCTGACCGCCCTGCGACCCGCCCTATTCGACCTGCTCTTCGCGGAAGAAGAACAGGCGCGGCTGCGCAGTTTGGGCGACGTCACGATGCCGGGGCAAGCCGGCGATCTCAGTGAGGCGCAGCTGACGGCGCTGATCGGCGGCCACGAAATCGTCATCACCAGCTGGGGCACGCCGGGTTTTTCTGCTGCCGTGCTGGCGGAAGCAGACCGTTTGCAGCTGATCGCGCATTCAGCTGGCTCGGTCAAGCCAATGCTGCCGCCGCCCGTCTTCGCTGCTGGCCGGCGCGTCACCCATGTCGCTTATTCCATGTCGATACCAGTCGCCGAAACGACCCTTGCGCTTATCTTGCTCTGCCTGCGGAATTATCACAAGATTGATCGCGCATTCAAGGACCATGGCTGGGAAGCGGCGCGCGCTTTGCCGCCCGGCGCAGAGCTGGCGGGCAATCGCGTCGGCGTCATCGGCGCCGGTTATACCGGGCGCGCGGTCATAGGCCGCCTGCTGGGCATGGATGCCGAGGTCTGGCTCTGCGATCCTTACGTCAGCGAAGAGAACGCGGCGGCGATGGGCGTACGTAAAGTCGCGCTGGAGACGCTTATGCGGCAGTGCCCAATTGTAACGCTGCAAGCTCCCGCGACCGCTGAAACCTATCGCATGATCGGCGCCGAGCAGTTGAGTTGGCTGCGCGACGGCGCCATCTTCATCAATACCGCGCGCGCCCATCTTATCGACGAAGCCGCCCTGCTGGCTGAATTGCGAACGGGGCGGATCAGCGCGGCGCTGGATGTCTTCGATCAGGAGCCGCTGCCGGACGACAGCCCCTTCCGCGACCGGGACAACCTCATCATCACGCCCCATATCGCCGCCGTCACCCACCAATCCTACAAGCGCCAGGGGCAAATCACCGCCGACGAAATCGAGAGCTTCCTCAGCGAGGGCAAATTGCGCTACGAAGTGACGCGCGATATGCTCGACACAATGGCCTAAACAGGACCGGAGGAATACATGGGCGCATTAGCTGGCAAAACCATCATCATCACCGGCGCGAGCAGCGGCTTTGGCGAGGCGATCGCGCTTGCCTGCGCCGAAGCTGGCGCAAACGTGGGCTTGATCGCGCGGCGAAAAGAACTGCTGGAAGCTGTCGCGGTCGCGGCGCGCGCGCTGAACGAAGACGCCCAGGCGCTGGTCTGCCCGGCGGATGTCAGCGATGACATGCAGATTTACGCAGCGCTGGAGCAGACGCGCGCCGCTCTTGGGCCGATTGACGTGCTGGTCAATAACGCCGGCTTGAATCATACCGAGCGTTCAATCGCCGATACCTCCGCCGAGCAGTGGCGCGAGTTGATGGAAGTAAACTTGACCAGCGCATTCGTCTTCACCAAAGCCGTTTTGCCCGAGATGAAGCAGCGCGGCGATGGCTTGATCATCAACCTGGCGTCGCGCGCCGGCATGTTCCCCAGCTTGAAAGCCGGCGTCGGTTACAGCGCCTCGAAGATCGGCATGGAAGCGCTGAACACGATCACCAACGAAGAGGGCAATCCGCATGGCGTGCGCGCTTGCCTCTTCAATCCAGGCGCTGGCAATACGCCCATCATCGACCGCCGGCCCGTCAAATTCAGCGCCGAAGAAAAAGCGAAGATGATCCAATCCGAAGACATTGCGGCGACGGTCGTCTTCCTCGCCAGCCTGCCGCCGCGCGTCCATATTGATTTCCTGTCGATGATGCCGACGAAGAGTTGAGGGAGCGCGCCAATGAACGACCTGGCGCTATTCACCAAACCCTGGAAGGCGCTGTCGCTGCCGGATTTGGCGCGGCATATCCTGTCGCTGGGCTTCGATATGATCGAGTTGCCGGTGCGGCCCGGTTTCCAGGTCGAGCCGGATCATATCGAGCGCGATTTGCCGGCGGCGGCGAAGCTGCTGGGCGAGCAGGGCGTCCGCATCTTGAATGTGACCGCGGACATTAGATTGGATGATGAGAGGCTCTACAGCGCCTGCGCCGAAGCGGGCATTGGCATGAACCGGGTGATGTTCTGGCAGCGGGATCTAGATTACTGGTCGGCGGAAGCCGAAGCGCGCCGTCAGTTGGATGCCGCCCTGCCCTACTGCGAGCGCTACGATTTTCAGATTGGCATCCAGAATCACTCTGGTCGCTTCGTGCCGGTCAACGAGATGGGCATGCGCCACTTGGTGAAGGACTATGATCGGCGTTATGTGGCGGCGGTTTGGGACCCGGCGCATAACGCGCTCGAAGGCATGAATAGCGACAGCGCGCTTGATGTGCTGGCGCCGCATCTCGGCGTGGTGAATTTGAAGAACGCTTATTGGCGGCGGATCAGCGGGCCCGAAGCCAAAGTCGCTGAGTGGAAGATTTATTGGACATCGGGCGCGCAGGGTCGGGCGTCTTGGCCAAGTGTGATTGCGAAGCTGCGCGATATCGCCTATCGGGGACCGATCTGCTTCTCGGCTGAGTATTCCGATGAGGAGCGCGTGGATGAGTTGATCGTCAAAGATTTGGCTTTCGCGCGGGCGCTGCTCGAAGCGTAAACGCTTATATCCAACCCAATCCCCAATCCCGTCAAATCCGATGACTGTAGGGGCGAGCCATTCGGTCGCCTTTCCGCGCGCCCAAGGACACAAAGGGCGACGTGATAGGTCGCCCCTACAATTCTCATTTTAGCGAGTCAGGCGAGCCCGAGGCCCGCCTGCATATTAAATCTTGCTATGCTGCTAGAGTGCCGCAACTAGCCACCCAGCAGCTCGTTGGTCTGATCGTGGGCGCGCTGCACAACGACAGCGGCGTCGCGTTCCTCGCCCGTCCAGAGCAGGTCCATATTGGCGACCCAGATCGAGGACTCCCATTCCAGGTATTTCGAATGGTAAGACGGGTGCACGCCATCGCGCGCGCCAATGACCGAGAAGACCTCATGATAGGCATCGGCATAAGGCGCGTCATCGGGCGCGGCGCAGTTATGGAACTCGGACTGGCTGGTCAAAGCGGCGCCCATCGCGGCGGTGCGGCAGAGATGATCCGGATTGGCCAAGGTGAAGCGAATCAATTCATAAGCCAAATCGGGATGCGCAGCCGAAGTCGGGATCGAAAAGGCGGAGCCGCCGATGAAGTTGTAGCGCCCGGCGGGACCGGTGGGCGTTGGCACGACAGTCCAATTGAAGCTGTCGCCGGCCAGCTCCCACATGCGAGAAGCGGCGTCATTCAGCGCATAGTGCATGGCGACGTTGCCGTTGGCGAAGAGGAACTCGGTGGTGAAACCGGAAGCGGCGATGCTCTCAGCCGTCGGGTGCGCGCCGGAATCCCAGAGCAAGTCTGACATCCATTGCAGAGCGGCGGTGGTTTCGGGCGAATTCATCAGGGACGCGGTGTTCTCTTCATTGAAAAGATCGCCGCCGAAGCTCTTGATGATCCAGTAAGCCCCGCCGGCGCCGCGGCCAACGCTGACCAGATTGCTGATGCCCCAGACATCGGTATCGCCATCGCCATCGGTATCCTGGGTCAAAGCGATCGCCAATTCAGTGAACTCTTCAAAGGTCGTATGTTCACCTGGCGGCTCCAAGCCGGCCGCTTCAAAAAGATCGAGGTTGACATAGAGGCCGCCCGGCGCCAGGTCATAGGGAATGGCGTATTGGCTGCCCTGGTAATTGAAGGCGTCGACTTGCGAAGCGACAAACTTCTCGGGCCAGCCGGGGATCGGGCAGGCTTCCAGATAGCTGTCGAGGTTCAGCGCCCAGCCGTTCGCGGCGAAGGTATCGTTGCGTGTGTCGTGCATCCAAGCCATATCAATTTCGGCGCCGCCAGCCAACTGCGCCGGCAGGGTCGTCCAATAATCGCCCCAGTTCACGCCCGTATTGAGGATCTGTTCGACGTTGGGATAGTACTCGCCGAAGAATTCATCGAAAGCCAGCAAGAACTTATCGACCTCGCCGGGACCTTCCCAACCGGTGATGGTGATGGCTGCGGATGCGTCGCCATCGACCATGCCGCAGGTCCAATCCGTCATGTCCTGCGCCGAAGCCGCGAAGCCGAAGCTGAGCAGCGCCAAGACAGCGATGAGCAATGCAAGTTTGCGAATCATCTGAATACCCTTTCGTAAATGGAAAATACGATTCCGAAACGAATGAAAGTGATCGTTCCTTAGCCACCTCCTTTGATACCGCTTGTGACAATGCCGCGGACGTAGTACTTCTGCCCGACGACAAATGCGATGAGCACCGGGATGACGATAAATGTAGCCGCTGCCATAATCAGGTGCCAAGGTGTGCGCATGCCGGATTGGTTCTGGAAAGAAGCCAGCAGCAGCGGCAGCGTCTTGACCTTGGGCTTGCCCAGCACGATCAGGGGCCACTGGAAGCTGTTCCAGGTATTCACGAAGGTGAAGATGGCCAGTGTGGCCAGCGCCGGCTTGGTCAAGGGCAAGATGATCAGCCAGTAAGTGCGGAAGAAACCGCAGCCGTCAATCCGCGCCGCGTCTTCCAACTCGCGCGGGATCGTCACCATGAATTGCCGCATCATGAAGGTGCCCCAAGGCGTGAAGAGGAATGGGATGATGACCGCCTGCAAGGTGCTGACCCAGCCAAAGGCGCGCATCTGCACATAGAGGGGAATCAATAATACGGTGAAGGGCACCATCATCAAAGAGATATAGAGCAGGAAGATCTTATCGCGCCCGGGGAAGCGCAGCCGCGCGAAGGCGTAACCAGCCAGGCTTGCGGTGAATAATTGCCCAAGCACCACCGCGGCGGCGACAATCGCGCTGTTGAGGAAGCCCAGGTCAAAATGCGTAAGCGTCCAGGCTTCGGTGTAATTCTCAAAGCGCCAGACCTCGGGGATGAATGTCGGCGGATAGGTGTATATGCCGCGAATGTCCTTGAATGAATTGGCGACCATCCAGGCGAAAGGCATGATGAAGATGACGCCGACCACCGACAGCACAACGTAGACCAAAAGATCCATCAGCATCTTGGTCTGCTTCTGGCCGAGGAGGCCGCCTTTTCTCGCGCTCGCCGTCGTCATCGCTGATTCCCGGGTCAGCCTCGCTTATTCATCCGCCTCAAAACCGAACACCCAGCGCTGCGCCAACTGCCACTGAATGATGGTGATAATGAGGATAATCACGAACAATACTGCCGCCAGCGCCGCGCCATAACCCATCTTAAAGAAGCTGAAGGCACTCTGAAAGATATAGAGAGTTAGCGGTGTTGTCGCGTGCGCCGGTCCGCCCTCAGTCAAAACATAGAATTGATCGAAAGATTGGAAGGCGCCGATTAACGAGGTGACGACCACGAAGAATATCGCTGGCGAAAGCATCGGCAATGTCACGTAGCGCATGCGCTGCCAGCCGCTGGCGCCGTCAATGGAAGCCGCTTCGTAGTATTCTTCCGGGATGCCCTGCAAACCAGCCAAGAGGATCAGCATAGCGAAGCCGATGCCCTGCCAGTTGCTCATTATGATGACGCTCGGCATCGCCCACTTCGTATCGTGAATCCATTTGGGCCCGTCAATGCCGACGAGCTCCAGCATATGATTGATCATGCCGATTTCGGGCTGATAGATCCAGCGCCAGATGGTCGCCGCGGCTACGGTCAAGGTGATCTGCGGCAGGAAGTAAACGGTGCGGAAGAAGATGATGCCGCGCATCTTGCGGTTGAGAGCCAGCGCCAGCCAAAAGGCGATGAAGATGCCTGTGGGCACAGCGACAAAGGTGTAATAGAAGCTGTTGCCCAGCGACTTCCAGAAGAGCCTGTCGTTGACCATCGTTTGGAAGTTCTTCAAGCCGATGAACTGCGGATCGTTCGCCAGGCTCCAATCGGTGAGCATGATGTAAAAGGCGAAACAGATCGGGAAGAGCATAAAAATGATGAAGCCGATGAAATTCGGCGCCAGGAAGAGATAGCCGGCGATGGTCTCGTCGCGGCGCAAGCCGGTGAAAGCGCGTTTGAAATCTTCAATGGGGCCGCGCTTCCGGCTTTGGAGGCCGCCGGACCGGGCAAATTCAGCCGCCACAGAAATCCTCCGCTGCCGCCGTCGGGGCTGTGCCTGGAATTCGTTTCGCATTTAGCGCAAATAACTGCTGAAGCATAGCTTCCGCTTGTGTTTCGCCTGGCTGTCGGTAGCGAAGGCGATGCCAGGAAACCGATTACCTGATCGTTGCTGTACTTTAACACGGGGCATAACGAATGTCAAAGAAGAGTTGCTTCGCGCCTTAGTTCCGCCGCAAAGTGACCCGCGTGTTGGCTTCAAGTTCATCCACTTCGCTGTATTCGCCATCATTCCAAATGATTGAGAGGCGCCGCAATGTCGTGCCCGCCGGGAAGCCGAAATGCATGCGGCTGCCTTCGCCCGAGAGGTATCCGCTGACGGCGCTAATATGGCGATGATAGGCGCCGGCGCTGGTGTGCAAGGTCAAGCGCGAGCCGATGCCCCGGCTGTTGCCCAGCCCCGCTTGGCGCAAGTCCACTTCAATGCTGTCGCCGCCGCAGAGCTGATTCTCAAACAGCGTCGCCGGGCTCAGCAGATTATTGACGACGATGTCCAAGTCGCCGTCGTTATCGAGATCCGCCATCGTCATGCCGCGGCCGCTGGCGCTGTCGTTGAGCGCCCAGCCCGGCATCGCGTTGAAGCCGGCGCCGGATAGATTGCGATATGCCTGGTTTTCCTCGACCAGCTCGTCCCCGGGCAGGTGCGAGAAAAGCTCCAGCGAAATCATGCCGTTGACGACATACAAGTCCTGAAAGCCATCATTATCCAAATCGCCAAACTTGGCTGACCAGCTCCAGCCGGTGCCGTCGAGATGAGCCGCTCGCGCGATATTCCGCAGCTGCCCGCCATCATCAAAGTCGTAGAGCACGTTTTCCATGATCTGCGGATCGCCCTCGACCTGGGGCATCGCCAGCATCATATCCATCACCGGCGCCCACTGCGCCATTGTCGCTTCATCATCAGCGTAAGGCTTCATATCCACGGCGAAGATCTCGGGCGCGCCATCGTTGTCGAGGTCGGCGGCGTCATAGCTCATCGTGCTGTGCGGCATCACGGCGAGCGGCTCGCTCTCCTGCCAAGCGCCGCCGCGGAAGGTAAAATACTTGTCTTCGACCGCGAAGTCGTTGCCGATGATGATCCTGTGCGCGCCGGTCTCATCAATGCCGGTCCAAATCGCCAGCGTATTTGAACGGCCGGCGATGCGCGTCGCCCGAAAGCGATCGCCGAGATTTTCATAATAGATCACGCCGGATTTGGGCGCCGTCTGCCCCAGGATTTTCTCGTTCTCAACATCATAGGATCCAGTCAACAGATCAAGGTCGCCATCGCGATCGGCGTCCAGCCAGTTCATCGCGTAGCCGATATAGATGACGCCGTTCAGCACCTCGCGCGCAAAGCGGCCCTCTCCCTGATTACGCCAGTAGAGGGGCGCGGTCGCCTGCTGGGTGAAGACGATATCGAGCGATCCATCGGCATCGACATCAATGATGGCTGCGCCGCGCGCAGGGGCCGCCGAAGGAAGCGCTTCTCGCTCAAACTTCAGATCGCCCCGATTCCACAAAATGGCGTTATCGCCGGCGAGGTTGGCCAAAACAATATCGAGCAAGCCGTCGTCATCAAGATCATTAATTGCGAGGCCCGCGCCATTGCTGTCGTAAAAGCCGATAGGAAGCTTGGTCGGGATCGTGACATGGTCAAGCGCGTGGGTGATGAAGGCGCCCCCGCAATTGCCGCGCCGATTCAGCGGGACAGTTTCGACCGTCAACGGCGCGTGGATGCGCAGGGCAGATGCCGCCGGCGTGGCGATAAGCAATGAGAGTAAAAGCGGAAAGATCGAGCGAAAGCGCATCGCGGAGCCTCTGGCGCGAAAATGAACGCCAAGACGATACCATCAGGAAATCGGTTGCGCAATTGCGTGTCCAAGCCTATCGCGGGTCATGGGTTGGCTAGTGGAAAGCAAAAGGGCAAGCGGCGGTCGGTGTCTACACGACCCACCGGCTCACCCTGCCAATTACTTGATTAATTTAGTGGCGGCTCTAACAGTAGGACTAAACCGCCCCTTCTGGTTCTGCTGGCGCCTTGCCCATCACGCCTCGGCCTTCGAGGAAGCCAAGCATGCGCGCCTGCTCTATTTCGAGATTCTGTACGTTCTTGTTTAGCGACCTTATATCTCGCTGATTTGCCGTCACTATGTTCTCAACTCGGACTAGGCGCTCGTCAAAGCGAACTTGGGCTTGTTCAACGTCGCCCAATCGTTGTTCAACAGCGCTCATACGGGTTTCCAGGCGATCAAACTGGGCGTCCACGCGGTCAAAGCGCTTTTCGATAGCGTCGAATTGCCGGTTTAGCTGGCGCGAAAAATACACCAAGCCAGCCAAGCCGAGGCCGAGTACCGCAACGACAAAGGCGCCAACTTGCAACCAATCCATTTCGTTCGTCATCTCCTATCGCATTCGCGACTGCCGATATACTAACCGAACATAACGCGCTGCGCCATGAAACGCTCCCCATCCCTAATTCATTGCTGACGACAGGACAGTTTTCAGTAAGCAAAATATCGTAACAAGTCCATGATTTCTTGGGCTTTTTCGGGCGAGCCACGTGCTCGCCCCTACAGATACCCGCGTTCGGGTGGGCGACTCACAGAATCGCCCCTACAAGTTTCGTCAATTTCGAAACTTAGAGTTTTTGCCCTGTCGCTGTCACACGCTATCCGATTAAACCTGTCCTGTCCCCAGTAATTCATTGGGAAGGGACTGGGTCACGCAGGACGGTAGACACAGCCCGCCAGCATAGACCTTCGGGGGTGAGGTGGCAAATGGCGCGCATCTACTCCTCAGCCGACGGCTCCTGCTCGGGCGGATTCTCCAAGTCAGCCAGCGTCGGCATATTCGCCTTCTTGCCGTGGACGCCGGTCGCGCCATCGGGGCGGGTGCCGCGGCTGTCGAGGCTTTGCAGCAAGCCATCAGCATCAGAGGTGCGGACTTCGAAGCGGTATTCGCCCTCCTGGAAGCGCCAGTCGTAACGCCAGATAACCCAAGTCAACTCGGAAAGCGGCTGGCGCAGCTGCGCCTCTTCCCAATCGCCGCCATTAACGCTGACTTCGACCTTGGAAATCATCTTGGCGCCGGCGTAGGCGATGCCGCCAACCGGCACAACATAGCCACCATCATCCTTGAGAATCGAATCGGTGGACACGGCATCGACGACCGAGGTCGTATTCACGATCGCTTCTTTGCTCCAGCCGCGGCGCACCCAATAACCCTCAGCCCAAGCGTCGACGAATTCAATGCTCTTGATCCACTTCGGCTGTTTCATGCCATAGCGATCGGGGATGTAGATGCGCAGGGGGAAGCCATGCTTCTGCTTCAGCGGCTGATCGTCCCATTCATAGGCGAACATGACGCGCTCTTCCGCTTCAACAACATCGAGCATGACATACTCGTCAAAGTTGTCGGCGCCGGTGATCTTCATCGCCACCGCGTCCGCTTGCGGCTTGACGTAATCGAGGAAGTCGCTCATGCGGAAGCCGGACCATTTCGTCGTGCTGATCAGCGTGCCGCCGATGCGATTGCTGATGCAGGACAAGGTGATGAAGCGGTCGATGCGGTCGAACTTGTCGTATAGCTCACCCAGCGACAAACTGACCGGATTATCGACCAGCCCGCTGACTTCAAGCCGCCATTCGTTGGAATCGATAACCGGCGGCCGTGAGCTGATGTCGATGCGGTAGTGGTCGTCCAGCGGCGTGTATTCGGGGCGAGTGCCGGGCGCGGGTTCCATGCGGTCGGCTGCGTTTGGCAAGATATTGCCCGAGCCGTCAGTGGCGGCGTCAGCCGGGATCTCCGAGACGACTGCGCCCTCGCCTGGTTGCCGCCCAACGAGCGCGCCCAAGCCGGCGCCGATCACCGTCAGCACGGCGCTGGCGCCACCAACGCGCACCATGAACTGACGCCGATTGAGCGGCTCGACCGTGACGGTTTCGCCCGTTTCTTCATCTGTTTTGGTCTTGCCATCGCTATGCGCCAGATCATTGTAAATCCAGTTGGCCGCCATGCCCCAGAGGGCGAAAACCAGCACCACCCAGACGATCTGCGCCGGCAGCGGGGCGGTCGCCGTCAGGTTCACCTGCGCGGAAATCAGCATCATGACCGCGCCGAAGCCCAAGCCCAGCACCAGACCCGGGAGCAAATTCCGCGCCTGCGATTTGCTGCGGTTCAGCAGCCCATAGACGACGGCAATGGCGACCGTTCCCATAGCGAGGAAGCCAGCCAAGCCCATCACCTGCTCGGCGGTCTTTGCCGCCGCCGAGGTCTCGCCCAGGTTGAAGGCGATGATCATCTCGACCATCATGTCGATGCCAAAGGTCAGCAGGGCGCCGGGCAAGATCCGCGAAACGTAGTCAAAGACATCAAAGGGAATAAAAGGCAAGCCCGCGACTTGATCAGCCAGGAACATCAATGACGTCAGCGTCAGCGTCAGCAGTCCGCCTGTCAGTGCGCCGAGCCACAGTGAGGGTTTTCGTAAGTTTTCCATGATACTCAAGGATCTCCGTCAAACTTTGATGCGCCTATTATATCTTAGCTTCCGCGTCATTTCTATTTCCGTCAGATTACGGAATTGGCGAATTTCGTAGACGCGGGCCATGTCCACGATTCGCCACGCCCAGAAACAGCGCCGCTTGCGGAAGCTAACCAACGGAAAAAAACAGACCATGCCTTTTTGAAGGACATGTGTATAATACTTCCCACCGAGATTCTTAGCGCCATGCGGGAGTACAAGAGCCGTGTCACAGACAAGTCGCCTCAAGGAGTTGCGGGATCAGATTGACCCGATCAATCTGCAGATCTTGGAGTTGCTCAACCAACGCGCCGAATTCGCGCTCGAGATCGGCAAGCTTCAGCAAGAGATGGGCACACGATTTTATGACCCGCAGCGCGAAGCGGAAATGCTCACCGCGCTTCAACTCGCCAATCAAGGTCCCTTCAGCAACGAGACGATAAGCAAGCTCTTCAATGAGATCTTTCGCGCCACGCTTCATTTGGAGGAGCAGGACGCGCAAGACAAAATTCTCGTCCAACGGAAGAACCCCGACCAACACACGATCATCGAATTCAGCAATGGCTTGCAATTGGGCAACAACAGTTTTGAGTTGATCGCCGGTCCCTGCGCGGTCGAGAGTTACGAGCAGATGGACACGGTAGGCGCCGCCCTGGCTGAACGCGGCGTGAAGATGATCCGCGGCATGGGTTACAAACCGCGCACCTCGCCCTACGACTTCCAGGGCTTGGGCGAAGAGGGGCTCAAAATCTCGCGGCAAGTCGCCGACAAGTATGGTCTAGTCGTCATCAGCGAAGTATTGGATCTGTCGCTGATACCAATGATGGATGAATACGTGGACGCCTTCTGGGTGGGCGCGCGCAATATGCAGAACAGCTTCCTGCTGCGGGCGCTGGGCAAGCAGGAAAAACCGGTGCTGCTCAAGCGCAGCTTCGGCGCCACCTTGAAAGAATACATCTATGCCGCCGAGTACATCATGGCTGGCGGCAACGAGCAGGTGATTCTGATGGAGCGCGGCATCCGCACCTTCAGTGAATGGACGCGCAACACGCTCGATATCAGCGCGGTGCCGCTGCTGAAGCAAGAGACGCATCTGCCGGTAATCGTCGATATTTCGCATTCAGCCGGGCGGCGCGATATCGCCAATCCGCTGGCGCGCGTGGCCCGAGTTAGCGGCGCAGACGGGCTGATGGTCGAGGTCCATCCCAACCCGGATGTGGCCATGTCCGATGCCAAGCAGCAGTTGAATCTGGACCAGTTCAACCAATTGATGGACGAACTCGAGTCCATCGGCGAGCGCTACCAGCAGCCGGTTTGACTCGGTGATCATGAATCGCAGCAGTCGTTGTGATACACTATAGGCAGCAGCGCAAACAATCATAGAGGACCAAAGCTATGGAGTGGGAACAGGTCATTATCATCATTGGAGTTGTCGCCGGCTTGTTCTTATGGCTGCGAACTGACATCAAACGCCTCGAAGACAAGATGGATGATGGCTTTCAAGCGCTGGACCAGAGGCTCCGCAAAGTTGAGACCGAGCAGGCGCGAGCGGCAGGTTTGCTGGAAGGCTTGGGCTTTGCCGGGAAGCTGCCGAGCGTCGACAGTTGATGGCCTCTCCCTGAAACTGCCTTAAGCGATGCGCCATCGTCTTGAGCGATACAAACTGCTCGAGGTCATCGCCATCGCCATCGTTCTGCGTATCGCGGTGCTGTTCGCCTTCCCTCAGCATTTCGCCTACAGCGACCCCGGTGGCGTGATACACGGCTCAGTCGCCTACGATGAACTCGCGCTGAATCTGCTGGAGACGGGCGTCTACGGGCGCGAAGCGGGCGCCGCCGACGCCGGTCTGCCGCCGCTGTACAGTTACGTTGTCGCCATCATCTACGGCATTTTCGGGCGCGATTATCTCGCCGTCGCCGCGCTGCATATCCTCTTCGACGCGCTTTCGATTATGCTGCTCTATGACATCTGCCGGCGGCTCTTCCCGCGTCCGCATCAAAACGGCGAAAGGATCGGGGCGCTTGCTGGCTTGTTCTTCGCGCTATATCCCTATCTGATATTTCAAAACCTGACGCTAAACGATACGGCGCTCTGGATACTGCTGCTGCATCTCTTCGTCTGGCTGCTGATTCAGCTGCGAGAGCGTTCAGCCTTCGACCGACGGACGCTTGCCACCGCCATCGCCGCCGGATTGGCGCTGGGCATATCCGTCTTGGCACGGGCGCTGCTGCCGCCTTTGGCGCTGCTGGCGGCACTCTGGTTCCTGCTGAAGCTCAGCCCGCGCGAGACGCTGCGGCGGCTGCTGCCGGTGGCGCTTGTGAGCCTCCTGATTCCGCTGCCCTGGTTGTTGCGAGCCTATGAAATTTACGACGGCTTCGTGCCGATCGCGCTCAACAGTGGCGAGAACATCTATCAGGGCAACAACGCGCGCGCGGCCGCGGTCTTCCGCGCAGGCTACGATGTGCAGTGGCTAGGCCCGCCGCTCGGTATCCCGCCGACAGACGAGCCCTTGCGCCGCAACGCCTTCATGGCGCGCGCCGGCTGGGCGTACCTGCGCGAGAATCCAGCCGATGCGCTCGATCTGATGCTGGCGAAGCTGCTGGTTTATTGGAATCCACAAGTGACGCCGTTGCGCAATCTGCGCCTGGGCGAGAAGCTGAGCGTGGACGAAAGCGGCGCGGTCGTCATCATCACCGGCGAGGGCTCGCACTTGGGCGTGAGCGCCGCCAACGCCGCCTATCAAGAGGATACGCTCTTCAACGTCATCGGCCGCAACCTGCACATCGCCTACTTCGGCGGGCTGTGGCTGCTGGCGGTCGCCGGCGCATGGCTGAGCCGAAAACAGTGGCGGCTGCTGAGCCTGCTGTTTTTTGTACAAATCAGTCAGACGCTGGTCTACCTGTTGTTTCATCCCTCTACCCGCTACCGCTCGCCGACCGATCCGCTGCTCTTTGTATTTTCGGCGGTGGCGGTCGTTTGGGTTTTGGACAAGTGGCGGCGACCGTAAACTCGTCAATCCTGAAAGTTGTTTCGCCGGTAATGAAAATCGCGATGAATACGGTTGCGTGGATAGCTCTTATGTTCTATTATGCTGTTCAAACAGAAGCCAAGAGCAACAAATGAATAGGCAAAAGCCACCCAAAGGCATCGAATGGACGCGAATACGCAGGGCTGATGGCGTTGAATTGCCCGGTTACACCTGGAATCCAACGGGCGGCTGCTTCCACGGCTGCACCTGGAAAATGCCTGACGGCTCAATCACTGAGTGCTATGCAAAGACTATCGCCGAGCGCTTCACATCTGGATATCCACATGGATTTGAGCACCACTATTGGCGGCCCCACAGCCTCAGAGCACCGCTAAGGGTTAAAGATCCCGCCGGAATCTTCGTCGGCAGCATGGCTGATCTCTTCGGGCATTGGGCCCCGGAAGAGCAGATTCGCCAAGTGTTGCATGTGTGGAAGAAGCGCACTGGCACACCTTTCAGACCTTGAGCAAGTTCCCGATTCGGCTGCCTAAATTCAACCCCTTTCCCAAGAACGTATGGGTGGGCGTCAGCTTGCCGGCTGGTCATCTGATGAGCGAGACCGGCGGCGCCCGTGCGTTGGGCGCCTACCTAAAGCATATGCAGAAGATCGAGGCGAGCGTCCGCTTCATGAGCATTGAGCCGCTCTGGTTTGATGTAGCGCCTGTTTTCGAAGAGTGGCTAAAAAAGAAAGAAAAGCTGCCCTTCGAGTGGGCGATCATCGGCGCGGCGTCGAATGGGAGTCGGGTGTTTCAGCCTGAAACGATGTGGACAGCCGATTTGATTGACCTTATGGACGAACGGAATGTACCGGTTTTCTTTAAGGGAAATATGGATCGGCGCTATTGGAAAGTCTGGCGAGAAGAATTTCCAGTCTCTATCATGCTATAAATACAATCCCCTACGAGCTTACGCACGCGCCCAAACAGCCCCCTCGACACCCGCGCGGGTGAGATTTCAACAGCGAACCGTCCTCGGAGTCCTCTTTAATCTCGGTGGCCTCGGTGGTAATAAAAGATCACACTTCCTGCTTGATCTTGCTTCGGTGGCTACTCCGCCCGATCCGGACTCAACAAATCCCAGAAGCGATTCAGCAAATACCGATGCCGCATCCCATGCGACAGCAGCGCCATCGTCAGCAAGAACAGCGCCGCTATCGCCACAATCATCAGCGAGCCATCGCCACCATCCCAGCGCGGCGGACTGAACTCGAACAGATCGGGAAAAACGTACATTGCGATGATGGTCAGCGCGGTTAGGAGGCTGCTCAGCAGAAGGATGCGCCAATGCTGCAAGAAGGAATCGGGGTTGTACAAGTCAATGCCCTGGATATGCCAGGTGATCAGCATGCCATAGAGCGCGACCATGATCGTGATCGCCGAGCGCGTCTGGCGCAGGTCCCCCCCGCCGCCGAACCAGACGATCAGGTAGAGCAGCGTCATCAGCGCCGCGCCGATGCAGCCCATGGTGATGATGTAATCGAGCACATCGCGGCGGAAACGCCCCATGAATCGCGGGCGCAGCAAGCCGAAGGCGATTAAGGTGGCTGGTAGATTGACCGTGCCAAAGGTCGCCCAGCTGATTTGCACCGGCGTGATGGGAAAAGGCAGCGCCATGAAGGCGATGCAGACGAAGAGCGCGACCATGAAGAAGTTGCGCACCAGGAACATCTTCATCGTGCCGAAGATGGTCTGCGTCGTCTCTTTGCCCTCGCGGAAGGCGCGCGGCAGGGTCGACATCGCGTTGTTGAGCAAGACGATATCGGCGACGTCTTTGCTGATTTGGGTGCCGTCGTTCATCACGATCGCGAGGTTGGCCGCCTTCAGCGCCGGCACGTCGTTGACGCCATCGCCGACCATGGAGACGTATTCGCCATTGCGGCGCAGCGCTGCGACGATCCGCTGTTTGGTATCGGGCTCTATGCGGGCGAAGACGTGGCTCTCGCTCACAGCGCTTTCGAACTCGACCTCGCCCATTCCCTCAAGCTCGGCGCCGGAAAAGGCGCGGCTGCCGATGTCCATGCCCGAGGCGGCGGCGATGGCGCGCACCGTCTCGATATTGTCGCCCGAGATCACCTTGAGCGTCAGCCCTTCCTCGCGGAAGGCGGCCAGGGTGTCCTGAATATCTTCGCGGATCTGATCGCTCATGACGATCAGCGCCAGTGGCAGGACATCGTAAACGGCGACGCCGGCGCCCAAATCGGGCTCGCCCGCCATCTCAGCAAATGCGAGCACGCGCATGCCACCAGCCGCGAGCGCCTCCGCCCGCTGGTATTCAGGGCTGTCGCTCGGCAGCAGACGTTCCGGCGCGCCCATGAGCAGGGTCTTGCCCGGCAGGCAGACGGCCGCCCATTTGCGCCCGGAGGAGAAGGGGATCTCCCGCAGCTTCGGCGGATAGTCGTCGGCGTCCACGACCTGATCAATATAACGATCGATGGCTTGAGCCGTGTTATTCAGATGCGCCAGATTCTTGAGAAAATCGCGCAGTTCGAGGTGGATATCGCCAGCGTCCATCGTTCCCAGCGGGATGATTTCGCGCACGGCGAGTTCGTTTCGGGTCAAGGTGCCTGTCTTGTCGAAGCAGAGCACAGTCGCGTTCGCCAGCGATTCGACGGCATTCACTCGCTGGATCAGCGTCTGCTGCCGGCTGATCTTGACGGCGCCGATGGTCAGCGACAATATCGCCACCAGCACCAAACCTTGCGGCACCAAACTGGTGGTGAAGACGACGGCGTTGCGCACGATTTCGAGGAATTCATTGCCGATGCTGAAGCCGGTGACGAAGATCAGCGGCACAAATATCGCCATGATGACGACAGCGACTTCGACCGTGATGTCAATCTTGATTTGAGTCGGCGTCTTAACCAGCTTGTATTGCTTGGCGATGACGGAAAGCCGGTTGATATGGCTCTCTGCGCCCACCTTGGTCGCGCGCATGAGGCCCGCCCCGGCGATGCAGAAGGAGCCGGACAAGACCTGGTCATCGGGCGCTTTGCTGACGGCGTCGGATTCGCCGGTTAAATGCGATTCGTCCATTTCCAGCGAGTCGGCGCGCAAGACGACGCCATCGACGACCAGCCGGTCGCCTGGTTCAATGCGGATGATATCGTCCAGCACGACGCCGCGCATCGGCACATCCACCCACTCGCCAGCGCGCCGGCAGCGCACCGTTTGCTCCGCCAGCGCCGCCAGTTGATCCAGTTGGCGCTTGGCGTTGAACTCCTGGATCATGCCGAAGAAGGTGTTGGAGACGACGCTGAAGCCGGCGAAGAAGGCGGTGGCGTAATCGCCCAGGGCGATGACGATGATCAGCATCGCGCCCAGGACGATATTGAACAGGTTGAGCACATTCTCGCGGAAGATATTCCAATAGCTGCGGCCGACGCGCGCCTCGAAGTCGTTGGATTGCCCGCGGCGGATGCGTTCGTTAACCGCGCTCGCGCTCAGCCCGGCGATGGTTTCGCTGTCGTCTATGGCGCGCTTGATTGTCGTTTGCATGGCTGGCATTGTAGAATGATTTTGAACTATAGAGAACACAGAAACAGCGTCAAGTCAGTCATGCGAAGGAGGACCTACAACCGTCCTTTTTTCGCAATAAACTCTAGCCGTTGCTTAGGACGAAGAGAAATGTCTTTGTCAGGCGTCAAAGGCTTTACGCAAATCGTTTGAGCGCGTCGCATTTCTGTTATGCTTGTGGAGGATTGTTGCTGATGATTGCCGCGCGGAGGCGCTCATGATTCAAATTGCCGAGATGCTGCCGCCGGTATATTCAACGCTTTGGGACCTGGTCGCGCAATGTGGCCTTCGGCATGCGGTCGGGGCGCTGGACTTCGACGGGTACTATGGCGCGGCGCCGCCCTGGAGCTATACCTCGCTGCTGCGGGTCAAGAATGCTTATGAAGATCGCGGCTTTGAGCTGGCGGTGATCGAAAGCCGGCCGCCGCTGACCAAGACGAAGCTGGGGCTGCCCGGCCGCGATGAAGAGATCGACGCCGTCTGCGAGCTGATCGACGGCATGGGACGGCTTGGCATCCCGGTCTGGTGTTATGAATGGATGCCGGTGATGAATTGGCTGCGCACATCGACGACGATTCGGTCGCGTGGCGGCGCGCTTGTCAGCGGATACGATCACAGCCAGATGCTCAATGCGCCTTTGACCGACTATGGCGAAGTTAGCGAGGCGCAGCTTTGGGAGAGCCTGCATTACTTTCTGGAGCGCGCGCTGCCAGTCGCGGAAGCGGCGGAGGTCAAGCTGGCGATGCACCCGGACGACCCGCCGCTATCGCCCATTCGCGGCTTGGGGCGGATCATGCGCAGCATCGAGAACTTCCAGCGCCTGCTTGAACTTGCGCCCAGCCCGATGAGCGGCATCGCGCTCTGCCAGGGGAATTTCGCTTTGATGACGGATGACTTGCCAGCGGCGATTCGACGCTTCCGCGACAAGATCTTCTTCGTACACATGCGCGATGTCGCGGGAACGGCGGAGCGCTTCGAAGAAACTTTTCACGATGCCGGGCAGACGGACATGGTCGCCTGCATGCGCGCTTATCGCGATATCGGTTTCGGCGGCGTGCTGCGGCCCGACCACGTGCCCACGATGGCGGGCGACAGCAATTCCCGGGCTGGCTACTCGGCGATTGGACGGCTCTTCGCGCTTGGTTATCTCAAGGGGATTCGGGAAACGGTCTATCGGGCGGGTTAACCTCGCTAGGTGAATTCGCGTCTTCCGGCGGCGCATCGGAGTCGTCAAGGATGTCATGCCCGCGTCTGCGCTTCAACTCGCGATCGTCAATCGCGAAGATGGCGATCACAGCGCAGAGCAGGCAGGCGGCGGCGGCGATAAACATCAAGATGTTGAAGGTCGTCGCGAAAGATTGGCGAATAATATGATGGACGCGCTCCTGCTCTTCGGCTGTCAGCCAATCCGGGATATCTGTCTCGACCAGGTCGCCCGCGTCCGCGGCCAGATGCGCCTGCGCTTCAGCCGGCAAAGATTGGATATAGTCGTCATACATCAGTCGCTGACCGAACCAGGTGATAGCGAGCCCGCCCAGGATGCCAACCACGAGCACTTGCCCAATGCGCGTCACTGTTTGATTGACGCCGGAAGCAATGCCCGCGTTGTCATCTGGCGCCGAAGCCATCGCAGCCATCGTTAGAGGCGCGAAGGTAAATCCGAATCCAAAACCCAAAAAAACAATCGGCAAGAAGAAAGTGCCAAAATAATCGGATTCGCCATCAGTCACGCCGATGCCGGTGAAGAAGAAAAAACCCAAAGCGACCAGGACTAAACCAAGCGTTAATGGAAAGCGCGGACCGCGCCGGTCCAAGATGGGGCCGACAAGGGCGGAGCTGACTGTCGCGATTAAGATCATGGGAACAGTGGCAAGGCCGGTATAAGTAGCGCTGTAGCCTTGCACCTGGATCAAGTTCAGCGGCAAGTATAAAACGGCTGGCTGGACCACGCCATTGAATACCAAGGTGAGCAAGTTCGCCACGCTGAAATTGCGCGACTTGAATAAGCGCAGCGGCAAAATGGCGTATTTGGCGTCTCTTTCGGCGCGGAGGAATAGAATCAAAGCCAGCAAGCCCGCTAAAACAGAGGCGACGATGATTGGGCTGTCAAAGCCGAAGGTCGAACTTTCGATGAAGCCGAAGGTGATGCCGCCCAAGCCCAAGATAACCAGTAGCGCCCCGAAGACGCTCATGCGCCTTGGCGACTCTCGATTGAAGCTCTCGGGCACATAGCGGACAATCAGAAAAGCAGCCAAAAAGCCAAGCGGAATGTGAATAAAGAAGATGAAGCGCCACATGCCAAAATCCACAAGAACGCCAGCCAGGAATGGCGCCGACCCCGCCATGAGAACGGTAAATGCTGACCAGACCCCAATTGCCCAGCCTTGCCCTTTACGGCTGAAGTGGGCTGATACTATCGCCAGGCTGTTCGGCACAATCAGCGAGCTGCCCAAGCCCTGCGCCAAGCGCCCGGCGATGATGATGTTGGTCGTCTGCGCATAACCGCAAACCATAGACGCCAAGCCAAAGAGCAGGATCCCCGCCAAGCAGACGCGATTGCGCCCATAGTGATCGCCCATTGAGCCCGCCACCACAATCAGCGATGCTTGGACCATGACATAGGCGTTGGGAATCCAGATGAGATCGGCGCCGCGGGCGCCCAACTCGCGCTGGATGGCTGGCAGCGCGACATTGAGCGACGTGCTCGCGACGAACGCCATGCTCGCGGAGGATATTGCCGCGAACAGCACCCAAAAGCCTGTGGACGCTGCGCCCGTCCGAGCGCTACTTGCAACCATTGCAAATCTTTTTGAAACTATTTCTATATTTTACTTCCTGATCATAACATATTCTTTTGTTTCCCGATTTAGCTTGTTCGAGAAAGTCCAATTTGGCGGTCAGTATGCCGCAGGGAGCGCAAACTTTGCGCGCATAAGCAGCAGGGCAATCGCTTCAAAACTGGCATCCCCTGCGACGAGCAAACCTAAACTGAAATTTAACCACAGTCCCTCGCAAGTCACGACTTGGCTCACACAAAATAACGAGCCAGTAGCTTCGCTTGCGATCAGCAAAATGCCTGGAAACTCTGACACGATTGCGTGACAAAATACATTCACTAGACTCC
>JAJEGA010000026.1 GCA_022820125.1 Anaerolineae bacterium | reverse complement strand
GGCAGGACACGATTGCCTTTTTCCGCGTACTGCAGCGCTATCCGAAATGGCCGCGCTCAGCTTTGCGAGCGACCAGCCTCCTGGAACGGGTCAACCGAATGTTGAGGCGACTTTTCCGCCCTAAAGGGGCTTTTCACTCCAAGGCAGGCTTAATTGCCACTGTCGCTCGCGTACTCAATCCATATCGGCTCGTTTGAATTTCAACCAACTTCGATACACTACCCGTATTATGGGAACTTGCACAGCGCTGTCCCAACGTGTTAGACTTCAACCGGTACGCCCAGCACAACTTCGATTATTTCTTCCGCTATCTCTTCCACGGTCTGTGTCGTGGTATTCCGCGCAATCTTGTCAGCTAGCGATGGACTGTATGAGACAACTTCGTCTTTTGTAATGTCGTGCCAAATCGGAAGCAACATCTGATCACCGCCGACAGCTTTGGTTGCCAGTCCATCCAATTCATAGTTGGGCCATCCCTTTTTGAAGAAGGCTTTGGACAGCACCACGATTGCAAAGCGGCTGGACGCAATCCCCTTGTCGATTCTCTGGCGCAGGCTGTCGCCGATTCCAAGTTCAAAGTCGTCGAACCATACGGAAAGCCCGCCTGTGCGAAGCGCATAGGCGAGCGGAGCTACGACGTCGTCTTTGTCTTCCGATGCGTATGAAATAAATACGTCATATTCGACTTCGCTTTCATTCCTAACAAGAGTAGGAATCGTCGAGAGCGGCTTGCCTACAAAAGGGCGCAGTTTCCCTGGCAGCATTCGTACACTGGACTCCACCCTTCCTTCATACCCCCCCATGTCCACAGTAATGTACCAGTGCCCGGCGTTAGGAATCTGCAAGCGCACGGGAGACTTCTTCGCATGTCCTCCGAAGTATCTGTGTCGCCGGCCGCTGCGATAACTCAAAAAATTGGGACTGTCCATTAGGCGCACGTTGGCGGCATTTCCTTGCAGAATGACTTCGACGATCTCGCCACCTTCTCTATGTCCTAGATCATGCTTGATAAACTGCATCTGTTACGACCCATACTCTCCTGTCTAGTGCGGCAAGTATAGCACAAAATGTGGAAATTCTGGTCCTCGGAAGCGCTATCACGGTGGCGCAGCGTCTTGCAAATCGATGCATCTTATCCACTCAGATTCGATTCACTCCTTAATATCCGGGACATCAAAGTCTGAGATTACTTCAAAGATTTCGTTGGCGATCTCTTGTACGGTGTGCGTGGCTGTGCTCAGCGCAACTATGTTTGATAATGAGGCACGGTAAGCCCGAATCTCGGCTTCGGTGATATTGTGCCAAATCGGGAACAGCACACGATTCTCTGTTACTGCCAGATTCTCAAGCGTATTGAGCTCGTGCTCAGTCCAGTTCTTGCCAAAAAAATCCTTGGACAATATCAAAATTCCCGAACGACTTTCGTTGATGCCCGCGTTCAGCTTTGCAGTTAGGTTATCGCCGATTCTGAATTCAAATTCGTCATACCAGACTCGCAACCCGCGTTCTTGAAGCGCTAATGCCAGCGGTCGCGCGACATCGTCTTTGTCCTCCGTCGCATGAGAGAGAAAGACATCATATTCATATTTGTCTTTGCTGAGAACGTGTCGCGCCAATTCCGGTACCTGTGTTTCGACACTTGACAACCGAGTCATTAACACCGAATCAAAGCCGAGCGCAAATCATATCATTTGCACAGCACAGAATGTAGTGTCCGTGTGAGAAAAGAGACGAGCCACCGGCTCGCCCCTACAAACGTGTTGTATTGTGGAGATTAGCTCGAAGCCGCCGCCGGGCCATCCACAATCTCGACGAACTCATCGGCGTTGAGCGTCTCGCGCTCAATCAGAATCCGCACCAGCTCGTCCATCTTGTCTTTCTGCTCGAGCAGCAGGCCTTTGGCGCGTTCATACGCCGCTTGCAGAATCCGCTTGACCTCGTCATCAATCTGCTGGGCATAGTGCTCGCTGTAATCGCGCTGCTCTGCTATCTCGCGCCCGAGGAAGACGGCGCCGCCGCCATTCCCATAGGAGCGCGGACCGAGCAGGTCGCTCATGCCGAATTGCGTCACCATCGCCCGCGCCATCCGCGTCGCTTGCTGCAGGTCGTTGCTGGCGCCAGTGGTGAACTGATTGTAGATGATCTCTTCCGCCGCGCGGCCGCCCATCGCCGCCACGATGTCGTCTTCGAATTTCTCCCGCGTGATCAGCATGTCATCGCCATCGGGCAGCGGCATGACATAGCCGCCCGCGCGCCCACGCGACACAATCGTGATCTTGTGCACCGGGCTGGTGTTATCCAGCAAGTGGAAGAGCAGGGCGTGCCCCGCTTCGTGGTAGGCGACCTTTTCTTTCTCCTCCGGCGTGATGACGCGGCTGCGGCGTTCCGGCCCCATTACCACGCGCTCCATCGCTTCTTGCATCTCGCTCATGCCGGTGGATTTCTTATTGCGCCGCGCAGCGAGAATCGCCGCTTCGTTCACCAGATTTTCCAGGTCTGCGCCGCTGAAGCCGGCTGTGATCTTCGCCAGCGCCTCCACATCGACATCGCCCGCCAGTGGCTTGCCGCGCGAATGCACTTTGAGGATCTCTTGCCGTCCCCGAACATCGGGGTTGTCCATCACCACTTTGCGATCGAAGCGGCCTGGGCGCAGCAGCGCCGGATCGAGAATGTCCGGGCGGTTGGTGGCGGCGATGATAATGATATTGGTATCGTTGTCGAAGCCGTCCATCTCGACCAAAATCTGATTAAGCGTCTGCTCGCGTTCGTCATGTCCGCCGCCGAGCCCGGCGCCGCGATGCCTGCCGACGGCGTCGATCTCGTCTACGAAAACGATGGCGGGCGCCTCGGCCTTGGCGCGCTCGAACAGGTCGCGTACACGGCTGGCGCCGACGCCGACGAACATCTCAACGAATTCGGAGCCGGATATGCTGAAGAAGGGCACGCCCGCTTCACCGGCGACGGCGCGCGCCATCAGCGTCTTGCCCGTGCCCGGCGGTCCCACCATCAGCACGCCCTTGGGCACACGCGCACCCAGCCGGATGAATTTCTCCGGCTCTTTGAGAAATTCGACGATCTCTTTGAGGTCTTCTTTGGCTTCTTCGGCGCCGGCGACATCCTTGAAGGTCACTTGGGGCCGTTCCATATCGCGGGAGACGCGCGGCTTGCTGCGGCCGAAGCTCATCGCCTGATCTTGCCCGGCGCGCATCGAGCGCATCATCCGCCACAAGAACCAGACGATAATCAGGATAGGCACGACGCCCAGCAAAATCTGGAAGATGATGCTCGGCGTGTCATCGGTGGGATGGGGCACAAAGTTCACATTGGCCAGCGCCGATCGCGAGACGTCAAGCGCGCCCATCAATTCGTAGAAACCCGAGAACTGGCTCTTGTAAGCGGTCCGAGTTGTCTGATCGGTATAGGTGACTTTAAGCTCGGTGCCGCCGCGCTCTTCCACGCGGTCCACTCGCCCGCGGCTGATATCGGCCGCCAGCTCATTAATCGGCAGACCGCTGCCCGCTTGCATGGCCGCGCGTCCATTGAAGATCAGCAGGAACATCGCGAGGACGATGACGCCAAGCACAATCCATACGCGCTGGGTGTTGGGGTTGCTAAAGGGCGATTTGCCGCCGTCGCTGTTTTTCTTGCCGTCTTTTCCCCCCTCGGTCACGTGTTTGGGGGGCTCTGAGCGGTTGTTCATGTAAGATACTCCGTTATTGAATGTGCGGCGGATTGCGTCTTCCGGCTTTCCGCCTCACTATACAAGACCCATCGGCGGCGCTATTGGTGATATTTTGACCCTTGAGCGGCTGCTAAATCCACCGGCTGAGCGCCGTGGATGGCAATGAACCTTATCCGGCGCTTAAGGCTTCGCCGCTGTATATTCGTCCCAATTCATTTATCATTAGAATTGAAGCCGGTTGCGAGCGCAGCATGACGACAGCCAATATAACCGACCGCAGCAACGAAGAATGGATCGCGGCGCTGCAGCATAAGGGCGGCGCGGCGCAGAGCGACGCCTTGGCCGATCTGCGCCAGCGCTTGCAGCGCAGCATCTACTTCTACCTCAGCCAAGACCGCAGCGACTTGCGCGGCTTGGCGGCGCAGGAATTGGCGCAGATGGCGGAAGACCTGGCGCAAGACGCCACCTTGCGCGTGATGGACAATCTGGCGAAATTCCGCGGCGAGAGCCGCTTTACCACCTGGGCGACCAAGGTGGCGATCCGCCTCGCCATCAGCGATTTGCGGCGCGCGCGTTACAAAGACTTCAGCCTCGATGAATTAACCGCCGATGGCGAGCTGCTGCCGATATCGACGCGGCTGGGGGCGTCTGCCGCGCCAACGCCCGAGAAGGTCGCCGAGCGCGATGATGTGTTGGAGAAAATTGAATTGGCGCTGAAAGAAGCGCTGACTGAACGGCAATACCAGGCGCTGGTCGCCGTCGCGCTCAAGGGCATCCCGCTGGATGTGCTGGCGGAGCGGATGGGCACCAACCGCAACGCGCTCTACAAGCTCATCCACGATGCCCGCCGCAAACTCAAGACCCACCTCGAAGCCGAGGGCATCTCCACCGATTATATGATGAACCTGTTCGGGAATTGAGGCGTTATTGCATGGACGTTTTATACAAGTGAAGTATTAATCGAGGGATTCCTTGCTAGAATTCGTTTAACGCGATACACTTCTAAATAGACATCGAACAAATGTCTTCATTCCTCTACGATATGATAATCCAACCAAGTGACTACCAATGAGCCGACCACAGTATCTAAATCGCGTATTCTACAAGAACTCTCAATTCATGAATGAGGTTCCAAATGGCGTAGTTGATCTGATAGTCACTTCGCCACCATACTTCAACATTAAAGACTACTCGCTCGACGGATACCAGGTTGAAAATCACAGCGCAAAGAATGGGGCGCAAATCGGAGACCTGCAGGACTATTCGGAATTTATTGGCGAACTTCTCAAGGTTTGGCGGGAATGCGAACGAGTGCTAAAGCCAAATGGGAAATTGGTGATCAACTCACCGCTAGTGCCAATGAAGCGCGCTGACTACAGAACGCATTACAATCGCCACATTTTTGATTTGAACGCGGATATTCAACATTCGATTCTGCACCAAAATGATACGTCCATGTTTCTATATGACGTGTTCATTTGGGAACGTACAAATCCGAGCAAGAGATTAATGTTCGGTAGTTATCCGTTTCCGCGCAACTTTTACGCGCAGAATACAAGCGAGTTTATTACCGTGTATGTAAAAGATGGGAAACCAGAAAATAACGCGCCGGGCTATGCGAAGGAGGCGAGCCGGCTTACGCAAGACGAATGGGTACAGTTTACTAAGCAAGTTTGGCGGATTCCGATTCCAGGTAAGGACGACTTAGCCTATGGTGACCACAGCGCCATCATGCCAGAAGAAATAGTCTATCGCTGTGTCAGGCTTTTCACATTTGAAGGTGATGTGGTCCTCGATCCTTTTGCTGGCAGCGGAACTACACTTAAGGTAGCCAAACAGAATGGTCGTCATTTCATCGGCTACGAGATTATGTCGAGTTACAGAAAAGTGATAGAAAAGAAACTCAATGTGGCTATTCAGATGCGAATGGAATTGGAGTATGAAAACGGCACTCGCGATTAATGAAATATATGAATTGGACTGCTTTCAGTTTTTGACGATGGTCGAAGACGGGATTGTAGACCTGGCAATAATTGATCCGCCGTACAATATGAAGAAGGCTGAGTGGGATACATTCGAGTCAGATGCATCGTTCTTTGAATTCACCTACTCTTGGATCAATTCGCTGATTCCAAAACTCAAACCAAACGGCAGCCTATACATTTTCAATACGCCATACAATTGCGCATTCATTCTTAGCCACCTCGTTTCACGAGGTCTTTTTTTTCAGAATTGGATTACATGGGATAAGCGCGACGGATTGGGCGGTGCAAGACGGAGATTCAGTAACGGACAGGAGACCATTCTCTTTTTTTCCAAAGGACTGCGTCACACATTCAACTACGACGAAGTTCGGGTCCCATATGAGTCAACTCAGAGAATCGCTCACGCGAAAACTAAGGGAATCCTCAAGAATGGCAAGCGATGGTTTCCTAATCCTAACGGCCGGCTCTGCGGCGAAGTTTGGCATTTTAGTAGTGCTAGACATAAGAACAAGGTCAACGGCAAAGTTACGAAAATGGGACATGCGACGCCGAAACCTCTCGACTTGATTGAAAGAATAATCAAGGCAAGCTCAAACCGCGGTGATCTTGTGCTGGATTGTTTTGTTGGGACCGGTACGACCGCAGTGGTAGCCCAACGGCTCGGCAGAGACTTCATTTGTTCAGACACGGATGCTGACTACGTTGCAATGGCTCGGAGCAGGTTGGCGGAGCACGTCTAAGAGTTGGATATGAGTATACGATATGTAAGAAACATTAATCCCGGTAACGATGCGCTGGAGTTCATTGATGCGCGACTCCAAGACGATAAGTATCGGGGCAACTGGTCTTCACAGCACAACCGATATACGAGGGACAAAATCGTTACCATCCTAAGATTGCTGGACAAATACGCGCCTAACAAATCAATAATGCCGATACGCACCACGGATCTATCCAAACGACCAATGAACTTGCCTGAGGAAGAGACGTTTGCTCGATTCTGCAACGAAGCTAAGACAGCAGTTGGAATAGGTACACAGGATGCAATGCGGAAAAACTTATTTGTTGATTTTCACAGAATGGGCTTGATAGTCCGCTACAGTCCTAGAAAGATTCCGACCGATCCACTATCCGGTCAAAGAGTCAAGTTCGTTTCTCTTAGTGATCAGGGTATCAGACTCATTGAAGCTGAGGCCATTGATGAGCAATTCTATATTTTTTCAAGCGGTGTCGACCGACTGCTTGGCGGGTTTATCAATATATTGCTTAGACTGCTTCGTGATCCTGACTTCAAGCTCAAGCATATAGAAATTTATGAATTCATGTTTTTCGCTTCCGCCATTGGTACGCAAACATCGTTTAATATTGGCAGTGAGCGGTGTGTTGAGTTGATTAAGTCATATAGAAGTCTTTCTCGAACGCAGCGGCGCGCCACGCTCGAAACGCTAGAAGTTGAGTTGAGACCCGAGAATTACAAGGGCGACAAGACCTCGCAACGGGATTTTCACAATTGGCGCAACAAGGCTGAGCAGATTTACTACATTCTGGATCAAACGGTGTATTTTGAAGTTCGTGATAAGACACTGTACCTTAGGCGAGAAAAGGTCAGGTCGTTTAGTCAGAAGATGCGTTACTTCCAGCAGCATCGTGTCAGTCGTACTCCTGGATTCGAACTCCATCACGTTGTACCGCTTGGCTGGTCAGAGAGCGAAGAGCAATTCAAGCTCTTTGATGATTGGAAAAACATGGTCTGTATCAGTGCGTTTGAGCATGCGAAAATCACACAGAATCGAAACAGAAACGTTGTAATGACGGCGGATGAGGAGAATATTTTACTTAGCGACTACAGCGAAAACCAGGTGTATCTCACGAATCGAGAGACTATCCTTTACGATTCAGGCAAGCAGCCTACGATGCTTGAATACAACAAGCAACTATTAGAGGTCGTAGATTAAACCAGCCATGTTGCCTGCTTGCTACTGCTTCAGCGCCAGCAGCGTGCCGAAGCACATCTCGTCGCTTGTGCCCTCGCCCCAGACCACATAACGCGGATCATCCGACAGCGAATTATCCCAAATGCAGGACATGCGCAAGACATCGCCGGGCGCGATTTGCAGCGATTCGACGAAGAAGTACTGGTCTTGCCAGTGGAAATCCCAGCGCGGGATATCCAATAGCAGCAGCGGCGCCTCGCCGTCAGGATTCAACTCCAGGCGGAAGCTGCGCCCCAATTCGTGCATGTGGCCCGAAACGCCGAATACGGTTAAGGGTCCATCAATCGGATAATCGCAATAACCCTTGGCGTTCTCGCCACTATTCTCGGCGTAGTCGTTCAGGCTTTGATTGCACTCCCGCAAAAGCCTATCGGGAAAATGCCCTGCGCCCGCCCCATAGAGATCGGCGACGCGCTCCTTTGCCGCCCCCCGCTCGCATTGTGGACCGGCCACACCAGCCGGGCAAGGGATTTCAACCGGCGCAGCCAGCGGAATAACCATGAGTTCGGCGAGCTCGTTCTCGGCGGATGCCAACTGCAGTACGATGCGGCTGCGATCCGGCTGATTCGCCGTCCACAAATTGTAGTGCATTTGCACGACAATAAACTGGCTTGGTCTGATGAGGATTCCCGTGCCTGCCGGGAATATGACCGGCGACGCGCCCGGCGCCCAGCCGCCAAGCCACGCGCTTTCGCTTGATAAGCCGGGCCCGCCATAACAGCTCCAGCCAGGCTGACCGTCGGCGCCATCGTGCCTTGCTATGGCGCGCTCCGCCCGTTCATCAAAGAGATAAAAGATGCTGTGATGCGCCATCTCCGCCACATCGGGGAGGAATTCGTAACCTGTGACGAAGCGGGGCGCGTCGATGTTCAACTCGAAAGCGAAGCAGCGGTAGTCATCAAGCGCGTCATCCGCTGGCGTATAGGCTTCGTCCAGTTCCAACACCAGGTCGGGGCGGACCTCTGCAAAGTCGAATCCGTCGGTCGCTGCGGGTCTGTAGTCCCGCGCGTCGCCCAAGGGGGCGCCATCGTCCGCCCAGGCGGCGATGAGGGCGATCTCCTCCGTGGACAGCCTGCGGTCATACTTCAGTGGCAGGTTTGCGGGTGATGGCATCCAGGGCGGCATAAGCCTGTTCACGACATGAAACTTGATGTCTGGGGCCGCCCAGACGACATCTTCCGCGGACGTGAAGGGAGCGTATGCCGCGATTTGGCCGTCGCTGTGGCAAGCGACGCAGCTGGCTTCGATGATCGGGCGCGCATGCTCGTGATAAGTCGGAGCCTCCGGCACGGCGACGCCGCTGACATCAAGCGATTCTGTGTCATCATCACGGTCTTCATCGCCGTGCGCCAGAACTGTGAGCGAGCTAATGAATATAAGTAAACACAGCACGAGATATCGCATCAGAATTCTCCCATAATCGCGACTGCACAGCGCGCCTGACAAATGCAATCGGGTCTTCTACTTGCCATTATATTGCAATTCCTTCACAAGTTTGGCTGATTTCGAAAGATTGGACGAGACAGCCTTAACCCAGCGGCCGCCCGCCATCCACCGGGATGATGTCGCCGGTGCTGAATCGCAGCTGCGCGATGGCGGCGTAGACGGCTTCCGCCACGTCCTCCGCCTCGGCGATGCGCCCAAGCGGCGTCTTGTCCTCCTGCTCGGCGATCAACGCCCGCGGCATTCGGCGCGCGTATTCGCCGTTGACCCAGCCGGGCGACACCGACAGCACGCGAATCTGCGGCGCCAATGCCCGCGCCAGCGAACGCGTCATGCTATCCATCGCCGCCTTGCTCGCGCAATAGGCGACATTGCTGCCGACCCCGGTGCGCCCGGCGATCGACGAGATGTTGATCACCACGCCGCCGTCATCGGCTTCCAGCAGTGGTCGCAGCGCGCGGATTGAGGCGAAGGCGCCACGCCAGTTGACACGGAAAATCTGATCAATGGTCTCGTCATCAAGCGCCTCCAAATCGGCATGGGGCGCCGCTTTGGTGATGCCGGCGTTATTCACCAGGATATCAAGGCGCCCGTATTTTTCGGCGATAGCCCCCGCCAGCTTGGCTTGAGCGCCCGCATCGTCGACGGGCGCGCCGATAATCAGATGATTGCCGCCCGCCAGCGCATTCGCCGCCGCCCGCGCCTTGCTCTGGTCGCGGTTGTAGGTGATAACAAGTTGCGCGCCGGCCGCAGCCAGCCGCCGGCAGATCGCCCGCCCGATGCCACCGCCGCCTCCGGTCACAACCGCCACCCGCCCCTGTAATTCAGTCATGCGATATTGTCCCGCGCAACTTGCGCATTCAAACTTAGTACGACCGCAGCGCCAGCGGCAGATGATCGGCGCGATTCATATAGTGCAGCGTCGTCCACCCCTGGTCGAAGTTGATCCGCGTGATCGCCGTGTTGTCGTGATAATAGCGCATGGTATAGGGACGCGCGGGCAATTGCTCGAAGATCACCTTCAGCAGTAGATCGAGAAAACCGGCATGCGAGACGAGCGCGATCACCTCGTCGGTATCGCCGCGCTCGCGCAGTTCTCGCGCGACCTTGATGGCGCGATAATAACTGTGCGTCTCCGGTTCGCGTCCCATTGCCGCCTCGTACCAGCCGCGGTCGGTCACCTCTTCCGAGAGCTGATAATTGGGGAATTCGTCCAGGATTGCCGAGCGAGACATGCCATTGAAGCCGCTGATTTGTCCGTTTCGCTGCAGGAACATGCCACCCTTTTCGTGCAGGTCGGGCCAGACCACCGGCGCTATGCCCAGGGCATCGCTCACTGGCTTCGTCGTCAGCAGCGAACGATACATCGCGCTGGTATACAGGCGGTCGATTTCGAGCTTTTGGCCGACCGCATCGTTCCCTGCTTCGATATGCCGCGCCAGCAAGTCTCGCTGCTGATAACCCCGCGCCGTCAGATCGGGATCAACCTTGCGGCGGTGAAGCGTTTCTTCGGTTAAGACATTGTTTTCCGATTCGGCATGACGGATGAGATAGAGTCGCATTGGCGGATCCCATGCTCCTTCATTCCAGCATTTGTTATCGCAAGATTATAAGGCAATCCGCCCCTGAGGTAACCCGACAATTGCCAGCGAAGTTTAAGATTCTGCAACAGGCGCGAAAATACGTGACGCTGGTCTGCATGCTGGCGCGCGGTTACACTAGCGGCGACTGATAGCCGAGAGCGAGCTTATCGCATGGACAAAGTCCTAACCTTAACGCTGAATCCGGCGTTGGATGTCGCCACGCGCATTCATTCGGTCGCGCCGGAAATCAAGCTGCGCTGCGCCGCGCCCAGCTTCCATCCAGGCGGTGGCGGCATCAATGTCTCACGAGCGATTTGTTTCCTCGGCGGCCAATCCAGCGCGGTTTATGCCGCTGGCGGGCACAACGGCGCCATGCTCACCCAGCTTTTGACCGCGGAAGGCATCGACAATTGCCCGGTAGAGATCGCCGGCATCACGCGCGAGAATGTGGTTGTTTATGAAGAAAGCACCGGATTGCAATACCGCTTCACCATGCCGGGGCCTGCATTGAGCGCAGACGAATGGATCGCTTGCCTGGAGACGATTTTTGACTTGAACCCGGCTTATATTGTCGCCAGCGGCAGCTTGCCGCCGGGCGTGCCGGTCGAGTTTTACGGCGAGATCACGCGTTACGCGCGCGAGCATGGGATTCGCGTCATCCTGGATACCGCGGGCGATGCGCTGAACCGCGCGATCGGCAAAGGCCTTTACCTGCTGAAGCCAAACTTGCGCGAGCTGGAGCTGTTCGCTGGCGAAGCGGCGCCCGGGGAAAGGCAGATCCGCGAGGCGGGCCAGCGCTTGATCGCCGAAGGCTTGGCGGAGGTGCTGGTGGTATCACTGGGGGCGGCCGGCGCCGCGTTGATTACGAGCGCGGATTGCGTTTTTCTGCGGGCGCCTATCGTGCCGATTCAAAGTAAGGTGGGCGCCGGAGACAGCATGGTCGGCGGCATTGCGCTTGGGCTTGCGCGCGGCTTCACCCTGGTCGATGCGGCGCGCCTGGGCGTGGCGGCTGGCAGCGCGGCTGTGATGACGGCGGGCACGGCGCTCTGCCGCAAAGAAGATGCCTGGCGGCTCTACGATGAGGTCTCGCTGTCGTGAAGACTTTCGCTGCGCCGGCAGTATGTATCATTTCGGACGATTAGAATCTTGATGAATCCATTACGGGAAGCGCCCGAGGAGAAGACCGTATGACCAGCGTACAAGCGCGCAACATCAACCATCCAGAGCGCCGCGAGAACCTCAAGGCGGAGAAGTACAATGTCATCCGCGAGGCGATGCTGGCGTCTTTATCGGGCGGCGGCTGGATGCCTTTCAGCGAACTCGAAGAAAAAGTGCGCGCCTGGCTCAACGATAATGGTGTGCCAAAGGCGCTGTTCCCCAAGCCCGGTTCCGTCCGCTGGTATTGCAAGGCGGTTCAGTTGGATTTGGAAGCGCGCCGCGAGATCGAACGACAACCGAAGAAGTCTCCGCTGCATCTGCGTCTCTGCCGCGCCGATTCCGCCTAATCGCATTGCACCGCATCGGGCGCCAGTTCCGCGGCGCCATTCCAGATTCGCCGCCATTCATCAAGATACAGCCCGGCGATCGCCTCGTGGCGGATGATCAGAATATTCTCGTCGTTGCTCTTCGCCGCATTCTTGGAGAAGTTAAAAGAGCCAGTGATCACTGTGCTCCCATCGACGATGATGACCTTGTGATGCAGCGCATACGGGTTGCCATCCTGCCGCATTTCCGCGCCGGCGCAATGCAGCGCGGGCAACTGGCTCCAGCTGGCGGCGCTGTTGCGCTTCTCGAAGATGCCGCGGACGGCAATATCTTCTTGCGCCGCTTTTAACAGGATCGCCTCAGCCAATTCTTCCAGCGAAAAGACGAAGGTCATAATATGAATCGAGCGCTTCGCCCTCCCAATCACCGTTCTCAGCGCGCTGACTTCATCGGCTTCGGAGCCAAATATGATGCTGAATTCACCTTCCGCTTGCGTGACTTGAACGACTCCATCATCGCTTGATCCTGTGCCGAATTCTCTGCGCTCAAACATTTCGTCGAACTCTGTACGATACGCCGCCGCCGCCACTTCGCTCTCAATCACCAGCGCATTGTTGTTGTTGCGATAGGCGCCGTTGACGGTGTAATTCCAGGAGCCGGTCCACACCGTCCGCCCGTCCAGGATCATGAACTTGTTGTGCATCAAGCCGCTTCGCCCGTCATCGACCAGGGGGATGCCCGCCGCTTGCAGTTGGCGCAGCGCCACATTCTTGCTGTCGTTCAAGCCGTGGTCGTCATCGGTCACGATGCGCAGCGCCACGCCGCGCCGGTGCGCTTCGAGCAGCGCTTGGTAAATTGGCTCGCTATTCATTTCGAAAACGGCGATATCGAGGCTTTCCCGCGTTTGATCGATCGCGTCGACCAAAGCCTGTTCGATCCCGCCTTGATAGGCAGAGCGATCGGCGCTGGCGTCCGGCTCGTTGAAATAGAGCCGCCAGCCATCGCCGATGTATCCGCGCCCGAAGTTGAACCGGATTTCGCGATACGTTTGCGGTGCGGCAGTGGCTTTGGCGGGCATAGACGAGCGCGCCGCTGGAGACGGCTGATGCGCCGACCGCAGAACCAGCGCGAGCATCAGGATCAGCGGCAAGAAGCCGAGGACCAGCGTCCTCAGCGCGCGGGCCGCCTTAAGCCAGATGCCGCGATTGCTATCCAAGGGAAACTTGTCCTCTGTATTCGCTGATAGCTTGCGGCATACTTATACCGGGATGCCCATGATACGGCAAGCTGGCGTTAATCCAGCGGCGCAGCCATGTTATAATGCGGCGGTTTATTGATCGCGGCAATGTAAACAAGTCATGTCCATCATCAGCGCCAGCAAGCTGGGCAAGTTCTACGGTCCCGATGAGATATTCAGCGATATCAGCGTCGCCATTACAAAGGGCGCGCGTATTGCCCTTGTCGGGCCCAATGGCGCGGGCAAAACAACGCTGCTCAATCTGCTCGCCGGCATTGATGCGCCGACCAGCGGGCGCCTGAACCAGGCCGGTGGCGCGCGCCTGTCCTTCCTGCCGCAGCGCCCGGAGCTGGCGGGCGAGCACAGCCTCTGGAATGAACAGCTGAAAGCCTTCGCGGGCTTGTGTGAAATGGAGCGGCGTTTAGGCGATCTGGAACAGCGGATGGCGGAAGCGCGCGCGGCCGATGCGGCGCTGGACGCTTACGGCCAGTTGCAGGCGGATTTCGAACGGCTTGGCGGTTACCAATATGAAGCGCGAATTAAGACCGTGCTCAGCGGGCTTGGCTTTTGGCCGGCCGATTACAATAGGCCGCTGCCGCAGTTATCCGGCGGGGAGAAGACCCGCGCCGCGCTCGGCCGCCTGCTGCTGGAAGAACCCGATCTCCTGATCCTGGACGAGCCAACCAACCATCTGGATATAGACGCGGTCGAATGGCTGGAGCAATACCTGGCTTCATTTCCCGGCGCGGTGCTCGCCGTCAGCCATGATCGTTATTTCATCGACAAATTCGCGTCCGCGATTTGGGAAATCGAGTACGGACAGCTGCAAACCTACCGCGGCAACTACAGCGCCTACAGCAAACAGCGCGCCAGCCAACGCGAAACCCTGCGGCATGACTATTACTGGCAGCAGCAGTTTATCCAGAAGGAAGAAGAATTCATCCGCCGCCACATGGGCAGCCGCGGCACGGCTCAAGCGAAAGGAAGACTGAAGAAGCTGGAGACGATGAAGAAGCGCGGCGCGATATTGAAAAGCGGACCGCGCCAGCGCAAGCAAATGTTCCTTGAGCTGAGCGCGCATCAGCGCAGTGGCGATCAGGTGATAGTCGCCCGCGATCTGCGCATTGGCTACGCAGCCGAGGCGCCGCTGCTGAGCGCGCCCGATTTGCTCTTGCGGCGCGGCGAGACCGTCGCCATCATCGGCGGCAATGGCGTCGGCAAGTCGACGCTGCTCAAGACGCTAAGTGGCGAGCTGCCCCCCTTGGCGGGCGAGGTTCGGCGGGGCGCCAAGGTCAAGATCGGTTATTTCGCGCAGGCGCATGAGACGCTGAACGCCGACAATGCGATTATCGACGAGATCCGCGCGGTCAAGCCGCTGCCGCTTTCGCAAGCGCGCGACTGGCTCGGTCGTTTTCTCTTCAGCGGCGATGATGTCTTCCGGCCCGTATCATCGCTTTCAGGCGGCGAGCGCGGGCGGGTGGCTTTGGCCAAGCTGGCGCTGCGCGGGGCGAGCTTACTGCTGCTGGACGAGCCGACCAATCATCTCGATATCGACAGCCAGGAAGTGCTGCAAGAGGTGCTGCGGTCCTATGCCGGCACGATCCTGCTGGTCAGCCACGACCGCTATCTGGTTGAGGCTTTGGCGACGCAGATCTGGCAGGTCACGCCGGGCAAGCTGCAAGTCATCGAAGGTGGTTATCAGGCCTATTTGCGCTGGCGCAATCGCGCGTTGCAAGCGGAAGCGGCGCGCGCGAAATCAGCCAACCAGCGTGGACAGCGCAAATCCGCAACTCGCGAGAAGAGAAACGGCTTGAATCCCTTTGAGGCGGCCCAACGGGCGGCGGCGCTCGAAGCGAGGATCCAGGAACTGGAAACCAGCATAAGCGAGATCAGCGCCCAGCTCGACGATGCAAGCCTGGCTCAGGACGCCGACGCGGCGCGGCGCTTGGGCATCGCCTATTCCCAGATTGAAGCGGAGCTGGAGGCGGCGCTGGAAGAGTGGGGCGAGCTCGTCGGCTGAGGCGAGACGGCGCCCAAGGCAATCGCATCAAATTTTTCTTAACCACAGTCCCTCGCAAGTCACGACTTGGCTCACACAAAATAACGAGCCAGTAGCTTCGCTTGCGATCAGCAAAATGCCTGGAAACTCTGACACGATTGCGTGACAAAATACATTCACTAGACTCCGAATCTGCT
>JAJEGA010000100.1 GCA_022820125.1 Anaerolineae bacterium | reverse complement strand
TGCAACAAAATGAAGGAACGTCGTAGGGGCGACTCTTGAGTCGCCCACATGTACAATGGCGACATAGTGGGCGAGACAAGTCTCGCCCCTACAGATCTCGAATCAGATTAGCATCGCCCTTTTTCGCATGACTTACTTGGAATTACTGTGTTTCCTCGTTTCTTCTGTGGTGAAGACAAGCGAGCGACCTGGCGGCGGACCCTGACACGACCGCTGAATCTGCCGCGCCCATCTGAATATCCGCTAAAATGGTGGCATGAAACTGGCAACCTGCTGCATCCTGATAATCTTGTTTCTGCTATCGCCGCTGGCGCAGTCGCAGCCGCGCGAGATCGACGCCGACGCGCCCGATTTCCAGGAGGATGGCTTCATCAGCGGATGGCTTGATGACGCCAATCCGCGCGATGTATTCACCGTGGAGGGCTTGCGCGGCGAGGTCATTCGCTTTGAACTGGAGGCGACGGAGGGCGATCTCGATCCGGTGCTGAGCGTCTTCGACAACAGCGGAAGGCTCACCCTGCATCGCGATGATTCCGCCGCCGGGCTGGGCGTCCAGCATGACTTGACGATGGAGCTATCGGGGCGTTATTTCGTGGTGGTCGCGCGCTTCGGTTACAGCCTGGGCAGGACCGCCGGCGGCTATGCCCTGCGCATGACGCGGAAAGGCGTCCTCTCCGAAGCGGGCAGCACCCTGCGCTATAACGATTCGGTCATCGGCACAATCAGCGACGCCAATGCCGAAGTTTTCTACACCTTTCAGGCGGAGCAAGGCGATATCTTGACGATTTCGATGGTGCGCTCCTCCGGTACGCTGGACCCCTACCTGCAAGTGGTCGACAGCGAGCGCTTCGAGATCGCCAAGAATGACGACCACAGCCGCGACACCCGCAACGCGCGGATCGAAGGCTTGATCATCGAGCGGACTGGTCCCTACATCATCGTGGCTACGCGTTATGATGACAGCGCCGGCAGCTTTGTCCTGAGCATTGAAGAGGCGGAAAACAGCGGCATGGGCAGCTCGCGCCAGGCGCCGCTTCCGATTCGCTATGGCGAGAGCCGGACCGGCACGCTCAGTCACGCGCAATATGAGCGTTTCTATGCTTTCGAGGCGCATGCGGGCGATCTGATCACGATCAGCATGAATCGCGGGGCGAGCGGCGACTTGGACAGCTACCTGATTCTGGCTGACGACGCCTTCGCCTCAATGCAGGAAGATGACGACAGCGGCGCCGAATTTCAGGATTCGCTAATCGCCGATTATCACATCCCGGCTGACGGCGCCTACCATATCATCGCGACGCGCTTTGATGGCGGGCGCGGGACAACCGGCGGCGAATACCGCCTGAGCCTCGATATTCTGGACGAGCCCTTCGTTGACGTGCCAGCCGACACCGTAAGCCTAAGCTACGGCACCAGCGTCAGCGGCAAGATCAGCGCCGATAACGAAGCCGATCTCTACGCCTTCTACGGCCGGCAGGGCGAGGTCGTCTCTATATCCATGACCCGCGTCGATGGCAACCTTGATGCTTATCTGGAGCTGCGCAACGCCGCCCAAGAGGTGGTCACGCGCAACGACGACACCGGCGGCAACCAGAATTCGCTGATTGACAATTTCTCGATTCCCGCCACCGGCATGTATTATATCAAGGCGCGGCGTTACGCCGGGACGGATGGCGACCCCAACACCGCCGGTTCCTACGTGCTGGTGCTGGCGGAGCGGGCAGGCTGAGGTCTTCCCCGATGTGATAGCGTAGGGGCTACCCAATTGGGTCGCCCACAATCCGCCAATGAAACCCTACCATACGATCTTCCAGCAACAAAAAGTCCACCCCACCGCCTTCATCGCCGAGGGCGCGGTGGTCATCGGCGATGTAACGCTGGGCGCGGACGCGAGCGTCTGGTTCAATGCGGTGCTGCGCGGCGACAGCGAGTCCATACACATCGGCGCCGGGAGCAACATCCAGGATGGCGCGGTCTGCCATGCCGACCCCGATCTGCCGCTGATTATCGGCGCGGGCGTGACCGTGGGGCATCGCGCCATCGCGCACGGGGCGCAAGTCGGCGACTACAGCTTGATCGGCATGGGCGCCATCGTCATGAGCGGCGCGCGCTTCGGCCCTCACTGTCTGGTTGGGGCGGGCGCGCTGGTGACCGGAGGCAAGGTCTTCCCCGAGCGCTCGCTGATACTGGGCTCGCCGGCGCGCGTCATTCGCCAGGTGACGGCTGAAGAGATCGCCATGATGCGGCGGACGGCGGCGCAGTATGTGGAGAAGGCGCGGGCTTTCAAGCGGGCCGCAAGCTAACGCGCCCGCCGCTCTTCTTCCTCTTCCTCGCCTTGATACGCCAGCAAGTCGTCAAGCGACAGCTTCGGCGCGCGCCGCCTTCGATATCGCCGGTGTAATCGAGCACTTCTTGACGGGTGTTGGGTCGCCAGCGAGGACGTGTAGTACTTTGTCAGCGCTGCTAATGAAGTGCGTGGGAACTATCGGACTCGTCGGATCGCATTCAAGAAAGTTTGATCGAGATCAACTCGTTCATCGGCCGCCTGCCACAATTCCCTGGCGCGGCTTCGCGGCTCGCCGCTGAATAGCCAGACGGCAATCCCTTCCCTATTTGCCACCTCAAGGGCAGGCACCATATCGCTATCGCCGGTTACTACCGCGGCGTGCGTGATGGAGCGCTTGGCGCTCAGTAAAGCGAAATCCAAACCTAGCAGTAGATCGACTTGCTTTTGTTGGTAAATTGGCTGACCGTGATTATTCTTGCCGCGATACTTAACGACACCCAATCTTACGGTAAAACTAGACAGCCGCTCTAGAGCGTCGTAGAACTTACGGCGGTTCTGGAAGAATTTTCTTTCACGTTCAGTGGGGGGATTACTTTGGTAGGGCGAGCCATTATAATAATAAGTACGCAACAGATCCATTGGCGCTGTTGGGGTTCGCGCGTTTACCCGCGTATGAATCTCGGAGGAGAGTTTTTCGTAATCAACGCTTACCTGATTCCGCTTCGCGACCTTCTCCAAATAGGCTCCATCTACAAAAATCGCTAGGCGAAACATCATTGATCCTTTGCCTTGGCTGCAAAAAACGGAGAGGCTAGGAATTTTCGCTAGCCTCCCGCAAATTGCCTGACGAACTATCGTGAGGTCGCCAGGGGGTATTGTCACTCTACTCTACGCCAATAGACGGCGTATGTCAAGCACATTAAGTCGGGCTGTGTTTCTTAATCGGATAGCGCGGCCTCGGTAGACTATCAGACTAGAACTGTTACACTGTGAATGAACTTCGCATGGGTAAGGAAAGATGGAAACCTACACCGTCAAAAGCGCGCAGAATAGCTTGAACGAACTGCTTTCGGATGCGCACAAAGGCAAGACGGTCGTAATCACCGCCGAAAATGGCTGGGCGGTACGGCTTGTTCCGACTCCCATAAGGGCGAAAAAACCGCGCAAAGCCGGAAGCGCCCGCGGCCAAGTATGGATGTCTGACAACTTTCACGACCCACTGGATGACTTCGCCGACTATATGGAATGAGTTTCCTGCTCGATACCCCTTAGAAAACATGGCGGAGGCGCCAAAAGACGATTGCCTCAATCCGCTAACGCGCCCGCCGCTCTTCTTCCTCTTCCTCGCCTTGATACGCGAGCAAGTCATCAAGCGACATCTTGGGCACCCGGTTCTCAGCCATGACGGCGCGCATCTCGGTGTTGATTTCGCCGTCCTCGCCGATGTGCCGGCGGATGTTGGCGCCGGTCGCCTCGGAATACTCAAAGCGGTGATCGGCGATGGTGACGCCATCAGCGATGACCCGCAGCGACCACTTGCCATCCAGCTCCATCTGATCGTGCAGCGGCATGCGCGTATTGGGCGTCAGGAAATTGCGCCCGCGCGTCAGCTTGAAACTGTCTTCGTGGATATAGACGGCGTCGCCAACGGCGTCGATTATCTCGAAGCGAATATCGCCGTTGGCTTCGGTCGGCACCCGCAGCTGCACAAAGGGCTGGATATAATCGATGTCATCGGGCAGCGACCAGGTGCGGTAGATCTGCGGCTCGCCTTGCTCTTTGGTGGTCAGCAAGCCAATGTCTACCGCGAGCACCTGCACCTCGTCCGGGTCGAGCCCGGCGCGCGTCACCGATTCCAGCGCATGGCGATAAACGCGCTGCTCGGCGCTGGCAGGTTGCTGATGAAAGATCTCGTATTCGTAATCCTCTTCCTCTTCCTCCAGTTGCTGCTCATATTCATAGCCGTAGTCATAAGACTCGCTTCTCACATTGCTGCTGGAGCTGTCGTTGTCGAATTGGCGGACGAGAAAGAGCAGGCCGAGCAGAACCAGGATCACCGGGAAGCTGTTGCCGAGCAGCGCCACCGCCCCCAATGCCAGCAGGATAAAGGCAAGAAACCAGGTGTTGCGATTTTCCATGCGTTCGTCCTCAATCAGCCGCGGCCGCTCGAGCGCCCGGCGCGCCTGCCCGAGCCGGTCTGCTGGAGCAAATCCTTAAGTTGCGTCGACTGCGGCTGTTCCGCTTCTTCGACGATGACGGCGTCTTGCAAGTTGCGGCGCCGCTCAACCAGCGACGCGTCGAGTTCGCTTTCGCCGCTCAGCCGGCGGTGGCGTTCGCGCGTCGACGGCGACAGCATCAAGTTGTGCATGCCGATTAGGCTGTTGTCGATGTACACGCGCAGATCCCAATCGCCGTTTCCATCGACATTGGTGTTGCCAGCCAAAGGCAGATGATGATCGGCCAGCAGGCTGAGCTCGCCCTCGCGCAAGAAGGTCTTCATCTCATGCACGTATTGTTCTTCGCCGAGATGATTGTAAATCTCATAGCGGATCAGCGCTTGCCGCTCCGCCTCTTCCGGCGTGACGTGCAAGGTGATGAAGGGGCGCGCGCCGTCGTCGTCTTTGGAGATGTTGCGTGTGCGCCGCATCGCCAAGCCTTCGACGCCGGTCTGCATCGCGATCAAGCCGATATCGAGCATGACGATGCCGCTGCGGTTGAAATAACCGGCGCGCGCCGCCGCCCGCTCCGAGGCTTCCCGCGCCTGTGGTGTGATGCGCCGCTGCACCGGCGCCCGATGCAGCACATCCAGCAAGCTGGCGCGTTCCGGCCCCAGTTCAATCATCGAAGCGATGACCGCGACCGCCAAAGCGCCGATCAGCGATAATTGCACCGCCGCGGAAACCGGCGCCGCCAGCAAGGCGAAGCCAATCAGCAGCGCCATCGCCACCAGCCAGGCAGTGTTGCGTCTCTTTAAGCGAATCATAGTTTCAGCGTTTCAGCATCTCCAAGCTTTTGGGCTGCCTAAACCGTCGCAAGCCCCTGCCCTTTCCTATTCTAACACCATCACCGCCCGTCTTAACAAGGTATAGTCGCCCAAGCACTGATGCAGGGACGATACTTGTGTCGCCCAAAGTTTCAATGGCCTATATTTTCGGGCGACTCAAGAAGCGCCGCTACACTATTCTTCTGATTGCTGCATTATTTTCTTGGGGTTGCTGTATTCGCCCGGGTCATCAATACCAGTTAGCTCGCCATCGTCCGACAGCCGCACATGGCGCAATTCAACATCGTCCAAGGCGTAGACATCGGCGTCTTCCTCGCCCTCTTCGGCGTAAATGCCGCGCTCTCGCTCCTCCAGCCGCCGCAGCTGCCGCTCGACTTCTTCTTGAATGCGCGCTTCCCGCTTCTGCGCGCCGCCGCCGTGCTTGTTGTAATAATCCAGCAGATGCCCCGCCATGCCGATGCCCCAAAAGAAGGTGACAAAGAGAGGCCAAGGGAAGCCGCCGGCGGAAGACAGCCAAATCCCCCAGAGCATGACGTTGATGACCGCGTAACTGGTCAGGTGCACAACCAGGGCGTTGCGCTCTTCATATTTGGCTTCCACGCGCCGGCGAATCTCGACTTCAAGCAGCGTTGGGTTTTTGCGTTTTTCCATCTTAAGCAAATCTTTCCCTTGCCAGCGAGAGCGCGCGGCGGTCACAAGCAGCAATCGCCAGCGCCAGCATTGGCGGCGACAACCTGCAAGTCAACCCTTCATTCAGCCCTCGTCAGCATATACGTCCGCGACGACTTTCGGTTGTGGCTCGCCGCCGCCTCAACTCGTGCCGAAGCTCAAACCCAGTTCATTCAGCCAGCGGCGGTACGCGATCGCCGTTTTGTCGCTGCGCAGGTGCAGCTCCGCCTGCAAGTCAAGCGGCAGCAGCTCGGGCCGCTGCGATTGCACGATGGGCAAGTCTTGCAGCGCGATCTCATCCTGAAAGGCGCGCAGCGACTCGTCGGTGCTGTCGTCCTGCGTCATCAGCATCCACATCCACATTAGCGATTTTACTTCTTCAATCGGCGTGACCATCAGCAGAATGGCGAATTTCTCTTCCGCTTCCTTGCGAAAATACGCCACCAAAGGGCGGTGCGCCTTATAGGTATAGCTCACCCAATTGGGGATATGGCTGCCATCGGGATTGGGCTGGAAGACGCGGATATCGGAGGCGGTGACGCCCGTCTCGTCGGTGACGACCTCGTAATCGGGGATCTCGGGCCGCTCCTGCGTGCCCAGGATATTCTCGTGCACGAAGGGGAAATGGGCGACATCAAGAAAGTTCTCCACCATACGCGGACCAGCCGCCTGGAATTCATAGGCGCCGCAGAGGATCCTGCGATAGTCGGGATGGTCCCACTCGTCAAAGGGCGGGATGTCATGAGCCGGCTCGCCCAGGCAGACCCAAACGAAATCGTAAGCGACGGCCGCCTGATAAGTGAAAGCGCGCGCTTTTGCCGGCGGCGTCTGCTCGGGATGCGCCGGGATGCGCGCGCACTGACCAGCGGCATCGTAAGTCCAGCCATGATAGGGGCATTGCAGCGTCCCTTCTTCCAAGACCTCGCCCAGCGACAGCCGCGTGCCGCGATGGACGCAGAGGTCTTTCCAGGCGCGCAGCCCCTCGCCGGATTTCCAGATGACGATGTCCTCGCCCAGAAGGCGGGCGCCGATGACGTTGTTCGCCGCTTCGAGCTGCGCCAGCGGCAGCACCGCGTGCCAGTCGTTGAGCAGAACCGGATCGTCAATCATGCGGTAGTCTCCAAGGTGATGCGCTGGCGCCGATTATATCACAGGGCGACCGTGGCTTCTCGCAGTTCGGCGGGCGACATCGGGGCAATCGCTTCAAATTTTTCTTTTACCACCGAGTACACAGAGGACACAGAGTTTAGGTTCTTTTGATGGCTCTTCCCCTAAATCCATTGTTTGAATTAGGCAGGCATGCCGCTACCTTGTCGACAAACTTCCTTCCCATCCAAAAATGTTGCGACAATATGCCGCGAAATCTCTAATCAATCGCATTTATCGGCGCTCTCGGTGTCCTCGGTGGTTAAATTTCAGTTTAAGTTTGCTCATCGCAGGGGATGCCAGTTTTGAAGCGATTGCCCTGCGGACGACATGATATGCCGCCCCTACGGATTGCGCAGAGGCTTGGTTAGGATATTGGCATAAGAGAACACAATCTGAAGAGGATCGTGACATGACTCAAATGGAGGGCAAAGTCGCGCTGGTCACCGGCGCAGCGTCCGGCATCGGGCGGGCGAGCGCGCTGGCTTTGGCGCGGGCGGGCGCGGCAGTCTGCGTGTCCGATATCAATGACAAAGGCGCGGCGGAAACGGCGGCGCGCATCATGGACGCGGGCGGCAAAGCCATCGCGCTAACTTGCGACGTGACCGAAGCGGCTGATGTCTCGATGATGGTCGCGGCGACGGTTGAAGCTTTTGGCTCGCTAGACGCGGCGGTCAACAACGCAGGCATCGCCGGCTCCTTTGATGCCCGATTGCACGAAGCCGACGACCAATTGTTCGAGCGCGTGCTGGCCGTCAATCTGCGTGGTGTCTGGCATTGTATGAAAGCGGAACTGGCGCAGATGCTCGCGCGCGGCGGCGGCTCAATCGTCAATATCGCCTCGGTCGCCGGTTTGATCGGCGCGCCCAAAGCAGCCGCCTACACCGCCAGCAAACATGCGGTCGTGGGCCTTAGCAAATCAGCCGCGATCGAATACGCCAAGCTGGGCATCCGCGTCAACGCCATTTGCCCGGCCTATACCGATACCGCGATGGCGCAAAGCGCGATTGAAGGCAATCCGCTGATGGCGCGTATCATGGAGCGGGCGATCCCGATGGGGCGCCTGGGGGGCGCCAGCGAGATTGCCGAGGCGGTCGTTTGGCTCTGCTCGGACGCGTCGTCTTTTGTGACCGGCCATTCGCTTGCGCTGGATGGCGGCTTGGTGGCGTTGTAGGCGTCTGCTATCGTTGACAGCGTTTGGCCACTCTGTATACTAGGATTGTGAGGCTTCATGGTAACTGTCTTATACAAGCAGCGTCATGGCTACGATGTCAGGATTTATCCGGACGACCATGATCCACCGCATGTTCACGTCTGGAAGGGCGGAAGACAAGTAAAGATCGACCTCGAGACGATGGAGGTCATTTCGATGAGCAATAATTTTAACAGCCGGGAAATACGACAAATAGTTGATCTGCTGCGAGAACACGAAAGCCTGCTGTTTGAAGTCTGGGAACGGCTGCAAGATTCATAAATGCCAGCGCTTAATGATGCGAAGGACCAGCCCAATGAAAAAGATACCCTATGTGCATGATGAGCGCTGCGCGCCTCAAGCAGTGCGTTTCACGGAATCGCACCTCATGATCGAAATGGCGGACGGGCGAATCTTGGGCTTGCCCCGCTACTATTTCCCTTGGCTGCAGGATGCCAGCGACGCTCAGCGGCAGAACTACCAGCTCAACTACTTCACTGTCGACTGGGAAGACCTGGATCAGGGCATCGACATGGTCGCCATGCTCACCGGCTTATATATCAAAGACAAGCCGCGTCCGACGGAGGCGGCTGAACAAGCCAGCGCCGTCACGACTTGAGGAACCAGCGCGCCTGATTCGCTATGACTCTGTTGCTCTAACCCGACTGCACTGAGGTTGAGAGAAACGTTGGTAACAATCCTGAATCGACGGCAACATGGATTTGATGTTGTCATCCATACGAACGAACATGGACCGCCGCACGTTCACGTCTTTCGAGGAGGAAACAAACTTAAGGCAGAGTTGCAACCCGTTCGCGTTATAAGCTACGACGGCTTCAATGGTCGGGAGAGGCGCCGGATTCGAGCGCTGTTAGAGCAGCATCAAGCACTGCTGCTTCGAGAATGGTCACGGCTTCACGGTTAATGATAGAATGCAACGAGTAAAATGAAGGACGCTGATGAAATGGACGAATGGCCGATTATACACTACAAGCGTTGTCATGCCCGTGAAGTCCGCTTCACCGACCAGTACGCCATGATCCAATTGGCGGATGATCGCATTATCGGCGCACCACTCCCCTGGTTTCCACCCATACAAAACGCCACAAGCGAGCAGCGGCAGAACTACATCAGCTATGGCGATACCGTGTACTGGCATGATGTGGACGATGGCATTGACCTGGTGGCAATGTTAACTGGCTTGTACATCGTGCCCGTCAACCAGCGCAATACGCGCTCCCAGCCGCACATTCCTACGACTTGGCTATACCTTGAGGGCGGAGCGCGGCACTCCAGTGGTGGAAGTGACCGTGTTCCATTCGTTGACGATACGCGCAACATTCCGAAATCGCTGCGCTTTACGGATGACCATATCATTTTCGCGTTGGCGGATGGTCGCATCCTCTGTCTGCCATCCCGCTTTTCCGTCAAGTTAGCGCAGGCCAGCGATAGACAGAGACAGAATTACCATGTTACCGGTCTATCGGTTTCTTGGGAGCAGTTGGACGAAAGCATTGACCTAATTGCCATGCTTACGGGATTCTATGACCAAGATAGCTTGCTACCCAAAGAAGTCATCGAGACAACCAGCACAGCACCTACTTAACCAGCCCCGCACGCCGCATATCCGACAGAATCAAGCGCTCCCAGGGGCTATCCGTCACCAGGGGGAAATAATGGGCGCCCCGCCGCAAACACTCATTGCGGATCTCATCGCGCCAGGCGGCCACCCGCTGCTGATAGATGCCTAGCATCACGCCGTCCAGCGTCACCTCTTGCTTGACCTCCGTTTCCACATCAATCAGGCTCAGGTCGCCAGTCACCGGCGGCTGCAGCTCCTCCGGCGCCAGCACATGCGCAAAAGCCACTTCGTGCCCGCGGCTGAGCAGCGCTTGCAGCCCCCCAAGATAGCGTCCCTCGTATGAGAACATATCGCTGATGACGATGGTCAAGCCGGGGCGGCGCGCCCGCAGCGCATAATCCGCCAGCATCGTATCGAGGTCGGTGATGCCGGCGGCGGTGATATCGCTTATGAAGCGCAAGGCGGCGATGCCTTGCGCCCGCCCGCGCGTCGGGCCGAAAGTCGCGGCGCCCCCGTCGCTGACCGCGGTCAGGATAAGCCGGTCGTTGCTGGTCAATGAAACATAAGCCAGCCCGGCGAGGATGCGCTTGGCGTAAAGCAGTTTGTGTTGATCGGCTTCGCCCTCTGGCGGGAAGTCCATACTGGCTGACGCGTCGAGTATCAGGTGGACAGCCAGATCTTCCTCATCTTCCAGCAGCTTGATATAGGGTCGCTCAAGCCGGGCGTAGATATTCCAGTCGAGCTGGCGCAGGTCATCACCGGCTACATAATTGCGATAATCGGCGAATTCAATGCTAGACCCGCGCTTGATCGAGCGGCGATCGCCCTTGATGGCGCCCGCCCGCACCTTCCGCGCGACCAGCATCAACGGTTCCAGCCGGCGGCGGATCGCTTCGGGCAGCAGCGCGGGAGCGGGAGCTTGCTCTTGCGACACAATCAGTCTTCCTCGTCTTCGTCGTCTTCGTCGTCCAGCCATTCTTCGTCGTCATCCAGCTCATGATCGTCGTCGTCCGCATCAATTCCGTCTTCGTCATCGCCATCTTCGTCGTCTTCAAATTCAAACTTGAGCACAGCCACGTGCCGATCGCGGAAGAGCTCGTCCTGCACCTTGAATTTAAGTTTGTCAAACAGCTTGCGCGCGGCGATATTCTCCGGTTCGTAGCGCGCGATCACCATTTCGCTGTTCTCGAAGCCGTGCACCATGTCGATCAAGTGATCAGCCACGGCATAACCAAGGCCCTGCCGCTGGTATTCTTGGTCGATGGTAAGCCGTTCTATGATCCACTGCGTCGGCTCCTGCGCGTGGATGAGCATGACATAACCGACCAGCACCCCCTGCCAATCGACGCGGTAAAAGCTGACGGCTGGATGACGCGATTGCATCCAGCTTAGCACGACATTCTTGGTGAAACGGCGCTGCCGCTGTTTCACGCGTATCACATTGAGCGCCAGAAACTCGCGCAAGCCCGTAATCTCAATGAGTTCAATCTCTGATTTTGACATGGGCATTCTCACCTCAACTATCAACCAGCGCCGCCAGCGCGATTTCGATAGGGTGCCTCGCCGCAAAGCCCGCATCATTAATTTGGGCGCGGCAAGATGTCCCCGGCGCCGCGATTGCCGCGTCCGGATTCTCGCGGATGGTCGGCAGCAGGCGATCCTCGGCGATGGCCATGCTCAGTTCGTAATGCTCATAGCCGAAACTGCCGGCGACGCCGCAGCAGCCGGTGTTCATCTCGGCGACATCCGCTTCTGGAATCGAGCGCAGCAACTTGAGCGTATCAGCCGTGCCCCAGAGCGCCTTCTGATGGCAGTGCCCATGCAATAGAATCCGCGCCTTGTCCGTCTTCCAATTGAGGCGCTCGGCGCGTTCAGCAAGTTCGTCAGCGAAATAAACTTCGGCGCTGAGGCAGCGCGCCGCCAGCGACCGAGCCGCGGCCTGCATGCCGGGGTCAACCAGGGTCAAGTAATCGTCTTTGAAGGCGCTCAGGCAGCTCGGCTCAACAAAGATATAAGGCGCATCGGGATTGGCGCGCTGCAAGCCGAGCACATTGTCATGCGCCATCGCCTTGGCGCTATCCAGCAAGCCCTTGCTGATGGCCGGCCGCCCGCAGCAGCCTTGCCGCGGCAGGCGCGCCGCATTCAAGCGCAGACCAAGCCGCTGCGCCAAATCCATCGCCGCCCGCCCCACATCGGGATGATTCCATTCGGTGAAGGTATCGACGATCAGCACAGCATCGGGCGCCTCATGGCTCGCATAGCGCCCGGCAGTGAAACGACGGTCGGCGTATTTCGGCAGCGGACGCTCGGTCGGCAATCCCAGCAGACCGGCGCCGGCTCTTCCCAGCGGGCTGTTCAGCGCGAGGTTGCTCAGCTTTGGCAGGGCGCCCGCCAGCTGATTGACCCGGTGGATATTGCCGAAGACGCGCGTGGCAAAGTCAGTGCCATGCCGGTCCTGCCAAGTCGCCAGAAATTCCGATTTCAGCTTAGCGACATCGACCGACGACGGGCATTCGGCCGCGCAAGCTTTGCAGCCGAGGCAAAGATCCAACACCGACTTGACAGCCGGATCGCCCAAGCCCGCCGGCAGAACGCCACTGATGGCGGCGCGCAGGGCATTGGCGCGGCCCCGCGTCGAATGCGCCTCGTCCAGCGTCGCTTGATAAGACGGGCACATTGTGCCGACGCCTTCCTTGCGGCAGACGCCAGCCCCATTGCACATCTCAACCGAGCCAGCAAAGCCATTGTCAGTCGACCAGTCGTAGCGCGTGTCCACCTGGATCACCTCGTAATCCGGCGAATAACGCAGCAGCTCGGCGCTATCCATCGGCGGCGAATCGATAATCTTGCCCGGGTTCATCATGTTGCCCGGGTCGAAGGCGCGCTTGACCTGCCGAAAAGCGTCCATCAACTCGGGTCCAAACAGGTACTCGCTAAATTCGCCGCGCACCAAGCCCTGACCGTGCTCGCCGGTGATTGTGCCCTGATGCTTCTTGACCGTCTGCGCCACCGCATCGGCGATACTGCGATACTGATCGCGCCCCTTCAGCGTTTTCAGATTGATCAGCGGGCGAATGTGCAGGCAGCCGGCGCTGGCGTGGGCATAGATGGCGTAGGTGGTGTCGTTGTCGTGGATGATTCGCTCGACATCGCTGATGTAATCCGCCAGGTTCTCGACCGGCACAGCGCCGTCTTCAATGAAGGAGACCGGCTTGGCTTCGCTGCGTTCGCTCATCATCAAACCGAGCCCGGCTTTGCGCACCGTCCAGACATCGTCTTGCTGCGCCGGCGTCTCGGCGATCGTCACCGCCCCATGGAAACCCAGCCGCGCCAGATGCGCCTTCAGATCTTTGACTTTGGCATCCAGCTCTCGCGCCGTCCCGACGAATTCGACCACCAGAATCGCTTCCGGATCGCCCTCGACGAAGGTCAAGCGGTCGCGATAACCGGCGGCTTCGCGCGTTTTATCCAGCAAGAATTTATCCATTAGCTCGATGGCGGCCGGCTCAAGTTCGAGGATGCGCGGCGTCGCCTCCAGCGAAGCGCGCAGCGTGTCGAAATGAACCAGCGCCAGCCTCGTATGCTCGATCCTGGGGCGCTCGACCAGGCGCAGCTCGGCGCGCGCCACCGTCGCCAGCGTGCCCTCCGAGCCGCAGAGCAGCCAATTCAGATTGACGTCAGCGGGGTCGATTTTATCGAGCGCGTAACCGGCGACCGTGCGCCAGGTTTTCGGGTAGCGCGCTTTGATCAAGGGCGCGTGTTCAGCTGCAAGATCACTGACAGTCGAGCGAATGCGCTCCAGCTCGGCGGTCGATTCATCCAGCCAGACCAGATCGCCCTCCGCCGTCACCACTTGCAAGCGCGCGACATGATCAGCCGTCATGCCGTAGCGGATGCTGTGGGCGCCAGTCGCGTTATTGCCGATGACGCCGCCGATCGCCGCTCGCTCAGCGCTGGCCGGGTCGGGACCGAACATCAAGTCCAGCGGCGCCAACTGCGCGTTCAATGCGCCGAGGATCATGCCCGGCTCAACATCAACCGTCCGCGCCTCGGCATTGACGCCGCGCACACGGCGCATGTGACGGGTGAAATCCATGATGACCGCTTCGCCCACCGCTTGCCCGGCGAGGGCGCTGCCTCCCCCGCGCGGCAAAACCGGCGCGCCATACTTTCGCGCGATCTCGTGCACAGCGACCACATCATCGGCATCGCGCGGGAAGGTGACCGCCAGCGGCATGATCTGATAATTGCTGGCATCAGTGCTGTAGAGCGCGCGCGTCATGCGGTCGGCAGCCGCCTGGTCCGGCCCGATGGCGCGGCGCAGATCATGCAGCATCTCGTCAATTTGCATGGAGGAGCCTTTGTGGCGCATTCACAATAACGCGACAGATTGTAGCGGTTTTGGCGTGGGAATTACACCGGACAGCGAAACTCATCAAACTACGAGGTGTAGGGGCGTTTCGCTGAAACGCCCAAGCGATTTGCCGCATTGTTGCGGGCGTCTCGGCGAAACGCCCCTACAGTTTCCGCATGAATGTGGCTGGAATGCGTATCAGACCCGCGACAAATCCACCTTCAACGCCCGCAGCTGGGCGATGCAAGCGCGGATGGCTTCATCCGAGGCGCGCAGCATGGGCAGGCGCACGCCACCCACCGGCAAGCCGCGCTCAGCCAAGACGCCTTTGACCGCCGTCAGCCAGCCGGCGCTGCCGATCACATCGCTCGCCGCTTTGAGCTGCTTCTGCAGACGCTGCGCCGCCGCCAAATCACCAGCGTGGAAGGCGTCGTGAATGCCGGCGACAATCTCGGGAAAATGATTGCTGTTGCCGGAGACGCTGCAATCCAAGCCCAGCGCCAAGCCCGCGAGAATCAGATTGTCCGGACCAATGGCGGTGTTGAAGCGCCCCATTTGAAGATGATTCACCGCGCACATGGTCAGCAGATCGCCGCTGCTGTCCTTCAGCCCGACGCAGTTCTCGTAAGCCCGCGCCAGCCGCGTCACCAGCGCCGCCGACAAATTGTTGTTGGCGAACTTGGGCAGGTTGTATAGCCAAACAGGAAAACCGGCGACGGCCTCAAGCACCGCCCGATAATGGGCTTCCAGCGCTTCTTCGCTATGTTGGAAATACCAGGGTGTGATGACCGAAGCCGCGTCCGCGCCGATGCTTTGCGCGTGGCGCGTGAGCTCGATGGTTTCGCCGGTGGTCATGGCGCCGGTATGCACGATCACCGGCAGGCGCCCGGCGACCGCTTCGACCGTGGCGGCGGCGACCAGTTTGCGCTCGTCGGTTGTGAATAACGGACCCTCGCCCGTGCTGCCCAGCGGGTAGATGCCGGCGACGCCCTTGTCGATGAGCCAGTCGACCAGCGGGCGGATCATGTCCGGGTTGATGTCGCCGTTGGGCTTGAGAGGCGTGACGGTCGGGCAGATGACGCCGCGGGTGATGGGTTGGTAGGTCATGGGCTGGTTCAGCTCTGCGCCGATGGCTCTTCGGCGGGCGCTTCCAGAGGTGGTGATACGGCGCTCATTCTGGGCGTTGGCGCGCCAAGCCGACCTTCGATATTGGCGAGCCGCTCGCGCACGTCAATGAGGTGCAGCATGATTTCTTTCATTTCTTGCCGCGTTTCTTGATGCGACTGCTCGGACTTTGTCCTAGTCGCATTGAATTCTTGCCGCATGTCTTTTCGCGATTGCTCGGTATAAGTCCTGGCTTCCCGGATTTCCTGCCGCAATTCAGTGTGCGATTGCTCGGTATATGTCCTGGCCGCGCTGAATTCTTGCCGCGATTCTGTCCTGACTGCCGCAATTTCCTGACGGTTATCTTTGATCAATTGTTCCAAATCTGTCTTGGCTGCGCCAATTTTATCATCAATCTCTTTGCTGATTTCGCGGCGCGTTTCACTAGATGAGTAACGAATATACAAGACAACGATGACAATGGTAGCGACATCGCCAATGCCAGCGTCAACCAATTGCGATATCAAGGATGTCAAGTCCACCACAGGTCTCCTGAATGCGGCCGCTTGCGGCTAATGCTGTGATTATACCACTTCGCAGCGGCTTGTCGCTAGAATTGCGCGCGGAGGCAATCAAGCGAGGATTGCGGCGCAGGTGTTGATTGATGCAACGATTCAATGTCGCCGTTGGGCTTGAGGGGCGTGACGGTCGGGCGGATGACGCCGCGGGTTATGGGTTGGTAGGTCATGGCAAAGCTCAGCTTTGCGCCGATGGCTCTTCGGCGGGCGCTTCTAGCGGTGGCGATACGGCGCTCATTCGGGGCGTTGGCGCGCCAAGCCGACCTTCGATATTGGCGAGCCGTTCGCGCACGTCAATGAGGTGCAGCATGATTTCTTTAATTTCTTGCCGCGTTTCTTGATGCGACTGCTCTGAATAGGTCCTGGCTTGCCTGATCTCTTGCCGAAGTTCTGTGTGCGATTGCTCTGAATAAGTCCTGACGTCCCTGATCTCTTGTCGCAATTCTTGATGCGACTGCTGAAAGTCGCCCCGGACAGCGCCAATTTTATCATCAATCTCTTTGCTGATATCGCGGCGCAATTCACTAAGCCAATAGCGCACCGCCAACAGAATAACGCCGACAAACACAAAGTCGGAGATACCGCTGCTAGTCAGTTCCTTGATCAATCCAATCAAATCCAACAGACATCTCCTAGATTTGTATACTTTCGGCTTCAGACATGATTATATCACTTCGCAGCACCTTGTCGCTAGAATCGAGCATTGAGGCAATCGCGCGGGGAACGATGATGCGCTTTTTCTACTCCTTATCAGAAAGAGAGGTTAAGGTTGGTTCAAGTACATCCAGCTTTTGAACATAGAGCCGCAGCAAGGGATCAACAAATCGGTATATTGCGCGGTCTTCCCTTTCGATTATGCCCCGCTTGACTAGGCTATTCATATATGAACTCAATTCGTTTGACGGTCTACCGATCTCATTTCCGATGTAAGCCAATGGAACGAGCGTACTTTCATATTCCGCCATCGCAATCAAGATGCGCCTGTAGTCGCCGGCGCCTGCGGCGCGAAGGAGCTGGCCCAATTCCGCGCGCTTGATTCGAGAGACTACCTCATCTGCGGCTTTGTCGAAGTCGTCCATGTCAAGGAAACTGTCAGAATCATATTCGAAAGCTTCAAAGCACAAGGTATGTATAAAGGAGGGGAATCCACTTGCGGTATCCACTACCCATTCCAGCGATTCGTCCGAAATTCGCACAGGGCGGCTGCTGCGCGCGCTGTTGAGAGTTCGATGAACTACCTCTCGGCTTTCGCTTCGGTTCATCGGACGCAGCTCAATATTCTCAAACACCCTTGCGACGGACGGATGATCTTGCATGAGGTGTTCCATAGCGCCGTCCACCCCAACCAAGTAGAACACGACCTGATCCAGCCCGGTATCCACCAATTCTTCAGTTGTCACCTTTAAGAAGGATGCGATGCCTGACGATTCTGCCACAGTATCAATCTCGTCGATAATGAAGACGATGCCGTCGCAGTCATCCTTGATCGCCGACCACAGGTTCGACACAGTACGAACAAACTCGCGTCCGATATCCAAGGCCGCTTCCGACTGATGCTCCAAAGTCAGGAGGCCGGGCACGGAAACCGACGGCTTCCATCGGCCGACGAAATCGCCCACGATGCTGCGAATGTTCTCAGCGCTGATCTTGGTGGGCATTGCCTCCAACAACGAAGTAACAATTTGCTCAGTGCTTAGATCTTTGCGAGCCCGACACCTAAAAACCGGGAATCGGAAGCGAAAGTCGCCAGCGTCTATGCCAAGCTTCTCCAAGACATCATCGCCGTTGTCAGTTACCGAATGTATCTGATTGATGAAGGAGCTTTTGCCAATACCTCGAGGTCCGGTGACGATCATATGCCGAGCGTTGCCGTGGCCGGTATTGAACATTGAGCGAATCAGAACGGTCAGTTCATGCGCCCGGCCCGCAAATAGTTCGAAATTGTCAATTGGCTTGTCTGGTCTGAAAGGGTTGGCTCTGAGTTGCATAAACTGCAGCCGTCTCCCGCTTTGAGATTCCCCCATGATGATACCCGATATGGACGTGGCTCGCTATACGCCAGCATCGTGGTAGTGTATCGAAGTTGGTTGAAATTCAAACGAGCCGATATGGATTGAGTACGCGAGCGACAGTGGCAATTAAGCCTGCCCTGGAGTGAAAAGCCCCTTTAGGGCGGAAAAGTCGCCTCAACATTCGGTTGACCCGTTCCAGGAGGCTGGTCGCTCGCAAAGCTGAGCGCGGCCATTTCGGATAGCGCTGCAGTACGCGGAAAAAGGCAATCGTGTCCTGCC
>JAJEGA010000063.1 GCA_022820125.1 Anaerolineae bacterium | reverse complement strand
GTCGTAGGGGCGACTCTTGAGTCGCCCACATGTACAATGGCGACATAGTGGGCGAGACAAGTCTCGCCCCTACAGATCTCGAATCAGATTAGCATCGCCCTTTTTCGCATTACTTACTTTGTTCTACTTCTGTGTACTCGGTGGTAAAAGAAAAATTTGATGCGATTGCCCTATTCTATACTATCCTAACGCTTCACATCGGTCGCCGTATGTGGTATACTGTTATTGTCTGGTGATAAGGGTTGATTGGGCAGCCCGCATCATCAGCCATCATGGGAGCGAACTAGATTCGACGTTGGTGGCTGAAGCCGCACGGCAAGCCGTGGCGCCACGACACGTTAAACTGGCAACGCACATAGGTGCAAAACCCAATTTCCAACCCCTCTCGATGGTTGCTTAGCCAACCTGACTGAGGGTGTAGAGGCACAGAGCCCTCTACCGCTCCTGCAGCTTCGTCTCCCTTCACGAACTGCAACGAGTGTCATAAAAAGCTAGGGCGCCCGCCGTCCACGCCGATAAGACGGCGCCAAGATCAATCGGCTAGCGCAATGTGAACCGCGCCCTCTGGGATGCATTGCGTGAAACGCTTCAGCGGGCTAAGCTTGTAGATGTGCGAGAGTCGAAACCAGCGGACCCGGGGGGCAGGTCCCCGGCGCTTCCACTCCACTGAACCGTCTTACGCCGCGTAAGGCGGTTTCTGTTTAGTTGGTTATAATCTTGCCCATTATGATCAACATGTTCTCATGGAGCCGGCGCCGCGTTATCGGTCTTCTGCTTACTGCTGGCGTCGCCATCAGCTTGAGCGCCTGCCGCTCTTCCGACCCGCAGCAGACTGCGACCGCTTTCTATGATGAGGCGCTCTCCAACATAGAATCCCTGCGAACCACAGCAACGGTCGTCCGCGCTCGCATTCAAACGACGCTTGACCATGCTGGCACACGCGTCGTCCAGGCGGAAGCCGCGGGCACATTTCTCGCATCCAATCTAATTAGCCTGGGCACCGATGCCGCCTACATTGTAGAAGGACTAGCGCAGGTGAACGAGATCGCCGCGCCCGCCCGGCAAACGCCGCCAGCCAGCCAAGCGGCGCCTTCCTCGCCAGCCGGCTCGCCCCAGTCGACCCAATCGCCGAGGACCATAGTGACGCCCCCGGTCGTGACGCCGCCGCCATCACCCACCGGCAGCGGACCGCGCCTGGAGAACATCACCATGGCATCGGGTGTCAACGAGTTTGATTGCGCGATTGATATCAATCCGCGTTTCACGCCAGCTTCGACGGCGATTTACGTGGTCGGGCGCGCCTACGGCATTCCCGCCGGCGCTACCATTTCGTCAAGTTGGCAGCGCTCAGGAACAGAAATTGTCAGCTTCAGCTTTCACCGAGAACACGACATCAACGACAATTGCATTTGGTTCTTCATCGACCAGACCGACACGTCCTTTACCGTCGGCAGCTGGAGCGTCGAGATCCGTGTAGACGGGGAGCCCGTGGCTGCGCCCGTGGCTTTTCAAATCGTCGCCAACTAAGTCGGCTCAAGCCAAATCCAGCTTGTTTCCAGAGCTTGGGCGCGGCAAAGATAATACTGGAATCGGTGGCAACTCCTGGCATAATCGTACGTATAGCGATGTGAGGCTGAGGACGAGCAACAGGATTGATGTGATGGCAATTGTCACCCGCTGGGACAACAAAAAGAAAACGGTCATCCTTCTAGAATTCGAGTCGGAATGGAATTGGGAAGAATTAGAAGCAGCGGTGCGCAAAGCGGATCAATTGATCGGCAGCGTGGAACACTTCGTCGACTTGATAATTGACCTGGAAGGCACAACTATTCCGCGCGATGTTCTTACCGCCGCCAAGACCTTGCTCGCCTCCGGCGAAGCGCGCCCGAACGAAGGCGCCCGCGTGGTCGTGGGCGCGAACGGCGCCATCCGCACGATTTATCAAACGATTCAGAAGACATTCAACAGCGCCGTTGAAGGGCGCGAAGTGCTTTTCGCGCCCAATATGCGAGACGCGCGCGCGATCGTGCGCGGCTTGGCGCTGGATCGCTGAGGCCCCCCGCAGTTATTCCATGAGCCGCGCGCCGCGTCCGGCCGCGCCAAACGTTCCGCGCAACGGCATTGTCTCGCCGCTTCCAAAAATCCCGACCTAAACAAATGGATAGCGCGCCTAGCCATTGGCGCAGTGGTTCAGCCGGCTGCTTGTCGCCTATGCTATAGTCAAACAAGGAGGGCTGCTTCGAGATGATGAGAGGCGGCGGCTGGGGCCGCTACTGGCATGGCGCTGAAGATAAACCGAAACTCCAGGTTTCGCGGCGGCTGCTGTTCCGCGTATTGCAATATGCCAGGCCCTATTGGCTGCACATCGCCGGCATGCTGCTAACGATAACCGTGGGCGCGCTGCTCGGCTTGATAAGTCCGCTGATATTCCGCGAAATCATAGATGTGGCGCTGCCGCAAAAGGACATCCCAAAGCTAAACGCGCTGGCATTGGGCTTGGTCATCATCCCGCTCATCAGAAGCGGCGTTCGCATCGTGCAGCGGAAGTTGAATGTCACCATCGGCGAGGGCGTGATCTACGACCTGCGCGTCGCGCTGTATCGCCATTTGCAGCAGATGTCGCTGCGCTTCTTCACCAATACGAGGACGGGCGAGCTGATGAGCCGGCTCAACAATGATGTAGTCGGCGCGCAGAACGCCATCAGCAACACCATCGTCGCCTTCGTCACCAATGTGATCACCGTGGCCGCGACGATGGCGATTATGCTCGCGCTCGAATGGCGCCTGACCTTGGTCGGCGTGATTATTTTTCCCTGCTTCATTTTCATAGTCCGGCGCTTGGGCGCCCGCCTGCAAAAGCTGGTGCGCGCGCAAATGACCCACAACGCGCAGATGAACGCGATGATGAACGAAACGCTCAATATCAGCGGCGCCCTGCTGGTCAAGCTCTTCGGGCGTATCGATGCCGAGGTAAGGCAATTCGCCGGGCGGGCCGCCGATGTGCGTGATGCCGGGATCAAGCGATCGGTCATGGGCATGCAAGTCTCGACGCTCATCGGCTTGGCGAGTTTTATTGGTACGGCGCTGGTTTACTGGGTCGGCGGCTTGATGGCGATTGAAGGAACCTTCACGATTGGCATGATTGTCGCCTTTGCCGTCTATCTGGAGCGGCTGTATTTCCCTTTGGAGGCTTTGACAAACGCGCCGATAGACTTCGCGCAGTCGATAGTCAGCTTCGAGCGCGTCTTCGAAGTCATTGACCTGCCTTTAGAGATTAGAGAAAAGCGGCAGGCTATACACCTGGAAATGATTGAGGGCGAGCTGGAGTTTGCGAATGTCAGCTTTCGCTATCAGATCAGCGACGCGCAGCTGCTCTCCGATGTCGAGCGAATCGGGCGTTTCGCCAGCGTCGATGCGACGCGCTCGGGCGAACCTGGGCGGCGCAGGAACAGTGCGCCGAGAGCCGCGGCCGCCCACCAAGCGCGCGAAATCGCATTGGAGAATATCTCCTTCCGCATTGAGCCGGGCCAACTGGTCGCGCTGGTTGGACCCAGCGGCGCTGGGAAGACGACCTTGACCTACTTGATTCCGCGGCTCTATGATCCAGCGGCGGGGCGCATCACGCTTGATGGCAACGACCTGCGCGATTTGACGTTGAGCACGATGGCGCAGAACATCGGCATGGTGACGCAAGAGACCTATCTATTCCACGATACGATCCGAACCAACTTGCTCTACGCAAAGCCGGACGCTTCCCAAGCCGAGCTCAAAGCGGCGGCGCGGGTCGCCCACATTCATGAGTTCATTATGGGGCTGAGCGAAGGTTATGACTCCATCGTAGGCGAACGCGGCTACCGGCTCAGCGGCGGCGAAAAGCAGCGCATGGCGATCGCGCGCGTCGTCTTGAAGGACCCGCGGATTCTCGTGCTTGATGAAGCGACCAGCCACCTCGACAGCCAATCGGAAGCGCTGATCCAGGACGCGCTCAGCCAAATCATGCGCGGGCGAACCAGTATCGTCATCGCCCACCGCCTCAGCACGATTCTGGCGGCCGACAAGATTCTAGTCCTTAATCGCGGCGCGATTGTCGAGCAAGGCACGCACACCGAGCTGCTGAATCATGACGGATTGTACGCCCGGCTCTACGAGACGCAATTCAGCCAACAGCGCGAACTGGCTTGATCGGCGGCATCTGAGATGAAGGCGACGATTACGCAACTAGACGCGAGCCAACTGGCGCCCGAATGGGAAGCGCTGAAGGCGCATGTCGCCGCGCGGCAAACCGACTTGCTGCTGCTGCCCGAGATGTGCTTTGCGCCCTGGTTTTGCGCTGAGCGCGAACGCGACGAGGCCAGCTGGCGCGAGGCGCTAGCCGCTCACGAACGCTGGATCAAGCGCCTGCCCGAACTTAACGCGCCTTTGATTGTAGGCACCGCGCCGCGCAACGAAGACGGGGCGCGCCACAATGTCGCATACGCGTGGACTGCCAAGCAGGGGCTGCGCTGGATCCACCGGAAGACTTATCTGCCGAACGATGACGGTTATTGGGAAGCCAACTGGTATGATCGCGCGCCGATCGACTTCAAACCCTTTTTGCTCGGCGAGCTGTCAATTGGCGTGATGATTTGCACCGAAATCTGGTTCCTGCAGCATGCGCGAGATTATGGCAAGCGCGGCATTCAATTGCTGCTCAACCCGCGGAGCACACCTGCCTTCAGCAACGACAAGTGGCTGGCTTGCGGAAGGACAGCGGCGGTGGTGGCTGGCGCCTTCTGCCTGTCTTCAAATCACGCCGGGCGCGCGAAACATGTGACGCTCGGCGGCGCTGGCTGGATCTGCGACCCGGATGGCGCCGTCCTGGCGACGACCGCGCAAGACAATCCATTTGTCACCTTGGATTTGGATCTGGCGCGCGCCGATGCCGCGAAGCGCAGCTATCCGCGTTATGTCGATGACAGCCCCATTTAGCCGTCGCCTTCGCTATACAATCTGACGCTGGCTCTGCTAACATATCGACATCAAGATTCTCATTGGAATGGCAATGGCGTCAAAGCGACTGATAATCGGGCTGGGCAACCCCGGCGCCAAATACGAACGGACGCGTCACAACGTGGGCTGGCGCGTGATTGACGAGCTGGCTGCTCGCCATGATTTCGGCGCGGGACGCAGCGAGAAGCGCGCCCAAACCTGGGATGGCGCCATCCGTGGCGAGCGCGTCAAGCTGGCGAAGCCGCTGACCTTCATGAACCGCAGCGGCGAATCCGCGCGCGCGCTGATGGACTATTACGAGATTCCCATCGACTGTCTTCTGGTTGTGCATGATGACCTGGATACGCCCTTCGGCACGCTGCGTCTGCGAAAAGCGGGCGGGCACGGCGGTCAAAACGGCTTGCGCAGCATCATCCAGCACCTGGGCGACAAGGCTTTTGCTCGCCTGCGCTTCGGCATTGGGCGCCCGCCGGGAAAAATGCAACCGGTCGATTATGTGCTGCAGCCCTTCAAAGGCGATGATGCGATCGAAGCAGTTGAATTGGCGGCGCGCGCGGCAGAAGCCATTGAAGCATGGCTAAGCGATGGCATTGAGCTCGCCATGTCCCGATTCAACGGCGGCGCGCCAAACCAGAGCGAACAGCAGTCGAAAGCAGAACTAGAGGCGCAGCTCGTTCGCTATCAACGCGCGCGCGAACTGGCGCCATCAGACGTCAAGGCGCTTAGGAAATTGATCGCCATACAAAAGAAGCTCGGCATGATTGACGCGGCTGTTTCCGGGCATCTCGCCTTGGCGGCTTTATATGAAGATCAAGCGGAAAGCGGAAGGGCAAACTCGGAACGGGTTAAAGCTGTGACCATGAAACCGGAATTAACGGACGTGCAGCGCGCCATCGCCGAATGGCACCTCGCGCAGGACAATGCCAAGAAAGCGGTCGCGCGTTATCTCATTCTGGCGGACACCACCCGAGAGCGGGAGCCGGCGGCGGCAATAAGCGCGGTTGAACGGGCGCTGGCGATAAACCCGCAGCACCCAAAGGCCTTGGATTACAAACGAAATCTACAGTCGCAAATTGGGCAACTCCAAGTCAGGAAAGAGTGAATCCCGCATTGCAAACTAATGGACAATAACAGCGCAAAGCTTGTAAGACTTGACCGCTACTTGCCGGTACGCTACGAAAGACGCGAAAGTGAGTTGAATTGCAAGGCTTTACCACAGAAGTAGGTCCAATAAAGTAATGCAACAAAATGAAGGAACGTCGTAGGGGCGACTCTTGAGTCGCCCACATGTACAATGGCGACAAAGTGGGCGAGACAAGTCTCGCCTCTACAGATCTCGAATCAGATTAGAATCGCCCTTTTTCGCATGACTTACTTGCGTTTACTGAGGAAACGAGGCAACACGGAGGCCACAGAGAGCTGTGCGGCGGAGGCGAACAACACAATACGGAACAAGCCTTGTAGGGGCGACTGACCCGCTGTGTCTACGCGCGGCTGTGAGTCGCCCACCGTCGCCAACACAAGACAGGAGAGATTTGCTATGCAAATGGTTGCGCCCGAAGCCGTCGGCTTTTCATCGGACCGTCTGAGCAATATCAAGGGCAAACTGCAAGATTATGTCGATCGCGGCAAGGCCGCCGGCTTTGTCACGCTTGTCGCGCGCGGGTCGGAAGTGGCTCATTTCGAGGCCTGCGGCTATCGCGACGCCGAGAACCGGCGGCCGATGGAGCGCGATACGATTTTCCGCATCTACAGCATGACCAAGCCGATCACATCCATCGCGCTGATGCAGCTTTATGAGCGCGGCAAGTTCCAGCTGCCGCAACCAGTCAGCCGCTATATACCCGCCTTTGGCAAGACGAAGGTTTTAAGCGGCGTCGGTTTCCTGGGGCAGCAGCTCGCGCCGCAGGACCCGCCGATGACGATCCACCATCTGCTGACGCATACCGCCGGCTTGAGCTACGGCTTTTTCCTCGACACGCCAATCGACGAGATGTATCGCAATTCGATCTTTCGCAGCGAAACGGCGACCCTTGAAGAGAAAACCACCGGCATGGCAGAACTGCCGCTGCGCTTCCAGCCTGGCAGCGCCTGGAATTACAGCATCGCCACCGATGTCTGTGGTTATCTGGTTCAAGTGCTGGCTGATATGCCCTTTGAAGATTACCTCGAAGAGAAGATATTCCAGCCCCTTGGCATGGTTGATACCGCCTTCCACGTTGCCGAGCATAACCTCGACCGCTTCGCCAAGCTCTATCAGCACTTGCCGCAAGAGGGCGGCTTTCGCGAATACAAGGGCGCGCCCAATATCCCCTTCCACGATTATACAAAACCGGCGAAAGCGCCATCGGGCGGCGGCGGGCTGGTCTCCACCACTGCCGATTATTGGCGCTTCGCCAACATGCTTTTGAACGAAGGCGAAGCCAACGACGCGCGCATCCTCGGGCGAAAGACGCTCGAATTCATGACGCGCAATCACATCGCGCCGGACTTGCTGCCGCTCGCCATCGGTCCCATTCCTATTCCGGGCAGAGGCTTCGGGCTCGGCTTTGACGTCGTCATGGACGCGGCTCAAACCGGCGTGCTCAACTCGGATGGCAATTATGGCTGGAGCGGCGCGGCGGCGACCAATTTCTGGGTCGACCCGCAGGAGCAACTGCTCGGCATCATTATGACGCAACTGATGGATAATATGCTGCCATTTCAGCAGGATTTCCGCGCGCTGACCTATCAGGCGTTGGTGGATTAGGGCGCTTCAATCGCCGGAATCAAGAAATTCCAGATGAAATCATAAGATTCGGCTTCTTCCGCATAGTCTCGTTGGTTGCCGCGGAATCCGTGCGTGGTCACCATCACAATCTCAAGCGCCGGGATCACGTGCAGTATCTGCCCGCCCGCCCCAAGCGCAGAATACATATCGTAGCCGGCGATGCGGTTCAGCCACCAATAATAGCCGTAACCGGCGTAGTTGTTGCCGATGTCGATCTGCGGCGCGGTCGAAGCCGCCACCCACCAGCCCGGCACGATCGGCGCCCCCTGCCAGCGCCCCTCGTCCAAGAACAGCTGGCCAAAGCGCGCAATCTCGCGAGCGGTCATGCTGACGCTATGCCCCCCCGTGAAATAACCTTGCGGATCGACGCCCCAGAACTCGGCTTCAATCCCCAACGGCTGAAAAAGATGGCGGTGGGCGAATTCGCAGGCGCTCATACCGGTCGCCTCGGTCACGACCGCCGAAAGCACATGCGAGACGCCAGTGCTGTAATTGAAGCGCGCGCCAGGCTGGCTGCTCAAGGGGGTGCTAAGGATATCCGCCACCCAATTTTCGCTGCGGTTCAGCCGGCGCGAGGCTTCGTTTTCTTCCCAGGCCAGTCCGTGGGTCATCGTCAGCAGATGATGCAGCGTTAATTCTCGCGCTGCGGGGTCGGCTGCTTCCTCAAAGTAAGCCGGCAGATAATCGACGATGCGCTCATCAGTGGACTCGAAATAACCCTGCTCAATGGCGATGCCGACGAGCGCCGATAGCATGCTCTTGGATATGCTGGCGATGTTATTGCTGTCAGTCGCGCGGCTGCCGTTGAAGTACGCTTCGTAGGCGATGGCGCCGTTCCGCATTATGATGAGCGACTGTCGCGTCCGCGATTCCGCCAAGAGCGCCAAGCCGCCCTCGATGATCGCCGAGTTTATGCCTTGCGCCTCCCAGTCGGAGACGATCCAGAGCTCATCATCACTCAAATCATCGGGCGCGTCGCCGCGTTGATAGAAGCGATTCTGCGGTCTTCGGCCATCAGTCTCGCAGGCGGCTGGCAGCGGCGCCTCCCCCTGCGGCGATACGAAACCAGCCTGAAGCGCGAATAACAAAACCACAAGCGCCGATAAACTCAGACGGACATGTAACCGCAGCGGACAATAAGGAAGCGCCGAGAACACAGCGAACAAGCCCCTTATCAAAACTGATCGACTCATCACCTACTCTAAAACGAGATGCAGCGGCCGGTCAAAGTCGGATTTTGCCGGATCTGATATCGCGACTGGGCAACAGTTTTAAGCCCCCAAAATAGACGAAATTTGTAAGGGCGACTGGCGGTCAGTGTCTACGCGACCCTGTGAGTCGCCCACCCGAACGCAGGAACCTGTAGGGGCGTGCCTTGGCTCGGCCGTAATATTGAGAGGTCGCTTCGGGCGTCTCGGCGAAACGCCCCTACAGACTTGATTCGTATGACTTGCCTGCCCGCCGGGCTTAACGCGCCTAGCCCACCAAAACACGCTCTGATATACTAATCCGCCGCTAACAATCTCGCAATTAAAGGCAAAAATGACGCTGAACCTGTCGGGGCTGCTCGACATCCTTCGCGCTGCCGGGAGCTATCGAACCCTGCTCAACCAACTCGCAGCCGAGAATGGGAAAACCGCTTTCGACAGCGTTCGATCGGCGCGTCCCTTCCTGTTGGCGGCGCTGGCGAAGGATTGGAACGGACCGATTATCTTCCTGACGGCGGCAGTTCGCCGGGCTTACAATGTCAGCGAACAGCTGCCGCTTTGGCTTGAGGATAGCGCGCGCTTGTTTCGCTTCGCGGAGCCATCCGCGCTGCTCTACGATCGAACCCCCTGGGACGCCAGCATCATACGCAGCCGCGTTGACGCGCTGGCCGCGCTCGCGAATGATCAGCGCGGGCGCCATCCAATAGTCATCGCCTCCGCTCGCGCCTTGATGCAGGCGACGCTGCCGCCGGAGCAGTTTCAACGCGCGACAATCGACCTTGAGCTTGGTCAGCGCTATCAAATGGAGGCGCTGATTCTGCGCTGGATCGGCATGGGATACGAACCGGCGACCGTGGTGATTGAGCCAGGCGCATTCAGCCGGCGCGGCGGCATACTCGACATCTTTCCCCTGGCGAGCCACTACCCGCTGCGCATCGAATTCTTTGACGACGAAATCGACAGCTTGCGGCTATTCGACCCCGGCGATCAGCGAAGCATTCGGCGCGTGGAATCGGCGCGAATTGTGCCAGCGCGGGAAGCGCTGCCGCAGATGACGCCGCCCCTCGGCGCCAAGCTTGAGCAGTGGCTAAAGGCGCATCGCGATGGCGACGCCCAATCCACCAGCCTGAGCGCCGATATCGAATCGCTGCGGCAGGGCAGCGCCTTCGCCCACATTGAGCATTACCTGCCCTATCTCTATGAAACGCCAGCCAGCCTGCTGGATTACGCGCCGGAGAATGCGCTGATTCTGCTTGAGGAGCCCGACTTTCTGGAGTCGACAGCGCAGGAACTCGCCGACGCCGCGGACGAGAATCGCCTTGATGCTTTGTCGTCGGGGCAGATATCGTCCGACCATCCGCCACCTCATTTGCCCTGGAAGGGCTTGGCGCAGCGCCTCGAGCGCCTGCCGCACGTTGCCCTAGCCAGCCTGCCGGCGGGCGAAGCGGCGCGCGCCTTTGAGCCGGGCGAGCGCTTCGGCGGGCAACTGCGCCCGATGCTTAATCGCGTTCGCAAGCTGCGCAATCGCGGCGGCCGCGCGGTGATCATCACCGAGCAGGTTGAACGGCTGGCGAACCTCTGGTACGAGCAGGATGCCTCCGCAATCATTCCGACGGTGGAAGCCATCGACGATGCGCCGCCGCCCGCTTCCTTGCGCTTCGTTCGCGGATCGGCCGCTGAAGGCTGGTCGCTGGCGAGCGATGACGGCGCCCTGCATTTCATCACCGATGCCGAGATATTTGGCTGGTCGCGCCCGGAGCCGCGGCGCAGAAGCGAAACGAAAGGCGCCCGCGCCGGCGCGGCAGCCGATACATCGTACACCGACTGGGAAATCGGCGCCCATGTCGTGCATGTCGATTATGGCATCGGCCGCTTCATGGGCATGCGCCACCGCACCGTCAACGCCACCGAGCGCGAGTATCTGCTGGTCGAATATCGGGACGCCGACACCATCTACGTGCCGATCCATCAGGCTGATAGACTCTCGCGTTATGTTGGCGCCGAAGAGACAGCGCCCAAGCTCAACCAGCTGGGCAAGCCTGATCAGTGGATCAAGGCGCGCGACAAGGCGCAGCGCAACGCGGTAGCAGAAGCGAAAGAGCTGCTCGAGGTCTACAGCCGGCGCGCGCAAGCCGAGGGCTTCGTCTTCAGCCCGGACAGCGCCTGGCAGCACGAGATGGAAGCCGGCTTCGCCTTTGTCGAAACCGAAGATCAGCTGCGCGTCATTCAGGAAGTGAAAGCCGATATGCGCAGCAGCAAGCCAATGGACCGCCTGATCTGCGGCGATGTTGGCTTCGGCAAGACCGAGGTCGCCCTGCGCGCCGCGTTCAAGGCGGTGCAAGATGGCGCCCAAGTCGCTGTGCTGGCGCCGACCACCGTGCTAACCCAGCAGCATTACGACAACTTCAAGGCGCGGCTTGCCGCTTTCCCGGTCGTGATTGAAATGCTCTCGCGCTTCCGCACCAAGGCGCAGCAAAAGGTTATAGCCGCTCGCCTGGCAAACGGTGAAGTCGACATCGTGATCGGCACCCACCGCCTGCTCTCCGCCGATATTCAGTTCAAACAGCTGGGTTTGATGATCATCGACGAGGAGCAGCGCTTCGGCGTAAAACACAAGGAGCATTTCAAGAAACTGCGCGCGCGCATCGACATCCTCACGCTGACGGCGACGCCGATCCCGCGTACGCTTTATCTGAGTTTAAGCGGCATCCGCGATATCAGCATGATCCAATCGCCGCCGGAAGAGCGTCTGCCGGTGATCACCCAGGTCGGCTACTGGGACGACAAGCTGGCGCGGCGGGCGATCATGCGCGAGCTTGAGCGCGGCGGGCAAGTATTCGTCGTGCATAATCGCGTCCGGTCGATCCACATCATCCGCAACAAGATCGAAGGCATCGCGCCGGAAGCCACCATTGCAATCGCCCATGGGCAGATGGCGCCGCGCGCGCTGGAAAAGGTCATGTCCGAGTTCACGCGCGGCGAATTCGATATCCTGATTTCCACAGCGATCATCGAAAACGGCATCGACATGCCCCGTGTCAACACTCTGATTGTGGATCGTGCCGACCTCTTTGGCGTGGCGCAGCTATATCAGTTGCGGGGGCGCGTCGGGCGTTCGGCGCAGCAAGCCTACGCCTACTTTTTTCACGGTCCCGGCCGGCTCACAGAAGAAGCGCGTACGCGGCTGGAGACCTTGGCGGAGAATGCGCAGCTTGGCGCCGGCTTCCAGATCGCGATTCGCGACCTGGAGATGCGCGGCAGCGGCGATATTCTAAGCATGCGCCAATCGGGCCATATCGCCAGCGTCGGCTTGCATCTCTATACCGAGATGCTGCAGCAGGCGGTCAAAGATCAAGGCGGCGGCGCGGCGGATGGCGGCCCTGCTTTGGCGCCGGCTTCCGCGCGCGAGCGGCTCATTATCGATCTGCCGCTGCCGGCCTATCTCCCGACCGATTGGATCCCGGAGATGGCGCTGCGCCTTCAACTCTATCGCCGCATCGCCAATATCAAAAGCAGCGAAGAAGTCGAGCTTATGCGGGCCGAATTGATAGACCGCTTCGGTGCGCTGCCGGCGGCGGTGGAAGGGCTTCTGTTCCAAATTCGGGTCAAGGTGTTGGCGCTGGCGATCCGCGCAACCCACGTCTTGATGCCGCGCGAGCAGGTTCGCATCAAGTTGCCATTCCTCGCCACCATCAATCGCGACCTGCTGGCGCTGACGCTGGGCGACAATGTGACCGTCACCCGCACCGAAGTGCAGCTATCAGCTGAAGCAGACCTTTGGCAAGAGCGGCTGCTGGACATCCTCGAGCAGTTGGAAGAAAAAGTCGGCTTGGTCGGCGCCATTCGGCTTTAGGCTTGTCGCCCGTCAGCACGAGTCCTCAAGCTTTGATCAGATCGGCAAAGGCGCCGTCCGTCACTTCTTGCAGCCGGGAAAGCCGCATGGGGAAGATCGCATTGGCGGCGCCGCCCGCAGCGTAGACCGTTTCATAGCGCTTCAGCGACTCATCCAGATACACCGCGATGCCGCCACCGCGATGGCCGATTGGCGGGACGCCACCGGGCGCGTAACCGAGGATCGCCAGGCATTGCTGGGCATTCATCATGCGCGCCTTCTTTCGCCCAACCCCGAACAGCGCCGCCAGCTTACGCTCATCAATCATCTGATCGCCGCTGGTCAAAACGAGTACGGGCAGCGACTTGTTGATCATGAAGCCCAAGCTCTTGACGATCTGCCCCAGGTGGCAGCCGACATTGTCAGCCGCCTGCTGCGAGGTAGCGGTGGAGCTGTCAAATTCGATGATCTTGATGCCGGGCGCCAATTGATCCAGCGCCGCCTGCACCTGCGCCAGGCCCAGGGCAGCCGTCTCAGCCGCGCTAGACTGCGCATTCTCTTGCGCCGCAGCGCCGCTGAATTCAATCGGCATAATGCAGCCCGCCGGCGGCGGTGAAGTTGTCGCTTGGCTCGGCGAGTTCCGATTGAGGATGATCGCGCGGCGTCATGTTTAGCATGATGCGACGGTCCCCCGCCTCAACATAGTAAACGTGGAGGCTTTGATCGGGCTTTATCTTGAGCTTGCGCGACAGCCGGTGATCGAAACGCACCGGCTCGCCCGAGCGGTCGGTCAAGCTCGTCTTTCGCCAGAACATCCAGCGAGCGCTGAGCCGCTCGGCGAATAACACGCGATAACAGAGTTTGACGCGAGCGAAGCGCAAAGCGCGCATAACGATCGTCAAGGCGAATCCGGCGACCAGCAACAGGACGAAGACGCGGCCCGCGGGACCGTATCGACCGGCGATCAAGATCAAAGGCACAGACAGCAATAGCAAGGTCGCCAGCGGTTCCGTCACCAACTCGATGCGCTGTCGCGACGAAAGACGCCCCTCGCGGTTGCGTTTGATATCGGCGAGCAATTCGCTTGGCAGTTGGTCGGAATAAGACATTGCGCCGCGCCTAAGCCGCCTCGTGAGCGATACTGAGGTCTATGCCTTTTCGCGGCCGCAGTTGAAGCGCAATCACGCTGCCGATGATAAGCGCCGCACCCAGCCACTGCAAAGCGATTATCACTTCGCTCAGTATAAGCATCGACACAACCATCGACATGATCGGCTCAACCGTGCTGACCAAAGATGCCTGCGCCGCGCCGATGCGCTGTACCGCAATGTTTACGCCGAAGACGGGCAAGACGGTGCCGAATACCGCGATGCCAATTAGCAGGATCAGAGTGAGCGGATTCTGGGGGGATTGCAAGCCGCGAAGCAGCAGGAGCAAGCACATGATGATTAATGCGCCCGCCATCATCACAGCGCTCGCCCGCGACACATCAACCACGCCATCAAGCGCCCGCCTCGTCAGCAGATAATAAATCGCAATGATCGCGGCATTGAGCAACGCCAAGCCGACGCCGAGCATGTCAGCATCCGCCGTCGCCGACGCATTTGGCACGGTCAGCGCGACGCCGACAAGCGCCAAAGCCACGGCGAACCAGGTTCTCGCATGGATCCTGTCCCCCATGAGGCGCGAGAGCAGCGCCACCATCGCTGGATAAGAATATAGCAAAACAATGTAAGCGCTTCCCGGCAGCCGCTCCAAGGCAAAGAAGGCTGTCATTACGGCTGCGGCAATGATGAGGCCGATGATGAGCAAGCGCGTTATCGGCAGATCGTCGGCGGCGGCGGCTGGCCTGGACCGGCGCCTTAGCAGCACCAGCGCCCACATCAGCGGCGCGGCGATCAGAAAGCGCCAAATGGCAACGTCCAGCGGCTCAAAGCTCGAATGCAGGTAAGTCAGCTTCACCATGGTCGGCATGAGGGAAAAACCGGCCGCCGCCAAAATGATCCAGAGGAAACCTTCCCGTTCTCTGCGCGTCATGACCGACCCGTCGACAAAACTGCGTACAGCTTAGCTAATCTCACAGGGAACGAATACGAAGCCAGCGACCGCTCAGCCTCGGTATAAGGCGCTGAATTTGGGCGGCGCCGCGCTCAGGCAATGCTGACCATGCCGACCAAGTTGGTCGCCAGCGGATAGAAGATGCCGAAGATCATCGTGCCAGCCAAAGCAATGTTAATCGCCCAGCGGACGTAGGGCGTCTCCAGCGCCGGCTGCAAGTCGACCGAGCTGTCTCGCAGGTACATATTGACCACCACGCGCACATAATAGAAAGCGCTGACGACGCTGGTCAACACGCCGATGATCGCCAACCCGAACAAGCCAGCTTGGAGCGCCGAGGCGAATACCATAAACTTGCCGACGAAGCCAGCCGTCAGCGGGATGCCGGTCAAGCTGAGCATGAAGACGGTCATCGCCATCGCCATTAGCGGACGCGTCTTCGCCAAGCCGGTGATATCCTCGATATTGCCGCCGCTGCCGTCTTCCCGCTCAATTGCCATAACGACGGCGAATGCGCCAAGATTGGTGAACATATAAGCCATCATGTACACCAAGGCGCTCTGCGTCGCCGCGTCAATGGCCGTTGCCGTTCCCGCCGCCGCCACCGCCACCATGATGTAACCGGCGTGCGCGATTGATGAATAAGCCAGCATTCGTTTGAGATTGCGCTGGGAAATCGCGACGAAGTTGCCCAGCACCAAGGTCAATATGGCGATGATGGTCGCGGTCGTTTGCCAGGCGGCCGCCCCGCCCTCAGCCAGCGCCAGCGCGGAAAGGCCGGTGACCAAGACGCGCAGCAGCGCCGCGAAGCCGCCAACCTTTGCCGTCACGCTCATCAAGGCGGTCACCGGCGTCGGCGCGCCTTCATAAACATCGGGCGTCCACATATGGAAGGGCACAACCGCCACTTTGAATCCCAAGCCAACCACGAGCAAAGCCGCGCCAATCAAGAGATAGAATGTCGCGGCCGATGTCCCGCCGATGATTGCGCCAACGACGCTGAAGATCTGCGGGATGTTGGTGGCGCCGGTCGCGCCATAGACCAAAGCCGCGCCGAAGACCAAGAATGCGCTGGAAAAGGCGCCCAGGATGAAATACTTCATGCCGCTTTCTTCGGACTTCAGCGAGAGTTCGCTGCCATCATTCTTGATCGAGCGGAAAGCCGCCAGGATGTAGAGCGGTATGCTCAGCAACTCAAGCGCGACGAAAATGACGATCAGGTCATTCGCCGCCACCATGAACATTGCGCCCGCCGATGAAATCAACGCCAGGATATAATACTCGCCGCGATGGATATCAGCGCGGTTGAGGTAATCCCAGCTCATCAAGATCGCGATCAAAGTGGCGACCAGAATCACCATATTCAGGAAACCGGTGAAGGCATCGGCGATGAACATACCGTAGAGCGCGATCTGTTCACCTTCTGCCGGCGAATACACAAAGAGATTCGACAGGAAGCTGATGCCCAAGCCAATGCAAGCCGCCACCGGCGTCCAATGCGCGCGGTCTTCGCCAGCGAATAAATCAACCAGGACCAGAATCAACGTCCAGGTCAAAAGCAATGCGCCCGGCAAGGTTGATGCCAGGTTGGAATCCGCCAGGAACTCCGCGATTGTTGGCGACTCAAACATGGTCTCTCCTAGCGAACAAAGAGCGCAACAATGCTATCCACCGAGACATCCAGCATGTTGAAGAAGACGATTGGCTGAATGCCCATCCAGAAAATCATAATGAGGATCGGGATAAACGCCGCCTTCTCGCTCCAACTGAGCTTGTAACCCGCTTCGCTGCTCAGTGGCTTCTTCAATTCGCCCATGAATACGTGCTGGAACATCTTCAGCAGATAGACTGCCGCCATGATGACGCCCAGCGTCGCGAAGAGCGTGAAAGCGAAACCCAGATAATCGCTGCCCAGCGAGCCAAGCAGAATGGTGAACTCGCCGATGAAGCCGTTCAAGCCAGGCAAGCCCATGCTGCTGAGCGAAATCACCAGGCTGATCCCGCCGAAGAGCGGCATCATCTTCCAAACCCCGCCGTAATCAGCCATCTCCTTCGTGTGCCAGCGCTCGTATAGCATGCCGACAATCAAAAAGAGGCCGCCGGTGCTGATGCCGTGATTGACCATCTGCAAAGTCGCGCCTTGCAAGCCCTGCGCGTTGAGGGCGAAGATGCCGACGACAACGAAGCCAAGGTGGCTGACCGATGAATAAGCGACCAGCTTCTTGACGTTGTCCTGCGCATAACTGACCCAGGCGCCGTAAATGATGCCAACGACGCCGAGGAAGGCGATAGTTGGCGCCCAAGCCACCGTCGCCTCGGGGAACAAGTTCAGGTTGAAGCGCACGATGCCATAGGTGCCCATCTTCAGCAATACGCCAGCCAGGATCACCGAGCCGGCCGTCGGCGCTTGCACGTGCGCGTCCGGCAGCCAGCTGTGGAAGGGAAAGATCGGCACCTTGATCGCGAAAGCCACCAGGAAGCCCAGGAAGAGCCAACTCTCCACTGAATTGAAGAGGAAGCCGGCTTCTTCGCTTTCACCTTCAGGGCCAACGCCATCCCAGTAGGTTCCCTCGCCCTCCCAGTTATGCACGCGCTCGATCACGCCGATATCGCCGCCGGCGCTGTAGGTGCTGAAGGTGCCGGCGCGATTGCCGACATAGAGAATGGCGATCAGCATCAGAATTGAACCAGCCATCGTATAAAGGAAGAACTTGACGGCGGCGTAAATCCGCTCTTCCGAGCCCCAGATGCCGATCAAGAAATACATCGGCACCAAGGTGACTTCCCAAAAGACGTAAAAGATGATCAAATCGTGCACGACAAAGACGCCAAGCATCGACCACTCGAGCAGCATCAAGAAGATGTAGTAGAGCTTCTCGCGTCCGCGCTCTTCAAATATATGACTGCCGAAGGAGCCCAGGATCGCTATCGGCATGATGAACGTTGTCAGCAAAACCAGAAGCATGCTGATGCCATCGACACCGACAAAATAGCTGACGTTGATGACGGAATCGCCCAGGGAGATCTCCGCCCAGGTATTGCGCTGCGCCATTTGCAGCTCGGATGTGCTTGGATCAAAGTTGATCCACATCAAGACCGAAGCGACAAAGGTGACCACGCTGGTCGCGAAGGCGACCCACTTCAGATTCGCCTTTTGCGTCTCGCCGTTCATGAAGAGCAGAATGGCGAGACCAACCATCGGCAGGAACAAAGTGATCGTTGTGAGCGAAAGTCCAGTTACATCCATAGGACTGCCTTCTCCTTAAGAGCCGCCTGCAAGCAGCGTCTGAACAAAGGGGATTATCATGAGGGCGATGACGGCGACCACGCCGATGAACAAGACCACCGCATAAAGCCGGACGTAGCCGGTCTGCGCCCGCCGCATCCATTCAGCCGCGCGCAGCACAAAAGCGCCGACGCCGTTGACCGCGCCGTCGACAATGCCGAGATCGAAGGGCTTGCCAAGCAAGTCGGCGATGGTGTCAAAGCCGCGCTTGATTATGCTGTCGTGGAAGTAATTGTGCAGGAAATCCCAATCCACCCTATCAGCCAGGAATCCCGCGAGCCGATTGAAGGGCTGCTCGATTAGCGCGGCGTAAACTTCGTCCCAATAGAGCCGGGCGTTTGCCAGCCTGAACAGCGGCCGCGAGGCGCCGCCTTCTTCCAGCAAATCACGATTGCCGCTCCCCAAGCCATTGCCCTTGTAAACGCGGTTGGCGACCAGAATGGAGGCGATTCCCAAGACCAAAGCGATGCCCGCGATGGACAGGTTGAAGTCCAGCGAGTGCCCGCGCGAAACGCTAACCAGGCTGTGCTCGAGAAAATGCTTAAATTCGTAGGGTTGATAAATCCCGTCGAAGATCGGCGTTGATTTGGGCACATTGATGAAGCCGATGATGATGGTGAATAGCGCCAGGATCAGCAGCGGCAGCAGCATCGCGCCATTGCTCTCCGGCGCCTGCTCAGCCGCTTCACTGCGCGCGTCATCCAGGAAGACCAGCACAATCTGCCGCCACATATAAAAGGCGGTGAACGCAGCCGCGACCAGCAGCACGCCAAAGGCGATGAAGCCGCTTAACTCATTGAGCTCAAAACCCTCGAACCAGGCATCAGCCAGGATCTCGTCTTTCGACCAGAAGCCGGCGAAGGGGAATATCCCCGCCAGCGCCAATGTGCCAATCAAATAGGTGATATAGGTGATGGGCATGCGCTTGCGCAAGCCGCCCATATTGCGCATGTCCTGCGGGTCAAACTCCCCATCGTTATGAGGGGAAGCATGGTCGTCGTGATGATCGCCGCTCTCTCCATGCTCATGCGCGTGATGATGACCGTGCTCGACGCCGTGGATGACCGAGCCGCTGCCGAGGAAGAGCAGCGCCTTGAATACGGCGTGCGTTACCAGGTGGAACATCGCCGCCACGTATGCGCCGATGCCGACCGCCGCCACCATGAATCCCAGCTGCGATATCGTCGAATAAGCGAGCACGCGTTTGATATCCCATTGACCCAGCGCGATGTAACCAGCCATCAGCGCAGTGCCAGCGCCGACCAGGGTAATCACCATGCCGATGACGTATCCACCGTGATTCAATTCCCACAAAAAGACGTTCGAGCGCACCAGGATGAAGACGCCCGCGGTCACCATAGTCGCCGCATGTATAAGCGCGCTGACGGGCGTCGGGCCAGCCATCGCGTCCGGCAGCCAGACGAACAGCGGTATCTGCGCCGACTTGCCGGTGACGCCTAACAGGATGAATAACGCGATCAAGAAGATGACATCGTCAAATGCCATTTGGAAGCCGTTGAAGTCGACGGTCTCGCCCTTGCCAAAGCGTTCGGTCGTCTGCCCGAAAACGCCAAGCAAGTCGATATCGAAATGGTGATTGTCGCAGTAGATGGCGCGGATGTCGCTGGCCAGCGGATTCGGCGCGCTGTGCCCGGCGTCATCGGCGCCATGCGCGTCGTCCGCTTCGTGGGCGGCCGGCGCGCATTTGTAGCTGCTTCCATGGCCATCATCCGCCGCTTCGTCCTCGCCCGCGGATTCTTCCTTATGCTCCAGAAGCCCGTTATGCTCGCGCCAGTGGACGAGGTATTTCGCTTCCGTATTGGGCAGCTCGCCCGCCTTATGGAAATCAAGCGTGCCAAATGTCCAGAAGATCAGGAACATCGCCATCAGCAAGCCAAAGTCGCCGATGCGATTGACGATGAAGGCTTTGCGCGCCGCGTTGCTGTTCTTCCAGCCTTCGGGCGCTTTCTTGTCCCACCAAAAGCCGATGAGCAAGAAGGAACAAAGCCCGACCCCCTCCCAGCCCACGAAGAGCATCAGGAAGTTATTGCCCGTGACCAGGATGAGCATAAAAGCCAGGAACATATTCAGATAGGCGAAGAAGCGCGGATACCACTTGTCGCCGTGCATATAACCGCGGGCGTAGAGATGAATCAGCGAGCCGACGCCGGTCACCACCAGCATCATCGTCACGCTCAGCGAGTCAACGCGCTGCTGCCAGGAGATATCCAAGCCAATGGAATCAATCCGCAGCCAGCCATCCACAAAGGGCGGATTGACAACCGCCGCGCCGCCATTGGTGCCGGTCACATAGGTCAGCAAAAGCAATGAAACAAGGAAAGATAAAATCGAAGCGAAGCAGCCGATATAACCCGACCATTTTTCCTCAAGCTTGGCACCGAAGAAAAAGTTGATAAATGCGCCGAGCGCTGGCACAAGTATCACCAAAGGGACCAGGAGCGGGAGGTTTTCCATTTGCCAAAGACTCTTCCGACTGCCTTCAATCAGCCTTGCATCTGCTGCAAGTCGTCAATATTGATACTCTGGCGCTCGCGGAAAATATTCACGATCAGCGCCAAGCCCACCGCCACTTCAGCCGCGGCCACGGTCATCACAAAGAAAACAAATACGTGCCCATTGACCTGGCCCCACTCGCGCGCAAAGGCGACCAGCGCCAGATTCGCCGAATTCAGCATCAGCTCGACCGACATGAACACCAGAATCGCGTTCCGCCGCATGAGCACACCCAGCGCCCCCAGCAGGAACAGCACCATGCTCAAGACGATATAGGGTTCGACGCCGATTGGATTCATCGTCTAGCTTCCCCCGCCGCTACTGGTCCGCGCCATTATCGGGCCCGCCGGTCAGCTTCGCCCGATAATCGCCGCTTAATACATCGGCGCCCGTCTGCTGTGAAATCACGCTGACAAGCGGGCGGTTCACTCGGCGGCGGCGATTGATGCGGCGGCGCTCGGCTTGCGCCAATGCATCGGGCCGCGCCAGCACAATCACGCCAATCAGCGCCACCAGCAGCAGCATGCCCACCAGCATCACCGGCAGCAGGTATTCGATGAACAAGACCTGCCCCACCGACTCAGGGCTGCCAAATGCCGGCACGCCAATTGCGCTGAAGACGGCGGCGCGGTAGCTGGCTTGGCTGCCCGGCACACCGGGTTCGCGCACCAGCACACGCGTTTCAATTCGCCCCCGGTCCGCCTGATATTCCGCCAGCGTACGCAAGACGTTCTGATTCTGATCGACAAATGCCAGATTGTAGCTGCCCTCTTCAAGCTCCAGGCTGGCGCGCCCGCCGGCCGGCAGTTGCTCGATCAGTTTGCGATGCGGGATCAAGCTATTGCAGGACGAGTCATCGCATAGACTGCGCCGCGCCGTGTACTGACCAACATCAACCAGCGACACTTGCCGGTCCGTTACCGCGTTGAATAGCGTCAGACGCATCTTTCCCACAGCCGGCGCGCTGATGTCATCGGTCAGCACCGTTACATCAACCAAGCCCTGTTCATTCTCGTAGACCACCAGCGAGACGGCGGAATCCGGCGACAGAACCAGGTCTTTTGTGAAGATGGGTCCTGATACATAGCTGCCATCATCGACGCCGACGATAACCGTATATTCGCCAGCATCAAGGGCGGTGTAGCCGCGGATGGCTTCTCGCGCGTCATTATAGGCGACGCCGTCAATCCGGCTATCCGGCATCGTCGCGTCTACCGCGTCCAGGGCGACGTTGGCGCTTACGCTGCCCGCAAGCGGCATCGCGAAGCCCATTTCCATCACGGTGAATTCTTCCGCATCGCCCGCGGGGATCGCATTGATGACGCGCAACTGCGCGCGCGCGTCAAGCGGCGCCGGCTTTTCTTCAGCAAGCATGTCCGATGCGATCGGGAAGGCGAAAATCAAGAGCAAAAGTATGGCGACGCCGGAGCCGGCCAGCCCCAGCCAGCGCATCCGCCCCGAGGAGTCGGTGGTCGTCTCGGCGCCGAGCAGCATGATGACAAATAGAAAAAGCACCATGATCGCGCCGGTGTAGACCGTCACCTGCACCATCGCCAGAAAGGGCGCGTCCAGCATCAAATAAAGAAAAGCGACGCAGCCGAAATTAACAATGAGAAAGAGCGCGCTATGCACCGCGTTTTGCCGCGTCAACATCATGGCGGCTGCCAGAACCGCCACAAAGCTAACCGTGAGGAACAACCATTCCATACTTACTATTTCCCATTCAGGGCGACTTTGTGCATTTTAGCACAATGTCCATATCGCTTCAATTTGCATTACTGGCGCTAAGACGGGTCTTCCATATCGGGGATCGACCGATCGTAAGCGCCCGGCTCGACCGTCTGCGGCGTGCCATCCGCGCCCGCTTCCGGCGCGTCGATCAGCATCTCCTTGGTATAGATCGCGTCGCGCCGATCGGTGAAGGACATCTGATGCTCGTGCCCCAGTTGAATCGCTTCGGTCGGGCAGGCGTCTTCGCAATAACCGCAGAAGATGCAGCGCAGCATATTAATCTCGTAGGTTTTGGCGTAGCGCTCGCCTGGGCTGTAACGCTCGTCGTCGGTATTCTCCGCCGCCTCTACCCAGATTGCGTCCGCCGGGCAGGCGGCAGCGCATAGCGAACAGCCGATGCATTTCTCCAGCCCATTCTCGTAGCGGCGCAGGTGATGCCGACCCTTGTAACGATCGTGAAACTTCTGCACCTGTTCCGGATATTGCACGGTGACCGCGTCATCCATCAGATGCTTCAGCGTCGTCTGGAATCCTTTGATGACGTTCATAATCCTGCCCTCAAATCCGTCTTTCTCGGGAAAATTAACCTTAAGCCAACTGCGTCGGGTTGATCAATCGCCACCCGGCGCGGTCTTGATGGCGGTCTCGCCGCTTTCCATCAAGCGGTCTTCGTCCGGCGTGCGCCCGAAGCTCGCCAAGCCCTCAAGCGCCCTCAACTGAAAACGAATATGCGCCAGCGGGATGGCGATCAACATGCCAACCAGATGCACCAGCACCCAGCCCAAGCCGCGCCGTTCGCCGGTATAAGCCGGGTCGTCCTCCAGGGGGATCGCCTCTTCGCTGTCGCGGTCCCGGCTCATCCGGCGCAGCGCCAAGCCGCCAATCAGCAGAACCAGGACGAAGACAATGCCGGAAATAAAGGGATAAGCCGTACCGCCCAGGGCATCGCCGACGACGATCGACACCGCCGTCCAGGCCACCGCCAGCAGCGCCAGCGGGATCATCACCTTCCAGCCGAATTGCATAAGCCGGTCATAGCGGATCCGCGGCAGCGTCGCCCGGATCCAAATCATGAAGCAGAGCATCAAGACGACTTTGAGGATGAAGATCACCGGCGCCAGAATCGGCAGGCCGTCCATCGGCCAGAGATGATAACCGCCGAAGAAAACCGCAATCGCCACCAGGCTGACGGCGATCATCCCGAGATACTCCGCCATCATAAAGAGCGCGAACTTCATGCCGCTGTATTCGGTCATATATCCTTGCGTGAGTTCCTGCTCGGCTTCAGTCAGGTCAAAGGGCGCCCGATTGGTCTCCGCCAGCAGCGCCAGAATCAGCACGGCCGCCGCCAGCGGATTTTGGAAGACGAACCAATCCCAGATATTCCGCTGCGCGTCGATGATGTCGCCAATCGCCATGCTGCCCACAATCATAACCGGAATGGCCAGCGTCAAGGCGAAACTGAGCTCATAGCTGATCATCTGGGCTGATGCGCGCAAGGCGCCCAGCATGGCGTATTTGTTATCGCTCGACCAGCCCGCCAGCACAACGCCATAAGTCGCGATGCTGGTGATGGCGATCACCCACAAGATGCCGACATTGGAATCGATCAAGCCCTGCGGCGCCTGGAACCAGACATCGCCGAGGGACGGCGCGAACCAAGGCAAGACCAGATCCGGTCCCATTGGGATCACCGCAGCAATCATCAAGATCGGTATGACCTTGATCATCGGCGCCAGGCGGAACACCCACTTGTCAGCGCCGGCGGGAATCAAGTCCTCTTTGAAGACGAGCTTGACGCCGTCAGCCGCCGGCTGCAAGAAACCTTGCGGACCGACGCGATTGGGTCCCACTCGGTGCTGCAAGAAAGCCAGCAGGCGCCGCTCCAAGAGCGTGGTATAGGCGAAACCGGTAACGATGACAAAAGCGAAACCCGTGGCGAATATGATGGGCCAAAGCGCCGAGCAACCAGCGTCATCCCGGCATTGGATGACGTTCCGCACCCGCGCTTCCGGGTTGAGGATCATGCCGATCGCGCCTTGGCGTCCATCCAGGTTGAGCGCGTCGTCGAAGCCGACCCAGGTTGCGATCGCGCCCAGATTGGCGATGATAAGCGCCACCGCCACAATCGTGACCGCCAGCCCACCAAGGACGATGACCCCAATCGCAATCTTCAAATTTCGGCTCATGCGTTAATTCCCCTGTCGTCAGTCGCCAACTGCGACCGCTTCCGCCACTTTGCGGATGCTGCCCGTCGTAATCGTCAGCGGGATGGCTTCCGCCGTCAGATGACGAGGAAGGGCAGCCGCCCCAGCTGAGATGTCGTCGCTGAGCGCCGCCCGCGCGCGAACACTCGATTCGCCCGCGTTGATCTCAATGATATCGCCTCCGTTAATGCCCATCGCCGCGGCGTCTTCAGCATTGATAATCGCATACGGCGTCAAGATGCGCGGTTCGAGAATCAAGGTCGGCCGGAAGTTGCGCTGGCGATTATACAAGCGCGTGATCGGCATGATAAGAAACTCGTCTTCGCCCGCCGCCGGCTGGTCAAAAGCAGGCAATCGGCGCGGCCGCCGCCCTTTTCGCCTGTCGGACGCGGTCGGAATCTGTACGCCGAGCCCGCCGGTGTTGGTGTAGGCGGCGCCGCCATAATATAGATCGCGCCCCCCCACATCGGGGAACTCGCGTTTGACCTGCGCCAGCGCCTTGTAACTGATGCCCTCAAACGCGCTGACATTTTCGCTCAAGCCCAGCATGACCGCAGCCGCTGAAGGCTGAAGCGAGCCCGCGTCAAGCGCAGCCCGCAGGCCGCCAAATAGCTTCCAAGCCGGCAGCGATTGACCGATCGGACCTTGCCCGGTGTAGAACCGCTGCACGCGCCGCTCGCCATTCACAAAGCTGCCGTCGCGCTCGGCGAAAGTCTGCAGCGGCAGGACGAAATCCGCCAGTTCAGAGATGCCGTCATCAAAGAAATTGGCGTAAATGATCGTCTCAACCTGGCTCAGCCAAGCGCGGGCCGCCGGATCATCATCAAGCAATTCCGCTTGGGCGACGATCAGCGCTTTTGGCGGATTCGCCATAATATCCAGCGTCGCATCCGCTGTATATCCCAGGTAATGCAAACCCATGCCATTCGCGCCGGGCAATGGTATGAGCAGACCGTTGTTGCGCCGCCCGATATGACCGCTCTCGATGAGGAAATTGGCAGCCGCCTGCGCCAGCGCTTTGCTGCCGGAGAGCGTCAAGCCTTCAGCGCCGGCGACAATCACCAGATTCTCCGCCGCGCTCAAGCGCCCGGCGATGTCTCGATGATTGGCATTGAGATGCTGCAGCGTCGATACCGCATCGCCTGCGTCATAACGGATGACATCGCCCTCAACCACTTTGTCGTTGCGCGCGCCTTGAATGGCAAAGTCTTCCAGCCGCGTATGACGCGCGTTGGCGACGACCAGATAAGCGCCGCGGTCTTGCGCCTGTTTCAGCCGCAATCGCCAAATCGGCGCCTCTTCTTCCAAGTCCGAAGCGATCACCAGGATCGCGTCGCCGCGCCCGAGCTGACCCAGATTCGTGCCGAAGCCGACGCCGACCTCGGCGACAATCTCGGCGCCGCCATGGGTCGGCATCCAGGCGCCCAAGCGCGAACCGCCAAGCCCTTCGACCAATTGGCGCAGCTCCCAAAGGTCTTCGTTGGCCACGCTGCCGCCGGCGATCGCCGCGACATCGCCAGCGCCGCCCTTCAGCGCCTCCGCCATTGCCGGAATTGCCGCCGCCCAGTTGGACGGGCGTAATACGCCGTCGCTTCGCATCTGCGGCTGCGTCAGACGATCTTCGCTGCGCGTGAAATGATGGCCGAATCGCGTCTTGTCGCTGATCCAGATTTCGTTGACGCGCTCATTCTGGCGCGGCATAACCCGTTTGATCAGCGCCTTGCCGCCGAAGTCGCGGTCGAGCCGCATGCTTAGGCTGATGTTCTCGCCGGCGGCGTCCCAAGGTGAAATGCTCGGCACTTCGTTCAATTCCCAGGGGCGCGCGCCGAAGCGGAAATCCGTCGTGGTCAGCGCGCCAACCGGACAAATGTCCGTTGTGTTGCCGCTGAAATAGGTATCAAAGCCGGGATCGGAATCGGTAATAATCTGCAATCGGCGTCCACGCTCGTGGAACGCCAGCACGTCATCGCCGACCACCTCGTCTTGAAAGCGGACGCAGCGGGCGCATTGAATGCAGCGCTCGCGGTCGAGGAAGATCAGATCGCCCAGCGGATAGTGTTTTTCCAATAATTGCTTGTCTTCAAAATACATGCGCGATGATTGGGGGCCGTGGCGCATCGTCAGATTCTGCAGCGGGCATTCGCCGCCTTTGTCGCAGATTGGGCAATCCAGCGGATGGCTCGAGAGCAGGAACTCCAGCACATCATTGCGCGCGTCGATCACTTCCTGCGTGTTCGTCTTGATGTGCATGCCATCACTGACGGTTGTTGTGCAAGCGGTTTGCAGCTTGGGGAAATATCGGATCTGCGGGCTGCCGTCGTCGTTGAGCATCACATCGCCGGTGGCGCGGTCGCGCGCGGGCGTACCCAGTTCAACCAAGCACATCCGACACATGCCGACCGGGTCCATCTTCGGGTGATAGCAAAAGACAGGGATGTCGTTGCCAGCGTGCCACTTGGCGGCATCAACCAGATTCGCGCCAGCTTCTACCTGGTATTCTTTTCCGTCAATGTTGATCGTCACCGTGTCGGACATTCAGGCCTCCACATTCATCATCCGCCGCCCATGCCGCGGCGATTACAACTCGCGCTCCGCCAGCTTCAGTCCATAAATCGCGCGATCCCGCATGACTTGCTCCATCACGAGCCAGCCCTTTGTGTCATCGACGCTCGCCGCCAATTCAAGGGCGATCCCGAAATCAGCCTTCGCTCGCGCATATTCGCGCCGCTGCAGATTCAGTTCGCCGCGCAATACATAAAGTGTCATGTTATCCGGCGTCGCTTCGATTTGGCGGTTCAAATCCCGATAGTGTCGGTAAAACCTGCGCTCCCGTTCCAAGGGCGGCCGCACAAGGCTGCCGACGAGCTTGCCCAAGCCCCCGCCAATGCCTCGCAAGCCCATATCAGCCGCTAACCATCCGCCGCTTGCGCAGTAACATGCTGCGCAAAATCATCCGGGAAATGACGGATCGTATGAATGATGGGATTGGCGGCGAAATCCCCCAAGGCGCAAAGCGTCGTGCCCGCCATATTCTCAGCCACATCGGCGATGCGCTTGACATCATCAGGCGAGCCGCGCCCATCCAGTATGCGATCGATAACTTTGTCCAGCCAATAGGTGCCTTCGCGGCAGGGTGTGCACTTGCCGCAGCTCTCGTGCTTGAAGAACTTGGTGACCTTTGACGCGACCCAGGTCATATCCACCGTTTCATCCATGATGATGATCGAAGCCGAACCGATGATGGTGCCGATGTTGGCGCAGTCCTCATAGCTCATTGGCGTATCCAGCACTTCATCGCTCAGCGGCACGATGGGTCCCGAACCGCCGGATGGCAGCATCGCCTTCAATGGTCGATCGTCATGCAGCGGTCCGCCAGCGTGTTGGTAAAGCAATTCGCGAAAGGTCGCGCCCATCGGCAGCTCATAATTGCCCGGGCGCTTCACGTGACCGCTGACGCAATAGATCTTGTTGCCCGCGCTCTGTTCTGTGCCGATCGCCTTGAAGGCGCCCGCCCCCTCGCTCAAGATATATGGAACGTTCGCCAGCGTCTCGACATTGTTGACAACGGTCGCTTCTTTATAGAGACCGCCGCCCTTTTGCGCCGGGAATGGGGGACGCACACGCGGCTGACCCAGATAACCTTCAAGGCTGTTAAGCAGCGCGCTCTCTTCGCCGCAGATATAAGCGCCGGCGCCGAGGTGGGTGTAGACCTCGCAGTCGTAACCCGAACCCATGATGTTCTCGCCGATGTAACCCTTGGCGCGCAATGCCTCAATGCACTCGTCCAACTGATCGCCAATATCCCAGAACTCCCCGCGCAGGTAGATATAGACTGCCTTCGCCTGAATGGCATAAGCGCAGATTAGCGAGCCTTCGATTAACTGATAAGGATTCTCCTCCATGATCTCGCGATCTTTGAAGGTGCCCGTCTCGCTTTCATCGGCGTTGACCGTGACGAACTTGACCGGCTCATGCTGTGGGATGAAGCTCCACTTGACGCCGGTGGGGAAGCCGGCGCCGCCACGACCGCGCAAGCCTGAGGCTTTTACAACATCAATAACCTCGGCCGGCGTCATCGCCAGCGCATGCTTCATGCCAACGAAGCCGCCATGCGCCTCATAAACATCAAGCTGTTTGATGTTTTCGATATCGCGTCCGCGCAAGAGAATATGCATAATCGCCGTTGATTCCTTGTTCAATCCCGTTTAGCCGCGGCCATTCGCGGCCTGCGCCGCTTCCTGGCGCCATTTCGCCAGCAGCCCGCGCATCTTGTCTTGATCGAGATTCTCGACGTAGTGAAAATTGCATTGTAGCATCGGCGCCTTATCGCAAGCGGCCAAGCACATAACATGCTCGACGGTGAACATGTCATCTGTCGTCGTGCCGCCCTCTTCCACGTCCAGCTCGTCTTTCAGCCAGGCGTGAAACTCATCGGCGCCTTGCAGCGCGCAAGGCAAATCGGTGCAGACTTGCAACCAATATTTGCCCTTCGGCTTCTCCGAATACATGGTGTAGAAGCCAGCGATCGATTTGACCTGCGTCGGATCCAGGTTCAGAATCTCCGCCACTTCCCGAATGCCTTCGGGGTTCACCCAGCCGTATTCTTCCTGCGCAATGTAAAGCAGCGGCATCACCGCCGAGCGCTTCGTCTCATACTTCGCCAAATGGCGGTCGATGCGCGCTTCGTATTTTGGATTGCCAATGATCGCCATGCACTACTTTCCTTCGCAAACAGATTCCCGGCAGTTGGTCGGGAATCCGTTCTCTTGTCTCAACTTGCGGACCTCAGCCAGGCGCCGACATCGGCTAGCGGTCGCAATCGCCGAGCACAATATCCACGCTGCCGATGATCGCTACCATATCCGCTAATAGATATCCCTTGGCAACCACCGGCAGCGCGCTGATATGGATGAAAGACGGCGTCTTGAAATGCACACGCCGCGGCTTGTTGGCGCCCGTCCCGTGAATATAACAACCAATCTCGCCGCGCGGGCTTTCAATGGCGCTGTAGATTTCGTCATCCGGCGCGTCATAACCGTAGGTCCAGAGCTTGAAGTGGTGGATCACCGCTTCCATGCTCTGCCCGAGTTCACTGCGCGGGGGCGGGCAATACTTCCCGTTTTCGGAACGGAAAGGCCCCTTAACCGTCTCGAGCCGCGAAACCGCCTGATTGAGAATTTTCATGCTTTCGCGGAATTCGTGAATCCGAATCAGGTAGCGGTCATAAACATCGCCATGCTCGCCCAGCGGCACGTTGAAGTCGTAAGTCTCGTAGCCGCTGTAGGGCTGCGCTTTGCGCAAATCCCAATTCACGCCACTGCCGCGCAAAGCCGGGCCAGTCATGCCATAAGCCAAGGCGACATCCGGCTCAATGACGCCAACGCCCTGCGCCCGATCCTTCCAAATCGGGTTCTTGGTGAGCAAGGCTTCGTAATCATCAACCTTGTAGGGGAAGTCGTTCAGGAATTGCTTGATCGTCGGCAGAAAATCAGCCGGCACATCGCGCCATACGCCGCCGGGTCTGATATAGCTGCTCATCATCCGCTGGCCCGAAAGCATCTCGAACATGCCAAGAATGCGCTCGCGCTCGCGGAAAGCGTAGAGCAATACACTCATCGCGCCCATATCAATCGCATGCGTGCCCAGCCAAACGAGGTGACTGGCGCAGCGCGCCAATTCGAGACAGACGACGCGGATAATCTGCCCGCGTTCCGGCACATCCAGATCCAACAGCTTCTCCACCGCCGCGGCATAAGCCATATTGTTGGACATCGGCGAGAGATAATCCATCCGGTCTGTCAGCGGCAGCGCCTTCTCATAGCTCTTGTCTTCGATGGATTTCTCGATACCGGTATGCAAGAAGCCGATATCGGGCAAGCAGCTTACGATTTGCTCGCCATCCAGCTCCAGCAGCAGCCGCAGCACCCCATGCGTGCTGGGATGATGCGGGCCCATATTCAGCAGCATGGTCTCGCCCGTCATCGCGCGTTCCGAAACCAAACCGCGCAACTGATCGAGGCTGCCTTCCCAGCGGCGCTGCTCTTCTATGGATTCTGGCGATTGTGGTGGCGCTGCAACAGCCATAGCGACCTCAGATCTTAATCCCGCGCGAAGGGTTTGTGCTGGTGAATCTCATCGACATTAAAGGAGAAGGCAACCGTCTCTTTGCCCAGCGGATAATCGCGCCGGTGCGGATGACCATACCAATCGTCCGGCATCAGCAGACGCCGCTGATCCGAATGTCCTTCAAATACGATGCCCATCATATCGGCGATTTCCCGCTCCAGCCAATCCGCCGCAGGCCAAACGACTGTGGCCGTCGGCAAACGCGGATCGTCCTCCGCCGCGAATGCCTTCACCCGCAGACGCCGATTGTAAAGCATCGACAATATATGATAAGAAACGCCAAAACGCTCCGGTCGATAATCGCTTTCGTCGCCGTCAAAGGCATCGCCGTAATCGTTTGGGTAGTAGTCAACGGCGCTGACATCGGACAGCATGTTGTAGACCAAACCGGAACTGACGCGAAGAAAGTCCAGCACATCAGCCGTGCGCTCGCTTGCGACCACGAGCGTCGTCTCGCCGCGAAACGCCTTCACGTGCAGCAGCGCGTCGCCAAAGACGTCTCGCACCGCGCTCACTGGATCTCTTGCCGCCGGGATTTCCATTTGCTAATCGCCCTGCGTTCTAATCGCGCTGTCAGATTTCGAATCAAGCCCAATCGGCGATGCGCTCGCCCTTGACCTTTTCGTGCAAGGTCAAGATGCCGTGCAGCAATTGCTCCGGGCGCGGCGGGCAGCCGGCGATATAGACATCCACCGGGATGATCTCGTCGACACCCTGCACAATCGCGTAATTGTTGTAGACGCCGCCGCAAGAGGCGCAATCGCCCATTGAAATGACCCACTTCGGCTCCGCCATTTGATCATAAAGCTGCCGCACGACCGGCGCCATTTTTCGTGTCAAGCGCCCGGACACGATCAGCAAGTCCGCCTGGCGCGGCGTTGCGCGGTTCAACTCCATGCCAAATCGCGACAAATCGTAACTCGATGCCTGCGAACTCATGTACTCGATCGCGCAGCAAGCCAGCCCAAACAGCAGGGGCCACATGGCACCGGTGCGCGCATGATTCACGGCTTGTTCGACGGTGGTTGTGACGATGCCCAGATTGCCTAGCTTTGAGCTCACTCCCATTCCAGACCGCCTTTCTTCCACTCATAGATGAAGCCGACGATCAGGATCAGCGTGAACACCGCCATCACCGCCAGCCCGTAAACGCCAAGATTCCGCATGGATACCGCCCAAGGCAAGAAGAATATCACCTCAATATCGAAGATGATAAAGAGGACGGCGACCAAATAAAACTTTACGGGCAACCGGCGCGTGGCGGGGCCAATCGGCTTCATGCCGCTTTCGTAAGGTACCGATTTGCGATAGGTCGGCCGGTGCGGACCCATCACCCGAGAGATGTTGGCGATGATCAAAGCCAAAACGACAGAAATGACCAACAGCGCGGTGACGGGACCAAATTCTAGGACGGTCGACATCGGGCTCCAAGCATTTGTGCTTTTTGGAACAAATCAGATAACAGGGAGATTAGCATACAACAGCGGCAAAATCAAGCAATGCCGAACGTTGTTTTCCAATCCGCTGATTCGCGCGAACGATCAATCGGAATCAAACCACATAATATGCAAAGGGGCTTTGCCGCAAGCCTGCGCCAACCTGCCGCAGGCGACTCTCGCCCTCTAGCGAACAACGCTCAGTTGAGCGCGCCGCTGGAGACGAGATAATCCGCCATCTGCCGCGCCATCTGCCGCGTGCCGGTCAGCGTCTTGTGCATGCCATTGAACCAGTACTCGCGATCTATTGGCATTTGCCGCGCCAGGTCGAGGAATAGCGTACCCCGCGCCGCCGCCAGCCCGCGGATAATCTCGTTATGGCTGGCAATCTCGCGCTGGAAAACTTCGTGGCGCATGACATCGCCGAACGGCGTTTCATAGTGGTAGGGCGAGTACGCCCAGGTCAGCAGCAGCACCTCGATGCCCAGCGGCTGCGCCACGCTGATGATGTTCCCCAGGTTGCGCTCAAAGTAAATCGGCGGATTGGCGCTGAACAAATCCTCTACCGTCATGTCCAGCGTTCGGCATACCGGCTCGGGCAGGTCCGTTGCCACGCGACACTTGCCGATATTGGCGGCGATGGCGAAATAATCATTTAAGCCAAACTCCAATTGCACCGACTGTCCCAACTTGCGCATCACGAGGCGCTGCAAGGCGCTGGCCGGCAGTTCGTTATCCGGCAGCTGCCAGGTGCCCCGCGCTTCGTATCCGCCGCCATACACCTCGGGCGAGACCAGGCGCGTCTCCAGATCATTCACCGCGTGATACACCGTGATGAGGTCCGGCTCCAGATCCAGGATGCGCAGCATGAAATTCACCGACGACTCCCAGGAGCTGTATAGCTGGACCCCGGCATTGATCACTTCAATATGATCCAGCCCGTAGTCATCAGCTAGAGCCAGCTGCAGCTGATGGGGGTAGGTCTTTTCATAGCTGTCGAGAAATGCGCCATAAGTGGTGGAGCCGCCAAGAGAGACGATGCGGAAGACATCCGGCGGTTTCGGGATTTCAACTTCAGGCCCGCGATAACCCTGCGCGCTCACTTCGTGATGGGCGGGCGAAAGACCGTAATTGACAAAGGGCAAGGCGCGGAAAAGCGAGGTTTTAGCCGCGATCTCTTCGCGGGAATACAGATAGAGCGCGCGCTGAATCTCGCTGCCAAAGTTCGCGACATAGAAGCGCCAGCCGATCTCGAGCGCCGCAATCGTCAGCAACATCGACAACGCGATCAGCGCGAATTTGCGGCCCATTCACGCTCCCTCCGAAATCAGGCGGCCGCCGCAACTGCCGCCCAATGAGAACATGCAGTGCGGCCCTTTCCCGCTGCAACCTAGGACTAACCTGCGGCAAGTGAAGCCGGCGCTTAGGTTAGCTGGCGCCCAGGCTAAGCAAACCAGTCTCCGGCTGCGGCTTGCGAGACTGTTCGTCGTACTTGCCAAAGCGGATGACATCGCCGGCGCCGGTGATCGCTTCCACCGACAAACCCAGGCTCTGCAATTCCTTGACCAATACGCGGAAGCTGGTCGGGATTCCCGGTTCTTCAATCGGCTCGCCCTTGACGATGCTCTCGTAGGTCTTGACGCGCCCTTGCACATCATCGGACTTCACCGTCAGCATCTCCTGCAAAATATGGGCGGCGCCATAAGCCTCCAGCGCCCAGACCTCCATCTCGCCAAATCGCTGACCGCCGAACTGCGCCTTGCCGCCGAGCGGCTGCTGCGTGACCAGACTGTAGGGACCCGTCGAGCGGGCGTGCGCCTTGTCCTCAACCAGATGCGCCAGCTTCAGCATGTGGACGTAGCCGACCGCCACATGACGGTCAAAGGGCTCGCCCGTGCGCCCGTCATACAGGGTCTGCTTGCCATAATGCGGCACCGGAACGCCGCTTTCGAACATCACGCGATTGGCGATTTCAAACAGCTCGCGCAGGGTCAGATCCGCTGACAGCTCAATCCCATCCGCCGAGTTCTGCTGGATCCACAAGCGAATCGAGACCTCGACCGCTCTGGCGTCGCGATTGTCGCGCTCTTCAATCGAAAGCGCGCTATTGTCGTAGACCATCACAAGCTCGGGGTCATGGCCGAATTCGCGCAGCATCTCGGCAACGGCAACGCGCCGAACATAAGTTTCGTCGCGCTCCAGGATAATCGCTTCATTGTCATAGAGGCCCGATTCACTCACGCGATCAACCAAATAAGCGCAGATGACATGCATATCGTCATCAAAGTCTTCAGGCGCGATGCCGGCGCTTTCCGCCAGCCGTTCATGGTTGCCCCAGGCGCGCTCGGTCGTCAGCTTCCACGCCCAATCGATCAGCCAGGCGCGTCCCAATTCCGCCTGAATCTCCTGCTCCTTGACGCCGTCAAACACCGGTGTAATCGCGCGGAAGCCCAAGCGGTCCGCCGCCCAACCCAGGTGCAGCTCAAGGATCTGGCCGATATTCATGCGGCTGGGAACGCCAAGCGGGTTGAGAATGATTTCCACCGGCACGCCGCCGTCGATATACGGCATATCCTCAACGGTGACGATCTTGGAAATGACGCCCTTGTTGCCATGCCGGCCCGCCATCTTGTCGCCAACGGTCAGCTTGCGGCGCTGCGCCACGCTCACGCGCACCATCTTCTCCACGCCCGCGGACAGATCGGGGTGTTCATCGCGGGTGAAGACTTTGACATCTATCACCTTGCCGCGATCGCCATGAGGCAGGCGCAAGGAAGAATCCTTCACTTCGCGCGCCTGTTCGCCAAAAATAGCGCGCAGCAATTTCTCTTCCGGCGATAATTCCTTTTCGCCCTTGGGCGTGATCTTGCCGACCAGAATATCGTTGGGGCCTACCTCGGCGCCGATGCGCACAATGCCGTGCTCATCAAGATCTTTAAGCGCCTCTTCGCCCACATTGGGGATATCGTAGGTGATATCTTCCGGACCAAGCTTGGTGTCGCGCGCTTCTATCTCGTGCTTCTCGATGTGAATGCTGGTGAATTTGTCGCCGCGCAGCATATCCTCGCTGACGAGCAGCGCGTCTTCATAATTGCCGCCATCCCAAGACAGGAAGCAGGTCAATACATCATGACCCAAAGCCAACTGGCCATTGTAGGTGGACGAGCTGTCGGCGATGACATCACCGGGTTTAATCGAGTCGCCTTTGCGCACTAGCGGGCGCTGATCGATGCAAGTCGATTGATTCGAGCGCTCGTACTTGCGCAGCTGGAAGGTCTGCTCGCCGCCGTCGGCTCTGCGAACAATGACGCGATGCCCTTGCACGCTGGTGACTTCAGCCTCAATATCGGAGACCAACACCTGCCCGCTGTTGAACGCGGCTTGGCTCTCCATGCCCGTGCTGACGACGGAAACATCCGGCGATATCAGCGGCACCGCTTGCGTCTGCATATTTGAACCCATCAAAGCGCGGTTCGCCGCGTCATGCGACAGGAAGGGTATCAGCGCGGCGCTGATGCCCACGATCTGGCGCGGGGCGATATCCATATAGTCGATGCGCCGCGGCGGGACGGAAAGGAAGCCCTGGTCGTATCTTGCCGAAACGCGATTGGAAAGGAACTGCCCCTGTTCGTCCAGGCGCGCGTTCGCCTGCGCTATGATGAACTTGTCTTCGTCGTCTGCGGACAAGTATTTGATATCTTGCGTGGCAAAGGGCGTCACCGGCGCCTCGCTGATGCCATACCGCTCGAGAATAGCAACGGCTTCGTCGTCCATAATCACGCCCTCTTCAAACAGGAGAGACTCAATAACGAGCGTTTTGCCGATCTTCTCTCCCAGGAGTTCTTGAGAAATTGGGCGGTTGTGAATTACATCTTCGGGCATCGCTTCGGAGCTAGTCAATGACTTTAGCGCCTGGGCAGCGGTCGCTTGATCCGATGTCGCCGCTTTTAGCCTGCCTGGGATATTGGTCAAGCTTTTGCCATGTCTGCTAACACGGTCCCTAAGGTTTTTGGGAATGCTCTGCCCGTTGAGATCAGAGATCGCCGCAACTGCATTGTTGAGGTTGCTAAGTCCGCGTTCAAGTTCCGTTCTTTCTTCGCCATGCAGCGCAGCCCTTTCCAGAAAGCTGTCGGCAGCAGTCGCAAGCTGCGCAGGCAGCTCGGGTTGCTGTCGCAATTGCGCCACCGCGCTATTCAATTCCTCCCGCGCATTGCCGTAGTCATCGTATACCTGCGCTATCTCTTTCATACGATGGTCATAAAGACCGAGAAATCGCTCTATCGCGTCATCATTGGAGGGCGCGCTTGTACTCCGCAACGCAAAAATCTCCTGATCGAGAATGGCGTACTCGCCAGCAGCCTTGTTCACGAAATCTTCAAAACCGCGCTGGGTTTCAGGAAGCGATTCGTCATTGCCTAATTCGGCGATGCGAGCCAAGAGCGCGTAGACCTCGTCATTCTTCGCCAACACGGGAAGCGCATCAATCTCGCTGCTGAAGAGAAGCAGGCGCTCAAGCAGAGGCGCGTCAATCACCGCGCCCGCCTCCAGCCTAAGCTCCGCTTCAACGTCATCGCGCAAGACCCTGCCAACCAGATCAGGATCATCAACCGCCATCGTATTCACCACTTTGCGGTAGGGCGTCTCGATGAACCCGAGGTCGTTCACCCGCGCGTAGGTCGCCAAGCGCCCAATCAAGCCGATATTGGGACCCTCCGGCGTCTCAATCGGGCAGATGCGGCCGTAATGGCTGTGATGCACATCGCGCACATCAAAGCCGGCGCGCTCCCGCCGCAGCCCGCCCGGGCCCAATGCCGACAGCGTGCGCTTATGCCGCAATTCGGAAAGCGGATTGGTCTGCTCCATGAATTGGGACAGCTGCGACGAGCCGAAGAATTCGCGCACCGCCGCCACAATCGGGCGGATATTCACCAGCGATACCGGCGTCAACTGTTCGGCTTCGCGGATGGACATGCGTTCCTTGACCACCCGTTCCATGCGCCGCAATCCGATGCGCAGCTTGTTGCCGATTAGCTCGCCGACGGTCTTGACGCGCCGGTTGCCCAGATGATCGATGTCGTCCTTCGCCCGCTCGCCGTTGTTGATTCGTATCATGTGCTCGACCAATTTGACGATATCGGCTTTGGTGATCGTCCGGTGCGATAAATCCACGATCCCGCTCAACTCAAGACGCTGATTCAGTTTGTAGCGCCCCACACGCTCCAAATCATAGCGCCGCTGGTCGAAGAGCTGGCTCTCGAGATACTCCTTCGCATTGTCCAGCGTCGCCGGATCGCCGGGCCGCATACGGCGGTAAAACTCGATCAGCGCAACCTCGGCGATCGTCTGCTTTTTCTTGACATCCCAAACTGGCTCGTTCTTGAAGCAGGCTTTGATATACTCGTGCGTCTCGCTGTTGTCGACCTCGGCGAAGAGCTCAAGGATTTCTTCATCCTCGCCGGTTTTAATCGGCGACAGCCGTTCCGGCAAGCCATCATTGACCGCCGCCAGCGCTCGCAGAAGCACCGTCACCGGTATCGTCCGCTTGCGGTTGAACTTGATGGTGATGTAATCGGTCTTGCGCGTCTCGAATTCCATCCAGGCGCCGCGATCGGGGATCAGCTTGGCGTTGGATAATTGGCGGCCGGTGGCGCGCTCTTCTTCAATATCGAAGTAAACGCCAGGCGAACGGATCAACTGGCTGACCACCACGCGCTCGGTGCCATTGATAATGAAAGTGCCCTTCTCGGTCATGAGCGGGAATTCGCCCAGGAAGATATCCTGGCGGATAATCTCGTCGCCTTGCTCGTGGTTGACCAGCGCCACCTCCACGTAAAGCGGCGCCGCGTAAGACATATCCCGCTCGATGCATTCTTCTTCATCGTACTTGGGATCTTCGAAATAGGGCTTGAGGCCGAATTCCTGCGCCTGCGGGTGATTGCCCGGGAAATAGAGCGACAGGTTTCCGTTGAAGCTCTGGATCGGATTGATCTCGTCAAACAGCTCAAGCAGCCGGCCGCGATATAAGAAGTCTTCAAAAGACTTCAACTGAATGTCGATTAGCGACGGCAGTTCCTGAATCTCCGGAGTTCGTGCGTAATTCTTGACATTATTATAGTGCTTCAAGGCGCGGCTCCTTGGATGATAAGTTGACTCGGCTGGACGAGCGATGCGACAAAGCGAAAACGGCTAGGCGGACTGTGCGACGCGTACAAGGCGCAAGACAAAGCGCAAGCAACACGAACAGCGCGATTGACCAGTTTTCATGCATCCAATAAATTGTGACGGCAAGAGGACTGCAAGCTCGCAGTGTAATAGAATAACAAGGGTCTTGTCAAGACAAACCTTTGATGCGACCGTTATTCGGAGTACCGTAACGGCAGTTTAGCATAAGATCGGGAGATTGCAAGAACTTTCTCGTTAAGGCAGTATATCGAAGTCGGTTGGAATTCACGTCAAGCGTAATATTCTTTCAGCGTCGACATCATCCTTTAGCGAAAATTGTAGGGGCGATTCTGTGAATCGCCCGCCGGAGATTATCAAGCGGACGAGCCACGTGCTCGCCCCTACAG
>JAJEGA010000025.1 GCA_022820125.1 Anaerolineae bacterium | reverse complement strand
ACACAGAAGTAGAACAAAGTAAGTAATGCGAAAAAAGGCGATGCTAATCTGATTCGAGATCTGTAGGGGCGAGACTTGTCTCGCCCACTATGTCGCCATTGTACATGTGGGCGACTCAAGAGTCGCCCCTACGACGTTCCTTCATTTTGTTGCATTACTTTATTGGACTTACTTCTGTGCCTCTGTGGTGAATTAACCAGTCGCTGGCGCTCAGCGTCCCCTGCTGACGGTGCTGATGGCGCATCCGCCCGAAGACATCGACGCCCATTTGCAACAGCAGATGCGGCACATCGATGGGGATCCAGTTCTCCACAATAGTTGCGTCATCGCAGCGGTAGAAATCCATCACCCGCATCCGCACCCGTTTGCCGGTAGGCGCCAAGCCGAAGAGCTCGCCGCCGGTGTGGGTCGCCCGCAGGTAGCCCCAGCCGCCGGTCACCGCATAATAGCCATCGCCAATGCGGATGAAATGCCCCTGCGCCGAGCCGCCGCGGTCGGGGAAAGCCACCAAAAACGGTATCTGATGATAATCTTCATAACCTTTTAAGCCGCGCGTCGTGCCGATGCCGGCTGGCCCATACCACATGAAATTGGGGTGCCAATGCCGCGCCTGCTCCATCTCATCGAGCACGGCGCGCGTCGGCGCTTCGCCGCTGTAATAGCCCAGCGCCGCGTGCATTTTGAGGATGGTCTCAATCGTTTGCTGGGAGCGCGCTTCGTCTTGCGGCGACAGAATCACGCCGTCGAGCGTCCGCGGGGGCATCCAGCGCATCTCCCGCCCCAAGCTCGGCGCCAGGGGCCAATAGCCAGCTTGACGCATCAAATCCAGAAAATCGAGGAAAAGATAACTCTTGACGATTTTACCGGCGCTTAATTCGTGGCCCTCGCAGAAGCGCAGATGCACGACGCCGCGCGTCGCCGAGATGCCCAGCAAATCTTGGGCAAATGTGCCTAGATAGTGGCCCATGCAGGCGATCCAATTCGCGTCGCGGTAGCGCCCGCCGGCGACAAAATTTTCGCGCCGCTCCATATCCGGCAGCGCCCGGCGCAGCGGCTTCCAAAGCTGCTCCAGCCCGGCGTCGATCCCGCGCAGTTCATTGATCGGGTGCGTCGCGTTCAGCGCGACATCTTCGGCGTAGCCAGCGCGGGCGGCTTCCGGCAATTCTGCGAGGGACGCCTCGCTCAGCGCGCCCATGATGGACATGACGCGCCGCTTGTTGGCGATGTTCGCCGCCTGATCAATCGGGCTGTATTGGAATGACGATGTGAAGTATTTGTCCTTGGCAACTGGCATCTGTTTTCATCCCTGTGGCAAGCGGGCGCGGCAATTGCTCGTACCCATGGTTCCGATAGGGTGGGCGAGGCAAGTCTCTCCCCTACAGTTGCGAATGGATTTTGCGGCTGGACGCCTCAAGCGACGATCTGCTTGAGCAAGACGAACTCGTCAAATACCGTGTTCTCGCTCGCGATCTTGCCGTCTTGGATCACATGGTGGCTGAAGCCCATCAGCCGGATCGGGTTGCCCGTCGGCTCGCCATAGGGCCCGTAGCCGGTGTGCGTCCCCTGGATTGACCAGCGCGTCGCCACGCGATAGCCGGCATGCTCATCCCCGACATGGCAGAAATGATCGAGATTCAGCGACAGATCGGGGAAGGGCGAGAGCAGCGAGAGGGCGTATGTCTGAAAATCGCCGATGCCCTGGAAGGCGCGCCCGGAGGGTCCCTCAAAGACGAAGTTCTCATGATAATAGTCGCGCGCTTTGTTCAGCAGCTTCCAATTCCAGATCTCGTGCATCATGCGCCCGACGAAATCTTCCGGATCAAAGCGCTCGGATTGCGCTTCGGGCCAGGGTTCGGGCGGATACTGCCCGACGCGATGATTGACATCGCCGGCGACGCTCAACTGCAGGTCGCTGTCCTTTTCTTTGGCGACCATCTCTTTGGCTGTCCGCACCGGATCCAAGCCGAGCTGCGTCACCAACGTCAACTCATCACGCGAGATCCACTCTTCCACCATCATATCTCGCACGCAGACGCAATCGGCGATGGCGCGATAACTGACGCGTTTGCCCGTCGGCGGGCCATAAGGCGACCAGCCGCGATTGCTGCCCTCGTGGCGCAGGCGATGCGAGGTATAAAAGCCAGCGACATTGTCCCCGCCCCATATCACTTCTTCGCCAAAGAGCCGGCGATCGGGGAAGGACGCTTGCGACTCAAGCGTAGCCGCGATGACCGCCTCCCGACCAAACTTCAAGCCGCTCGCCGTATGCATTTTTATGGTATTGGCGTAATAATCGTAGAGCTTGCCGACGCCATGCTCTTCCCAAATCTCATGGGTGACGCCGATGATATAATCGACGATGTTCTTGTAACGCGGGTTATAGCCCTCCATCGGCTGCGTCAGCACGCTATCGGCTTCATCCATAAACTGAATATCCACCTGCTTCGGCAAGGTAATCCGCGATTTCGCGTCGCCCGCCGCCGCTGACACTTGTAGTTCTTTTTTCTCTTGCTTTTCTGTCGCCATTGTTCCGCCTCGGTCAGTCTTCGCTATCGCCGCCATATTTCACCCATTGATCAAGCCAAGCGCCGTCCCTGTTGGCGGATGCGCGGCCGCGCAAAGCCTAACACGCGCCCAGCCAAAATACAAACCGCGCCGCTAATGCCATAATCACTCGCCCAGCGCCCAATCCACCGCCGCCAGCGCGTGCAAGACTGTGGTGTCGAAGGTCGGCAGGGCGCTGTGCTCCGGCTTGATCAGCAAGCCGATTTCAGTGCAGCCCAGGATGACCGCTTCCGCGCCCGCATCCGCCAGCCCCTCGATCAACGTCTGATAGCGGCGCCGAGACTCGTCGCGGATGATCCCCCGCACCAGCTCTTCATAAATGATGTCGTGTACGATGGCGCGCCCGGCGGCATTGGGAATCAGCACATCCAAGCCAAAGCGCTCGCTCATGCGTCCGCGATAAAAGTCGCGCTCCATGGTGAAACTTGTGCCGAGCAGCCCCACGCGCTGCAAGCCCTTCGCCATAATCGGCGCGGCGGTCGCATCGGCAATGTGGATCAGCGGAAGCGCCGCCGCTGCCTCGACCGCATCCGCCATCAGGTGCATCGTATTGCTGCAGATAACAATGCAGTCCGCGCCCGCCGATTGCAAGCGCCGCGCCGCATCGACCATGCGCTCGCTCGCCCCGTCCCAGTCGTCCGCCGCCTGCAAAGCCTCAATCTCGCCGAAGTCGAAGGAATACAGCAGGCAGCGCGCCGAATGGACGCCGCCCAGGCGCTTCTGCGTCTCCTGGTTGATGATGCGGTAATACTCGATGCTGGATTCCCAACTGAGCCCGCCGATTAAGCCGATCGTTTTCATGCTTGCCCCAGGAATCGCGAGAGCCGGTGCAGCGCGATATCATGGCGCGTCTCGTCCGTCTGCGCCAGATCGGCCATCACCTCGCCGATGACGCTTGCCATCTTGAAACCGTGCCCGCTGAAGCCGGCCGCGACCGACACCTGTGGCGCATCGGGCAATGTATCCAGCAGAAAATGCTCGTCCGGCGTGTTGGTGAACATGCAGACGACCATATCCAGCGTTTCCCCCGCGCCATCGGGGAAGTAGCGCTCGGCAAAAGCGCGCAGGATCGCTTCGTCCGCCGGCTTCAGTCCGCGCTCAACCGCCTCCGGATCGCAGGTCTCATCCAGGTGATGGTAGCGCCCCAGTTTCATGCCCGGCGTCGCGCCAGTCGGGTTGAACTCGGGCAAGCCATAATAACGCCCTTCCTCCACTTGCGCATTCCAGACCGGGAAGCTGTCCAACTGAAACCAGTCGGCGCGCTTTGGCGCGAGCCAGATCAGCGCCTGACGTTCAGGCACGGCGAACCCCGCCAATTGCGGCGCCAGCTTGTAGGCCCAAGCGCCGCCGCAAATCACCAGCTTCTCAGTGATATAGCGCCCCTCGTCCGTCCGCACAAGCAGACGATCATCAGCCAAAATGTCCCAACCGAGAACGCGTTCGCCGCAGTGGATCGCGGCGCCGCGCGCCTTCGCCAGTTCGGCATAAGCGCTGATGCAGCGCTCCGGAACCAGCAAACCTCCCTGCGGCTGATAGAGCGCCATCGTCTCCGCTGGCATGCGATAACCGGGGAAGCGCGCGGTCAATTCCTTGCTGGTCAAAACCTGGTGCGCGAAGTCATTCTCGACGCAGCTTTGCAGGCTGCCGCTGAAGACATCGCTGTCTTCGGGACCCATATCGACGCTGCCCGTCTGGAAGAATAGCTGTTCGCCGGCTTCCGCTTCGAGCTCCGCCCACAGTTCATAAGCGCGCCGCAGCAAGGGTATGTAGGACAGGTCTTCGTAATAAGCGAGGCGGATGATGCGCGTCAAGCCATGCGATGAGCCCATGTTGTGCGGGATCTCGAACTGGTCGATGCCCAGCGCCTTCAGCCCGCGCGCGGCCAGGTGATAAAGGGTCGCGCTGCCCATGCCGCCGATGCCGACGACGATGGCGTCATAACACTTATCCAAAGCTACTTCCTTGAAGTAAGGTGGGTTTGCAAAAGGCAGAGCAATCATATAGCATTCAATCAAAGCGGGAAAGGATGTATGAAGATGGAAGAGCCAGTCAAGGATACGGTGGCGGCTGTCGACCCGCTCGCCGATAGGACAGACCTAAGCCCCGAACAGCGCGAGTTGCTGCGCAGTCTTCACAGGAGTTTCCAGCAAGCGGCTCGCGGTGAGGTAATACCGTTTGAAGACGTACTCCGCGAGTTGCGCCAGGAACGAGAAGCGGAAGAAAATGAGGCTCGTAACCACGCGTGATTTTCTAGCGCAACTGAAGAAACTCCGAAAGACATATCGTCAAATCGATAAAGACCTAGCGCTACTGAGCGTATTGGAACACGGTCCTCGTCCGCAAGACGTAAGTTTGCACAACATGGGCGGCATGGAAGTTTACAAGGCGCGCTTGCCCAACAGCTCTGCAAGAGTTGCTACGCGAGGCGGTTTTCGCGTTGTATACCGCGTCAAAGGCGAAACAATTATTCTCCTGCTGCTCATCTGGGCGAAGTCGCGGACGGTCGATATCCCGGACAGCGAAATCCGCCGAGTCGCAAGCCAATACCAAGTTCCGATTACCCACAATCCCCAGTCAGATCCATCCACCACAAGCCGCCTTCCGTCCCGTTCATCGCGACCGCCAGCCGCGTCCCTCCCGGCGATAGCCAACTCCAGGCGCGCGCCTCCCATGTCAATTGCAGCGGCAGCGGCGTCAGGGTCGTCAGCGCCCGCGTTTGCCGATTGAAGCATTGTAGCGTTGGGACGCCCTCAATCGACCGGATCAGGTAAATGATGTCGCCAGCAACGATTGGCGCCGGATAATGGTTGCCTGGCAAGTCAGCCTCGAAGAGCAGCTCGCTCCCGCCGAAGGCATAATCCAGGTAGTAGCCGCTGACATCATCCCGCCGCCAGCCGACCACTGCCGCCAGCCCGTCATCCGCGGGGCCGGGCGCCGTCAGCGATGGCGCCAAGTCCTCCAGCCGCCCCATCAGCATCTTCCCCTCGACATCGGCGGTGAAGTAATAAACCGGCTCGCCATGAGAACCGAAGTAATAAGCGAGGAAGACGCCCGCCTGCCGCGCCCAGTTGAAGCCGCGCAAGCTATGCGGGTGCAGCCTGTCGTGGATCAGCCGCTTGAAGCTGCCGTCCGGCTCCGCTGAGAATATGGTGTGCAGGTCATTCTGGTAGACGATGCGCCGCGCCCCTGGCGGAAAGGTCATGCGCGAGCCATAAAAGAGCGCCGGATTCTGCTCGCCCGATTGCGTAATCAGCGCCGCGTCGCTCCGTTCGATCATCTCGGCGGTCACCTTGGCCGCGTCCGGATGCTCGATCGCGGACAGGGCATGGTCGGCGAGGTCATAACGCCACCAATCCAGCTCGGTGAAGACCGCCCCCTCGCAGCCGATGCCGTAGATAAGTGTTTCGTCATCGAGCCATTCGAGCATGACAACCTCATCGCGCGCGATCAACTGAACCGCGGGCGCGTCGACCGGAGGCGACCATTGCGGCGCTTCCGCCTCGCCATCAGCCGTCACCCGAATATGCGCGACATCGCCCTCGGCGAACAATTCGAAAGGCGCGCTGAAAGCCTGAACCGATCCCGGCAGCAGGGCGTAATCAGCCAGCGCCGTGCCGCAGGCATCAACCAGGAAGCCGAAACCTTCGCCGATCAAGGTTTCATCGGCGCTGAAAGCTTCGACCGTTATGCTGATATAGCGGTAGGCTTCAGCGCCGTGATTGAAGACATCGCCGGTGACGACGCGCGTCTCGCCGCCGAATCCGTCCGGCTGTGTTCCGATAGCCGTCTCGGACAGGATCAGCTTTGGAGCGCCCTGCGCGGCAGCAGTGACGGCAAACCCAATCAGCAGCGCCGAAATGATTAGCGATAAGCGCATCGTCATCCTGTAGATGTCAGAGTAGTTTGCCAATTATAGGAATCAACTACCACTTCACCAATACCAACTGCCTAAGTGATTTGTCCGGGCGCTCGCGGTTGGCTTCCCGCCTGCTTTCGAGGACAGGACAGGTTTTATCAGATGATGGCTCGGGGAGGGCTTAGGTCTTATCGGCCACGTAGTCCAGCCCGCTTAACCCGGAATCCCGCAGCGTTTGCCCAACCCGCTCGACATCATTAGAGTCGCGAGCGTCGTATGTGCGTACGCACAGAAGGCGCTCCTGCGGATCCGCTTGGCCCGCGGCGGGCCGCGTCGACACCTTGGATTTGTAACCGAGCTTGCCAGCAAGGGTCAGCGCCTTGACCTGCGCCCAAACAGCGTCAACGTTCTCGATGGTTAAAGGGATTCGCCATTCTCCGGCATTCGCGGTCGGCGCCGGGTAGTCCCCTTCGGTCCGCTTCGCCTCGATCCAGTAGACCGCCGCCAGCTCGGAAGGACGCGCGGCCGCATCGTGCAGCATGCGCGCCCGCTGCACCATCTGAATCAGATCGAGGTTTAGGTCGCTCGGCTGCTCGTCTTTAGGCATAACTAAAGGTCCGGCCTTTGCCTCAGTTCAAGCCGCGGACGCCTTAGAAGATTTGCTGTTCGTCGCTGATATCGCTATCGAAGCCATAACGGCCAATCAGCGGTACAAAGCGGCAACGCAGCAGCGCGCGCGAAGTGAATCGGACGCCGCGCCGCGTCACCAAGGTCAGCTCTTGCAATTCTTCATCGCCGATGGGCAAGATCATCTGCCCGCCGTGTTTGTCCAGCTGCGAGCACAAGACATTTGGCAGGCGCGGCACCGCCGCCGTCACCATGATGCGGTCAAAGGTCGCTTGATCGGGCAGACCCTGACTGCCGTCGCCAACATAAATCTCGATATTGTTGTAGCCCAGATCGCCAATTCGCTCGCCCGCCTGGTCCGCCAGCCGGCTGACGCGCTCGATGCTGTAGACATAATGGCTCAGGTGGCACAGGATGGCAGTCTGGTATCCCGAGCCGGCGCCAATTTCCAGGACGGTGTGGTGGGGCTTGAGCCGCAGCCGCTCGGTCATAAAGGCGACAATGTATGGCTGCGAGATCGTTTGCCCTTCGCCAATGGGAGCGGGGCGGTCTTCATAAGCTTGCGGCTTGAATTCTTCCGGCAGAAAGGCGTGGCGCGGTATCACCCGCATCGCGTCCAAAACGCGGCGGTCGTTGATGCCCCGCTTCACCAACTGGTCATCAACCATGCGGTTCCGCCAGCGCGCATACTCCCGTGAACTTGGCATTTATAGATCCACACCTTAGGGGACAAGGTCGCATTAAAACTAGCACAAAGGCAAAATACGAGCAAATCATTTTCGAGCAGGGGCGTGCTGTCTTCCCAAGTCTGGCGCGATTCGGACGTTTTTCTTCGTAACGGCGCTAGCAGCGCGGCTCGAAAATCGAAGCGCGCTGGATTATAGTTGGCCTGCAAAATGCAGTGAGGGCGCAACCGTGTGACCGAGGTAGCAGCAAGCGCGGCGACCCCGCTCGATAGGCGCCGGGTCCTGCCGATTTTCATCCTCGTCTTCGTCGACATCCTCGGCTTGACGGTCATTTTGCCGCTGCTTCATCTCTACGCCGCCGCATTTGGCGCGGACCCGCTGCGCATCGCCCTGGCAGTCGCGGCTTTCCCGCTGGCGCAGCTTATCGGCGTGCCGGTTATGGGCGCGCTTTCGGATCGACACGGGCGCAAACCACTGCTGCTCATCAGCCAGGCGACCACCTGCATCAGCTTCGTCCTGCTAGGCTTGGCAACATCCTTGGAGTTGGTCATCCTGTCGCGCCTGGTTGACGGCTTGTTCGGCGCAAACCTCTCGACGGCGCAAGCGGCGCTCAGCGATATCACCGATGAGACAAATCGCACGCGCGGCTTAGGCATCATCGGCGCCGCTTTCGGTCTTGGCTTCATCTTCGGTCCCGTAATCGCCTTAATCTCACTGGAATTGACGAACTCGCTGGCAGTGCCCGCCTTCACCGCCGCCATCTATTCATTCGTCTCAATCCTCGTCACCGCTTTTCTCTTCAAAGAAACGCACCCGCCGGCGCAACGCGGGCGCGGCGAGCGGCTTTGGTTCAGCCCTTTTATGCTCCTCGGCGCCATGCTGAAGCCCGCGCTCGGGCTCCTGCTGCTGCTGATGTTCGCCCAGCAGTTCATCTTCTTCGGCTACGAAAGCTTGCTCGGCTTGTTCACTTTGACGCGGCTAGGTTTGCTCGGGCGGGGCAACGCAGTCTTGTTTCTACTAATCGGCGTAATTTTGGTGACGGTGCAGCTGCGCTATATCGGGCGCTGGAGCGCGAGATTAGGCGACCGCCGGCTGGCGACGCTGGCCATGGGCTTGCTGTCGCTGGGTTTAATCCTGACCGCGACAACGCCCAAGTCGCCGCATCCCTTGTACCTGCGGGAAATGGTCGCGCGCGAGCTGCTCGGCGCGCGGCAATCGGCGACTGAGGTCCTGGTCGGCGATCTCGGCATAGACCTGCCAGCCAATGAGAATCGCGGACTTTCGGGGGTCCTATGGATGGCGGTCGCTATCGCGCCGGTGTCAATCGGCGCTGGTCTGATCCGCCCGGCGCTGAACAGTCTGATTACGCAGACGGTAGCGGCGGGCGAATATGGGCGCGCCCTGGGCTTGAGCGCGGGGCTGGTCAGCGCGGCGAACGCCTGCGCGCCACTGATTGCGGGATGGATCTTTCAAAGAGCGGGGTCAAGCGCGCCTTTCCTGCTCGGGGGCTTGTTGATGACGGCGCTATGCCTGGCGAGCACGCTGCTTTGGCGCGCCCGTCCAGCAGCGCATTGACCCTGCGTAGCTATTCCCGTAAACTATGAAGGTATTCAATTGAGGAGATATTGCTATGAAAAGTGTCCTGGAACAATCATCACAGGCGCTGGTACTGCGCGGGGCTGTCGCCATTATTTTCGCGCTGCTGCTCATGTTTGTGCCTGGGCTAACGCTGGCGGCTGGCGCGTTTAGCTTTGTTTTTCTTTTTGGCGTATACGCGCTGGCGGATGGGCTTTCGACAATTTGGGGATCGGTGAAGAAGCGCGAGGGCCACTGGGTTTTGCTGCTGCTGGTGGGTATTGTCGGCGTCTTTGTTGGCCTGGCTGCCTTAGCCAACCCAGTCGTTTTCGGCACTTTGACACTGGCAATCATGATCAATTTGTTCGCCTTCAAAGCGATCATAGGCGGCGGTTTGGAGATCATCAGCGCCTACCGCCTGCGCGAAGAAATTGACAATGAGTGGCTGCTGGGCATCAGCGGTTTTGTCTCACTGGTTTTTGGCTTAATGCTGCTCTTCAATACCTTCGAGACAGTCGCTACGCTGCTGTTGATCGTGCCGTTTTATCTGTTGGTCTCCGGCGTCATGCAGATCGCGCTCGGCTTCAAGGTGCGCTCGTGGAAGGGGGATCTGGCTAAAGGCTAAGCCTAAGCGTGCGCCCAGCCTTCCCAGCCGCGCGCGCTCCACGCCGCGTAGAGCGCAATGGCGCCAGCGGTCGCCACGTTTAGGCTGCCAACTTGCCCGCGCATCGGCAGCGTCAGCAGCAGGTCGCAAGTATCACGCACGAGGCGGCGCAAGCCTTCTCCCTCGCTGCCCATCACCAGACCCAGCGACATATTGAGATCGGTTTTGTCCAGCGGCGGGATATTGGGACCAACATCCAAGCCCACCAGCCAAACATCCTGCTCTTTCAGCGCTTTCATCGCGTTGACCAGGTTTGGCGCCTGCGCCACGTTGCTGTGCTCGACCGCGCCTGATGAGGCGTTGACCACCGCCGGCGTCACCGCCACGCTTCGCCGCTCCTGAATGACGATGCCATGCGCGCCAACCGCATCGCTGACGCGAATCAGCGAGCCGACATTCTGCGGATCCTTCAGCAGATCCAGCAGCAAGATCAGGGGTTTCTCACGTTGGCGGGCGGCTTGGCTGAGGATGTCTTCCAGGTCGCAATAGGGGTATGGACCAACCCGCAGCACGAGGTTCTGATGATTGCCCCCATTGGCCAGGTCATCGAGGATGCGCCGCTGAACGCGCTGCACCGGCACATTGAGCTCTTCCGCCATTGTGATGGCATCGCCGACCGAGCCGCGCTTTTCGGCGCGCTCATGAATGATCAGGGCGTCGAGCTGCCGCCGACCAGCGCGCATCGCTTCAATGACCGCCCAGTGTCCGTAGAGAAATTCAGGCATCACATTCGCGCTCTTACACCCTCAAGTCGAGTTATGCAGGGGTGACTCTGGGGGTCGCCCAGCGCCGACAGCCCTTTGCTTTTTGCGGGCGAGCCGCGTGCTCGCCCCTACAGCTTTTGCCATATATCGCGCGTTCCGCGTCAATCCAAGCGCCAGATGGCGCCATCCGCCCGATCTTCCAGCGCGACTCCCAGCGCCGCCAGCCCTTTGCTTTTTGCGGACGAGCCGCGTGCTCGCCCCTACAGCTTTTGCCATATATCGCGCGTTCCTCGTCAATCCAAGCGCCAGATGGTGCCATCCGCCCGATCTTCCAGCGCGACGCCCAGCGCCGCCAGCTGATCGCGTATCTGATCGCTGCGCGCGTAATCGCGATCGGCGCGCGCCTTCGCCCGCAGCTCAATAAGCAGTTCAATCAGCCCCGCCTCGCGCGGTCCATCGCCGCTCGCGCCTGTATCCGCCGCCGGCGCCAAACCCAGCACATCGCCGCCCAGCGCCGTATAGGTCTCGTCGATCGCCGCCAAGGTCGAGACGCCCACTTCGGTCTCGCTATTGAGCAGCGTGTTGACGTCGCGCGTCAGGTCTTGCAGCACAGCGATGCCGCGCGGCGAGTTGAAGTCGTCATCCATCACGCTGGAAAATTCCGCCCTGGCAGCGTCCAGGCGCTGCAAAAACCCATTGCCCGCGTCGGATTCCGGCGCCTGGTTCAATTGCTGGCGCACCAGCCGCAGCGCATTCATCAGCCGCTCCCAGCCGGATTTCGCCGATGCCAGCGCCTCCTCGCTGTAGACCACCGGATTGCTGTAATGCGAGGTCAGGATGAAATAACGCAGCTCCTGCGGACGATAAGCCGCCAGCGCGTCTTTAATCGTGATGTAGTTGCCCAGCGATTTGCTCATCTTGACCGGGATGCCCTCGTCTGGATCAAGCACGTTGAGGCTGCCGGTCAGCATCCAGAAATTGGCGAAGCCGACATCGTTGGCGCATTCGCTTTGCGCGATCTCGTTCTCGTTGTGCGGGTAGATATTGTCGATGCCGCCGCCATGGATATCGAAATTGGCGCCCAGGTATTTCTTCGCCATCGCCGAGCATTCGATATGCCAGCCGGGGAAACCCTCGCCCCAGGGGCTGTTCCAGCGCAGGATATGCTCGGGTTCGGCTTTCTTCCATAAGGCGAAATCAGCCGGATGCCGCTTGTCTCCGCCGACCAGCTCGCGCGATTCGTCTTGCTGCTCATCGACGCGGCGGTTGGAGAGCTTGCCGTAATCGGGATCGCTGAGCACGTCAAAATACACATTGCCATCGACGGCGTAGGCGTGCCCGTTGGCGATCAAGGTCTCGATCATTTCCATCTGTTCCGGCACGTGACCGCTCGCTCGCGGCGAAATATCGGGCCGCTGAACGCCCAAGGCATCCATGTCTTCGAAATAACTGCGCGTATAAGTCTCGACAACCTGCATCGGTTTGGCGTTGAGCTGCGCGGCGCGGACGAGAATGCGATCCTCTTCGTTGGCGCGCAGGTGCCCGACATCGGTGATGTTCTGCACATAAAGCAGGTCGAAGCCGCGATAACGCAAATAACGCGCCACCACATCAAAGGACACATAAGTCTTCGCATGCCCCAGATGCGAGTGCTCGTATACGGTGGGGCCGCAGACATACATGCCGACGCGCCCATCATGGATCGGCGCGAAAGCCTGCTTCTGGCGCCCCAGCACATTAAAAATCCGCAAAGTCATCGTTCGGTAAGCCCCTTGTTTGCCGCAAAGCCAATGCCGCGTATTGTATCAGAAACAATGCCGATGTGAACCAGGCTGGCGGACCGACCGTCCTCGACAAGCCGACGGCTAGGCAATCGCCTTGCTGTAATCATGGACCTCATGCAATTTCTTAAAGCCCACCGAGGCGTATAGCGCGGCCGAGGCTGGATTTTTAGCCGGCGGTTCATGGCCGACGTAGGCGCATTTGATGCCCCGCTCCGCTTGCATTCGCTCCAGCGCATGGATCATCAGCGCCTTGCCGATGCCGCGCCGGCGGAAGTCCGAATGCGTGCCGACCGGCTCAAACAAGAGCGAGCGATTGACATCATCGACCCAAACGTTGGTGAAGGCGGCGAAGCGGCCGTCAGGCGCAACAACGACAATTTCGTACTCCATGTGCGGCGAACGGAACACCTGCCCGTAAGATTCGGCAGTCCACTTGTTGGTGAAGCTGTGATTGTGCACATCAGCCAGCAGAGCGGCATCATCCGCCGTCGCTTGATGAAAGCGGAAACCAGCCGGCAGCGGCGCCTCCGGCAAGCGCGTCAGATCGTGCCGGGTGAGGGCGAAGCTGTACTCCGCAAAGCTATATCCGCGCGCCTCCACAAAAGCGACATAGGCGCGATCGCAGTCATCCGCTTCCACGATGATTTTGCTCGGGTCTTTGCCACTGCGCTTAGCCAGCCGCAAGGTTTCGCGCTCGCAATATTCGAAGATCTCAATATGTTCTTCGCTTAGCCTGAGCGGGGGCGCGACCTGAAGATCGAAGGCGTCCCAGGGCAGGTCCAGCACGGCGAAGGCGCAGATCTCGCCGCTGTCATCAAGCCAATAACGCATCACATCGGCGGGATCGCAGCCGGAGCAACTGTTGAAGAGACGATGACCGACATCGCCTTTGTGCAGGTAATTGCAGTGCCCGGCTTCGCGCGCCCAGCGCATCAGCGCCGCTTGCGCGCGATAGAAATCTTCCGGTCCCTGGTAATTTCTCGCTTGCACCTTGCCCATATCCCTTCTCGGCGGAGTTTGCTAGCGCATCGCCAGCGCCCGCTCATAGATGCCCACCATCCGCCGCACGTGTCGATCAAGCGAGAACTGCCGCGCCATGCGCTCGCGCCCCTTCACACCCATCTCAAGGCGCAATTCGCCATCCAGCAGCAGGCGTATCAGTTTATCAGTAAGGGCAGCCCTATCAAAGGGATTGACGATATAGCCGGTTTCGCCATCGACGACCGCTTCGCGCGCGCCGCCGAAGCGCGTCGCCACGACCGGCTTGCCCGCCGCCATCGCCTCGAGCACGACGGTCGGAAAGGGATCGAGATAAATCGATGGCGCCGCCACCACATCCGCCAGTTGAAATGCGGCGCGCAGCTCGTCGCCGCCGAGCCAGCCGCCCACCGATATGCGTGGACGCAAATGCGCGAACCTCGCCGGCATCTGCGAATCGATATCGCGCGAAGTTAAAACCAGCAGGCGCGCATCCGGCACGCTTTTATGAACTTCACTGAAAGCGGAGAGCATCTGAAGCAGACCCTTCTCCCGCGTCAAGCGCCCAGCGATCAAAATCACGCGCTTGCCCGCGAGGCCCAACCGCGATCGCAGCGCCTCGACTGCAGCTGCGTCAACGGGACCCCATTCGTCCAGGTCAATGCCATTATGCGCTACTTCAACCGGCGGCATGTGGTTATCGACAAAGGCATCGGCGAGCGCCTGGCTCGGCACAGTGCGGATATGCGCCTGCCGTTCCAGATAGCGCTTGATAATGGCGTTGCGGAAAGGATTATAGCGAAAACGATTTCGGCGCAAGTTGTAGCCCTGAGGCAAGCGATAAGCGCCCGGCGCGTGCTGACGGGGGGCTTTGTCATCAAAGGATGCGGGCAGCTTGCCATAGGCGAAGGTCATGGCGTCGTGGGCGCTGAACACGACCCCGCAGCCGGCCGCGCGCGCCAGCTTCAAGCTGTGATACGAGAGCAAGTAATGTATATTGTGCGCATTGACGACATCCGGTTTGATGCGCCGCAGCAGCTTGTTAAAGGCGCCGACCGTCTGTGGATTCCATAGAGAGAGCCAAGCGCGGAAACGCTCCGGATAGCCAGCGCGAATGTGATAAGTCGCGATGCCGTCGCGGGTCTCTTCAAAGGCGTCGCCCGCGGTCGTGGCGATGACATGCGGCTCATGTTCCGCAGCCGCCAAGCCCCGCGCCAATTGCCAAAGGACAGACTCAGCCCCGCCCCGCCCCTCCGGCGGGATCTTGTCGTTTAAGAGGACAATTCTCATTGTCATATTTAACCACAGAGCGCACAGAGGACACAGAGATTGTTTCCCGGTCAAAGCACCAGCGCTTTGCCAGCCGCCTCAAGCGATTTCGTCTTGCGACGAAGGCGCGGTGAAAACGTATAATTTGTGAACAAGACATTCGGGAGAGCATCATGGCAAAGACTTTGCAAGACGCCGACCGGGAAGCGCGGCAACTGGTGGCGAACTGGACGACGGGCGCCGCCTTGACCGGCTGGATCCCCGGCAGCGCCTTCTTCTTGACGGCGGCTGATACCGCCATGATTCACCAGGTGGCAAGCGCTTATGAGGTCAGCGCCTTTGATATGGATCACTTGTCAGGCACTTTGGGCGGCGTTGTTGGCAGCGCCATTGCCGGCGGCGTGATCGCCGAAGTCGTCGGTGTTATTCCGCTGGTGGGCTGGGCGGTCAAGAGCGCTGGCATGGCGGCAAAAGCCAAAGTGATAGGGGACGCCGTCATCAGCTACTTCCGCGAACGCGCCGACTTGCCTGATACCAAAGTCCTCATCCCGATGGATCTGTCCGATGACGAGCAGGCCGAGTCGTCGTCCAAGCAGAAAACCGATATCGCCATCGAAGATGAAGACGCCTGAGGAATCCGTTCGACCGATCTTAACCACTGAAGATACTGAGGATACAGAGGAAAATGCCAACAAAGACCTTAGAAGATGCAGAGCGAGAAGCTAAGCGAATAATTAGGAATTGGACAGCTGGCGCAGCGCTTACCGGGTGGATGCCGGGTAGCGCTTTAGTCCTAACCGCAACGGATACGGCCATGATTGCCCAAGTAGCTCGGGCATTTGAGGTAAAAGAGTTTAACGTGGAAAATGTGACGGTAGCGCTAAGTCGTGCCTTGGCAGGAGGCGCTACAGCCAGTTACGTTGCCGAGGCTATAGGTACCATTCCAATTGCAGGATGGGCAGCTAAAGGCGTAACTATGGCTGCCAAAACGCACTTCGTGGGCTACAACGTAATTCACTACTTTCGTGCTCGTTCAGAGTTGCCGAGAAGCAAAGACGATCCGCCAAAGGATAATCCCGCGACTAGGATCAGCGTGGACGCAGAATAATTCGAAATGATAGTGTCTGAATCGTAGCCGCAGATGCGTGGCACATTCGCATTTGTCCCTTCACCACTTATGCGGTAGGCTTATCGGCGTGACGCATTCATCTGCGAAAGGCTCGCCATGGGTTCCACTCTGCGACAAAAAGTTCTGACGCTCTATCTGCATACATCGGCGCTGGACAGCCAGGTCCTGGGCTGGTCCATCTATGACGGCGCCGGGGCAGACGCGCATACCACCGGCGACAGCGACGAGCCGCCTTATGAAACGGGCTTGGACGCGCTGAAAGACGGCTGGCGGCTGATCCAGCAGCCGGTGCTCATCCCGCCCTACCCGGGCGAAGAATACAGCACCTCGTTTATGAAGTACGGATTTCTCTTTGAAAAGCTGGAGGACGTTTAGCAATGGTCGATAAGCAATATCTGCTCTCTTCAAAACAGATGGCGGAATTCGTCGCCCGCGGATTTCTGCGCTTTGATGAACTCGTTCCCGATGACATCAACCAGGAGGTGATGCGCGGCATCGACCGGCAAGAAATCAAGGGGCATCGGTCCGGCACGCCGCTTTCACAATGCTATCATGGCACGTCCATCCGCCGGCTGCTGGATCTGCCGCGGATCCAGGGCTTAATCCAGAGCCTCGTTGGCGAAGATCCGCTTTTTGATCATGACGCCATTCATGTGCGCGAGCCGAACGAGGGCAGCGCCCAAGGTTTGCATGCCGATTCAATCATCGATTGCCGCACCCACTTCGACATTCAGTTGATGTACTTCCCGCATGATGTGCCGCTGGAGATGGGCGGGACGCTGCTGCTGCCGGGCAGTCATTTCCGCCGCGTCAACGAGATGGATGTGGCCGCTTATCAGAATATGCGCGGGCAGATCCCTATGGTCTGCAAAGCCGGCTCCGTGCTGGCGCTGCATCACGGCATTTGGCATTGCGGCCGGCAAAACAAGACGAACCGCCGCCGCTATATGTTCAAGCTGCGCCTGAATCCGGTTGTGCGACAGATGCGCCTTTGGAACGACGATGACCTCGATGACGATTATCGCGCAGCCAAAGCGATCCACAGCGCCTTCCCGATGGGCGATGATGTGCAAGGCATCCTGGCGCGGCGCGAGCCCTGGTTTGAAGCGGCTTCCGGGCGGCTGGAGATCGTCAATCGCATCAAGCTCTGGCGCTTCTTGACTGGCGATGAAGAGTTTGATGTGCATTACTGGTTGGGCAGGCTGGAGAATATGCCGGCGTAGTTTGACTTTACAGAGAATTGTAGAGAGTGGCGATTATCGTGGATACAATTCTCTTTGCGAACACGACACAGGTTTTTTCACCACAGAGAGCACAGAGGGCACAGAGATTTTTTCTATGCTTGGCGGAGTTTTCAAGTCCACAGAATTAGCCACTCCCGAATTGTAGGGGCGAGCCTTGGCTCGCCCATTGACTACAAGTTGCTGGGCGCGGGCAACTCTCTGTGCCGCCCCTGCAAATGCAGAATCACGCGGACGCTGGCAAACCCACCCTAGCAATTCGCTTGCATTCCGCTACACTGTATCGTCGATTTCGAAGATTCAGCGGGCGTCAACTGCGCCGCGCCTATGAGGACTTGTCAGAATATGGCATCGTATCACGGACCAAAAGCCAAACCGCAGCGCCGATTCGGCGAGTTGCTGGTGCCGCGCCCGAAATACTCGAAGATTTTGGAAGACCGAGCCTACCCGCCGGGCGAGCACGGACGCGAGAAATCTTTCCGCTCGGGCCGGCGCAGCAATTACGCGATGCAGTTGGATGAGAAGCAGAAGCTCGCTTTCATCTACAATGTGCGCGAAAAACAGATGCGCAACTACTACAAAAAAGCGGCGCTGATGCCGGGACCGACGGGCGTCAACCTGTTGAGTTTGCTGGAGCGGCGGCTGGACAATGTCGTCTACCGCTCCGGGCTGGGCGCGACCATTTGGGCCGCTCGTCAGATCGTGGGACACGGTCACATCCTGGTTAATGGCCGCCGCCTCAATCTGCCCTCTTATCAGGTGCGCGCTGGCGATGAGGTCGAAGTCAGCGACAAGATGAAGAAGAACGCGCACATCCAGGAATGGGTGCAGCAATCGGCTTACTTCCCGCCTTATATGACGGTGGACAAAGACAACTTCCGCGTCACGCTCGACCGCGCGCCGGAAGAAGGCGAAGTGCAGACGCCGGTTGATATCCAGCAGGTGGTCGAGTTCTACAACCGCTTGACTTAGCTGCCAGGCATTCCAACGAAAAAATTTGCGGGCGACCTTGTAAGTCGCCCGTTTGATTTCTGAATCTGATCCGGTTTATTCAGCCGCCGACGGCAGCGGAACCAAGGCGGCTTTCGAAATTGTGCCTTGCAGAGTGAGGGCCGATCAAAAGAATCAGTCAGCGCTGACGGAATCGTCGCCTTTGTCTCCAGGCGGCGTTTGGGGCTGCGCTGATTGCGCGTCGTCTCTTTTAGACTTCGCGTTTACCGCTGGAATCTTGAGCAGATGCGCGGTCGGGTCCTTGAGCCAATGGATCTTAACCGGCTTGCTATAGCCAGTTACTTCGATGATGCGTACATCCTCATCCATGCTCATCCTCCTCTTGCATCAACAGCATGCGAAACGACCCGAAATGCTGATAGGGCAATCCGCCATAGAAATAAGCGAACGTGAAAGTGTAAAAGCCATCAACAGTATACCACAAATGACTGAGCGGTAAGCCAACCAGATGAATTCTGGGTAAATCCTCTTGCACCTCAATCTCATTCAACAGCTTTAGCAAAGTGATGCCGCGCGGGTCAATGCAGGTTACGTACAAGTGCTCGCAGATTTCATCCATGTACCAAGCGGTTAACAGATGCAGCGGTTGCGGCAGCCGAATTGACCATTTCTCGCCATCAAAGGTGTTTCCCGCGCCTGTCGCCAGGTTGTCGACATTCCAGTTCGTAACCGGCGTGTCGATCCATTCAGGATTTCCAGCGTCATGTGTTACGTCAAGGTTCCATGTCGCCAGCGACCATAAATGCAGCATCGTCTTGCCTCTCCTTTATGGGAGCTTGCGAATTCGGTTGATCAGCCCGCTCGTGCTGTGACCGGGCAAATAATCAATTAGCTCGACGCGGCCGCCGCAGTCTTCAACCGTCGCGCGCTCGGGCAGCGGTTTTTCGGCATAGTCGCCGCCTTTGACGTAAATCTCTGGCTTCAGCGCCAAAATCAATTTATCCGCCGTATCCGCCTCAAAGATGATAGCAGCGCTAACAGGCGCCAGTGCCGCCAGCAGGCGCGCCCTTTGCCCCGCCGGCACGAGGGGCCGTCCTTCACCTTTCAGCCGTCGCGTCGAGGCGTCGCCATTGAGGCCAACGATTAGCGCATCGCCCAGCGCGCGCGCCTTCTCCAGGTAATCGAGGTGCCCGGCGTGCAGCAGGTCGAAATGCCCGTTGGTGAAAACCAGCGTCTTGCCTTGCTGGCGCAGCGTCTCGCGCAGCGCCTGCGCCGCCTCCAGCGAAAGCAGCTCGCCCATCTCGTTTGCCTCAGCGGTCTTCTAGCCGATAAACCAGCTTCAGCCCCGACCATTGCGCGTCGATCGCGGCGACTTTGACATCAACCAAGCCCCCAGCCAGCGCCACCTCGCGCACGACATCTTCGCTGATATCGGTCGGCATCTTTGCTGCCTTCTTGTACCAAGAAATCCAGATCATGCCATGTCTGTGAATGGCCGATTTGAGATCGGCGAATTCCGCCTCGTATTGCTCCCGCCAGATATAGAATCCCTGCGCGAAGTCGTAGCTTGCGCCCGCCAATTCGGCATCAATCGCCACAGCGGGCGGCAATTCGCCCAGGAGCTCAAGATAGTTGTCGGGCGCATGCAGAAGCAAGAGGCGATTCCCGCTCTTGATGCCGAGCTTCTTGATCAAAGGCGTGCCGGAATACCCTGCGGTCATGCGCGCGCGCTGGCGAACTTCTCGGGATAAAGCTCGCGCGAGAGCGCTTCCGCCTCGGTCACCCATTCTTCGATGACATCAATGCCTTTCTGCCAGAATCCGGCATCATTGATATCGACGCCGACCCCCGCCAGCAGTCGATCGGGATAATCGGAATCGCCGGCCGCCAGCAAGTCGATATACTTCGGCACGAAGCTCGCGCCCTCTTCTTGATAAAGCTTGTAGAGCGCCAACACCAGCAGTTCGCCAAAAGAATAGGCGTAGACGTAGCCGGGCGTATGCAAGAAATGCGGCACATAACTCCACCAACTGCCATATTCCTCGGTGATGACGACGCTGTCGCCAAACATCGCGCGCTGCGTCTCCAGCCAAAGTTCATTAAAGCGCTCGGCTGTCAGTTCGCCTTCTTCGCGGCGGGCGTTATGCATCTTGTCTTCAAAGCGGTTCATCGAGATCTGCCGGAAGACGGTGGCGAAGGTATCTTCAATCTTCTCGGTCAGCATCGAGAGCTTGACTTCCTTGTCGTCTTCCGCCGCCATTAAATCCTGGAAGACCAGCATCTCGGCGAATGTCGACGCCATCTCGGCAGTGGTCAAGGGGGTATAGAGGGCGAAGAGACCCTTCTCCTCGCCCGAGAGGACCATGTGAATGCCATGCCCCAGTTCATGCGCCAAGGTGGTGACATCGCGCGCATCGCCCAGATAATTCAGAAAGACATAGGGGTTGGCGGAAGCGACGGTTGGCGCGGCGAAAGCGCCGCCCCGCTTGTTCGGCAAGACTGGCGCGTGAATCCAGTTGCCGTCGAAGAACTGCTGCGCCACCGCTTTCATCCGCGGGCTGAAGTTGTCGAAGGCGCCCAGCACGATATCGCGCGCTGCCTCCCAGAGGTAGAAAGCCTCGCTCTCCTTGAGATTCAGCGGCGCGTAGCGGTCGTAATCGTAGAGCTCCTCATAGCCAAGCAGCGCCTGCTTCAGCCGATAGTGGCGCGCGACCAATTCGTAATTGTCGGTCACGGTTGAGACCAGCGCGGCGACGACTTCATCGCTCGCCTTATTGCTGAGGTTGCGCGACGAGATCCAACTGCTGTAGCCGCGGCGCCGGTCGCTATTGGCTTTGTCCAGCGCCAGCGTATTGAAGATGAAGGTCAACTCCATCGAGTTTTCCCGCAGCTTGTCGCTGAGCTTCCGCCATGCCATCTCGCGCGCATCGCGGTCGGCATCGCGCAGCTTGTTGAGCACGAAGGTCATATTGACTTCGTCGCCGAGCCAGTTGAAGCGGAAGGCGCTGGTCAGCTGGGTGAAGAAGCGCGTCCAGGCGCCGCTGCCGGTGACGCTCTTTTCAATGATGATCTGCTCTTCCGCCTCGCTAAGGTTGAAGGGGCGGTAACGGCGCTCCGCTTCCAAGTAGTAGCGATATTTCCCCAGCGCTGGATCGTCCAGAATGGCGCTCGCCTGTTCATCATCCAGGGCATTCCATTCCAGATCGAAGAAGACCAGCTTCTGGCTCAACGCCGCTTCCAGCTCTTCCACACGGGCGACCGCCGCTTGAAAATCCGTATTGCCGGTATCGGTGGAGAAGTTGAGAAAGGCGAAGGCGCCCAGACGCCCGCGCAAATCATAAATCGCTTCCAGGGCCTCGTACGCGCTGACGAAATCAGCCGCGCTCATCTCGGCGACCTTTCCCCGGTAGCGCGCTTGAAAGGCGTCGACCAACTCAGTGAGCCGGGCGATATCCGCATCCATCTGCGGATCGTCGAGGCTTTGATAAAATACCGACAAATCCCAGATGACATCTTCGGCGCCGGTGAGGCGTTCTTGCCGGGCTTCGCTCATCGCGACCTCTCTCTAGTATGTGGGTTCCAGTAGCACACGCAATCGTAGCAGAAGAGCAATGCAAGTGTAAGGCTAGCCCACTTCTTGTCGGTATGCTTCTAAAGGCGCGAAAGTATGCTGATTTATATGGCTTCACCACAGAAGTAGTTCCAAGTTAGTCGCGCGAAAAATGCGTGTGCTGTAGGTGCGGCACGCTGTGCCGCCCGTCGTCATATTTTCTTGCCCGCTGATGTCGCTCGCGCGATGATTTTCAGGCGTTTCAGCGAAACGCCCCTACAGTTTTCGATTATTTTGTTGCTGCCTATACTTCCTCAACTCTTTGCATGACTTACTTGCACTTACTGAGGAAACGAGGCAACACAGAAGGCGCAGAGGGCTGTGGCGGAGGCGATAAATGCAATACAGAACAAGCCTTGCAGGGGCGTCTCTGTGAGTCGCCCGCAGATTCAGTCTGATGCTCAAACGGGCGAGCTGGCGGCTCGCCCCTACATTCTTGTATGTTATGGAATGGGGAGCTTAGCGCCCGGCCGCTTGCGGCACAGCGAAGATCATACGCCCCGTAGGACGGTTGATCAGCTTGGTTACTTCGACGCCGACATTGCGGTTCATGAACTTTTGACCCGATTCCACCACGACCATGGTGCCGTCATCCAGATAGCCGACGCCCTGATTAGGATCGCGCCCCGGCTGGATGATGCGGATGTCGAAAGTCTCGCCCGGGATATAGACCGATCGGACCGCATTCGCCAGCGCATTGATGTTCAGCACATCAACGCCCTGCGCATCGGCAACCTGATTGAGGTTAAAGTCGTTAGTCACCAGCGAGGCGTTGAGCTGGATCGACAGCGCCACCAGCTTGGCATCGACCTCGCCGAAGTCTTCGGGGTCGTCTTCGACAATCTTGACCGGCAGGTCGTTATTGCGCTGCAATTCGTTGAGCTTGGCCAGCCCGCGCCGTCCGCGATTGCGGCGCAGCGAATCGGAGGAATCGGCGACGCGGTGCAACTCGCTGAGCACGAAGCGGGGGATGACCAAAGTCCCGCCGATAAAGCGGGTTTCGGCAATTTCCACGATTCGCCCGTCAATCAGCACGCTGGTATCCAGCAAGAGCTGCCGCGAGGCGTAGGGCTGGATACGGCGCTGGCGCCCGAAAACCCTTTCGTTGATGACATCGAGCATCTCGCGCGAGCGCAGGCTGAAGATATTCATGCCGAGATAGCCGAAGATGATCGAAACGGCCGCGGGCGCAACCTTGCCCAGGGGATCACCCAGCAGCGATAGTGGAAACGAGAGCATCAGCCCCACAGTCAAGCCGACCAAGCCACCGATGATCGCGATCATCAATTGCGGCACGGTCACCTCGCTGGCGGCGCGGCGCCAGCGACGCAGCGGGATGATCGTAATCCAGGGAGTGGCGATGAGACCGGTCAAAGCGCCCAGCCCAAAGCATATCAAAGATGTCTGTTCAACTGGCAGCGTCGTAAGCGGCGCGAGGGTTTCGCCGATTCGAATGCCAATAAGCGAAAAAACAACCAAGCCTGCGATGCGGCATATCACATAAGAACTCATAGCCTCCTGTCCTCCCGTGCTTAGCCCAATCTGTTTCCCGTTTGGAGCGGCTGCAAACCGGCGAAGACCGTGGCGGCAGATGAGGTTAAACAACAATTTCTATTCACTTTAATGAAGAGACAGCCGCTGAAACCGTCAGACGCCTGAACGTCTGCGGCAGCGAAACACCTGCCTTTCACATGTGATTATATACGCGGAATATAGCGCCTACAAAGGATTCGCAAGCAAATTGCCCGAAGAGAGCGGCGGCGCAGCAGGCCTCCGCGCCAATGCATCTTGCGCTATTGGCGTCGCGCAAGGCGGCTGGTCTCGAAGGTCAAGCCGATTCATGGGACGGCAACGGCGCCCCGACCTCATGCCCGACCAAGCGCAAGTTGCGCAAATCGGCAGCCGGCTCAGCCGGGGCGTAGGCATCGCGCATTCGCATCCGCGCGGCGCGCAGGCGGCGGCCAAAATTGCCGGTCAAATAGCCCTGCGCCGGTACGAATAGGAAGGGCGCCAGCGGCAGCAGAAGGAGCAAGACGATGCTCGCCGCCAGCGAATAGATCAGCCACTGCAGAACCAGAAGGCCATGGTTGCCGATGCAACGCAGCAATCTGTTTAACTGAAAGAAAGCGCCTGAATCCCAGGACTCGGCATAATTGACCAGCCCGATAGCCAGCAGCGTCCAGGCAAAGGCGAAGTAGATCATCATAAATGGCGTGATAGCGACAAGAACGCCAGCGAAGGTTAAACTGCCGAACAGGCTGACCGCCAGCGTCTCGCGGGCGATGTAGAGCAAAGCCACAACAAAGACGAGGGGCAGATGATAGAGCGCAATTGCCAGCAAGACTGGCGCGCCCTTGCCGATGTCTTCCCCAATATGATCCCATTCCGGCAGCGGACGCGGATAATCGCCGCTGACATTGTGGATGATCTCCGCCAGATAGCCCAACAAGACGCAGAGGCAAAGCAAGCCGATCACCGGCAGTGGACAAAGCACAACGAGGAGGGCGGTCTCAGCCAATTTGATCAGCCAATGCTGATCTTTGAACATGTAGGTGAAGGCGCGCAAGAATTCCATTTTTCACTTTCAAGAAATTTCACATTTGCTTAAACATATCTTAAAGTGCTTAACGAAATTGTCAAGCGGCAATTGTCTGGTCTGCACTGGCGCCGGCAGCGTGCGTGGGCGCAGAAGGCTGGAAAGGGCGCAGGTTCCACTAGCCGTCGGCGCGGCTCTGCATTACATTCTGCGCAGAAGCCGACGGCCTGCAATTGAGCGCTGATGCTGTATTCGCTACTGAATCGAACCTTCCCCGAGGGCGCGGACCCGTCGAATCCGCGGCGCATCGTCTTCGCGCGCCTCTGCTGCATCGGCGATGTGGTGATGGCGACGGCGGCGCTCTCGGCGCTGCGGGAAGTTTTCCCCGAGGCGCATATCACCTGGGCGGTTGGTCCCTGGTCCGCGCGCGCGATCGAGCATCATCCGGCTATCGACGCGGTTCTCGATATCAAAGTCGACATGCCGCTGCGCAAGCCGGCGACGCTGCTGCATTTTGCGCGCCGCCTGCGCGCCGGCAATTTTGACCTGGCGGTTTCGCTGGTTCGCTCGCCCTTGATGAGCCTGGCGATCTACATGGCGGGCATTCCCGTCCGCGCCGGGCTGGATAGCGGCGGACGCGGCTTCGGTTATAACCTGCGCCTGCCTATCCACCCGGACCTCCGAGAGCATGAAAGCGAGATTTACCTCAAGCTGATCAGCGCCATTGCCGGGCGCAAAGTCCAAGCCTACGCCAATCTGCCGATCTCGATGGCTGCGCGATCGAGTGTTCGCGCGCGCCTTAAGAAAGCAGGCATTAAGGCGCCGTTCATCGTGGCACATCCGGGCGGCGGCGTTAATCCTGGGGCGCAGGTGGCAAGCAAACGGTATCCACCGGCCCAACTGGCTGACGTGCTTAATCATGTGGCGGAAGCCGAAGCGGCGACTGTTATCCTGCTCGGCGGAGGGGGCGATGCCGACTTGGTCGACGACGTCTCCCGCCGCTTAACCGTCCGTTCATTGAGCTGGCTAGGCGCGCTTGACTTTAAGGAAATCGGCGCGCTGGCGGCGGAAGCGCTCGTCTACATCGGCAACGACAGCGGTTTGACGCATCTGGCGGCGGCGAGCGGGGCGCGTACCGTGATGCTGATGGGACCGACCGATCCACGGCGATATGCGCCATATACAAGCGATCATTTGGCGCTCTGGAAGCCGATTGAGCTTGATGGCGCGCGCGGGAGCTGGGATTGGGCGCGCGATGGTTTCACGGCGGATGAAGCGGTTCCGCGGATCATGGCCTACCTCGCCCGCTGACCGCGCTCCGACGGGCGACCTGATGGCTCGCCCCTACAAGGCTTGTTCTGTATTGTATTTTTCGCCTTCGCCGCACAGCCCTCGGTGTTGCCTCGTTTTCTCAGTAGTTCCAAGTTAGTCGTGCGAAAAAATGCGTGTGCTGTAGGGGCGGCACGCTGTGCCGCCCGTCGTCATATTTTCTTGCCCGCTGATGTCGCTCATGCGTTGATTTTCGGGCGTTTCAGCGAAACGCCCCTACAGTTTTCGATTATTTTGTTGCTGACTATACTTCCTCAACTTTTTAGCATGACAGCAGATGTCACGGGTTGCTCCGCTTTGTGCTAGGATAGCGCCATTCGAAACTGGAACGCGCAAAAGGATCAGTTCAATGAGCTACAAATACATCTTCGTCGATCGACCGGCTGAGGGCGTCGGCCGTGTGCGACTCAATCGGCCAAAAGCGCTGAACGCCTTGAATTCGCCACTGATGGACGAAGTGAACGAAGCCATGCTCGCGTTCAACGGCGACGCGGGCATCGGCGCGATGATCCTAACCGGCAGCGACAAAGCCTTCGCCGCTGGCGCCGACATCAAGGAGATGGACGGTAAGACGCCGATCGATATGCTGATGACGGTTTCGCTGATCGAGCGCTTCGATATGAAGCAACTGAGCAAGCCAGTCATCGCCGCCGTATCCGGTTATGCGCTGGGCGGCGGCTGCGAGATCGCGATGGCTTGCGACATGATCGTCGCCTCGGAGACGGCGCTCTTCGGCCAGCCGGAGATCAACCTGGGCATCATCCCCGGCGCTGGCGGCACGCAACGCCTGACGCGCGCGGTCGGCAAGGCGCTGGCGATGGAAATCATGCTGAGCGACCGCAAGCTCACTGCCGAAGAAGCGCTGCGCCATGGGCTGGTCAACCGCGTGGCGCCGCTCGATGAGTATATGGATGTCGCCATCGGCATCGCCCAGAAGATCGCGCGCCGCTCGCAGGTCGCCATCCGCCTGACCAAGGACGCGGTGAACAAAACCTACGAGATGACGCTGGAAGAGGGCTTGGCTTACGAACGGCGCAACTTCCTGGTCGCTTTTGGCTCGGAGGACAAAGCCGAGGGCATGCGCGCCTTCATCGAAAAGCGGCGGGCGGAATGGACGAACCGCTGAGCCTGACCCTGCTATACACTGCGAATATCGCCGGCGACCTGGCGCTGCTGCCGCGCCTCTATACTTTTCTGCAGCGGTTAAAAGCGGCGGCGCATCAGCCGGCTCTGCTGCTGGATCTGGGCGGGTCTTGCGCCGATGAAATCCCCCATTGCCGCGAGACCGGCGGGCGCTCCACCCTGATCGTTCTCGATGGCATGGGTTATCACGCGGCGAATGTCGCCGGCGCGCTCAACCGCGAAAACAGCGATAAGCTGGCGGCGCAGGTCACGCTGGCGCTGGTCGATGAGGAACGGGACTGGCTGCTTCCGCTGCCGCCCTCAAGCGAGGCCAGCATTCGCGTCACGCTGCGGCCGCGGGATGACGCGCCGGAACCGCAGATCTGCCTGGCGCCGGCGGCGACCACGCGAGTCGAGGGCAAGACGCTGTACTTGAGAGCGGTACGCGCTGGGCAGGTTGGCGAGGCATGTGTTGGTTTGCCAGGCGGCCTCCGTTTGCTTTCGGCTTGCGCTCATCAGATGCCGCTGGATACGCCGCCCAATCCAAGCATCGCCGGGGCTGTCGAGTTCGTTGAGGCGGAGGCGCGCTACTTCGCCAAGCAGGCACTCTAGACGCGGACGATTTGACAAATTGGGTTATCGTGCGTACTATTCATATAGATTGTGGAGCAGTAGACATGGATGTCTTGGATACAAGTAAAAGTCGGCTCAATCGCGCAGAAAACGATATTGAGACGCTGCGAACTACACAGGCAAATATACTGGATCACCTTGACAGCTATTCCAGGACGCTGAACGAAACGCGCGACATTGTCGACGAGAATCGACAGCGGCTGGACAGGATTGAAAAGCGGCTGGACAGCATTGAAGACCGGCAGAAGCAGATGGAAGACCGGCTAAAGCGAATAGAAGACCGGCTAAAGCGAATAGAAGACCGACAGGATTCATTCGAGCGGGTCTTGTTGGAAAACAGCGCCGCAATAGGTGAAAACCGCAAAATTCTGTTGAGCATCGCCAATAGTCTTGACCTCACCCTCGAAAAGCCGGGCGGCAAAGACTAACTGGGCGCCCGCGCCAGATTAAGCGCCAGCAGCCGCCGCAGAATCTCTTCCTCATCAGCCAGAATCGCAGTTTCCCAGTCGTAGGCGTCGCAGACGGCTTCGTCGAGTTCGCGGTGAAGCTGGTCGAGGCGAGGGGCGAAGCTGTTGGCGGCCGGTTTGGTTTTCATGCTGTTGCGCCCGCGGAAGACGTTTAGGGCGTTGTAGAGGTTGGTGAGAGTATGGTCTTTGAGTTCCTTCTCGCTTTTGTCGGGTGGATTCAGCCAGGCATCGCGCTCTTCGTGCAGCTGGGCGGCGGCCCGGCTGATGCGGATGTGGGCGGGGTGGGTGCTGTCTTCAGTGCCGGGCGACCAAGGGAAGGAGAAGGTCTCGAAGGTAGTAGAGTTGTTGTAGCGCGGCCGGTCTTCTAGTGTTGCTCCCTTCCGCAATGCCCAAACAACATGAATACTTGAATGGAGCATACCGAACATGTAGTCGTCGTCTCTGGCGATTGCGACTACAGTATTGGCGGCGCGAGCCTCGCTTGGATACCAGACGAAGAAACGGTGCTTAGCTGTAAGCGATGTCATCAATTGACGAGTTACCGAGCCAAGCGCATTTAGCATACCAGATCGAGTTGCCTCGAACTGCCACCAGTATTCTTGAAGTCTTTTGTTGCGATGATTGTCACGGTAAGGTTTTACGTGTTTTAGCAGATGTCGCAGCGGCATTTCATAATGCTCGGCCTGGCGCAATTCGAAATCTGTAAAATCAATTATCCACTTTGCGCGATCTCTTGTCGTTATGTCTGTTCCGCTTATGAACCGCTTTAGCACTTTCGCATTATGCTTATCAGCAGCCAACATCTTATGCATGAGCTTGTCGTCAATGGTAAAGTTTCCCGTTGGCGATAGACCCATAAACGAGATATTTCTGTTTTCTTTCAATCTAAGCGCGGCCGAAATATAGTCCGTTCCGGTGAGGTCTGGATGAATCTCATTAACAACCTCGCCATCCAGAGTATTTGTCGACTCGCTTCCATCGTCAAACCCAATCATCGAGACACGGACAGCTGCTCCATCCAGAATCCACTCGCGGTCTGACCAAGCCATGAATATACCGCCTGTCTCTTTAATGCGATTTAGAACCGGGCGACTTCGAATTCCTCCGATGCTGTTTGTACTCAACAGCCCAGCCCGTTTCGCCTTTCCTTCCAAAATCTGTTTGCTTGCCACATCAAACCAATAAGTTGACAGATCTGCCTCACCGTGAATCTGAGGAAAATGCGCATGCAATGGCTCAATATAGTCATCTCCCAGCTCGCGTCTTTGTCTCTTCCCGCCCAAAAATGGCGGATTGCCGACGATGACATCGACAGCGGGCCATTCGGATTCGGCTGGATTTCCCTCCTCGTCGAAAACCAGAATGGCGTCCTTGCAGACGATGTTGTCTTGCAGCTTCTCAAGTATTGGATCACGAATCGTATCCGTATATGCGTTGTTTGTACGCCACTGGATGTAACCGATCCACACGACGATGCTGGCGAGGGCGTGAGCTATTGGATCTTTTTCTATGCCATACATCTGGCGAGGATGGACTTCCGGCGTCGCGCGCTGAAGCCCGGCCCAGAGACTATTCTCTATCACTTCCTTCTCAAGATCCATCAGCAATTGCAGTGCCACGTAAAGAAAATTGCCGCTGCCGCAAGCGGGATCAAGTACTGTAGTGCGGCGGATACGATCTAGTATGCGTTCGCGCAAGTCAAGCAGATTTGCCACAGCAGCGTTGCGCGCTTGGCCCGATCTCGCATTGTCGTATTGTTCACGAATCGGCTCAGCTTCCAACTGAACCGTGTCCCATTCATAGCGCAGCGGCTGCATGAGAACGGGTTCGACGATAAGCAAAATATCTTCGCGCGAGGTATAGTGCGCGCCGAGTTGGGCGCGTTTGGCAGGATCGAGACTGCGTTCAAACAGCGTTCCAAATATCGACGGCTCGATGGCTTTCCAATTGAGCTTCACAGCGCTGACCAAGGCATCAAGCGCTTCGGCCGACAACACTTCAACGTCCGTATATATGAACAACGTTCCGTTGAAATAACGAATTTCGCGCATTAAGAGTTCACCACCGATATTCATGGTAGCGAAAAGGTTTTGCAGGTAACGCTTGAAAATGCTGGGTTTGCTGCGGGACTGTTTGACGATGTGTGTAAATACGCCGTCCGGGTTGTCGTCGGCCGCAGTGGGGAGCAATCGTACATCTTCGGCGAACATACAAAAAACAAGCTTGGTTAGGAAATAGGCGATTTGAGTAGGTTCAGCGTCCCACTGGCGCAGATTATCGGCAATTGACTCGAATGCTTTCGCCGCATCCTGCGTCACCTGCTCGGTATGACGGCGTGGGTGAAGTCGTTCAGGGGCGTGGAACATATCGCGAAGCCAGCCGCGAACTTCCGAATTGCTTGCGATTTCGCTGTGGTGAAAGACGTAGGGGCGGTTCTGTGTATTGACGAAATTGGTATGGATTTCCCAGTGGTTAATATCGGTTACGACCAAAAGTGGGGGGTTGCTGAGGGCGTCTTTGTATTTTGTCAATTGCTCGAAAGCAGCTTGAAGATCCTTGTACTTGTCGGGCGATTTGTATTCGATGGCGAAGTGATTCTCATAAAAGACATCAGCGAAACCGTGTCCGCCTTGCGCTGTTTCTATCGACTTCTCGAAAACGAATTCTTTGCCCGATTCGGTTCTGCCGTCGCCGCCCGGCATCTCGACGCCGACCAAGCGGCAGACATCAAGAAAATGCGCTTGCGCGATCTGTTTCTCGCCCAAAGGGGACTTTGCCCATCTGTTGACGAATACTTGCGGCGTCATTCGGTTTGATGACCTAAGGCACAACCCGGTGATTCAGCATCTCGTTGAGCGCGACCACCAGCCGCCGCAGTTCCGCTTCCAAATCGCGGCTGATGCCGTCTTGGATCAGCGCCTCGCGGAAGAGATCGCGGGCGTCGCGGATGTTCTCGTGGCCCTCGCGCAGCTTGCTTAAGCCCTTGCGCATCTGCACGCGGGCGGCGCTGCTGGCGGCGCTGGTGTAATAATCGGGGAATTGCCAGCCGAGCTCGGTGGCGGCGCGCTGCAAGCCGTTGATGAACTCGCGCGCGGATTCGACTTGCTCGCCAGCCCCGCGCTGCAGCAGCTCGGCGATGCCTTCGCTCAGGCTGGGCTCCATGCTGAAATCGAGCGAGTTGATATCGGTGTAGCGCCGTTCGACCGCGTCTCGGCTGCTGGGCTGGGGGCGCAGCGAGGTTTTTTGGGGCGACATGCCGGTGAAGATGGTGTAGAGCACGCCAACGCACATATTGTGCACATCCTTCATGTATTGCTGCGGCGAGCGCATGCGGTCGTCTTCCAGGATGCGCGAGCTGTTGAAGTCAATCACCTTCAAGTTGGCGCCATCCCAATAGACGTGCTCCAGTTTGTGATCGAGGTAGACGATTGAATTGGCGTGCGCCAGCGCCAGCAGCTCGCTGAACTGCAGCGCCAGCGCCAAGCCCTCTTCGCTGGGCAGGCGCCAGCGTTTGCTTGGCTTGTTCGGCTTCATCAGGTAGAAGAGGCTATGATAGCGCGGCAGGTTTTCCAAACTGAGGTAGGGACGCCAGCCGGCAGCGGCGAAGCGCGCCAAATTATCGATGAAACCGCGGACATCGCCCTGGAAGGAGGTGATATCGCCGGCGCGCGGCGCTTCTTCGCGGTCGGTGATGAAGCCGCAATCGTAAAGCTTGACGATGTTGGGGCTGTGCCAAAGGCGCGTCAAGATATCGGCTTCGTTGCCGAAGGCGCGATATTCCCATTGCATATCGCCGTTGGCGTCCAGATGTTCGGGCCGCATCACCTTGAAGGCGACGCTGTTGCCCTTGCGCAAATCGACCGCGTCCAACACCCGCGCATAGTGACCGAGGGCGAAGGTATCGATGTAATTGCCGAGCTGATAAAGTTCTGAGAGTCGCGGCATGGCTTGTCCCGCTTGTTGAACGCCGTCCGCTAGCGCAAAACGACTAAGCCCCTAATGTACCATAGACGGATTGACATGACACAGGGTCGTTTTAGCCGACGATTGCCCGCCGCCCGCGTCAATATCCCGCGCGCGCTTCTGTTAAAATGAAGACTGTCCACGATCGCCCGGCTGAGGCTTCACCTTGCGTATTATCATCATTGGTCTTCTCTGCCTGCTTTGCCTGGGGGGCGCGCAGAGCCAGCCGCTCGATATTCTTGAGCGCGCTCACCGCAGCGCAGCAGCCGTTTTCCCGCAGTTGAGCGCCGCCGACGCATCGATAATGCCGCTCGCGAATGTCGATACGACAGCGCTCGGCTGCCGGCTGATTGCGGGCTTGCCGCTAACGACGCCAATCGCCGCCTATCGCGTCGATTTCACGCTCGATGAGGAAAACTTCCCGGTGCACGTCTCAGCCGACGGCGGGATGATCCAGCCCTGCGATGAGCGCTTCCCCAACCTGGGCGCGGGCGTGATTCCCGTATTCCGGACGCGGCGGGACAGCGATGGCGATGGACTGGCGGACAGCGCTGAAGCCTGCCCGCAAATCGCGGGCCTCCCGGCGCTGGAGCGAGCCGGCTGCCCCCTCGTCAGCGAGGCTGACCGCGATGGCGACGGCAGCCCAGACGCGCGTGATCGCTGCCCCCTGCAGGCGGGCGCGGCGGCGACCCATGGCTGCGCGCTGATGCGCGATGGCGATGGCGATGGCGTCCCCGATCAGACTGACATTTGCCCGGCGGACAGCGGCGTCATCCGTCCCGACTTCGCCCTGGGCTGCCCCGGCGATGGCAGCGGCAGCTCGCCGCGGCGACGAGGGGCGGATGAAATCTGCCGGGCTGCGGGAGACGCGCCGATTTACGCCGAGCGCGCCAGAGACGCCGAGCCACAGGCGACGCTTAACGATGATCCAGACGCAGGCGTCATCGGTCGGACGGCGGCGGGCGACTGGTATCTATTGGCGGGCGGCTGGCTGCGGGCGGCGGACGCGCAGTTGACGGGCGCTTGTTACAATATCCCGCTGGTGAATCCGACGCCCGGCGACGCGACCGGCTGTTTCATGCGCCCGCTGGCGGAATTTGCCATCGCGCGAACTGCGCCCGGCGGCAAGCAGGCGGCGCGCATCCGCGGCGATCAGAGCTTGGCGGCGCTAGGGCGAAACTTCGCTGGCGACTGGCTGTTTTATCGTGGCGGCTGGGTTAAGCGGACGGTGCTGGAACTTTCCGGCGCCTGCGATCAGCTCCCGGTTTTAGATCCGGCGACAGTCGCTTCGGGCACGGTGCATTTCTGCCCGCCGGAGTATCACGGCATGCTGCCGCCGCGCATCGACATCGGCAAACGGATGGCGCGCATCGCCTCGCACAGCATCGCCAACCGCCTGCGCGCCGCCCCCGATATCGCCGCCGAGCAAATCGGCGAAATCCCGCCGCGCGCGGTGCTGGATGCCGTGCTCGATGGACCGGCTTGCAAGCCGCCCCATATTTGGTGGCAGGTGCGAGCGGGCGCTCTCGTCGGCTGGACCGCCGAGAGCGATGTCGACATCAATTTCTATTATCTCGAGCCGCTTGCAAATCGCGGCGCCGGTCAAAGCGGGCCGGCAAATCGTGAACCATCAGCCTCGGAGCAGGCGGCGTCCAATCGCATCATCCACAGCGCCAACGCTCATGCCCTGGACACGGTAAAGCTGCTGGACATTGAGGCGCCGCAGTCGCTCACCTGGTCGCCCATTGGGTCGGCGCTGGCGATTGTCACGCAGGGCGGTTCGGTCGAGCTCCGCCGTTTTCCCAGTGGGGGGTCGGTTCCAATGCAAACCTCGCTAGACGGCGAGGGTCGCGCCACCGCCGCCGTCTTCAGCCCGGACGCGGAAGTCCTGGCGATCGGGCGGGCTGACGGGTCGGTCGTCGGCGTCGCCCTGGCGAGCGAGCAGCCAACGGGCGCTTATACGCTGGGCGCGCTGGACGGCGGCATTCGCGCGCTTGCCTGGACGCGAGCCGGCGACAAACTGGCTGCCGTCAGCGGGGACGAGCGCCTCAAGATCGCGCGCCGCGCCGGATCGCTCAAACTATGGGAACTGTCAAACGCGGCTGCTGGGGAACAGCAACTCCTGCTGCATTATACCTTCCCCTACCCTTTGACCGCGGTCGCCTTCAGCGCCGATGACCAACTGCTGGCGGCGACGGGCGAATCCCTGCCGGACAAGCGCGCCGGCTTGTGGATTTACCGCGTTGCCGATGGCGCCCTGCTGTTTTCGAAGGCGCTGGCGCCAGCCGCCCTCGCGCTCGCGTCACCGGACCCGGCCCTCGGCGATTTCGTCTACAGCAGCGGCGACAGCCTCTACCAGATTGACATCGACAGCGGCGACGACCAGCGCCTCTATCACCAGGCGGGCATGGCGCTGCCGAGCTTTGCATTTCGCCGTCAGGTGATACCGGATGCGGAAGCGCTGCTCGCGGTAACGACCATTGAGCGGAACGGCAAGATAAGACTGCGCATCGCCAACGCGCTCAACCACCATTCGCCTGCGATAACGCTGGATGCCGCGCCGTCCGATTTCGCCTTCAGCCCCGATGGGCGCGCCCTCGCCATCGCCGAGCCAGAGGCGGATCGCGCGCTCATCCTGGGCATCCCCGAGCCATAGCTTCTGGCTGACAGCGGCTCGCAATTATGCTAGCATGAGCAGGTGCTTCGCTCAACAAGCCTGAAAGGTGCCCGATGCCGCAGCCATTGACCGTCTTCCCGCTCAGCGCGCCGGTGCAGTCGCAGCCTTTTGACTTGATCGCGACCCTGCAGGAGAGCCTGGAGCGCTCCGCGATCAGCCTAAGAGAAGGCGATGTGGTCGCCATATCCAGCAAGTATGCGTCCATCGCCGCCGGGCGCATCGTTGCGCTGGACGAGGTCGCGCCCACGCCGCGAGCGCAAAAGCTGGCCGCGCGCTATCAGATGGATGGCGCCATCACACAGCTTGTGCTCGAAGAAGCAGATCATATCTTTGGCGGCATTAAGCTGGGTTTCCTGCTGACGACCAAGGGCGGCGTGCTCTCGCCAAACGCCGGGCTGGATCGCTCAAATATCCCCAGCGGAAAAGCGGTCTTGCTGCCCGAGGCGCCGTTTGAGTTGGCTGAGACCATCCGGCGGGCGCTGCAAAGGTCCTTCGATTGCCGCATCGGCGTGATCTTGACCGACAGCTGGCTGATGCCGGGGCGCTATGGCACCACGGGCATCGCCATCGCCATGGCTGGCTTCCAGCCGATCAAGGATGAGCGCGGCAAACTCGACCTCTTCGGCAATGCTATGGCGGTGACGCAAATTGGCCTCGCCGATTCGCTGGCTGCCAGCGCGCAAGTGGTGATGGGCGAGCGCGATGAAGCGACGCCCTTCGCCGTCGCCCGCGGCGCCGACATCCAGTTGTCCGATGAGGCGCTCTGCCCCCATGCGGTATCGATACCGTGGCGTCACTGTATCTATATCGAATCGCTGACCCTCGGATTAATCCAAGTCGACGCCTCGCCCAGCGCTGCCTCCTGAGACTTGAACGGGGCGGAAAACGCGCGAAAGCGCCGCCATTTTTGCGCCTAAATCGCCTTGTGCAGTTTGGACAGACTTGCCGAATTTAGCCGCTCCGCCCTTTGACATCAGCTTAACGCTGCCTTAAACTGAAAGCATGGAAAGCAGGAATCGGACGCGATGCAAAAGTGCCGGAATCTACATAGTTTTTCCCTCAAGAACGCGGAGCGACCGACCAGGCCGCGCCGCGTTTTTGTGTCATTTGCAGGCGTCCCATTGATTGAGAAGGGACTGAGATGGACGCAAGTATGATCAACAAGATTCAAAAAGCGGGGGAGTACGCCAGCCAGCCCGAACGCGCCACCTTCAATCGCCTGACCGTGCATTTCCACGGCGCGAACAGCAGCTATGTCGTCAGCCTCGGGGATGATGGCTGGTCTTGCACCTGCTCCGGATTTCAAAAGTACGCTATTTGCCCGCATATCATGGCGCTCGAAATTTTATTCAAACCGATGCTGAAGCGCCCCCCGCTGCCCTATGCGCCGGGGCAGAATATCGTCAGCGATGTGACCAAAGCGAAGCGCTACTCGCAGGAGACCGACCGCATCCACATCGTCAGCTTTGAATGCAGCTTTGAGGGCTACAACAAGACGCATCATATCACTTACCATGAGGGCGACTGGACCAGCACCGCCTCCTTCTTCGCCCAGCGCGGGGTATGCAGCCATACGATGGCGCTGGAGAAGATCCTCAAAGGCTTCGTCGAGCCGGCGCGTGTGCAGCCGGTGGCTTGATTCTGAGCTCCCCCCGCTACATCTCCCCCTATGCAATGGGGGAGACTTTTTCTCGCCAGTTGAGTTGCTTCGCATTGATGAGCCGCCCTCCCCGATTCAAATGGGAGGAATTGGATTTTGCAAGAGCAAGCGGCGTCTACAGCGTAAATTTGACTCGACGAAGTCTTGATCTTAGTTTGAACCGGTCGCGTCCGACTCGTCTTCTTCCAGCTCCAGGCGCGGATCGCCGGGCGCGACTTCGAAAACCGCCTGCCAGGGCTGGTAACGGGTGAAGACCTGATCGCGCTTGACCAGCGCCCCGGCGCTGTCGTAGATATTGCGATAAACCCAGACATCGGCGCCGTCAGCGGCGTAGTCGATTTGGCGCATCTGCCCCAGGACCAGGTCGTCAACCTCGACGAATTTGTCTTCCGGTGCGGGCGTGATTTCGCGGATGATCGCGCTTTCCACCCTGGTGCGCCAGTGTCGTGTGCTGTAGATGCGAAATTGCAGCGCGTCTTTCGCCCCGAGGAAACTGCTTTCAATAAGCAAATGATGGGGGGTATTGTTTTGAAAGCGCAGGTCGATTTCCGGCTGCCAGATGGCGGCGTCCAAACCGGGTCCGGCATTGGCGTATTCATAATATCCGACGCGGTAGCCATGGCTGTTGCGCTCGGTAATGGCGTAGCCGCCGCCGAAAGCCGCGCGAAACATAGTGGTGCTGACTTGGCAGATGCCGCCGCCGATGCCGGTGACGGTGGCGCCGCCCAAAATCACGCTGCCTTCCAGATAACCCGCTTCGGGAGTGATATCGCCGAGATGATCGTTGAAGGAAAACTCCTCGCCTGGCGCGATGATGATGCCATTCAGCTTACCAGCGCCGAGGGCGATATTGCTGCGGCGGTTGGGCCAAGAGCCCCAATAATAGGTGGTCGCCTCCGAAACCAGCTCGGTGATGCCCAGCTCCGCCGCCGTCAAGCCTTCGTGATAGCGCGGGGTCACAGGCTCGAAGACCATAGCCACGCGCCGATTCACCGGGTCGAAGATCGCCGCTTCCAGCCGTTTGATCGTCGCCTCGACATTCAGCTTGCGCCCCGCGGCTGATGGCGAGAGCGCGGTCAGTTCTCCCGTCTGCGGATCGAAATCAAAGCGCCCGTCAACAGCCGCTTTGGATAGCGCCGGCGACAGGGTCGCCAGGTAGCGTTCGAGCGCGCTCAAGTCCAAGCCAACGTCATAGCGCCGAGAACCGTCCGCCGCATGCAGCCTCACTTCCAGCGCCGCGCGAATCTGCGGTTGGCGAATCACCCAGGGCGTCAGCAGCGCGCCGTCGCGATCGGTCCCCACGAGGTGAATCGGCGTCGACAGCGCCGTCTCAATCTTGGCAGCCGCTTCGGCAACATTCCATTGGCGCGGCGCGCTCTCGTCGATGACCAGGGGGATTTCGCGCTCGCCGTCCGCGGACAGGATCGCCCCAATCAGCGCCGACAGCGTCGCTTCGATATTCAGCTTTCGCCCGGTGATGCCTTTATCGGCGCTTACAGCCGGGCCATCCAGCCGCAGCGAGGCGTCCCGCCGCTCAATATCAATCTCAGCAGCCAAGCGGCGCAGGAAGTCGCCCGCGCCCGCGGGGTCGAATTCCAGCGTCGCCGGCAAGTTCGCGCCGATGAACCAGGCGGCCGCTTGTTCACGCAGGCTGCGGCGGCTGTCGTCGTTATGGCCGATGTCGAAGGCGCGCTCGACCAGCGCCTCAGCCGGGAAGTTCAGCCCGAGTTCACCGGCGGTCGCCGTCCAACTGCGCTCGCCATCGCGGAAGATATAGCGCGTGATTTCGACGTCTTGATAAGCGGCCGTCAGAGCCGCTTCGGCTTCCGTCCGCGTCAAGCCGCCGATATCAATGCCAGCAACGCGGACGCCGGGCACGATACGGTCTTGAATCGCAATCTGGAAGGCGAGCGCGCCAACCGCCAACAGCAGCGCCAGCAGCGACAAGCCGATGAAGGCGAGGATGGCCAGCCGAAGCAGGCGCACCAGCCAGGGCGCATTCGGTGGTGGATAGGCATTGCTTTTCATCGATTGGCTCGGGCGCTTTTGACGCCGTGAGGCTAGTAGGCCGCCAGCATACGCACGTCGTGCTGCGGCATCGGCTTTGGCGCATCGCCGCAGGAGGTCAGCCGCGGCGCGGACATAAGCGTCCCGACTTCCGCGGCGTAGACTGCGCCCTTCGAGCAACGGAAGCTGACACGCCGCTGGCCGCCCTTCAAGTTGATCACTTCCGTCAGCCGCAGGTCATCGACGCCATATTGGCGAGTCGCCTCGCGGATGGTCGCTTCGGCCGCGCCCGCCGCCAGATGCGCCGCTTCGTCCAATTGTTGACCCGCGTAGCAGCCGCGCCCACGATACTTATGCGTCAGGATGTAGCCGGCGCGATGATTCATGACCAGGCTCTCGACATCGTTAGGGTCCAAGTGGCCATAGACGATGCCTTGCGGGAAGGCGATCAGCGTGGCCGCCATGCGATGCCCGCCGATATGCGTCGTCTGCCAGACGCGCTCGGGACCGGCGTGATCAGCCAGCGCCTGATAAACCGGCGCCCCATAAGCGGCGCAGCAGGGGTCGTGCCGGCCATTGGTGCAGACGGTGTACAACTCGTCGATTGGGGTCATATCGCGCCCCTTGAGACGCGGCGCGGCGTCTTCCGCAATGCTGGCGATATCGAGTTTGAGCAAGTCGGTATAGTCGTCCAACGCGGCTTGGTAGATTTTAGGTTCATCTTGATTAGTGATGGCGACAAAAAAATTCTTGCCGTCAGCGCGGGGCCGGCGAATGAACAGGATTTTCGCTCGCCGCGCGCCTTGCAGATGCCGCAGAATGGGCGCGAATTCGCCGGCGCTGCTGGCCGCCTTGACCGCGCCCCCGCCCCAGCCGCCGTAATCGGGCAAGTTGCTCTCGATCAAGAAAAAGGTATCGGCGGGTTTGAAGGTGCCGGCCAAAGTTTCTTCCAGCGCGCGCGATTCCTCGGCGCAGGTCATGGTCATTTGCATGGGAGTCCCTCGTGAACTGTCGCGGTCGATTTATCTACCAGTCTACCATGCGCGGCGCGGGAAAGCATAGAATTCATAAATTGACGCTAACATACTCCTATGGTAGCGTCAGTCGATTAACACAATGACAATACAGACTTAGACTCGGACATGGACAACGCATGGATATTCTGTGGGCACAGCTTGTAGATGACATCAAGACAGATCCCGAAGACAATCGTGTGCTGGACTATGGCTCGCCTGTCACCATCCTGGAATATGGCGGACCGCCAGCGCGACTTGGCGAGACTATAATGTTCGCCAATCCGATTTACCTGTTGTGCAAATGGGGTCGATTGGATGCCGCAAGTTACGGCGATGTTTATTATGCCGCGACCCTTACGTCACCGGATCACAGTACTGACCTATTGAAAATTGATGTGAACGGAAGGAATGAGACGTTCTTTCCAGTTTCGTTTCCGCCACAACAGCATGAATGGTTTACTTACTTGATAATTGACAGTATAATCTATCGTGGAGACGGTTGTTATCGATTTACAATTAGCAGTGCGAGGTATGGAATCCCGGTGCATTTATCGTCGCCTTATATTGCTTCAGTTGGGTTCATTTTAAGAAGGAGGCCGGAGGATGGACAAGATCAACAGACCACCGCTGCAATGTACGGTAATCCGTAGCGAGGAAGCTGAGATTCTTTCTCCCGATTTGCAGAGGTCCCGCGCGAAGAATACTGTTGTTATCGCGTCGGAAGGCATGGTTCCCGAGGCTATTCAGGCGCACATTGACAAAGTCAGCAAGATGCGCATTTTTCGGGACGCGCCAAGCCAGCCGCGTCAATAGCGAAATCACCAATTTTCGAGTACGGAGCCCGCGCCAAGCGGGCTTTTGATTTAGCAGCCGCTCTAACAGGCGTCGACGTTTAATGTTTCGCAAGTGACCTGCAATTGCCTCCAACGCAATGCCCTCTGCGTTACAATTGATTTGTCTCAGAATGCCTGCTCAGGGAACCGCCGATGCCCAAACTCTCCATAAGCAACCTCAGCCTCAAGCGCGGCGGCGCAACTGTCTTGCATGACATTTCGCTGGATGTCGCCGCGGGCGAGTTGCTCGTCGTCATTGGGCCGAGCGGGAGCGGCAAGAGCTCGCTGCTGCGCTGCGTCAACCGCCTCAACGACATCGAATCGGGCGCGATCAAGCTGGACGGGCGCTCCATCTACGACATGCCTGTGACCGAGCTGCGCCGCCAAGTCGGCATGATGTTCCAGAAGACGGCTGCCTTTGAAGGCACGGTTGCCGATAACATCGCTTTCGGGGCGCGCGCCCAGGGGGAGGCGCTCTCGCGGGCGGCCATCCTCGAACTGATGGCGCAGGCGTCGCTGGATGCGGAATTGCTTGACAAGCCGGCTGCTGAGCTATCCGGCGGGCAGGAACAGCGCCTGGCGATCGCCCGCGCCTTGGCGCCTAGTCCTTCGCTGCTCCTGCTAGATGAGCCGACCTCATCGCTCGACCCGATCGCCACCAGCCATGTCGAAGACTCGCTGCTGCGCCTGCGGGAGAGCACGAACCTGACGATGATCTGGGTGTCCCATGCGATTGAGCAGGCGCGCCGGGTTGGCAGCCGCGTGCTGCTGCTTGATGGCGGGCGCGTCATCCGCGAGGATACCGTAGGCGCTATGCTTGATCCGGAAGCGGGGGACAAACGCGCGCTGGCTTTCGCCGAAGGGGATCTAGCAGGCTTGCAGCGCTAGCTGATTTAGGGCGACACAAGTGTCGCCCCTACAAGGCTTGTCCGGTACTGACAGGATTTCGACTAAACATGCTGCCAATCGACCAAGATCTGTTCATATGAACGACCGGTGTAGGGGCGACTTATTAAGTCGTCCGCTTGATTACTCTAAAAGAGCGCCATCAAGCGGGCGATATGGTATATCGCCCCTACAGCCAGCATGCTGACGGAAGGAAAATGCGCACCTGATTCGTTTGATTCCCAGTACCGGACAAGACTTACAAGTCGACTCGATTTGACTCAAGTAACTTTCATCAACCGGCTTAGTCGCCCGCTCCATCTTCCAACTGAGCCAGATACGCGTGATCTTCTTCGCTTAGCGGCGCCGTCTCCAACAACTCGGGGCGGCGCTCAAAGGTCCGTTTCAACGATTGCTGCCGCCGCCAGCGCGCGACCTCGGCGTGATGCCCGCTGGTCAATACCTCCGGCACGCCTAAACCACGGAACTCGGGCGGGCGCGTATAATGCGGGCCTTCAAGCAAGCCATCGGCATGGCTGTCGCGATCTTGGGCGCCGTCCGCCCCGAGCACGCCGGGGATGAGCCGCACGACCGCGTCAATCAGCACCAGCGCCGCCAGCTCGCCGCCAGTCAGCACATAATCGCCGATGCTGATTTCATCGCTGATCGCCAGCAGGCGCGCGCGCTCGTCGACGCCTTCGTAGCGCCCGCAGACGAGGATCAGATGCGGCTGCCGCGATAGCTCCGCCGCCACCTGATGCGTTAATACGCGGCCCTGCGGCGACAGCAAAATCACTGGCGTATCGCCGTCAGACCTGACCGCTTCAATCGCGCGCGCAAGCACATCGGGTTTGAGGATCATGCCGCCGCCGCCGCCGTAGGGGCTGTCATCGACTTTTCGCTGCTTGTTGCCGGCGTGGTCGCGGATGTCGTGGACGTGGAAATCGAGCAGAGCGCGTTCACGCGCCTTCCACATCATGCTCTCGGACATGACGGCGCTGAACATATCGGGGAATAGCGTGAGTACATCGATCTTCATCAGTTGTCACCCTATCCCCAGCCTTAGCAATTCCAGGCATAAACTGCAAAAGAATATGGAACGCGCGGGACGCATCGCTGAGACGCACGCATTTTCAGCCATATTGCGCTGGGCGTTTCGGCGCCGCCTGCAGACTTAGGGAGAGCGCCCCATAAAGAGAGCCGGGCGCTTCATCTCGCCGTTTATGAGTTTGGTTTCCCTCACATTTCAGCGCGCGTTTGCAGGAAGAAAGCCCGCTTGAGGTTAGGCAGGGTGAAATCAAAGCCGCAGGATTTGAAGAAGTCTTCCGCCGCGCTGATCGCCATGATCTCGTAAACGCCTTGGCGCGCCGCCAGCTCAACGCAGGCGGCAACCAAGCCCTTGCCGATGCCCAGCCCTTGCGCGCCGGGATCAACCGCCAGGCTGCGGATTTCGCAGAGTTTCTTGCTGTAAATTTCCAGCGCGGCGCAGCCGACCAGCCGTCCGTCCAGGCGGGCGATGAAGAAAGTCTCCAGCAGGTATTCTAATTCGTCATAGGTGCGCGGCAGGATATCGCCGCTGTCGACGAAGGGCTTGATGAAATCGGAGAGATCAACCAGATCGGCCGTCTCGGCTTTGCTGATGGCAATCACTTTCGCTCTGTCGCCCAAGATCTTTCACTCCCGCCTTCGCCTACGACTACAGTGTACCAGCCCTGCGTAATCTGACAACAGCCCTTGAGCGTCTGTCAGCTTCTGCTAGATTGGTGGCGTCTTAGCGAAAGAACCCAGAGATGCCCAGAATTACGGTCGCATCGCAGAATCCGGTTAAGCTCAACGCGGCGCTGGCCGCCTTCCAGCGAATGTTCCCGGCGCAGAGCTATGTCGTGGACGGCGTATCCGTGTCATCAGGCGTGCCCGAACAGCCGACCTCGGTGAGCGAAACGATGGCAGGCGCGAGAAACCGAGCGGAGCAGGCTCGCGCCGCCGCGCCGGAATCCGACTATTGGGTCGGCATTGAAGGCGGGATTGAGGACAGCCCGCTGGGCATGACCTGCTTCGCCCGGGTGCATGTGCTGGGGCGGGGTCGCATCACGGGCTTGGGGCAGACGGCGGTCTTCTATCTGCCGCGGGAAGTGGCTGAGTTAGTGCGCGGCGGCTTGGAGCTCGGTCTCGCTGATGACAAGGTTTTCGGGCGCGACAACTCCAAGCAAACCAACGGCGCCATCGGCTTGCTGACCGATGATCTGGTCGACCGCGAAGCTTATTACACCCACGCCGTGATCATGGCGCTCGTCCCTTTCAAAAATCGGGCGCTGAGTTGGTAGTTAAGTATTTCCACCCTCCCCGGTCCCCTCTCCCACAAGGCTGACAACAGCACAGCTCTTGGTTGGACGAATTCTTGAGCCTAAAGCTGTACATTTTCGCAAGCTTTTGGGCGACTCACAGAGTCGCCCCTACAAGTTTCGTCTATTTTGACGCTTAAAATTGCTGCCCTGTCGATTTCATATCCTATCTAATGAAACCTGCTGTGTCTTCAGCCCACATGGAAAGAGGGAGAGCGACGTTGCGCGCGAGACTTCAGGCGGCAATGCGCTAAAATGTAGCCACCGCAACGAGCGAATCTCAGACTAGAGGAGGCAGCGCCATGCCCGAACTATTCGCCGGACTGGCCGGCATTGACCGCGTCTTGATGTCGATCGCCTTCGTCTTAATCGCCGCGGCCATCTCCCGCTGGCAGCATTCCGACCTGGAGAAAGACCTGGCTGTCGCCGCTTTGCGCAGCTTCGTCCAGCTGATCGCCATTGGCTATGTGCTCGAGTTGGTGTTTGAGATGGATGTGCCGCTTTTCACCATCGCCATCCTGCTGGTGATGATCACCATCGGCGGCCGCACCAGCGGGGCGCGCGCCAAGCAAACGCCAAATGGCGTCATGGTCGCCTTCTTGGCCATCGGCATCGGCTCTGGGCTGACGATCGCGCTGCTGGTGGCGCTGGGCGTCTTCCAGTTCGTGCCCAAGGACATCATCCCCATCGGCGGCATGATCGTCGGCACCTCGATGACGACCGCCACCTTGGTCATCACGCGCTTGAGCAGCGACTTTCATGACCAGCGCGGTCTGATTGAGAGCAAGCTGGCGCTGGGCGCGACTAGCCGGCAAGCCTCGCTGACGCAGTTTCAGCGCACGATCGTCAGCGCGATGACGCCCATCGTCGACACCACCAAGACAGTCGGTTTAATCAAGCTGCCGGGCGCGATGACGGGCATGATCCTGGCGGGGGCGAGCCCGCTGGAGGCGGTGCAGCTGCAGATTATCGTGATGTATATGCTGGTTGGCGCGGCGACGTTCACCGGGTTAATCGCGGCTTGGCTGACGTATCGGCAGTTTTTCAGCCCGGCGCATCAGTTGGTGTTGGAGTGAGTTACTCGTTTCGGTTCCGCTCTCGCTCGTCTCGGCACAGAATCTCGAGCTTGGTCCCGGCGGATTCCAAGTGTGATTCGAATGCTAGCCAACATCTGTCTGCTGCGTTGACGATAGGCGCTTCGCCGTTAGTATCTTTCTTGAAGCGAATCGCCAGCGCGACCCATTTTTTGTCGTCAGGATCGAATCGTTCACAGCGCGGGACAGCGGAGGTCCAAGTCTCGTCGTTATCAGGATAATCCCGATAGTTGCCCTGCTCATCCATTTCGATCGACAAAGTGTGAACTCGTGAAGGACGATGACGATTTAGTAATACATACATCAAGAACTGACCAGCGCGCGTTCCCCTTGGATCGGGATACATATTATTTCGATATTCGGAGATTGCTCTTTCATCTTCGTCTACAATGACAATGATCTCGCCCTTCATGATTTGGCTGATGACTTCCCCACAATCGACTTCACAGTGTTCAGACGCTTCCGAATTCATGCCGGCTGCTGTAAGCGGGACATTCGTATCAAAGATCTTATGAGCCATTGGCTTGCAACTGTTTGCGTTCCAAGCCGGCGTCAAAGGCGGCGACCATTTCGCCTAAGAGATCGCCAAAAAAGTCTTCTGGCCAATTATGGATTTCCCCAAACACATTAAGTTGTAGCGGGGTAAGCTTCGATTCACCGTCACATATTTCACAGAAGTAAATCGCGGCATCATCTGACAAGAAAGCATTTCCCGGCTCGGCAATACGCCTTTGCAGCCGCCTAAGCAGGTGTTCGCTGTGACTTTCCAGCAGTATTTGCACATTCCGATTCTTGATCACATCTATAAATACATCCGCCAATCCCGCCTGCACCGACGGATGCAAGTGCAACTCGGGCTGCTCAAGGATGATGGTTGAGCCTTCGGGAACGTAGTAGCAGAGTACGAGTACGGGCAAAACTTGCGAAACGCCAATGCCCATGTCCGTTATCAAGACTTCGGGGCTCTCTTCGGTTCGCTTAAGCCACACTTGGTAAAGTGTCGAATCCGCAATCTGCTCTACTCGAAAACTGCTTGCAAGATTTAAGTCGACAAGCCATTGTGCAATTTTGGTATCAAGACGGTTGCTCTTTCTTTTTCTGATCCCGTTATAAACCTTATCAGACTTGCCAGTTAACAATGCGGATATTGCCTTTTCTCCCTTAAGTCCAACATTCGTCGGGCGTTCGCCACCCCAAGGATAAGCGCGCTGGGGATATTCCCTTAAGGGACCTAAATAGTGAAGATTCTGAAAATGCTGCTCGAAGGCATACTCTAAGGAACGCAGGTAGCTGGCATCTTGATAATAGAGTAATGCCTCATCAGAAAAGCCATAACACTTCTCGGCTCGCATAAGCACACGCGGACGATGTCTGGGGCGTCTCGGCTCTTTATCATTTACATAAACTCGAACGGTGTATCGATTGTTGCCTTTCCGATCCATCGCAACTGATAAGTTCTTTTCTTGCCTATACTTCAAGGATTTCACATAGACATTCTTCGCTTCAGCATGGATTCGCGTCTCAAAACTTAAGCGGTCTATTATGATATTTCCAGGTTCATCAGGAATTGGAATAGCCAGATCGGGATTGGAATTGAGTGTCCAGGCAACACTCAGCGACATTTCGGTCGTATCTCCATAAGTTATCTCGTGCCCAGTCCCGAGATTCACATATCCTGTTTGGATGCTGCCCGTATTCAATACCAAATTCCGGTCATTTGATTCCGCCGTCTGCTTAAGCAGCAACAGCATCTGCAGCAGGCTGCTCTTCCCCGAACTGTTGGCGCCAAAGAAAGCCGTCAGCGGCGCCATGCGCACGGGACCAGTCTCACGCCAGGATTTGAAATTCGTCATGCTGATTTGCTTGAACATGGCGACTCGCTCTTCGCCGACGGGCTGCCAATGCTTGTCTCAGAATGATAGCACGGCAGTCCACCAACTATCAATCATAGGCTCGTCCACAATCTCCGCGCCCTCTGTGTTGTCTGTAGTTCGTAAACCAATCCCATGCTAAACTCCCCGCCATGACCACGCCCATCCCCGTCAGCCGCGAGACCGTCAAGCGGCTCAGCGTTTACAAGCAGGGCTTGCATCAGCGCCCGGCTTCCAGCGACCAGGAAGCGCTCAAGCGCATCATCGAGCGCATCGGCTTGCTGCAGTTGGATTCGATCAGCGTGGTCGCCCGCAGCCACTACCTGGTCATGCTCGCGCGCGCGGGCTTGTACGACCCAGCCGAGCTGGACGCCCTGCTCGACAGCGGCTTCCTATTCGAGACCTGGGCGCACGCGATGTGCCAACTGCCGACGGCGCATTTTCCCTGGTATCACGCCTACATCCAGCAGAAGCAGCTCAAAGAGAGCCAGTGGCAGCTCGACCGCTTCGACATCGACATGGGTCCGATCATCTCGAATGTGCGGGAGACGATTCGCCAGCGCGGACCGCTGTCATCGAAAGACTTCGAAAGCGAGCGCCGCGGCGAGGGCGGCTGGTGGAATTGGAAGCCGACCAAGGTGGCGCTGGAATACCTCTTCGATTATGGCGAACTGATGGTCAAGAATCGCGTCAAGTTTCAGCGCTACTATGACCTGCCGGAGCGCGTGCTGGATTTCAGCCAGTTCAAGCTTGACAAGTCGATCGAGGATTTTCGCCGCTGGACGATTGAGCGCGGGCTGCGCCATATCGGCATCGGCACGAGCAATCATGTCGCCGATTATTACCGCCAGTATAAGCGCGATGCGGCGGTCATCCTGGGTGATATGGTCAAGGCGGGAAGGGCGCTGCCGGTCGCGGTCGAAGGCTGGAAAGACACCGCCTTCATCCATTGTGATGATCTGCCGCTGCTTGAGGCGGCGCAAGCGGGCGAGCGCGAGCCGGGGATGACGCTCTTCCTCTCGCCCTTCGATAACCTCTTCTGGGATCGCGACCGTGACGAGATGCTCTGGGATTTCTTCTATCGCATTGAGGTCTATACGCCAAAAGCCAAGCGCGTCCACGGCTATTATGTGATGCCCATCCTGCATGGATGCGAACTGATCGGGCGAATCGACCCCAAAGTCGACCGCAAGCAGAAGCGCCTGATTTTCAACAACCTGCACCTGGAGCGCGGCGTCAAGCTCAACGGCGCGCTGAACCGCGGCTTGATTCGCGCCATCGAAGAGTTCATGACTTTTCACGGCTGCGACAGCTTTGATCTGCAAAAGTGCAACCGAGCGCCCCTCGCCCGCAGACTGCGGAAACACTTCGCTTGAGCTAATAGCAGCCGCACAAACACTGCTATAATGAAACTATGCGAAGTTTGCGCAGGCGGGGCAATGCAAACCACCATCGCCGATATTCTGGATAATCCGGAACGTTTTGTCGATCAGATCGTCAACATCGATGGCATCCTGCTCATCACCGATTACGACAGGAGCGTCTCCCGATTCCAGCAGGTATGGCTGGTGAAGCAAGCCGAGCCACAGAACCGCGCCCTCCGCGCCCAGCCGATCAGCAGCGAATCCACCTTGTGGCATGGACTGTCTCGCTTGAATCCGCGGCACATGCCGGGCTTCCAGACTTGCCGCGTGCACGATGCGGCGCGCGTCTGCCTGCGGGTGCTGCGCGGGACGCGGGCAACTGGGCTGCGCGTCGAGCTGTTGACCGCAGCCGTCTATCGCAAGGAATTTACGCTCTACGTTGGCGACGGCGGCGTTCGTCTGGATCAGGCTTTGCCCGCGCGCAGTCCGATCCGCGCGCTGCCGGAGATTCGGGCGAATATCGCGCGTTTTCTTGGCCGGCGCTGCCAGGTTTACGGCACGCTGGTCATACGCTCGGCGCCGCCAGCGCAGTTCTTGCTGCCCGGCAATATCCCCTATTCCGAGGACTTTCGCAGCACGGTGGATCGCCTGGGCAAAGGCGAGATGGAGGCGGGCTGGCTGGCTGATATCGAATATCCCCAGAGCGGCAGCGAGCCGGTCGAATATGATCGCTTGCCGGAGTCAATCCATATCGACCCGGAGTACGCCATTAGGGATCAGCTTGCGGTTTTGCCCGGCATTAACCAGACCATCGTCAAGCCCGCCATCGTCACCGGCTTCCTGAGCGCCCGCGATCATGAAGAGCACTTCGCAACGCTGACCGATATCGAAAATGTTTACTTGCAGAATATCTGCTACAGCGAGCGGGGGAAATCGCTGGAATCGGTGATCAAGCTCAAGAACTTTGAAGCCGTGCCCATGGAAATCTGAAACGGCGGGGCGCCGGCGCGAGCAGGGTCGGCACTTGCAACCGCCGGTGGTATACGACCCACTCGATGGCGAGCAGCAGCAGCGCCGCCAGCGCCAGCCACATCCAAAACTCTTGCGTGCCCAGTTGCTCGTCGGCGGCCGCGGCGACCATTCCGCCGCCCAATTGCAGTTCAGCTTCTGGCAGCGGCTTGATATCGCTCTCGCCCGCCCCGAAGAGGTTTACGGCGAAACTCTGGGCGCTGGTCACTTCGCCATCTTGCAGGATTTCCAAGCGGTAGAGCCCGAGTTGTTCGGTGTTGGCGAAGGCGACGCGGTCGCCGGTGGCGGGCAATTCGCGGACGCTGCCGTCCGGCGTCGTGATGCGGATGCTCTCGGCAAGCAGCGGCGGCGAAATCACCAGCACATCGCCGACGCTCAAGCCATCGGGCAGCGAGACGATATCGGCGGGCGAGAACCAGTCCATCAGGTTCGCCATCAGCACGGGCCAGGCGATCAAAAGCGGGAGGTTGGAATCGCGCAGGTCGAAGGGCAGGATCGCGATTTGCCGCGCGTTCGTCTCGCCCGCCAGCAGAATGGCGCCCTCCTCGGCTTGGAATAGCGTTCGCGCCCAATCGGCGCTGACGGCGCGATATTGCAGCAGGCTCATCTCGTCCAGATCGACGAAGGATGCAATCGGCGATTCTGCGTCGGCGACGGCGATTTCATCGGTGGCTTCCAACTGCGCGCCGACGGTGAAGAGCGATGTCGAATTGGGCGGATTGACGATGAGCATATCACCGGCCGGCAAGCTGTTCGGCAGCCAATTATCGAAGACGTAGAGATCGAACGCTTCGCCCGGGAGGCTTCGGTTCTCGGCATTGCCGCGGAAGGTCTGCACGCCGGGCAGGCTGCGCAGCGCTTGCTCAAGGAAGAGGTTTTCATTAGAGGAGACATAATAGACGCGGCGCGTGTTGATTTCGTTTTGCACGGCCCAGGCGTGGTTGTCGAGCTCAAGGAAGTCTTCGATATCGTTGTCGAAGGTGAGCGTCGCCGAAAGCGTCTCGAAGGGCTCGGTTATCGGCTCGCCGAAGGGGATGGGCAGTTGGCTGCGCGGCGGGATGCTGCCGCTGCGGGAGAGACGCAGCACATCATCGAGGCGGATCACGAGTGAGATGTCGGCGCTAGCATCGCCATAATTGGTCACCTGGGCGAAAAGCTGCGGCGCTTGGCCAGCCAGCGCGCGCGTTGCCAACGCGGTGATGCTGATATTGTTCGCCGATTCGCCAACGGGCACATAGATTGGCTGGGGGATATTGGCGGGCAAGCTGGCGGCAGCGCCGACCCCGCCATCGGTAATCATAACGATGCTGAAGTGTTCCGCTCCGGCGGCGCCGGCGGCAGCCAGGGTCAGCGCCGTATCCCAATCAGCGGCGCCCTGGCTGACTGTCATCGCGTCGATGGCGCGGCGGAGTTCGTTCTTGTCGGCGGTGTAGGAGGTTAGCGGCTCGGCGATGTCGGCCACGCGGATCAGCGAGATGATATCTTGCGGGTTCATGTTATTGACGATCTGCCGCGCCTGCTCGAGCGCTGCGGCGAAACGCGACTCGCCGACATCGGTCGCGGTCATGCTGGCCGAGGCATCGACGAGCAGGGCGATCTTGCCGGCGCTGATTGTCGGCACGGTGATGAAGGGACGAGCGAGCGCCAGCGCCAGCAGCAATAGAATCAACAACTGCAGGAAGAGCAGCAGGTTGCGGCGCAAGCGCTGCCAAGGCGTGTTGGCTTCGGTATCCTGCACCACCTGCCGCCAGAGGAAGGTGCTCGAAATCAGCACTTCCCGCCGGCGCAGGCGCAGCATGTACAGCAGCAGAATCGGAACCGCAATCGCGAGCGCGGCGAAGCCAACCGGCGCCAAGAATGACATGGATGCCCTTTAGCCAAAGAACGAAGTTCACCCGCAGTATATCATGCGCGCAAGAGACGATACATAGCGCGCGGCTCGCCACGTCCAAGTTGCAGAGCGGACCAATCAGGGCGCCCGTCACAATATAGAATTCGTAGGGGCGACCTGATAGGCAGCCCCTGCAAATCTCGCCTTCTTGTGGTCGTTCAAGAGTCGGACGCTACCGTCTCTATGGCGGGCAAGTTAAGCAAGTGAGCGTTCAATTCATCGAGGGCGCGCCGCAAAGCCGCGGACGAAATCGCATCGTCCTCCGCGAACTGCGCGATACGATACTGATCATTCATATTGCTCGACTGCACAACCGTCATCGAGTGGGGGTCATCCAGTCGGATCAAGCGCGGGTACTCTTCGGTCAAATTGTGGCGCAGCATTTTCAGGGTGGTTTCGAGGCTGGTCGGGCGGCCATCGAGCTTCAGCCGCAGCGCCGACAGATCGACGCGCCCGGCGGCCCCTGCGCGTTCCGCCCGCTCCAGCTTGGTCAAACCGGCTGCGATCCAGGCTTCGAGGGCGCGAAAATGCGCCGGCGTCAGCGTCTCGCCGCGCAGCGTTAATCGCAGCGCTTGAAAGACGGCGCGGGCAAAACGGATCACCGTCCGCCAGCCGCGCGCAAATAGGAGAGCGCGTCACAGGCTGCCCGCCTGCCAGTCTGGATGCGCTCGCCGAGGCGGGCGACGCCCTGGGAATTTGGCGCTTCGCGGCAGTAATCGCTGCCGATGAGGCTTAGGCCCGGGGGCAGCAAACTGCGAATCGCGCTGACGATATTGCGATGGGCAGCGCCATACTCGGACAGCAAATCCGCTTCCGCCCAATAATCGACTTGGGCGACAAGGGGCGGCGCTGACCCGGCGAAGCGCTTCGTCGCCAGGGATATGGCGTCGTCCGCTGAAATGTCGTCAGCACTGCGCAGCCCGGCTTGGATCAGCCGATGATCGCGATCGGGCAGGCGCTCGGGCTGGTCGGTTGTGATGATGAAGGGGAAGGTCTCGTCCAGGTCGCGTTCCATACACCGGGACAAGTCGCGTTTGTGATAGCCGAGCGAAACACGGTAAATCGCATCGTAGCGGAAGCGCGCCAATTCTTCAGCCGCGTCCGGCGCCAGATTCCAGAGCGCGCGGGCGGCATAGCGGGCGGGCAAAGCCAAAATCAAGGCGCCGGCATCAAGCATGATGCCGTTTTCGAGGCAGATGGTGTAGCGATTGCCCAGGCTCCCGACCGAACTGAGCGCCATGCGCATCAGGCGCCCGCCACCCAGCCGACCCGCGAGCGCGCTTATGAGCGTTTCAGAGCCAGCGGCAAATGCGCAGGAGTCGCTGCCAATTTGGATTACTTGCTCTCGCAAGCGCAAGTCTTTAAGCAGCGCGCCGTCAGCGATTGGGCGGAAAGCGAAAGCGCTCGCGTCCATGATAAAGCCATCCTGGCGCGCGCTGCGAATGCCCCCGCCAAAGCGCCGCTTGACCTCGATGACGGTATAGGCGGCGCCGCGCCTTTCCAGTTCGTAGCAGGCGGAGAGTCCGCTGAGCCCGCCGCCGATGACCACTACATCACGCATTTGCCAGCCTTTTTTCACCACAGAGGACGCCGAGGCAACACAGGGAACACAGAGGAATCATAACGCAATATCGAGTATAATACGCGTTGGAAGGCAGGTGGACGACATGACCGCAGACAGTCCTCATATCCAGCGACTCAAACAAGCCGGCTATCGACTTACCCAGGCGCGGCTGACCGTGCTCGCGGTGCTGGAAGCGGAACACGGGCATATCACCTCAGCCGATGTGCTCGAAAAGGTTGAGAGAATCAACCCGGCGATCGGGCGCGCGAGCGTCTTTCGCACACTTGATTTGTTCACGCAGCTGGGCATCATCCGCCCGACCTATGTCGACACCAGCTTGACGCCGACCTATGTCATGATGCACGACGGGCATCATCATCATGTTATCTGCACCGATTGCAAACGCTACTTCGAATTTGACGATGGCGACATGGAAGCGCTGACGCAGAGCCTGGAAAAGACGCTTGATGTTCGCATCAGCGGTCATCTGCTGGAGTTTTACGGCGTTTGCGCCGACTGCAATTAGCCAGCGGCGGAGCAGACAAAGGCGGAGAAGCTGTGACCGAAGTCGTTATCGTCAGCGCGGTACGGAGTCCCATCGGCAAGATTCGAGGGGCGCTTTCGGCCTTTCGCCCCGATGATCTGGCGGCGCTGGTGATACGGGAAGCGGTCGCCCGAGCCAGCCTTGACCCCGCTGAAATTGAAGAGGTTTACTTTGGCTGCGCCAATCAAGCGGGCGAGGACAATCGCAATGTGGCGCGGATGGCGCTGCTGCTGGCGGGCTTGCCCGATACCGTCGCGGGCGTCACGGTGAATCGCTTATGCGCCAGCGGCTTGAACGCGGTCAATCAAGCGGCGCGCGCCATCAAAGCGGGCGAAGGCGAAATCTTCGTCGCTGGCGGCGTCGAAAGCATGAGCCGCGCGCCTTACTCGCTGCCGAAGAATCCCATCGGTTTTGGACCGTCGGGCAATGTCACTGGCTGGGATACCACCTTGGGCTGGCGCTACCCCAATCCCAAGCTGGCGGCGCTTTATCCGCTGGAGGCGATGGGTGAGACCGCCGAGAACATCTTCGAGAAGAGCTGCGCCGGCGAGATAGAAGGCGGCGAAATCACGCGGGAGGAGCAGGACCGCTTCGCCCTGCAAAGCCAGGAGCGCGCAATTCACGCCATCAACGCCGGTTTTTTCGGGCGCGAGATTGTCCCGGTCGTTATACCGCAGCGGCGAGGCGAAGATATCGTTGTCGATACCGATGAACACCCCTTCTATCGCCGGGTGAACGGTCGCTATGAAGTGGCGACCAGCGGCGAAAAGCTGGCGGCGCTGCGCCCTGCATTTCGCGACGGCGGCACGGTAACCGCCGGCAATTCGAGCGGGATGAACGATGGCGCCTGCGCCCTGGTGTTGATGTCGGCGGAGAAAGCGCGGCGGCTGAATTTGGTTCCGCTGGCGGCTTGGATCGGCAGCGCGGCGGCCGGCGTCGATCCGCGTGTGATGGGATTGGGGCCGGTGTCGGCGGCGCGCAAATTGCTGGCGCGCCAGGGCTTGAGCAGCGCCGACATTGACTTGGCAGAGCTGAACGAAGCCTTCGCCGTGCAAGCGATCGCCGTCCTGCGCGAGCTGGGTTTGAGCGAAAGCATCACCAACGTGAACGGCGGCGCCATCGCCCTGGGGCATCCCTTGGGCTGCTCCGGCGCGCGGATATTGACGACCCTGCTTCACGAGATGGGGCGGCGGCGAAATGCTGGGGAGCGGATGCGTTACGGCTTGGCGATGCTATGCGTCGGCGTCGGCCAAGGCGAGGCGACCCTGATTGAATGCGCAGACAGTGTAGGGGCGACTGAACCGTAGTGTCTACGCTCGGTGGCGAGTCGTCCGCTCGAATGCAAGATATGAGACAGATACCCCAAATATCGGCGGAGGAAGCGGCGCGGCTGGTCAAGTCGGGGTCGGTTATCATGGTCGGCGGCTTTGGCATGACGGGCGCGCCGGTGCATCTGCTGCATGCGCTGGCGCAGACCAATACAAGCGACCTGACTTATATCGCCAATAATATCGGCGAGCCGGGGCTTGGCGGCGGGCGGCTGCTGCGCAATGGGCAGATCAAGAAGGCGATCGGCTCTTATTTCACCAGCAATCGGGAGGTGGTCGAAGCGGCGCTGAGCGGCGCGATCGACTATGAATTGCTGCCGCAAGGTTCGATGGCGGAGGCGATACGGGCGGGCGGCGCTGGCATTGGCGGCTTCTATACGCCGACAGCCGTCGGCACGGTGCTAGCGGGAAATGCCGAGACGAAGCTAATCAAAGGCAGATCGCATGTCTTTGTGCCGGGGTTGCGAGCGGATGTGGCGTTGATCCGCGCCCGCAGCGCCGATGCCGCCGGCAACCTCGCTTATCGCATGACCGAGCAGAATTTCAACAAAGCGATGGCGACCGCGGCCGATCTCGTGATCGCCGAAGCCGATGAGATCCTGCCCGTTGGCGAGCTCGACCCGAATCATATCCATACGACTGGCAACTATGTCGACTATCTGGTGGAAGCGAAGACAACGCTTGAAGATCTGGGCAGCTCAGCCGATGCGCGCGCTGCACGCCGTGAAGTCGATGCCGGGCGCATGATGATCGCGCGGCGCGCCCTGGCTGAGTTGAAAGCGGGCGATGTGGTCAACCTCGGCATCGGCATTCCCACGCTGGTCGCCGATCTAATCAAGCCCGAGGATGGCATCCTGCTGCATACGGAGAATGGCATGTTAGGCGTGGGCCCCGCGCCGGAGGAAGGCGGCGCGCTCTCTTACCCGGTTAACGCGGGCAAAGCGCCGGTGACCGCCCTGCCCGGCAGCAGTTATTTCGACAGCGCTGATTCCTTCGCCATGATACGCGGCGGTCATGTTGATGTGGCGATCATGGGCGGGCTGCAAGTGGATGAGGGCGGCAATCTGGCGAATTGGTCGGTTCCCGGTAAGCCGCTGCTGGGCGTCGGCGGCGCGATGGATCTGGCGAGCGGCGCGCGCCGGCTGATCATCACGATGACGCATTGCAATCGCGATGGCAGCGCCAAATTAGTGCCGCGGTGCAGCTTGCCGCTCACGGCTCTCTCGGCGGTTGATCTGGTAATCACCGAGTTGGCGGTCTTCGCTTTTGAGGCTGAGGGCATGCGTTTGGTCGAGTTGATGCCGGGCGTATCGCTGGATGAAGCGCGGGCGAAGACAGCCGCCAGCTTTCGGGCGAGTTAGCCGGGCGCGGCGTATAGACACGGCGGGTCAAACGCCCCTACAGGATTCGATTAAACTTTGGTCGCGAGCTTCGCGGAACGCGCCTTCTATTTGGTGTTTCGGTGGCGATCTTCTGTCTCAGTAGAACAAAGTAAGTAATGCAACAAAACAAAGGAACGTCGTAGGGGCGACTCTTGAGTCGCCCACATGTACAATGGCGACATAGTGGGCGAGACAAGTCTCGCCCCTACAGATCTCGAATCAGATTAGCATCGCCCTTTTTCGCATTACTTACTTTGTTCTACTTCTGCGTATGATTTAATGTAGCTCACAAGCCCCTCAGCGAACGACGCCAGCGGCCGCATAAGCGTCGGTCAGCGCTCGCCACTGGCGCATCAGGCGTTTTGTCATGTCGCCAGGGGCGCCAGCGCCAATCGTAACATCATCAACTTTGACAACCGGCAGGATTTCTTTTGTGCTTGATGTCAGGATGACTTCGTCGGCGGCGCGGTATTCCGCCAGCGTGATATCGCGCAGATCCAAGACGCCCTCGGCGTCCAGCAGTTTGATCGTTTCGGCGCGGGTGACGCCGAGCAGCAGCCCGTCTCTTGGCGTGATCCAGCGGTCGTCATTGAAGATGAAGGTATTGCTGCGCGCGCCTTCGCTGACGATGCCGTCGGTGATATAGATCGCTTCGATCGCCTTTGGGTCGCGCTGGGCGGCCGCGCGCTGCGCCATGATGGCGGGAATGTAGTTGATTGTTTTAGCTTCGGGCAGATGACGATGCAGCTCGGTCGTTGCCACGTAGACGCCCGCTTCGTACCACCAAGCCGGCGGCGCCTGGTGCGGCGTCACCATCACCAGCAGACGCGGCTCATCGAGCGGCAGAAATCCGCCCGCGCCCTCCCCGCCGGTGACGACAATGCGAATGCTGGATTCGGGATAGTCGTTGCGCTCGACCGTATCCAGAACGATGTCGCCAAGCTGCTCGATATCCCAGGGGCAGGCGAGGTCAATCAGCGCGGCGGAACGCTTCAGTCGCTGCAGATGGGCGCCCAGATGAAAGGGTATGCCGCCGTAGGTGCGCAGCGCGTCAAAGACGCCGTAGCCACGCAGAACCGCCAAGTCAGTCGCCGAGACGCGCGCCTCCGCCGCATTTACAAATTCGCCATTGATGTAGAAGACGCTCATGCTGCCCATTGTAGCAAGGTTTGGCGCTCGCGCCCCACCATTTCCAAGTGTGTAGGGGCGCGTCCCCAAAGATTCCGATGCGATAATCCGGCGACTTATTATGTCGCCTCTACAAAGTCGTAGTAGCGTGGCGCAGGCCGGAATCCAACTGGCAGTGGGCAATCGTCAGATGAAAAGGCGGTTCTTCGGCGTTAAAATCAAAGATACGATGTACAGATTATTGGCGCTGATTGGCTTCCTGCTTAGCATTGCTGCGCCCGCCGCCGCGCAAGATGCCGCGAGCGTACTGCTGCCGCGCATCAACAATTTGCGCGCTTCCAGAGGTCTGCCCGCCTACGCCCCCCACCCATCGCTGACCGCCGCGGCAAACAGTCATGCGCGCTGGATGGCGGATAGCGGCGAGATTTCTCATTATCAGCAAGACGGCAGCGGACCACGGACGCGGGCGGTTAACGCCGGCTTCCCCAGCAATTGGATCAGCGAGAATATTTATCGCGGCGCCAGCGCGCTAACAGCCTGGGAATTTTGGTTGAATTCCCCGATCCATTACGCCGGCATCGTCAGCCCGAATTACGACAAAATCGGCATTGGCAGCGCAAGCGGAGCGCGCGGGAATACCTATGTGCTGGTCTTCGGGAATTCGACGGGCCGCCTGCCAGAAAACGGCGCGAAAACGGGCAACGGCGGCGAGCGATCCGCAGCCGGCGGGCAGCCGGCGTTTGTACTGGGGCTCGATGAATTCGGCAACATCAAGCACGAGGTGCAGCCGGGCCAGACCATTGGGCATATTCTGCTGACCTATGGCTATACCTGGGAAGAATACCCGACCCTGCTGGAACTCAATGGCATGAGCGAAGCCGATCGCCTGAACATGCAGCCGGGCAGCGTCATCCTGGTGCCGCCAAAGGATGGCACTTATACACCCGCGCCCGCCGCCGCCGCCGCCGCTTCCGCGATAGCCACCGACAGGGCGACGGCAGCGCCAACAACAGGCCCCAGCGAAACGCCGGTTGCGTCAACCGCCACCCCGACGGCGCCGACCGCGACGCCATTGGCGATTCGCGTAGGCGGTTTTCCTCCTGAAACTGCCGAGCCAGTCCTGTCGCCGCCAGATCGGCAAGCGGGCGGAAGCGGGCGTCTCTGGCGAGCAGCGCTGCTGGGGGCGGCGATTGTTATTCAGCTGGGCGTCGTTGGCGTCGCTGCGATTGAATTGAGACGCCGGTCGCGCTAGTTGTGCGGCAAAGCGGATCGATTAGCTTCCGTCTGACTGGCTGAAAGTCGTTTCAGCCAGTCTGCTCGCGGGGCGATGCTCACCGCTGAAGTGGCGCCGGAGAGGCCGACAGCGAGACCACGAGCCCCGCCCTAATCATTGGCTGAGTTGATGCCATTTAGCGTGGTAATAGGGGCTCAACTCGAAGACGGCGCAGGCGCGTCAGTCGCATCAAGCGCAGGTTCGCGTTGCGATGTTGGATTCTCTCTGTGCGCAGCGCCGCGCGGCACAACCGCAACCTGCTCAGTGGCGGAGATGATCAATTCTGTCTGCATCCGAGCCATCTGTTCCGGACTGTAGGCTTGACCATCGGTGAGCCACCAGCGGATCAGCTCCGAAACTGATTGAATGATGTGATTGACCGAGACTTCCAAGGGTATAACCATTTCATCGCGGGCCAAATAGTGGTCGGTCACCAGTGCATAGACCTTTTGCCAGAGCGGCATCATCGCCCGATGCTCGCGCGGCAGGTTCAAGGCGATGGCGAGCACACCCTTATATTTGTCAAGCACGCTGAAGATCGCGAGCGACTGCTCATAGCGGCTCTTCTCCGCCTTTAATTCATTTTGAACTTCCTGCAGTACGGCGCCCAGATAGCTGGTCAGGAGTTCATCCTTGCTATTGTAATGACGGTAAAAGGTCGCGTAACCAATGTCAGCTCGTTTGGTGAGAGCTCGGATTGAAATCCGGTCGTAGCCCGTTTCCATTGCCAATTCTATAAGCGCTCTGCGGAGCGCTCGTCTCGTGCGAGCAATGCGCCGGTCCACTTTTCTTGCCTGAGCCACGTTTCGCTTCCCCTGCGGCGACTAGTATAAGATAATACGCTCGGCAAATTGGCTCATTCTTCGTTGTATGCTTCACTCATTGTCGCAGAAGCATATACGCGATTTCCCGAAATTGCAAAACAGAATACAATAAATTGTTCATTATGTTTGCGAAATTGGCAAAGCCATACATAAGTAATCAAGAATACGCTGCTGCGGCGCCTTGTCTGGCGGGCATTGGGGCTATTATTCCATGTAATTTATTCAATTTGACAATATGAGTGGGGCGCACGATAATGAGCGCTGTATTCAGATTGACCGGTGCGCGCAATAGCAAGAGAGTCGATGTCGAAGCATAAGGACTGGGTGCTGCAGGCGCAATCGAGCGACCGAGCAGAGCGGAACGCCGCCTTTGATCATCTGGTGCGCGATTTCGAGGGCATGGTCTACAGCGTCGCCTACAGCCGCCTTAGCGATACGCAGCTCGCCGAAGACGCGGCGCAGGAGGCTTTCCTCACAGCATACAAGCGCATCTCGCAATTGAATGATGTGAGCGCTTTCCCCGCCTGGCTCAAGCGGATCGCCCTGACGCATACCGATCGTCTCATGCGGCGGCAAGGCCCGCCAACCGAGTCGGTTGATCTACAGGATCATCTCGCTTCAACGGCGCCAACGCCGGAGGCGGAGCTGGAGACAAATGAATTGCGCCAGCGGGTTCGAGTTGCTGTGGCGGCGTTGCCAGAGAGCGCGCGCGAAGTCACGCGGGATTATTATCTGCGGGGAGAATCGCAGCGGGAGATATCGGAACGGCTGGATATTCCGTTGGCGACGGTCAAGAAGCGGTTGCAATACGCGCGTGAGCAACTGCGCAAACTATTCAGCGGATTCAGCGAGACATTCGACCGCAGGATGTATGGCGACCCGCAGCCGCCGAAGCAATTGCAGCCGGTTTACATTAGCCGGCGGCGCATTCCCCCACCCGAGATTCCAAAATGAGGGTCGCTAAGACACTGACCTTCGGGGAGCTTTCATCGCCGGTAAGGATACGAAAGCGGGCGAGCCAAGGCTCGCCCCTACAGATTCGTTTAGATTGATTGATGATAATGTTAGCTGCCGGGCACGATCTCGCAGGCGCCTTGCCTCATGCAGGTCCAGGTCATGTCGCCGCCATCGAGATGCAACTGTTGCCCCATGCCTTCTAGCAGAGCCGCCATCGCCGCCACATAAGGCGCGGAGAAGCTGGTGCCATTGAGCGCTTTGTAGCCGTCATCGAGATAGATCGTGTGCACATCACGTCCCGGCGCCCAGATATCGCCCCCTTTGTTGCTGAAGCTGCTGCGCGCCCCATTTGGATCAATCGCGCCGACAGCGACCACGTTCTCATAACGGGCGGGGAAACCGGGCAGGGCGCCGCCGCTGTTGCCAGCTGACGCGATGACGGTGACGCCCTTGCCGACCGCGTGATTGACGGCGTCTTCGGTCACCTGCGAGCCGACCATGCTGCCGAGCGAGAGGTTGATGATATCGGCGCCATTATCGGCGGCGTAGACGATGCCGGCGGCGACATCAGCCATGGAGCCGCTGCCGCTGGGCCCAAGGACGCGCACCGGCAGGATCGAGCTGTTGGGCGCGAAACCAGCGATGCCGATGCCATTGTTGGTGTTGGCGGCGATGATGCCGGCGACCGAACAGCCGTGGCCGAAGACATCTTCCGGGTCATCATCGTTATCGACGAAATCGTAGCCATTGTCCAGCACGCGGTCCACCAGATCCTCGTGGCTCATGCAGACGCCGGTGTCGATGACGGCGACGGTGACGTCTTTGAGCTCGCCCATCTGATCCCAAGCTTGCTGCGCCTGAATATGCGGCAGCGCCCACTGGCGATCAAAGTCGGGATCATTTGGCGGATAATCGACCTGGACGCTGACGACGAAGTCTTGCTCGACCAGCTCGACATCGCTGTCGAAGGTGAAGTCGCCGCTGCCGAATGCGTCCGGCACATCGACGACCCAGATTTCCAAGGCGTCGAGGCGCTCAACGATTGAGCCGCCGATGCGATGCACATATTCCCATTTTTCGCTAAGAGGCGTATTCGGGTCGTAGTGGATTACCCAATTGCCGGTGGGCGCGGCGCGGTAAACCGGAGCCACGCGCGTGCTATCCGGCTGGCCCTGATTCGTGCCGTCGAGGACAAATTCAGCGGGCGGGAGCTGGCGCGGCGGAGATTCGCTGGCTGCCGCCAAGAACAAGCCGCCCAGGATCAGGATAACCGTTAGGTTGAAGGTGGTCGCCGTTCTACGTGAAATCATGATATTTCCCTTCCCCTACAGAATGGGACTGCCTTTACGAATTAGAAGGTCGAAATCCGCGTCTCTTTCGCCGTAATGAATTCCAGCAGCGCGGGAATGCCTTCCCGCGTTTTTTGGATGCCGCGCTTGATCGCCGGAATAATTTGATCAGGCGATTCGACGCGCTCGCCGTAGCCGCCAAAAGCCTTTGCCATATCGGCGTAGTGGCCCGAGATATCGGTGCTGCGGAATTTCTCGGTGGATACGGGCATAATCGGGATCTCAATCGCCATCGAGAAATTGTTGAACAGCACCGACAGAATCGGGATGCGTTCTCGCACAGCCGTTTCAAAGTCCATGCCGGTGAAACCGATAGCGGCATCACCCCAGACGTTTATGCAAAGCGCGTCGGGCTTGGCAAGCTTGGCGCCCATCGCCAGCCCGAGACCGTAACCGAGCTGGGTGGTTTTGCCCCAGCCGATATAGCTCAATGGCGCGACGGATTGCCAGAAGGGAGACAGCTGATCACGCGGGCTGCCGGCATCGTGCGTGATAATCGTGTTTTTCACATCAACCGTATGCAGCAAATCCCAGATGACGCGATAAGGCGAGAGCGGCGCCTCATCCGAAGTCAGCTTCGGCTTCCACTGCTCAAGCCACTCCGCTTTGACGGCGCTGATTTCCGCAGTGAGAGACGCCATGCGCTCGTCGGATGCGCTCTCAGATCGCTCGCGGACGGCATCGACCAGCGCGTCCAATATCAAGCTGGCATCGCCAACCAGCGCGTGTTCAACGGGAAGATCTTTATTGATGTCGGCTGGGTCCAAGGTCGCGTGAATCACCCGTTTGCCAGCGGGGAAATTGAGGCCGAAGCTGGTTCGCGTGAAGCTGCAGCCGATGCCGAAAATCAGATCGGCTTTATGCAAGAAGTGATGAACCGGTTTTGGGATTGCCCGCCCGCCGGAACCCAGCGCCAAGGCATGATCTTCGGGGAAGGCGCTTTTGCCAGCCAAGCTCGTGGTCACCGGGGCGGCCAGCAACTCTGCCAATTCTTTTAGTGAATCCCAAGCCTTGGCGTAATGCACGCCCTGCCCGGCGTATATTAGGGGGCAATCGGCGGCAAGCAGCGCCTCGGCTGCGGCGTCAATCGACGCGCTGTCAGGCCCGTAATGCAGAAGCGGCGCCGGCGTCGGATCAAAGGAATCGGGGATCTCCTCGGCAAAAAGATCGGACGGGAATTCCACCAACACCGGGCGCGGTCTGCCATTGCGGACTTGGGTGAAAGCGCGCCGCATCGCTTCCGGCACGGCTTCGGGCAGGGTGACCTGCTCGCAGGATTTTGTGACGTGTCGAAAGTTCAGGGCGGAACTGAAATTCGGCTGAATCTGTCCGATGCCCCGGGGGTAGCCCGCCGGCAGCACGAGGATTGGCGCCGAATCGCCATAGGCTTGCGCGACGCCGCCAAAGGCATTTTCGGAACCAGGACCACTCTGCATGCAGAACACGCCGATTTTTTCGCCGGAGGTCACGCGGCTCAGCGCGTCGGCCATGTGGAGCCCAATGCGCTCCTGCCGAACGATGATCGGGCGGATGTCCAGTTTTGCCGCCGCTTCAATCAGCGGGTTCACCGGATAGGCGAAGAGAATCTCTACGCCTTCGGCTTTTAGAACTCTGGCAACGGCGTCAGCGACTTTCATGCGTTTAATGTTCCATTTCAGATGACATCGGACATGCCTATTCGTACCGGGCAGGTATCCAAAGTTTAATCGTTACAATCAATGTTAACCGCGCTACATCCATTTACGCAAGATGAACGCTTGCGTCGCACATTTTCACCACAACGGAAACGAGGGAACTCAGTGGACACTGAGGCGCGATGCCGACCCAGCAAATCCAATACCGGACAGTTCGCGTAGGGGCTACCCATTGGGTCGCCCGTTTTCCTCTGTACTCTTAGTAACACCAGATAAGTCATGCAAATTACTGACCTGTAGGGGCGTTTCGGCGAAACGCCCAAAAAACGTGGCTGGGAAAGAGGGCGTCTCAGCGAGACACCCCTACAACGTCCCTTATATTTTGCATTACTTTATTGGAATTACTTCAAAGTAAGTGAAAGTAAGTCATGAAAAAATATCACTACTGTTTGTACGGGCGAGCCGGCGGCTCGCCCAAGTATACACAAAAGATTGGGCAAAAGGCGACTTGACATCCCGCCCCTCATGTCTATCGAATGCGATTGCGATTCACCGCAAAGCTGAAGATGTCATCGCGGGCGTAACCGCCGGTGACATCGAGCGTCATCTGCTCTTCGGCGATGCGCCTCAGATCAAGGTCGGCGTAGAGAATCCTCTCCTGGTCATAGACCGGCTCGACCAGGTAAGCGCCATCGGGGCCGATGACGGCGCTGCCGCCATTCAGCAGGTTGGCATGCGGCTGCGCGCGCAGCGCTTCCGGCAGGTCAAGCTCCGCGGGAAAGTCAGCGGCGGGCATGATGCCGCCGACGGCGAGCACGAAGGCGCGGCTCTCAAAGGCGTAGTGGCGGCTTGCGATCTGGTGCATCTCTTTGACGGCGGGCCACAAGGCGATATGGATCGACTCGCTGCTGATGTGCAATGCCTGGCGCGCCTGGGGCATCCAGTGTTCCCAGCAGATTAGACCGCCGATGCGACCGGCTGCGGTATCAACCGCGCTCAAGCCGGCGCCATCGCCCTGCGCCCAGACGAGCTGCTCGGTATAGGTGGGACGCAGCTTGCGGTGGTGGTTTAGGATGACGCCATCGGCATCTATGGTGACGATACTGTTGTAAAGACTGCGGCTGCCGCGCCCGCTGGGAACGCGTTCGTTGACGCCCAGCACGAGGACGATATTCCGCTCCCGCGCCTGATCGCGCAGCGCCTGCATCTCGGGGCTGTCGATCGCCAGGCTGTTGGCGGCGAGGCGCGCGTAAAGCCGCTTGGTGGGCGGATGATCCCAGCGGGCGTAGTCGACCGCGTAATCGAGCCAGGCGGGATAACCGGGGAAGAAAGTCTCGGGGAAAGCGGCAAGCCGCGCGCCCTGGCCTGCCGCCTCGCTGATCAGCGACAGCGCTTTGGCGACAGTGCGCCCCAGGTCGTAATAGACTGGACGAGCCTGGATGAGGGCGACGCGGATGGGTTCGGACACGGCGCAGGACTCGCGCTAGCGGTCTAGCACGGCGCGGACGCGGAATTGCTCGCCATCGCTGTCGGGCGCGTTGGCGATTGCCTCATCAACCGACAGCGGGGCGCCGGCCACATCAGCGCGCATGACACTGCTTAATGGCAGCACTGAGGACGTGGGGTCGATGCGCGAGGTATCCAGCTCTTCCAGCTTTTGAAAATAACCCAGAATCGCGGAGAGCTGCCGCTGATAACGGGCGACATCGTCATCGCTCAATTCGAGCCGCGCCAGATCGGCAATGGCGCGGACGTCTTCGGCTGAAAGTATGGTTTCCGCCAAGGGGGCGCCTCAACTATATGCTTAGACGCCACGAGTGTAACCACTGTCGCGGGATTTTGACAGGTTGGAGTCAGCGCTGTGATGTTGAACACAAACGCAGAAGTATGTTGAAGCAAGTCATGCAACATATTATGGGGCAATGCAGGGGTTATGTGGCAAAGTAGGGGCGTTTCGTTGAAATGCCCATGTCCTATGCTCGTCAAGTTCGGGCGTCTCGGCGAGTCGCCCCTACAGATCGCTTGCGAGGCGGGCATGGTTTAGGAACCATGCGGGCGAGACAAGTCTCGCCCCTACAGATCGCTGATGAGGCGGGCGAGGCTCGTAAGCGGCTGCGGATTCGAGTAGACTGAAGCGGAGTGAATGGCGATAAGGAGCGAAAAATGCGAGCCACAGTCGAGCGCGCCGAGGCGCTGCGCCTGCTGCAGATTGAGCATCAGGCGGTGGCGGCGCTGATAGACGCGCTTAGCGACGAAGAGATGACCCGCCGCGGCACGATTCAGCACGGCATGTACTACGATCAAGAATGCTCGTTCAAAGACCTGCTGGCGCATCTCATTTGTTATGAAGTCTATACGGTTGAGGCGATTGGCGAATGGCGGCGGGGCCGCGAGCATTGGGCGATTGAAGCGGTCCGGGATCCGCGGCGCGGGCGCGAAATCCATTATGGCGGCATCGCCGACCGCGCCCGCCTCAGCCTGGCGGAGCAGTTGGACGAGTATCGGGCGGTGAGCGAAGCGCTTGAGCGGGAGATGGGCGCGATGCCCGATGCCGACTGGCGGGGCGCGTCCTCGTTCCCAATGGCGGAAGCGACGGATCTGGGCGGCATGATTGAAGGCATCATGGTATTGCCGCCGCGCCCGTTGTATCGTCACCTGCCAGTTCATGTGCCTGATGCGGCGCAGTATATCCGCAGCCTGCGCTGATCAAAGCGCAGCCAAGACGTGGGGCGGCAGCGGCGGGACCCCATGCTATAATCCGCGACTGCTTGGCGCGAAATTCTAGCGACGAAACGGAGTTCATGTGCGCGTTTCCGGCTGTTTGGCCGCTCTGATGCTTTGCTTCGCATTCATCGCATTGACTTTCATGTGCTCGCTGACGGGCTTCAGCCTGGCGCAGCAGACCGTGGTTGACTTAAACGCGGCTGGCATGGCGGTTGATGATCCGCTTTTGATCCTGCGCTGCGCCATCGGCGGCCGTTGCCAAGACGCGCGCGCCGAGCGTGATCTTGCGCTTTTGAACGCGCCCCTGCTCATTCTTACGCCGCTAACCACAGCGATGCCAACAGCCCGCCCGCCCACGATGACGCCGGAAACTATTGCGGTCGCTGAACAGCCGCTGGCGACTGCCGCGCCGCCTATCGCGAAGGCGACAACTGAACCGGGCGCCGGCTTGCCGCGCGTCACCGACCCGCGTCAGATTCAGATTCTGCTGCTCGGCATTGATCAGCGGAGCGCGACTGACGACCCCGGGCCATTCCGCACGGACACGATGATGCTGCTTAGCGTCAATCCGGCGCGCAAGACCGTGGGCGTCTTGTCTCTGCCGCGCGATCTCTGGGTGGATATCCCCGGCTTTGAACAGGGCCGAATCAACACGGCGAATTTCATCGGCGATGGCAGCGCTTATCCCGGTGGCGGCGGTCCGGCGCTGGCGATGGAGACGGTCGCGGCGAATTTCGGCGTGCGCGTGGACAAATACCTGCTGGTCAACTTTGATGTCTTCACCACCATCGTCGATATTCTTGCGCCGAATGGCGTCCCGGTGACCGTGACCGAGTGGATTGACGATCCCGATTATCCCGATGATCGCTACGGGACGATCCACGTGCAGTTTGAACCCGGCGAGCAGCGGATGGATGCCGAGACCTTGCTGCAGTATGCCCGTACGCGCGCGACGGAGGATGGCGATTTCGATCGCGCAAGGCGTCAGCAGCAGGCGCTGGACGCGGTGCGGGCGGAGGTGTTAAACGCGGGCGGCATCATCAATCTTATGTCGCAAGCGTTTACGCTTTGGGAAGCGCTGCAGGGGAATTATCGCACAAATCTGGAACTTGCCGAGATCGTCGCCCTGTTTAATCTGATGAGCGAGATCAAGCGCGAAGATATTCGCTACCGCGTAATTGACAAATTCTACGCCTATCCCGGCTTGAGCCCGCAAGGCGATCAAGTCTTGTATCCCGATTTCGCCGCCATTCGCGATCTCATTTTTGAGACATTTTACGCCCAGCCGCAGCTGACGCTTGCGCAGCTGAAAGCGCGCGCCGATGAGGAGAATCCGCCGGTCTACGTTTACAACGGGACGAATGTGATCGGTTTGGCGGGCGACACGCGCGACTGGCTGGTCGCCAAAGGGGTACGGATAGATGATATTGGCAATGATGTGACCAACGGGCGCCGCCTGACGGAAATCCACGAATATGGCCGCTACAACTGGACGGCGAAGTATCTGGCAGCGCTGATGGGCTTGCCCGAGGATCGGATCGCGCGCCGCGGCGATGGCCGGATTGCCCAGGGTGTGCTGGTCGCTGTGGGCGAGGACGCGCAGGAGATTATCGGCAGGTAGGCGAGCTTCAACCTCTCCTCCGTTCTGCCTCAACTTTCTTTTTGCTATAATGAATGCAGCTTGGCGAGAGAGAAACCATCATGCTTCGCAGAATCGGGCTGTCGAATTTCAAGTGCTGGAAAGCGCTAGACATTGAGCTGGCGCCGATCACGCTGCTTTTCGGGGTGAATAGTTCAGGCAAGACAGCGATATTGCAGTCCTTGTTGATGCTGAAGCAGACGGTCGCGAGCCGAGACCCTAGCCAGCATCTAAACTTTGGAGGCGGCCCGCGTGACCATGTAGATTTGGGCAGTTATCAAGATTTAGTGCTCGAGCATGACCAAGACCAACCGATAGGAATGAATCTTGCATGGGACACCAAGGTCAACTCTGTCTTCAAGTCTCGATCAGCGTATCGCAATCCCCGTCACGGACCCAGCATAACTTTGGAGCATTCGGTTTCCTGGCGGTGGGAGAATGATATAGTGGTGGATCATCTGGGCTATAGCGCATGTGGAGACGAAGAATTCAACTGCTTTATACAGTTGGAACGTCTCGGTCCTGAAAGTTACCGCGTCGCCCACTCAGATTCGCTTCACATCATGTACCCCATCGTGGACGAAGATGCGGTAGTGGAAGAATTAAACCCTGTCTCTCTTCCCATCTCTCCCATCAACTGTTATTTTCTCCCGCTTAACGTGCGACTCGGCGATATCACAGACGGCAATCAAAATCTCGAACCTCAATTTTCAGGCTCATTTGAAAATATAGCGGACAAGATACGCTACCTCGGACCCTTGCGTCAGTATCCTCGCCGCTTCTATCAATGGACTGGCCAGAGAAAAACCGAAGTCGCAGAGCCTGACGGATCCGACACCTTTGCGGCGCTTGTTTCGTCGGCGCGCGATGATGGCCGGCTTAAAGACGTTGTCGCCGCCTGGCTCCAAAAGCTTGACTTGACACAGGACTTGACTATTAAGGAGGCAGGTAGTCCCGGCCGATTCTACGAAGTTCTTGTCAAGATTGACGATGTTGAAAGCGCGCTGCTTGATGTCGGTTTCGGCTTGTCTCAAGTCTTGCCAGTCATCACGATGCTGATGTCCGCGCCCGAAAAGTCGATCATCCTGCTGGAACAACCGGAACTCCACCTCCACCCCAACGCCCAAGCCGCGCTTGCGGATTTGCTGCTGGAAGTAGCGGAAAAGCGCAACCTGCAACTCATCGTCGAAAGCCACAGCGAACACATCGTGCGGCGATTGCAGCGGCGCGTTGCCGAAGCGTCGCCTGCATTCGCCAAGCCGGAAAACATCAAGATGTACTACTGCCAGCCGGGCGAAGATGGCGCGACGATTGACAAGGTGGACATTGACCGCTTCGGTCAAATCTCAAACTGGCCCGAGAAGTTTATGGGCGACATCAGCGGCGATCTTCATACAATGGCAAAGGCAGCTATCCGACGCCGACGTAAGGAACTCGTTAGTGGATAACATCGTAGTCGACACGAACGTCTGGGTTAACGCGGGAAAACTTGCCACTGATGTCGAAACAGTCGAAGAGGCCGACTGTATTGAAGCCTGCATTGATTGGACTCAAGACTTTCTCGAGGGAGATTTAAGACTCCTAGTAGACACCGATTCCAAAGTGTTCGACGAGTACATGACACATATTTCGAAAGGTCGCTTCCCTGGTTCCAATCTCTACGAGCTGTACACACATATCTGGGAGCGCTTTGAAGCTGTGGAAATACAGTTTGACAAGTCGGGCTACGCGATTTTGCCAGAACCTGCTTCCTTTCACGATCCCGCAGATCGGAAATGGATCGCGTTGGCAATGTCGTGTTTTCCCTATGCGCCGGTTTATAATGCGGCTGACACAGATTGGGAGAAAGAACGAGACCATTTAGAATCGCTTGGTTTAACAATCCACGAACTCTGCCCCGATTACATTGCTCAATTGCTGGCCGAAGGCTAACTTCAGCCCGGATTTTCCTCCGGAGACTTGCCCAAGCGCTCACCAGGTGAAGCGCCCCTATCCCAATGGCTTTGTCATGGCTGCGCCGAGCTGTCTTCCCATCAATGCTTAGCACTTGCCCTTCGGTGATCGTGAATACTCATTGAACCCAGCGAACCAAGCTGCGCTGGAAGGCCGCCGCATCGCGCGTCCACCTGGGTCAATGCGCAGCCCCGGCATCTGGCGACATAAGCCGCCGGCGATACGAGCGGGCGGACGCGCGAACTGCGCACATGACAAGGCGCGGCGGCATGATACAATAGGCGGCAGTTTCCGCCCAAATTCATGGATCGCTAATGGCTCGGCGGTTGGCGCGTCTCATCCTCATCGCTTCACTTCTGCTGCTGACGGCGCAGTTGCCGCCTCTCGCCGCGCAGGACAACTTTCGCGATGTCATCGAAATGTCGGTCGAAGTCGGCTTCGATTCTTATTTCCGCCCCGATCAGTGGACGCCGGTTCGCATTGAGCTGAAGAACAACGGCGAATCGGTGACGGGCCGCTTGGTGGTCCGCCCGGAGACATCGGGCACGGTGGTCGGCAACGCTTTCAGCACGCCAATCGATCTGCCGTCGGCGGCGGCGAAGTCGGCGCTGCTGCATATCCAGGCGCGCACCTTCCCTGATCAGATTCGCATTGAGTTGATTGATGACGGAGGCATCGTGCGGGCAGCGCGAGAAGCCAGTTTGATCGACCTCAGCCCGCAAAACCAACTTTACGCCGTTGTGACCGGACCAAATACCGCGCCGCCCAACCTGTCTGGCGCGCATATCGGCGGCTTCCGGGCGGAGCAAGCGCTCTGGGCGCCGCGTGATATCCCGGATAACAGCCTGTCGCTGGGCTCGCTCGATATGATGATGCTGGTCAACATCGATGGCGAAAGCCTTTCCAGCGGGCAGCGGGAAGCGCTTGTTCACTGGGTGGAAGGCGGCGGGCACCTGATCGTCAGCGGCGGACCAGCGGCGCTTAACACAGCCGGCGCCTTGTCGGGGCTGCTGCCGCTGATGCCCGAGGGCAGCCAGTCAATTGATGACCTGAGCGCGCTCGCCCGTTTCGCCGGCGACAAATCCCGCTTGTCGCAGCGCGCGATTATCGCGATCGGCAGCGCCCATGAAGATGCTGAGGCGCTGGTGGAGCAAGACGGCTTTCCCTTGCTGCTCCGCCGGGAGATCGGCACCGGTTTGGTTGATTATCTGGCGGCTGATCCTACGCTGGAGCCGCTGGCCAGCTGGGGCAAGCTGGACGACTTGTGGCTGAAGCTGCTGGCGACGCGAGCGCCACACCCGACTTGGCGCGAGGGCTTCACCCGACCCTTATGGGGCGCGGAGGCGATCGCCAATCTGCCGGGCGTTGATCTGCTGCCGCCGCTGCAAACGCTCTGCCTCTTTCTCGCTGCTTATATCCTCCTGATTGGCCCCCTCAATTATCTGGCGCTGTCTCGTCTGCGGCGCAACGGCTGGGGCTGGTTCACGATACCAATCGTCATCATCTGCTTCACCGGCATCGCCTGGACTGTCGGGTTCAGCCTGCGCGGCGCCGAGATCATCGTTAGCCGGACGACTGTGGTGCAGTCCTACGCCGATCGCGATGATGCGCGGACCGAGCAATTCGTCGGCTTGCTCTCGCCGCGGCGCGCCACTTATTCGCTTGCGTTGCCCGAAGGGCGCTTCCTGGCGGTCGCCGGCGCGACGGCGCCAACCAGCATTTTCGCCAGCAATACGATCCAGACGTCGACCGAGATTTCGCAGGGGGCCGCTTTCAGCGCGCGCGATTTCACGATCGATGGCGGCATCTTCGCCAACTTCAGCGCGAGTGGGCGCGTCCCTCGCCCCGACATCGCCGGGTCCTTCACGCTCAGCTTCGACATCCTCGAGAGCGGGCGGATGATCGGCGCCTATCAAGGCGTGGTCAGCAACGAGAGCGAGATCACGCTGCGCGATGCGGTCATCCTGGGTCCGGGCTTTGCGCACCGGCTGGAAGGCGATTTCGCGCCGGGCGATATTGTCACGCTGGACCGCGAGTCGCTGCGCAGCGACATCGCCGATCCGCCGCCCCAACCCAACCCGCTAGAGTTGAACGTCTCGTCGCAGGCGCGCGGGCTGTCCCCCTTCTCCGGCAGCGGCCGCAACATCACCATCAAAGATATTCAGGGCGAGCGCTATCTGCGCGCGCGCGCTTTCCTGCGGGCGGAAACGACAGCGCAGCGGCAGGCATCGCGCGAGCAATCCTTCCTCGCCAGTTTCACCGTCGACCAATTCCTCTCCGATGCCCGCGGGGTCGGCTTGTATCTGGTCGGCTGGAGCGACGAGTGGGCGCGCGACCTGGAGATTAGCGGCGCCGGCTGGAGCGCCATCGACACCACCCTGTACGTGATCGAGCTGGATGTCGATATCGAACTGCCGAGCCGCCGCGCCACCTTGGCTTCAGGATACTTCAGTTGGCTGACGCTCGATCGGATGGGGCTGACCGACAACGGCGCCGACAACTTCAGCCTCTATGAGAAGCAGGGCGTCGAGTTTCTCTTTCATCCGCTGCCGGGCTTGGCGATGGACGAGGTCTCGCGCCTGCATGTCGAAGTGGATCGCGGCGGCGGTTACGCGCAGTCGCTGGATATCCAGCTCTACAACTGGGACAGCGATGAATACGACAACTTCGACTACCGCGATGGCGAAGAATTGGACTTCGTCAATCCAAAAGCGTACCTGGGACCAGGCAATGCCGTGCGAATACGGCTGGCATTCGACGATGGCGTTGGCGCCGCGCGCGTTCGCAAGATTCGGATTGAACAGACGGGGCGCTATTACTAGGGAGCGGCGATGGAGCTAATCATCCAGACGCATGACCTGCATAAATCATTCGGCGGGTTTGAAGCCTTGCGCGGCATCTCGCTTGAAGTGCCGACCGGTTCGATTTATGGCTTCGTCGGCCCCAACGGCGCGGGCAAGACGACGACGATGCGGATCTTGACCACGCTGACCAGACCATCGCAAGGGCGCGCCTGGGTTGCCGGGCATTCGGTGCTGGACGATCGGCGGGCGGTGCGGCGCGCGATCGGCTACATGCCCGATGAATTTGGCGTTTACGAAGATCTGCGCGTCTGGGAATATCTTGACTTCTTCGCCGCCTGTTACGATATCCCGGAGAATCAACGCAAACCGCTGGTGGCCGATTTGCTCGAGCTGGTCGACTTGCAGCATCGGCGCGAAGAACTGGTGGACAAGCTCAGCCGCGGCATGAAGCAGCGCCTCTCCCTGGCGCGGACGCTGGCGCATGACCCGCAAGTGCTCATCCTCGACGAGCCAGCCTCGGGGCTCGATCCGCGCGCGCGGGTGGAAATCCGCGAACTGCTGGGCGAGCTGGCAAACATGGGCAAGACGATTTTCTTCTCCTCCCATATCCTGGCTGATGTCGAAGATGTCTGCTCCCATATTGGCATCCTGGAAGCGGGCGAGATCATCTTGCAAGGCAGCATTGACGAATTGAAGCTGGAGTTGATGGCGCATCGCGAGATCATCATCACGGTCATGGATCATGGCGCCGCCGAAGCGGTGACCAGCCTAGTCAGCGGCAGCGGGCCCGTCGTCGGCGCCGAGATCATCACGCCCAAGAACGGTCGGGCGAGGATTCGCGTCGATTTCGCCGGCAATGATGAAGAACTTGGCGCCTTGAGCCGTCAGCTTGTCGAAGGCGACATACTGCTGCTAGGCTTCAATGAAGAAGAAAAAGATCTTGAGCATATGTTCATGCGCGTCACGCGCGGCTTGGTTACTTGATCGAAGCCGCCCGGCGGCAGCGAAAAGAATCAGACGCGCTCGCATCAATGACAAGCCCTCTCCTTGCGCGAGAGTGAGAGTTAACAAGACTAGAGGACTGCCATGGCGAGTTTCACCGCCGATACCTTGCATATCCCCGCCGAAGATACGGGCCGAGCGGGCGCCTTCGCCGCGCTGGATGCCAAACGCGCCGGCTGGGAGACGCTCAACTTCGCCGCCGCGCGCCTAGGCAAGAGCCGCACCTTCGAAATCGCCATCGACGCCTTTGAGTATGTCGCCGTGATCTTGAGCGGCCGCTGCAATATAAGAACGAATCGCGGCGACTTCGAAAATGTCGGACGGCGCGACAACGTCTTCAGCGGCATGCCTCACGCGCTCTACCTGCCGCCGCAGACCGAGTTCGAGATTGAAGCGATCACCGATGATTTCGAGTTCGCGTCTTGCTGGGCGCCGACGGAGCAAGAACACCCGCCCAAGCTGATAGCGCCAAACGATGTTGAGCTGCTGCTGCTGGGCGGCGGCAACTGCTCGCGGCAGATGAGCCGGCTGATCGGAAGCGACTTCGCAGCCGATCGCTTATTGGTCTACGAGCTATACACCCCGGGCGGGAACTGGTCGAGCTATCCACCGCATAAACACGATGCGCACAAGACTGACGACAAAGGCAATGTGCTGGAAGCGCAGCTTAATCGCTTCAGCTTTTACAAGTTCGACCGGCCCACCGGTTACGCCTACCAACGCGTATACAGCGCCGACAAGCGCTCGGATGTGACGATGACGGCGCGTCAGCACGATATCATCTTGATGCCGGAAGGCTACTACACAATGGTCAGCGCGCCCGGCACCACTACCTACACCTTGAACTTCCTGGCCGGCTCGACGCGCGAATTCGCCCATAGCGACGACCCGGATTACGCCTGGGTTCGCCATACGATGACGGCCATGGATCCGCGTTTGCCCCTGGTCGACCCGGGCATGGATATCGGTTATTAGGTCTCCCCATTCGATTTTCTGCCGCGGCGCCGCTGACGCTTGTAACCATAAGGCCAGGAAAGCGGGCGTTTCAACGAAACGCCCCTACAGCATTCGATTTAACTGTGGTCGAGACCTTCGCAGAACACGCCTTTTACTCAGTAATTCGGTATCGATTTTGCCTCTGTGTATCACTTATAGTAGCGGACAAACCTTACAGACGGCGTGACGGGTCAAGAATTTTCAAGCGATAGAGCGGTTGGAATATGGACGCGGCAGAATGCGCGGGCTAGCTTCAGCGTGTTTGCCCAACTCATGCTAGACTGATTTTTCGAAACGGCAAATCAATAACCAGACTAGGAAACCAAGGAGCGAAGATGCGCCGCTTAATCGTATTACTCTTGTCTACAATAGTTGTGCTTTCGCTGGGCGCCACCGCGGTCGTGGCACAGCAGATTCACATTGTGCAGCGAGGGGACAATTTGTTCCGCATTGCGCAGCAATATGACCGGACGATGCAGGAAATCGCGCAAGCCAATGGAATGTCAGAGCCCTATATCATCCATGCCGGCAACCAGCTCATCATTCCGGCGCCCGGCGGCGCGGCTCCAGCGCCCGCGCCAGCCCCAGCTGAAGCCCCGGCGGCTCAGCCGGCAACCGGCACCTACACGGTACAGCGCGGCGACTCGTTGGCGATCATTGGCGCCAAGTTCAATATCAATTACTTTGAATTGGCGGAGCTTAACGGCATCAGCAATCCAGACGTGTTGAGCGTTGGTCAAGTGCTGCTGGTGCCGGGCGCGCCGCCACCGCCGCCACCGCCGCCACCGGAGCCCGCGCCGGCCGATCCTGCGCCGGCCGCGCCTGCGCCCGCTGGTCCTGCCCCGCCCAGCACCGCAAACGTCAGCGGATTTGAGTTGGGGGGCCAAGCGCTGAGCTTTGCGCATCCGCAGCATATGCGCAACGCCCGCATGACCTGGGTCAAGCGGCAGGTCAAATGGCATGGGGAGCCGCCGGGTCACTTCCAGCATTTGATTGACAGCGCGCACGGCAACGGCTTCAAGGTGCTGCTGAGCGTCATCGGCGACAAGAATCAGATCGCTGGCAATCCGGGCGGTTTCTATCAAAACTTCGCCAATTTCCTGGCTGGTTTGGCGCGCGGCGGCGCCGACGCGATTGAAGTCTGGAATGAGATGAACATCGACCGCGAGTGGCCCTCCGGTCAGATCAGCGGGCACAATTACACGCAGATGCTTTCAGCCGCCTATCACGCGATCAAGAGCGCCAATCCGGGCACGATGGTCGTCAGCGGCGCGCCGGCGCCAACCGGCTTCTTCCAGGGTTGTGGGCCTGGGGGCGCCGATGACGACTGCTTCTTGCAGCAGATGCAAGCAGCTGGCGCCGCCAACGTCATGGATTGCGTCGGCGTCCACTATAACGCCGGCATCACACCGCCGGATGCGACCAGCGGCGCGCCCGTCGGCAGCTCCGGGCACTATTCCTGGTATCTGCCGCGCATGATGCAGCTCTACCACAGCTTCTTCCCGGGCATACCGCTCTGCTTCACCGAGCTTGGTTATCTGACGGGCGAAGGCATCGGTCCGCTGCCGGGCGGATTCGCCTGGGCGTCCAACATTACCCTGGCGCAGCAGGGGGCTTGGCTGGCGGGCGCGGTTCATCGGCTGCGCAGCTCAGGCTACGTGCGCATGTTCATCGTTTGGAATGTCGACGCCACCCACTGGGGCGCCGATCCGCAGGCTGGCTACGCGATCGTGCGTCCCGGCGGCAGCTGCCCCTCCTGCGACTCGCTGCGGGTGGCGATGGGCGGCTAAAGCCAGAATCACAACGGACAACTGTAGGGGCGAGACTTGTCTCGCCCTTCTGTTTCCATCACAGACGCATTGCATCCGCAATACGTGCTAAACGTGGTCGAATGTGATTGCCAGACCGAAGTCTACAACTGATAGTCGCCAGTGACGCGCACGATCTTCTGGCTGTAATTCTCGACGTAATCCATCAGCTTGGCTTGCAGATCAGCCCAATCGGCGCTGGTGATGATCTGGCGCATCGAATCGGCATCTTCGGCGATGGCGCCAGCCATGATGCGGGGAATGTCCGCGCGGGCGTAGACATTGTACCAAGCTTCAATCGGCGTGAGCCCGAGTTTGGTGGTATTCGGCACCCACTCGCGCATGACAAACTCGAAGTACTCCTGATCCAAACCGGGTTTGATATCCCAGTTCATGAGAATCTTGACGTTTCCGTTTGGCATGAGATCGCGCTCTTATGGTAGATCGCCCAAGTAACCCTAATATACCGCATATTTCTTGTCAGCGGGATTGAATGCGCTCAACTGGAAAAGTGGTTTCAGCGCAGGATCGCGACCTGGGTTTGCTCCGGCAGGCTGGTTGAGGACAGGCGCAGCCCATCTTGCGCATCGGCGCTGTTGAGGCCCATCAGCTTCAAGAAGCCGTCCACCGCTGCGGCGTATTCCGCATCGCGCAAGCTCGGGGGCTGCATCGGCACGACATAATTCGGTTCAACGACGCTGATCAGATCTGCCAACTGATCGCCGAGCAGGGCGTCTTCAACCGGCAGCAGCAGCACGCTCACTTGATCGAGCTGCTCGAATAGCGACGGATCCGGCAATTGACGCAGCGCGCCCAGGTGCAGGACGTTAAGACCGCCGGGATACTCGAAGTAGTAGGCGACATTGTCCAGCACCATGCCCTGTTCGATATCGTGACGATTCAGCGCGATCCCGGTGACGAATAGCTCGCCCACTTCGTACTCGCCCGGTCCGGCGATGACATACTTTTGATCGCGGATGGCGTCGACCTGATGCCGCGCGCGGTCATGGCTAATGGTGACGAGATCGGCGCTCAGCTTCATTTTGTTGAAAGCCGTCTTTGTGCCAAAGGGATCGGTCACCACCGATGTATGACCGCGTTCTGTGATGCGAAAGCAACTGTATCCGTGCCAGGCAATATCCAAGTTGACGCTCCCTTGTGTTTGTTATCCGCGCCCATCCGTCAGCCAGAATCCACTACTAGCATACACCGCCAGCGGCGACGGCGCAGTTGTTGGCGGCGCCGTCTCAGGGCAATCGCTTCAAAACTGGCATCCGCTGCGACGAGCAAAACTAAACTGAAATTTAACCACAGAGGACACAGAGAGCACCGAGAAAAGCCATTGGTCAGAGATTTCGCGGCATTTTGTCGCATAATTATTGGGCGGAGAGGATGTTTATCGACGAGGTAGCAACAAGCCTGCCAAATTCAAGCAGTGGATTTAGGGGAAAACTCGTCAATAGAACCTAAACTCTGTGTCCTCTGTGTTCTCTTATTTAACGAGCCTATACGATAATTGGAAGGGATTGCTATTGAAAAGCTGTTTTTTTCACTGATTTTGCCTCTTTCGATCTTTCCGCGTTATACTTCAGGCGGCAGCGGAAAGCGCCAGTTCTCTTTGCGACATCCT
>JAJEGA010000027.1 GCA_022820125.1 Anaerolineae bacterium | reverse complement strand
AATGAACGAGCGGTTCAACTCCTCGGACGAGCGATTGAAGTCCATGGACGAGCAATTCAAAGCTATCCAAACGCAGATAAAGAGCGTTGATGACAAGGTGGACAAGCTGGGAAACAGCTAGAGCGCTCGCAGCCTCGTGATAACCCGAGAAAAGCTGTCGCCATGAAAATCGAACTCATCGACCTCACAGTCCGCGATCTCGTCGAGGGTTGCCATGGCGAGGGCAGCGCGCGCTGTCACTGATTGACTTTGCCCTGCGGCTGTGCTATCGTGTCCTCGTGTCTTTAAGAATGGGACTTGGAATACGGGTGGCGAATGGATGCAAACACCATAGCGCTGGTTCAGACTATCGCGATCTTCCTGGCTTTGTTTGGCTTCTGGTGGCGGCTGGACGGCAAAATCAATTCGCTGGATACCAAGCTGACGAAGGAAATCAAAGACCTGGATACTAAGCTGTCTGGCGATATCAAGAACCTGGATACCAAGCTGACGAAGGAAATAAGATCGGTGGACATCAGGCTGTCCGGGGAAATAAAATCGTCCGATACCAAGCTGTCAGGTGAAGTAAAAGAAGTCCGCCAAGCATCCGAACGCGCGCACAAAGAAATCAACGAGAAGTTGAACGCCATTGAAGTAACGCAGGCGACTCATTCAGAGAGATTCAATACCGTAGACGAGAAATTCAACACCATGGGCGAACGATTCAGCGCGGTAGACGAGCGATTCAACAAAGTAGACGAGCAATTCAAAGCTATCCAAACGCAGATAAAGAGCGTTGATGACAAGGTGGACAAGCTGGGAAACAGCTAGAGCGCTCGCAGCCTCGTGATGCGCCCCAATAGGTTGTCGCTATGAAAATCAAACTACTCGGCCTCACCGTGCGTGAGTTGGTCGACGGCTACCATGACGACGGCCAGGACGGCGTCCGCGGCTACGGCGGCAAGCTGGATATTCGTCCGCCTTTCCAGCGCGAGTTCATCTACGGCGCAAAGGAGCGCAACGCCGTCATCGACTCGATATTAAATGGCTTCCCTTTGAATGTCATGTACTGGTCGGATCGCGGGGACGGCACTTACGAGATTATTGACGGGCAGCAGCGCACCATTTCTATCGCGCAATATGTGGCGGAAAAGCCGGGCTTCTCCTTCGAGGGGCTGGGCTTTGACAATCAGCAATCCGATATAAAAGAGAAGATTCTCAATTACGAGCTCATGGTTTATGTGTGCAGCGGCACGGACAGCGAAAAGCTGGCATGGTTCAAGGTAATCAACATTGCGGGCGTAAGCTGTCCGATCAGGAATTGCGCAACGCGGTTTACGCTGGACGCTGGGTATCCGACGCCAAGCGCTATTTCAGCAGAAGAGGCAGCGCGGCCGCGGGCGTCGGCGCCGATTACTTGCGCGGTTCGGCGATACGACAAGAATATCTGGAAACGGCAATCAAGTGGATTAGCAAAGATAACATTGAAGAATATATGAGGCGGCATCAGCACGATGAAAACGCCAAGCCGCTCTGGGAATACTTTCAGTCAGTGATTGAATGGGTGGAAGCGGTTTTCCCGAATTACAGGAAATCTATGAAGGGCGTGGATTGGGGCAGTCTGTACAACGTCTATAAAGATAAGGAAGTCGACGCCGCCAAGATTGAAGCCGAAGTTGAAACGTTGCTTGATGACGAGGAAGTAACTAAGGAATCGGGCATATATCCGTATGTTCTCACGCGCGAAGCGAAGCATCTCAATCTGCGACAATTTGACGCCCGCATGAAGCGAAGAATGTACCGGAAGCAAAACGGCATCTGCGCCATCTGCAATGATCCTTTCGGATTAAACGAAATGGAAGCCGACCATATTAGGCCTTGGATTGAAGGCGGCAAGACAGTCGAAGACAACTGTCAAATGCTCTGCCGGGATTGCAACCGCGAGAAAGCAGCGAACTAACATAAAGGACGCCCATGCCCAACCTCACCCACCACACTCTCCCCAACGGACTCACCGTGCTGCTGCGCGAAGCCCATAGCGCGCCGGTCATCAGCTGGTGGCTGGCGTACCGCGTGGGCAGCCGCAACGAGCCGACCGGCAAAACCGGCATCTCCCACTGGGTCGAGCACATGATGTTCAAGGGCACGAAGCGCTTCCCGGCGGGGGCGCTCGATCGCGAAATTGACCGCGCGGGCGGGCAGTGGAACGCCTTCACCTCGATGGACGCGACCAAATACTTTGAGACACTGCCGGCCAACAAAATCGATATCGCGCTGGAAGCTGAAGCCGACCGCATGACCAAGGCGCTATTCGACGCCGACGAGACCGAGTCCGAGCGCACGGTCATCATCTCGGAGCGACAGGGGGCGGAGAATCAGCCAACCTTTTGGCTGCAGGAAGAGCTGCGCGGCGCCGCCTTTCGCGTGCACGGCTATCATCACGAGATCATCGGCGACGAGACCGATCTGCGCACGATGACGCGCGATGATCTTTATGCCCACTATCGCCGGCACTACCAGCCGTCCAACGCGGCGGCAATCGCTGTTGGCGCTTTTGACACGAGGGAGATGCTGGCGAAGATAGAGCAACGTTTCGGCGCGATTGAGGGGGGCGCGGCGCCCGATCTCTTCTCGCGGACCGAGCCTGAGCAGCAGGGCGAACGGCGCGTCACGGTCGAGCGCCCGGGCAACACCGCCTTCTTTGAGCTATGCCACCGCGCGCCCGCCGCCACACACGAAGACTGGTTCAAGCTTAGGCTGCTGGACGCGATTCTCAGCGGGTCGAGCGGCGCGTCCGACAACAAAACCAGCCGGCTTTACCAGGCATTGGTCAAGAGCGAGATCGCGGCTGGGGTGGGCGCCTGGATGACGCCGACGGTTGATCCTTACCTTTACAGCATCATCGTCACCTTGCGCGATGGTCGCTCGCCAGCGGAAGCGGAAGCGGCGCTGCTGAAAGAAATCGCGCGTTTAAGTGCCGACGGGGTCAGCGAAGCGGAACTGAATAAAGCGCGGAAGCAGACCCGCGCCGCCTTCGCCTACAGCCGGGAGAGCGTCACCGAACAAGCCTATGGGCTGGCGCAGTCCTTCATCCTGGGCGATGTCCATTGGTTCGACAAATTCAGCGATCGCCTGATGCGCGTGTCGGCGGCGGATGTGCAGGAGGCCGCGGCGCGTTATCTCGTGCCGCAGAGGCGCATTGTGGGCATCTTAAATCCGATTGCCCAAGACGAGGAGGGCGCGCCGGCATGAGCGAGATACAGGCGAGCATCCCCAATGCGGGCAACATCACACGCGCCCAGCTTGACAACGGCGTCACGCTGCTGGTTTATGAGAACCCCGCCGTACTGTCGGTCAACGTGATGGGTTCGCTGCAAGCCGGGGGCATCTACGAAACGCCGCGCCAGAGCGGGCTGGCGTCGCTGGTCGCCGGCGCTTTGATGACCGGCACCAGGGGCAGAGACTTTGACGCCATCCACGGGTCGCTGGAAGACGCGGGCGCCGATCTCGGTTTTCGCGGGCATATGCACAAGCTCGGTTTCTCCGGCAAAGCCCTGGCGGAAGACCTGGGTCTGCTGCTTGACGGCGCCAGCGACTGCCTGCGCAATCCGATCTTTCCCGCCGAGCATGTCGAGCGCTTGCGCGGCGAACGCCTGACCTGGCTTCAATACAGCAACTTTGACACCCGCTACCGCGCGGCAAAGGCGATGCGGCAAGCGCTCTACCCCGAGACGCATCCTTATCATTACGGGACTTACGGCGATGAGGCATCGATTGCCGATATCGCGCTTGACGACCTTAAGAATTTCCACGCCGAGCATTTTGGGCCAGCGGGGATGATCCTGGTGATTGTTGGCGCGGTTGATGCCGCTGACGCGATTGGGCTGGCGGCGGATGCCTTCGGCGATTGGCGCAACCCGGAACAGCCGGCGATTCGTCAGGCGCATGAGCCGGAGCAATCTACTGCAGATCTGCGCCCGAGCGTCTCCGTGCCCGGCAAAACACAATCAGACATCAGCATGGGCATTGTCGGTCCAGCGCGCAAGGCGGGAGATTATCTGGCGGCGCAGCTCGCCAACAGCGTCCTGGGCGAGTTCGGCATGATGGGGCGCATCGGCAAAAGCGTGCGCGAGGAAAAGGGCTTGGCTTATTATGCTTACAGTCGTCTTGGCGGCGGTCATGGGCCGGACCCCTGGACGATCAGCGCCGGCGTCAATCCGGAGAATGTCGAGCTGGCGATCGCGTCCATTATGGAAGAAATCGAGCGCTTGACCACCGAAGCGGTCACGGACGAAGATCTGGCGGACAATCAAAGTTATTTCACCGGGCGCATGCCGCTGCGGCTGGAGAGCAATGAGGGCATCGCGTCCAACATCCACAGCATGGAAAGCTTCAACTTGGGATTGGATTACCTGGCGAATTACGACGACATGATCTACCGCATCACGACTGCCGACCTGCTGCGCGCGGCGCGTAACTATTTGCGCCCGGAGCGCATGGTCGTAGCCGTTGCGGGTCCGGAAGCATCCACGCCTTGACGCGAGCGACTCCGGCCAAGATGTCAAGCAATTGCGGGCTAGAGCGGAAGCTAGAAGCGCTGATCAAACTGAAGAACATCGGGCGTAAATCGGCGCGCCGGCTGATGGAAGCTGGCATTGATTCGCGCGAGCAGCTCGAAGCCTTGGGGGCGGTCGAAGTTTTCAAACGGCTGCGGGCGCGTTATCCGGCGAGCTTGACGATGCTATGGGCGCTGCAAGGCGCGCTGCTCGACCTGCCCTATTATCAGATCCCGCCGGAGATCAAGGCGGCGCTGCTGGAAGAGCTCGGCGACTAATTGAGCAAGTTGCGTATGCTATGTAGCGGCTTCCCATATTATAATTCCCTCTACAGAATGTTAAACGCTTGGGCGCATTGCGGCGGCAGCGGAAAGTTCGTAAATGGCGGATAAACGAATCGTCATCACCGGCATGGGTTTGGTGAGCCCGGTCGGCAATAATGTGGAAGATTCCTGGTCGAATATCCGCGCGGGGGTTTCCGGCATTGACTGGATTACGCTTTTTGATGCCGACCTGGTCGAAAACCGCGTCGCTGGCGAGGTGAAGGACCTTGACTTGGCGAGCCGCTTTGGACGGCGCGAAATGCGGCGGATGGATCGGGCGCAGATGCTGGCGCTGGTCGCGGCTGAAGAAGCCTTAAATGATGCCGGCGTCAAAATCACCAACGAGAACAAATATGATGTCGGCGTGGTGGTTGGTTCGGGCATCGGCGGGATCGTCACTGTGGTGCAGGCGCTGCAAGGCTTTGAGGCGAAGGGGCATCGCGGCGTCAGCCCGGTAATTGTGCCTGCCCTGCTGCATGACGGCATCAGCTCGCGGGTGTCGATGCACTTCGGGCTTAAGGGTCCCAACTACAATATCACCGCCGCCTGCGCCACCAGCAACAACTCGCTGGGCGATGCCGCCGATTTGATCCGCATGGGGCGAGCCAAGGTCATGGTCGCCGGCGGCAGCGAAGCCTGCATCATGCCGATGGTCATCAGCGGCTTCAACAATATGAAAGTGCTGACCAACAGCGAGGATATCCCGGAGAAAGCGTCGCGCCCCTTTGACGCCAACCGCGATGGCTTCGTCGCTGCTGAAGGCGCGGCGCTGATGATCCTGGAAGACCTTGATCATGCGCTGGCGCGCGGCGCCAAGATACACGCCGAATTGACCGGTTATGGCCACACATCAGACGCGTTTCACGTGACGGCGCCCAACCCGGACGGCGTGGACGCGGCGGAAGCGATGCGGCGGGCGCTGCGCGAGGCGCAGATCCAAGCGCCCGAGATCAGCTATATCAATGCGCACGGGACCGGCACCCAGCTCAACGACAAAAGCGAAACCCTGGCGATCAAACAGGCGCTGGCGGAAGAAGCCTACAACATTCCGATAAGTTCGACGAAATCAATGACAGGGCATATCCTCGGCGCCACAGCGGCGGCTGAGGCAGTTTTTTCGGTCATGGCGCTGCGGGACAATTTCATCCCGCCGACGATCAACCTGGAGACGCCCGATCCGGAATGCGACCTGGATTACACGCCAAATGTCGGCGTGGCGCGAGAGCTCGAGCACGTGCTCAGCAACTCATTTGGCTTCGGCGGCCACAATACCGCGGTCGTGATCAGCCGCTATAACTAGCCGGCGGCTTTAGGGCGCCACAATCTGCGACAGAATCTCCTCGAAAGCGGCATCAGCCAAGGCGCGAATTTCATCGTCCGTGCGATCCTGTATCGGGTGCGGCACATAACAGGCTGCCGGTTGAAAGCCCAAAGCCTGCCCCTGCGCCAGCGCGGCGTCGACAAACTCGTCGGAGGCGATGAACATGGCGGGAATCCCGCGCGATTCCAGGTCAGTGATGTCGTGCACACTGCACGACGTGCATGAGCCTCAATCGGCGAGCGCTTCAATCGCGACATCGCATTCGCTGGCGATCTGATGTTTGAGATCGGCCGGCGCGACCCGCGTGAAGGTCGGCTTGATGTAGCGGCGAGCATCGACGCCCATCTCGCCCAGGCGCGCTTCCAGATGATCGAGGAAGACATCGCCGCGCGGCTTCGAAATATCGAGCAGGGCAACGCGCTTCTCGCTCAGGGATGGTGGCCTGGGCAGCGCTTCTCGCTGCGCTGGCTGCAGCTCACTGGTTGGATCTAATAAGGCTGGCATGTTGCGCTCCTTCATTTTCGTCTTCTAGGACCATTGGAATTAATCATGCGTGAATTGATTGACAGTTGTGACGCAGGCGGGCGAGGGCGAGACAAGCCTCGCGCCTACAGCCATCCACATTCACGATTTTATGGCGACGGTCACCGGGACGCTGCCGCGGGGACCGCTAGCCGCCCAGCCGGTGATGACCGCCGACCACATGCCGGCTCCGCTGCCGGCGTGCGCAATTAGCAAGCCGCCCGGACGAAACTTCGACAAACGTTTCCGCGCGAGCTGCGCTGGCATGCCCTCGTCGATGCCAGCGGCGCCGGCGACTACTTCGGTTCCATCTACCGTCAGCGCCTGATCCAGCGCTGCGCGAAAACGCGCTTTCGTCCAGCCGGTTTCACGGAAGACGCGCATGTTCTCCGGCGAAATGACCAGCAATGCATCCGTCCTGCCGTAGATTTTGCCGTGATAGACCGTTCGCAGCGTCATTGCCAAACTGCGCGTCAGCGATTCGGGGTCGCGCGATTTCTGATCGCCGAAGGGATGCACGCCGCCGCCGGCGAAAAGCGTCACGGTTGATTGATCGGCGCTGAAACCGCGCTCGACCGCCAAAGATTCCCAATAAGAATCATGCTCGCGCTCGGCAAAGCAGAAGCCAACTTTGCCCGGCTGACCCAGCGTCGCGCGATCGACGCCACCGGGCTTGCCGCCGCCGACATTGCGGATCACCAGCTGCAGCGCGCGACCGATAGTTGAGTTTGCGCGATTGCCCTGCCCCAGGACGTTATGCCCCGAATTCATGCCGATCTTTTCCGCGATGGGTCCGTTGACGATGACGATGGGCGCGGCGAAATAGGTGGTCGCCAATACGCCGTGCATGCAGAATTCATCGAGACAAGCCGCTTCGACCGCCGCCAGCACCACGGGAAAGTACTCCGGCTTGCAGCCAGCCATGACCGCATTTATGGCGACTTTCTCAATCGTGCAGGGCGCATGATCCGGCGGGATAATGCCGATAACTTCGGCGGGCGGCCTGGTGGTCCCCGCGAGCATTCGCAGCACGCGTTCTTCTGTCGGCGGCACAACCGGCAAACCGTCCGACCAGCCACGCTCGAAGATCAACTCGTGTTCGTCCTGCTGGGACGCCACATCGATGCGGCGCGCTTGCAAAGGCGTATCGCCGAAGGTAAAAGCCAGCTTCTCTCGTCTGCCGGGTTCAACGGATTTGGAGCCGCAGCCGGGGCTGAACTCAGGCAAGCCGGCGCCGAGCATTGGCAGGCTCGTCAGGCGACGCCAGTCTTTGCGCCGCCAGCCGACCAGGCGCGCCGTCTCTTCGCCTTTCTGAAACTGGATCAGCGTCGGCACGATTTCAATATCGAGGCGATACGACAGCTCAAGCCGGCGCTCGTCAAACACCTCGTCGATAGTTTCGGGGAATGCCGGATCATCCTGAGAGTGAATTTGCAGCGAGGCGCCGCGCTTCAATTCGCGGAAGGCGGGTTCAATGAGCCTGCAGGTGGAGCAGTCGCGCTTGACCACGGCGATGAAACCGGTGAAATCTTTTGGAATGTCGATCATTATTTCATCTTTCGCCAAGCTCGCATGAGATTCTAGCACCCTGTCGCCGCACACCGCAAATCGGGGAGTGGCTAATTCTGTGGACTGGAAAACTCCGCCAAGCATAGAAAAAAATCTCTGCGCCCTCAGTAAGTCTAATAAACTAATGCAACAAAATTAAGGAACGTCGTAGGGGCGACTCTTGAGTCGCCCACATCTACAATGGCGACATAGTGGGCGAGACAAGTCTCGCCCCTACAGATCTCGAATCAGATTAGCATCGCCCTTTTTCGCATGACTTACTTGCGTTTACTTCTGTGTTCTCTACGGTGAAAAAACCGGTGTCGTGTTCGCAAAGAGAATTATATCCACGATAATCGCCTCACACCGCAAATCGCGCCACGTTGATAAGGCTAAGGAATCCGGCTATGCTAAGCGTAAGCAGTTTAACCCTTCGGCCTGCAGGTGAAACGCTTGAAACTTTCCGACATCTTCCGCGAGGGCTCCGATGCCCGCAAGTTATTCGCGAAGTATTACGCGGTCGCGGCGATCGCCATCATCTTGACCGTGTTGGTATTGCTCGCTATCGCGACTCGCGGCAGTTAAGTTTAATCGTAATCCTCTTTGCCCTCCGCCCAATAGCTTTCCAAAGACAAACCCAGACCATCAGCGATGCGATTTACATAGGCATAGTAGGCGGTGACTTGCGCGATATCCAGGATCGCGCGATCGCTGAACCGACAGGCGCGCAGACTTCGCAGGTCGTCTTCGATCAGCTCCCAGGGCGCGCGCGTCAGCTTGGCGGCATAATCGAGCATCGCCCGGTCCGGCCCCGTCAGCTGAGCGTTTTGATAATCCCGCTCGATTTGGACGGTCCACTCGCTGTCTCCAGTCAACTGACGGAGGTTGCGCGCATGATGTTTCAGTCAGTATTCGCAGCGGTTGATGGCGGAGACGACGACTCCGATCAACTCGCGCTGCGTCCGCGTCAAGGGCGAGTCGCCAAACATCAGCGTCTTGTAGAGATGCAAGTGATCAATAAGGGAAGCCGGGTTCAGGCTGTGGATCTTCATGATGTGATCAACCTGGCCGCTCTTGGGGTCGGCCGCCCGTTGATAGGCGCGTTTCAGTTCGCCAGTCGCGTCAGCTTCGGGCACGGTTTCAATCCAGGCTATTGATTTATCTGCTGAGTCCATTGGCGGCCCTTCGGTTTGGTTCAGCAACTTAGACGATTCAAGAATATCATAGGAGAAGCAATTACTGATCAAAGAATTGGAGGGAGAGCCGGCGGCTCGCCCATACAAACGCAGGACAATTATGAAGTTTGTGTAATAAGGTCGGATATTTTCATTACTTATGGTGTTCTCTGCTTAGGCATCAACGTAGAGGGCGACGTTCAAGGTCCAGGCGATATAGAGCGCGTGGAAGAAAGCCGCCAAATCACGGATGCACTCATCGGCGCCGGCGTCCGCATTCAGCTCGAAGGCGAATTGGTTGCGAATCTTCTCGGCAAATGACGAGATATCTTGAATCTCATGCGCTTCAAGGTCGCGATCGATCGCGCCGATGAAGAGCAAGAGGATGCCTGCGTGATTGGGCATGATGCGTTCGCCGACGCCAAAGATCATCTCCAGCGCCTGATCGCCGGAGATCCGCAACTGTCCCAAGCGGCGCTCGGGCGCGATGGGCAATTCAAAGTAGGCGCGTTCGCGGGCGTCGGGAGCGCCATCAGCCTCGCGCAGCGCTTTGACCGATGCGCCATCGTAGCCGAGCTTCTGTATGCCCTGCCTGAGCAGCAGCCAAATCAGGGGTTCATCGGGCACCGGCAAGCGTTCGAGCAGCCAGGTCTCGGCGCCGGCGGTGATGGGATATTGTATGAAGCCGATACAACCGAAGGGCTGCCCGCTACGATTCGCCGGGCAAAGTTGGCAATGGCTCGCGTAGTCGTCGAGGATGGCGGCATGGTCGATCAAATCCTGCACGACGATCAACTGCTTGTCACCGGCGTCGCTCGGCGTGCTGTGCGTGAATTCAAAACCCATTTGCGCCGGCTCGCGCATGTCGCCAGCGGCGCGAAACCACTGGATGACCTCGTCGGCGCGCGCCCGCTCTTTGAGCCGCTCGCAGATACCATCAGCCGTCAAGGCGCGTTTGGGCGCGCAGTCAAATTCTATGATGTAGTCGATCGCCATTGAGCCCGCTCAGTAGAACCAAATCAATCAGGCGAATAGTACTAGATAGCTAAAGTAAGCGTGGGCCAGCTACCGGCTCGCCCCTACAAGTTTTCATTTATTTTGGCATTTTCTTTCATACAGCCGTCATGCTCATGACGCGCCAGGAATCACTTCCACTTAGACGCCGCAATGCTTTTGCGCAAGTATAGCACAACGAGCGCGACATTGAGCCAAGATGGGATACGTCGCGCAGGGCAATCGCATCAAATGAAATTGCGCTGATAAATAACAATTTTATGTCATATTCAACGGGCGTATCGGCGATACGCCCCTACATTTTCACAATTTTCGTGGCGAACGACGCATTATGATTTTGCTGCGATTGCCCTGATACGTCGCTGTGCGGCTACAGCCCTAGCGCCAGCGCCCGTATCGCTTCAGCGCCAGCAAGACATTGATTGTGGTCATCGGGTACCATTGCGGGAGATTGTGTTGATCGAGCCAGTGGCCCTCCGCCTGCTGCGCGTTTGACAGCGCGTCCAGAAAGCGATCCGCCAGGCCAGGGGGCAGGGCGCGCGCAATCATGGAGTCTGGCGTCGGCGCGAAGACAAAAAGCGAATCGTATTGATTTTCCGGCGCCGCCAGAGCGCAAGCCACGATATTGTCGACCGTCGCCCGCCGCAAGTCTTGAAGCTCCGGCAAGTCATCTATGGCGAAGAAATAGTCAAAGGCGTGATAAGCCATGAACAGCCAGTTGTTGTCTTTGACTTTCTCCGGCGTATAGTTGGCGAGCGCCCAGGCTTTGGTTTTATTGATGAGGGATGGCGTCGCCGCGCTATAGCGCATCAGGTTGCCGACGATCGAATCGGGCATGGTCTGCCCGCCCATCTCCCGCCACCAGGGTTCCAGCGGGTATTGGCGCGTTTCGGGCGGGTTGCGCAAATTGCCTTGCTCGTCCATCCGCGCTTCCAGCCAGTCGGAAGCGCCGGCGAAAATCGAACCAGCAGGGACGCCCGCGTGTTTCATCATACCTAGCAGGTATTCCAGCGCCAGCGGATGCGATTGCGGCGCCTTGATATCATGCTCCAAGCCATGCCCGAAGCCGCCGTCAGGATTCTTATAGCAGAGAATAATCTGCTGCAGGCGCTCGAGGCGGCCGCCCTCAAACAGCCAGGCGAAGAGCGCTCGTTCCAAGAGCGTGCCCTTGCGATAGACGAAATCACGCGCTTTTGCCGGGTCAAATGTCATCAGCCAGCCTCCTGCTCGAACAGATATTCTATTGTAATGTTGGAGACGGGAAGCCGCAAGGGGCTAGATGGGTAGTGTATCGAAGTCGGTTGGAATTCATGTCAAGCGTAATATTCTTTCAGCGTCGACATCATCCTTTAGCGAAAATTGTAGGGGCGATTCTGTGAATCGCCCGCCGGAGATAATCAAGTGGGCGAGCCAAGGCTCGCCCCTACAGATGCTTGAATGATGATATTTTCTATATTCAACCGAAATGGATACACTTCCGCTAGATGTAGGTCTTGATGATGCGCATCAATTCGTGGGCGCGATGCCGAAAGGTATGCTGCTTCAGCACACGCTGACGAGCGGCGGCGCCGATGGCGATCCGCTCTTTTTCGTTTGCCAGCAAGTATTGGTATCGCTCAATCGCCTCTTCGGCTGAGTCAACGACGATCAGCTCCACCCCAGGTTCAAACCATTCCTCAATCCCGAGGTAGGGGTTGGCGACAATGCAAGCGCCTAGCGACGCTAGTTCAAATGGACGGGAGGATGAAGATGCGTATACGCTCGCATGCGCGCCGCGCGTGATGCACAGATTGATTTTGCTGCGGCAGACATACTCGCGCAGCTTGCTGAAGCTGAGGTAGGGCAGCTTCCGCGCCGCGCCCAGGTCCCCCAGCTTCGTCCCGCGGACGGCGAAGCGGGCGCCAGCGATTTGCGCTGAGGGCGCGGTGATCATGCGGTCGATCCAGTCGGACCGGTATTCGCGACCATGACCGTAGAAAAACACATCAATATCTTGCGCCGACGTCGAAATTGGACTGAAGAGATCGGGATCGGCAGCGTACCAGAGGGTGTGCGCATTTTCCGCGCCGAGCGCCTCCAGCATCTTCGCGCCGCCGCTGCTATTGCTGATGAATGCCGTGTACTCGCTCAGGTCGGCGCCTTGATAAATGCGAAAGCCGGAGGCGAAGCCAGCCATATCAGGCAGGCTTGCCGGCACATCGCCGTCATAGTAGAAGACCGGAAGATTGAACTTGCGCGAGATATAGCCCGGCACTCCGCGCAGATGATTGAGCGGAACCGTCAGAAAAAGGATGGCGTCCACATCGTTGTCGCGGCGGAGGATCTGTTCGAGATGTCGTTTCCACAGGGGCGCTATCAGCGTGTTCGCCGCGTGCCTGACGGCTTTGTCGCTGAGAGATTCGCCATCCTCCTGGCTGCCGGCTGCCCCGCGGCGGGAAGGCAGCAGCGCGCGGGAAAAACCGCGGATTGACTTGAAGACATCACCGGGCAAGCGCGCTGGATTCGGCGCCGCGCGCCACCAAAGGCTCTCAACCGACGCGCCCTGATACGGCGTGGCGATAAGCTCCGCCTCCAATTCATAGAGCCCCTTCAGCAACTGCCACCAAGCCGGCGTCGCGCTAAAAGGCTGCCTTAAATCGAGCGAGGAAACAACGACCAGGAGTTTCATGCGTTGGCGTTTTCCGGATGGTTAATGCAGCGGACGGGCGGCGCAGCCCGACTTATGGGCGATTGTACAATATAGGTGAAGATATCGTATAATGATTCGCATAGGCGCTGCGAGGGCTTTCAGCGGGGAAAGCGCGCAACTGGCGCATCATGATAGTCGAACATTTCATCCATTTTGGGAAATGTTATACAAATTTTCAAAAGCTGATTATAATTGACAGCATCGAGAGTTTAGCGCGATTATGACCAATTGAAGGGAGACACAGAACCATGAAACGCTCACTACTTGTACTCACTGTCTTATGTCTGCTGCTTGGCTTAAGCGTTCCTGCGCTTGCGGATGGGCATTGCATGGACGAATTGGGATGCGTCGAGGTTGGTCCTGATGATCCAATTATCATTGGCGCAATGCTTTCGCTTTCCGGCGCTACATCCTTCTACGGCGAGGATTCCCTCGGCGGCGTTGAGCTGGCTATCCTGGGACGCGACGGCATGTTGCTCGGGCGCGAGGTTATCGTGGTCGAAGAGGACAGCTTATGTTCGGCCGAGGGCGGCCAAGCAGCCGCTCAACGAGTAGCCGCGGATGAATCTATCGTGGGAGTAATCGGGACAACCTGCTCCGGCGCGGCGCAAGGCGCTATGCCGATCATTAGCGAAGCGGGCATGCTAATGATTTCGTCTTCCAACACATCGCCCAGATTAACCAATGACGACGCGGACGCTGGCGGCACGTACTATCCAGGCTACTTCCGCACCGCGCATAACGACCTGTTCCAGGGCGCGATGGGCGCCCGTTTCGCCGTTGAGGTCCTCAAAGCCGGCGCCGTCGCCACCATCCACGATGGCGACCCCTATACCGAAGGGCTCGCGGTGGTTATGGCGAATGAGTTTGCCGGGCGAAACGGCGACGTGGTATTCCAAGGGGCAGTCAGCAAGGGCGACACCGACATGAGCGCGATTCTCACCGAAATCGCCGCCAGCGAGCCCGATGTTGTTTACCTGCCCGTCTTCGTGCCCGAGTCTGAATTCATCGTCTCGCAAGCGGCGAACACCCCAGGCTTGGAAGACGCGGTGATGATGACAGCCGATGGCAGCTTCTCGGCGACTTTCGCGCAGAATACGGGCGCAGCCGCGGTCGGCGTCTATATGACCGGCCCCCATGTTTCCGGCGAGGCTTATGACGCATTCCTGGAGTTGTGGGCGGAAGAGCAGCCAGGCGGCACCGCAGCCCCGCCAAGCGGCTTCCACGCCCATGCTTACGACGGCGCGAATCTGCTGATGAACGCCATCGAAGCCGTTGCCGAAGAAATGGATGACGGCACGCTGGTGATTGGCCGTCAAGCGCTGCGCGATGCGATGCAGGCAGTTGAAGATTATGAGGGCTTGACCGGTACGCTGACCTGCCGTGAAGACTCTCCGTTCAACGGCGACTGCGCGACAGGCACCGCGCTTGCCGTCTTTGAGATCGGCGAGGCGCAGGTCGACGAAGGCGCTTGGCCGCCGCCAATCGTCTGGGATCTCTCCATGTCGATGGCCGGCGACGCTTAGTCTGCGCTGCCGAACCAGCCTAAATCAAGAACGGACAAGCCAGGGAGCTGCATTCTCTGGCTTGTCCGTTGACTTGTGTTAACGGCGCGCAGCGATTGCCGCTTGGCCTAAATTCAATCAAAGACCCCAGCGTTGCTATGCGCGTATCGCCCGCAGAATGATTGAATCAAGCACAAACAGGAAATCAATCCAGTGATCAGTCTTCTAATTCGTCGCCTCTGCGCCGCAAGCCTGCTCTTAATCATCCTCCTGCCAGTTTCCGCTGACGCTGCCTGCGATGATCCCTTGGGCTGCGTCGAAGTCGGCCCCGATGATCCCATCGTCGTGGGCGCGATGCTGGTTGTTTCCGGCGCGATCAATTATTTGGGCGAAGATACGCTCGGCGGGGTTGAACTTGCTCTGCTCGCGCGGGATTACCGCTTGCTCGATCGTGAGATTGAACTGGCGCTCGAGGACAGTTTGTGCACGGCGGAAGGCGGGCAAGTGGCGGCGCAGCGATTGGCGGCGGATCCGACCGTGGCCGGCGCCATCGGCACCAATTGCTCCAGCGCGGCTCAAGGCGCGATCCCGATCATCAGCGAATCGGGTTTAGTGATGATCGCGCCATCGAACACATCGCCCAGCCTGACCAACGACGACATTGCCGGCGGCGGTTCACATCAGCCGGGCTACTTTCGCACCAGTCAGAACGGCTTGATCGAAGGCAAGCGCCTGGCGGAGTTCGCCCTTCATGCGCTGGGGGCGCAGTCGCTTGCGACGGTGCATGACGGCGACCCCTATACATCGGGGCTCGCGCGCGCGGTCGCCGATACATTCGCTGAGCTCGATGGCGAGGTGGTGTTTGAAGGCGCGGTCAACAAAGGCGATACCGATATGTCGTCGATATTGACCGAAATCGCCGTACATCAGCCGGATGCGATTTACGTGCCGCTGTTCGAGCCCGAGTCCAACTTCTTCGCGGCGCAGATGCAGTATATCGTCGGACTGGAAGATACGATCATCATCGGCGGCGCGGCCAGCTTCTCGTCCAGCTTCCCTGAAAATACGGGGGATGCGGCTATCGGCATCTATGTTTCCGGTCCGCTCGTCAGCGGCGATGCCTATGACGAGCTGCTCAGGCAATGGCAGGAAGAATATGGCAGCGACCCGCCCAGCGGCTACCATGCCCATGCCTATGACGCGACCAACCTGCTGCTGGACGCCTTGGAGTCGGTCGCTGTCGCGCATGCGGACGGCGCCATCACCTTCGGCCGCCAAGCCATCCGCGATGCCGTGGCCGCGACGGAAGATTACCCGGGCTTGACGGGGCGTTTGACCTGCCGCGAGGATTCTCCCTTCGCGGGCGACTGCTCGCCGGGCACGGCGCTGGCGGTATTCGAAATCACCGAAGCGGAAGTTTACGACGACAATTGGCCGCCGCCGATAGCGTGGAATTTCGCGGCGGACTCATTTGATTAGATGGATTCGCCTGACCTGCATGGGACGGCGAACGGAAAACTCGACCAAGCGGCACAACGGTAGCGCCTATGTTCAAATGGAAAACTGACGAATTCTCCTGGGTAGACTTCACCATTGACGTCCTGCGCGTGCTTATTGTGCTCGGCGTGGTGGTCGGCGCTTGGAACACGCTGTCTTCTGGCCGCATCACACTGGCGCAGTGGGTGAATCTCTTTGCCGCCGGCTTGTCTCAGGGCAGCATCTACGCCTTAATCGCGCTTGGCTACACGCTGGTCTACGGCATTTTGCTGATGATCAACTTCGCGCATGGCGAGGTCTTCATGGCGGGCGCCTTTTCCACCGTTTTCCTCGCTGAGGCTTTCAACCGCACCGGCTTTCTTAACGACCAGCCGCTGCTGGCGATTCCGCTGATGATTATGTTCGCCGGTCTGGTGTCGATGACGGTGGCGATTTTACTAGAACGGGTCGCCTATCGACCCTTGCGCGGCAGCCCGCGTTTGGTGCCCTTGATCACGGCTATTGGCGCGTCCTTCTTTTTGCAATATACCTTTCGCGGTTTGTATGGCTCCGGATTCAAGGCTTATCCGCAGGTGAAGATTCTGCAGGGCGCCATATCGCTCGGCGGCATCAACATACCAATTGTGCAGATTTTTGTGTTCTTCTCCGCATTGGCGCTGATGCTCTGCCTGTACTGGCTGGTGGAGCGCACGCGGATTGGCAAGGCGATGCGCGCGGTTTCGGAGAATAAGGAAGTCGCCCGCTTAATGGGCATCGACATTGATTTTGTCATTATGTTCACCTTCGGCGTCGGCGGGTTTCTGGCTGGCTCAGCCGGCGTGATCAACGGCGTGTTCCGCCCGCAGGGGGTCAATTTCTTTATGGGTTTCATCCCCGGCATCAAGGCTTTTACCGCAGCTGTTCTCGGCGGCATCGGCAACATCCCGGGCGCGATGCTCGGCGGCTTGTTCCTCGGCGTGATTGAAGCGATCGGACCCAATTTGGTGTTGGCCGGGCTCGGCATCCCGGGCGCGAATCAGCTCAAAGACGTGATCGCCTTTACGATGCTGGTGCTGGTGCTGATCTTCCGCCCGCAAGGCATCCTGGGCGAACGCCTGTCCGAGAAGAAGGCATAGGAGGCGCTCATGGACGTATTGCGTTCGCGAACCTCCAGAGATGTTCTGTCGCTAGGATTGCTATCAGGCGCATTTATATTGTTCACCGGCGCTGTCGGCATGGTCGCGGCTTTCCACGAGCGCGAGGTGGTTGATCGCTTCATCAGCCTGGGGCAGTTGATGCTGCTGACCGCGCCCTTTGTCACCGCCTACTTCGCCGCGGGGCGCCTGCGGGAACAGGGCGAGAGCGCGCCGCGGATGCTTGTTGCCGGCGTCGCCGTGGGCCTGCTGACGGCATTGCCCAGCGTCATCTTGCTCTTGTTCAACTCGGACGAATATCGTTTCCTCCTTTTTATGACGCTGCGTCTGGCGCCCTTGGTGGCGGCATCGGTCATCGCCTGGGGGCGGCTACGCGCCGGCGCCGAGATGCAAACCGCGATTGGAATATGGCTGCTGGTCGCCGTTTTGGTGGGCATCGTCACATATTCCTTCGCCCTGATTTTCGAGGTCAAAGGCGACCTGCGTTCTGTCTTTGTCAATATCGATCGCGATTGGGTGGAAGTCGTCACCTTCGACAATCGAAAGGACCTCATGCGTGGCATCGGCGCGCTGGGTCTCGTGTCAATTGTTTCCGGTCTTGGCGGGTCCATCCTTTATCTTTTGCCGACCGTTCCGCGCCGCGCGCTCATTTATGGCTTGGGCGTCACGGCGCTGATTGGCGCATTCGGCGAGACGGCGCGCCTGATCTTGCAAGAAAATGTCGACCGCGACACATTGCGCGAGATTTTCCGCCGTGATACCCTGCGTCAGAATGCGGCGCTCGCTTTGTTTGTCATCAGCACCGCCGCCGGATTCTTCTGGGCGCTGTTCGGCAGCCAAGCCCGCGAGCGCTTCAGCAACCTGGACTATGGGCCGCGCCGCGCGGTCAACACCGTGGGCTTTGTCCTATTCGTCTTGCTCATGCTGATGCTGCCATGGCTGATCGGGCGCACGCTCAGCGATGTGGCGGTGACCATCGGCATCTTCGTCTTGATGGGCTTGGGTTTGAATATCGCCATCGGTCTGGCGGGCTTGCTTGACCTCGGTTATGTGACCAATTATGCGGTCGGCGCGTACATCCTGGCTGTCTTGACTTCCATCGGGCCGCTCGGGCTCTTCAAAGGGACTTTCACATTTTGGACAGTCATCCCGATCGCCCTCCTGGCTGCCATGTTCGCCGGCTTCATTTTCGCGGTGCCTGTACTGAGGATGCGCGGCGATTACCTCGCGATCGCGACCCTGGGCTTCGGCGAAATTATTGGCAAGCTGGCGATATCGGATTGGCTGAAACCCTTGATTGGCGGCGCGCAAGGGGTGCAGGCGATCCCGAAACCGATATTTTTGGGCACCGAGCTGAAGAATCCGGAACAGCTCTACTACATCGTCTTGGCAGCCAGCCTGGTGACGTTATTCGTTTCCATCCGCTTGAACAACTCGCGCACAGGGCGACAATGGATGGCGATTCGGGAAGACGAGGACGTGGCGACCGCGATGGGCATTGATACGGCGCGCGCCAAATTGCTGGCATTCACCCTTAGCGCGGCGACCGGCGGCGTGGCCGGTGCCATCTTCGCGGCGAAAGTTGGAACGGTCTTCCCCAATAGCTTCACGGTATTCATTTCAATCAACGTCTTGAGCTTGATCATCGTCGGCGGCATCGCCAGCAACCCGGGCATTGTGGTTGGCGCGATTGTGTTGATCGGCATGCCGGAATTGCTGCGCGAATTCTCCGAGTTTCGCTTCTTGCTGTATGGCGCCCTGCTCATCCTGATGATGATCAAACGTCCGCAAGGTTTGATCCCGTCAAAGATCGTGACACACGAAGCGCAATCGGGCGTCAAACCCGCACTGGCGGCGGCGGAATAGAGCGAGGGAAAGACGGGCATCATGGCGGGAAACGGCAAGAGCGCGCCGAATTCGATTCTGGAAGCGAAAGGGATGACCAAGCGCTTCGAGGGTTTGGTCGCTGTGGACAGCCTCGACTTTTATATTCCCGAAGGCGCGATCGCCAGCATCATTGGGCCCAACGGCGCCGGTAAGACGACCTTTTTCAATTGCATCACGGGCTTCTACGAAATTGACGACGGCGAGATTCTGTTTCAGGGCGAGCGCTTGCATGGAAGATCACCCGATCAGATTGCGCGCTTGGGCATCTCGCGCACGTATCAGAATATCCGACTCTTTAGCAATATGTCCGCCATTGAAAACATCATGGTCGGGCAGGAGCCGCACCTGAAATCATCCTGGATCGGCGCGGTGCTGGGGCTGCCATCGACGCGGGAAGAAGACGCGCTCACGGAGAACCGCGCGCGGGAATTGCTGCGCTTCGTCGGCTTGGAAGGCAAGGGCGACATGCTTTCCAAGAACCTGGCTTACGGGGATCAGCGCCGGCTGGAGATCGGACGCGCGCTCGCGAGCCAGCCGAAGCTGATCCTGCTGGACGAGCCGACGGCGGGAATGAACCCGCGGGAAACGCTAGAAACCACTGATTTCATCCGCCGCTTGCGCGATGAGATTGGCATAACAATCGTCTTGATCGAACACGACATGCGGGTGGTGATGGGTATATCAGAACATATCACCGTGTTGGATTACGGGCGCAAGATCGCCGAGGGATTGCCCGCCGATATCCAAACCAATCCTGATGTCATCGAAGCTTATTTGGGGCGCGGGGCGGCGGCGACGGCTTAATCGCAGCCGCGCGGATGACAGGCTATGGCACTGCTGGAAGTCAAGGACATTCACACCTATTACGGCAATATCCACGCGCTGAAGGGTGTTTCGTTTGAAGTCGACAGCGGCGAAATCATCGCCCTGATCGGCTCAAATGGCGCCGGCAAGACGACAACGCTGCGCACCATATCAGGCTTGATGGCGCCGCGCGAAGGCTCGGTGACCTATGACGGGGAGGAGATCTCCCGCATGCGCGCGGACTTGCTGGTTTCGAAGGGCATCTCAATGGTGCCGGAGGGACGCGGCGTATTCGCCAAACTGACGGTTGAAGAAAATCTCGACATGGGCGCCTACATCCGGCGCGATGGCGCGATAAAGGACGATTTGAAGAGCGCGTATTCGCTCTTCCCGCGCCTGGAAGAACGCAGAAAGCAATTTGCCGGCACGCTCAGCGGCGGCGAGCAGCAGATGCTGGCGATAGCGCGCGCCTTAATGTCTAAGCCGCGCCTGCTATTGCTTGACGAGCCCTCCATGGGTTTGGCGCCGGTGCTGGTTGATGGCGTCTTCGAAACCGTCCAGCGCATCGCCAGCGAAGGCGTGACGATCTTGCTGGTGGAGCAGAATGCGCATATGGCGCTGCAAATCGCCGATCGCGGTTATGTGCTGCAAAGCGGCGAGGTCGCGATTAGCGATACGGCGGCCAACCTGCAGCAGAATGAAACCGTGCAGAAGACTTACCTCGGCATCGACTAGGTCTCGTGTTTTCAAATGCCGGCCAGGCAGCCACCATAAAGAAACTGGCGTCGCTTTCACTCTCGCATGTAAGCAAATTGGCGAGAGCAGCGGCCGATGACAAACGGCTCGAAGCGCTCTCCTGGGAAGCTGAGCCGCTGGGAGGCGGCTTCGGCAGCGCGGTCGGCGGCACCGCCCTTTACCGCATCAAAATTAAGACATCGACGAGCCAGACCTGCTCTCTCATTTTGAAAGTCCTGCATGAGCGCCAGGATGAGCAGCCGAGCTCGCCTTATTATTGGAAACGCGAATACGAGGTTTACCAATCGGACTTGCTTGACGACCTGCCCGCCGGCGCCTTCACTGCGCCGCAAATATACAGACTGCAAGATTTCGGAGACAGCTGTTGGATCTGGATGGAAGACGTTGAGGACTGCAAGGAGCGCTGGGCCTCAGCCGATTTTCGAGACATCGCCGCGCGCCTCGGTCGCTTCAATGGCGCATGGCTGAGCGGTCGCGCCGCGCCATCGTATACCTGGCTGAGCCACAACTGGCATAGCGCCATTGTGGCGGGCTTGGGCGATTGCTTCGCCAACCTGGATCAGCAGCTTGCCGCTCCCCTTGCGCGAAGGGCGCTGCCACTTGAGGCAAAAGATGAGATTATGGCGATATGGCAGGATCGCCAATTATTCCAGGACGCGCTGGCGCAGCTGCCGCGAACGTTTTGCCACACCGACGCTTTTCGCCGAAACATCCTGCAGCGCGAAGACGATGTTGTGCTGCTGGATTGGGCGCTGGCGTCGATCAGCGCCATCGGCGAGGAATTGGTTTGCCTCGTCGCCGTCAGCTTGTATTATGAAGGGTATTCCGCTGAATATGCCGATCAGCTAGACAGGACGGTCTTCGCCGCTTATATCAAGGAGCTGCGCCAAGCCGGCTGGGCGGGCGATCCAAAATTGGCGCGGCTGGGTTACGCCTGCGGCATGGTTCTGCGCGGGCTCGCCGGCGTCAAGCAGGATCTGCAATTACTGCGCAACCGAGCCTGTCATCAGCAGTTGTTGAGTACCCATGAATTAACAGATATTGGCGAGCTGGCTCGCCTCTATGCCGAGGTGCGGCGCTTTCGGCTGCTGAAAATGGCGCGTGAAGCTAGGGACTTGCTCGCTTCGTAGCGGGGGCAGCCGGGGCCGCGGGCACAAGCGACAGCAGCAGCGCCAGCGCGATCAGCCCACCGCCGAGCCATAACGCCAGTGTCATTTCCTGCCCGAGAACGAGCGCTGCCAGAAGGGCGCCTGAAAGTGGCTGGGCGAAGAAAAACAGCGAAGCCACAGCCGCCGGCGCCAGCGCAAAAGCCCGATTCCACAATAGCAGCGCCAGCGCTGTTGAGATTATTCCAAGGTAGAGAACGCCCAGGACAACAAGAGCGTCGACCTCGCCGATTGCCCGATTGGACAGTTCAAGCGCGCTGGCTGGCACAGACAGCAGCAAGCCGCCGAACAAGGCGTAGACGGTTACCGTTAGGGTCGACAAGCTATGCTGAATTGAAACCCGTCGCACCAGGACTGAATACAAGCCCCAGGTGAACGCGGCGATGGCGAGGAAGACATCGCCGACGAAAGTGTCTGAGTTGAAGTCGGCGGCGGCGAGATTCAAGATCACCAGGACGCCGGCGCTCGCCAACACAATGCCGGCAAGGCGCAAGCGGGTCAGCTTTTCACCCAGCAGGATCACGGCGAAAAGCACAACAAAAGCCGGCGACGCGCTTGTAACCAGCGCGCCGTTAACCGCCGTTGACAAATCGGCGCCGACGAATTGAGCGCCCAGGCTGACGCCCAGCCCCAAGGCGCCCACCGCGAGCAGGGACGTCATGGTCCGGCGGTCGGGCGCTCCGCCCCTTCTCGCCCGATCGAGCGGGTACAAGATCATCAGCAGAGCCAAGAGAATGCGCAGCGTCAGCAAGGTGAATGGCGGCAGCACCAATAGCATCACATCGGAAACGACATACATGCCGCCCCAGATGCTCGCTGCCGTGATGCCGAAGACAGCGGCGAGCCAAATCCTGGGAACCGTTTTCACGGTTCAACGCACACGCTTGTTCATGGACTTGCATCTTAGACGAAGCCATTTCACTGAGGTAGACCGCATTGCCCTGGCGGCAAAAGATTGGCGGCGATATTCAATATCAGCCCGCCAAGCCAAGAGTATAATTGGGTATGCACAGCAAAATACCTGAGCGCCAAAGGGTTCTGTCATCAACGAGAGCTTGATTTTTCTTTCCTACCACAATATTGATCTGCCCTATGCTTTTCAGCTTTCGAACTTGCTGATTCGATATTACCGCAATGTCTGGCTGGATCGCTTTGAAATAGAACTCGGCGACGATTGGAGCGCCGGCATCCGCGATGCGCGCGCGCGGGCTACGGGCGTGATTGTTGTCGTCAGCGACGATTATCTTCATTCGCCTTATTGCCGCGCCGAGTTCGAAGAATTCCAGCAGCGCGATTTGCCGATAACGGCGGTCATCCCGCGTGATTTTTCGCCTGACATGATCGCCAACTTCAGCTTCAGCGATTGGATCGATTTCCGCCGCTGGTTCGATGATCCGTCCGACCTCAGCGTGGAGAATCTATTGAGCCAGGTGCCGCAATCGGAAGCCGTAGCCAAGACCGGTGAACGGCTCGATTATCTGCGCGGCTTCATACAAGATGCCGAATTGGCGCTGGCGAAGATGCCCACTTCCTGGGCGTCGCTGCGGGTCGCTGAGGAGCAAGGCGCGGCTGAGCTGCGCCCGAGAATGATTCAGCCGAGCATGATTACGGACTGGGACTTCATTGGCGAAAAGCCGGGGAGCGCGATGCCGGTCGAGAATCTGCTGGCTTGGTCGCAGGCGGAGCCGCAGTTCATCATCGGCGGCGAACCGGGAAGCGGCAAGACCACGTTCGCGCGGCTTCTGGCGCTGCGGCAGGCGCAGGCTGCCATTCGCGACCAGAGCGAGCCGGCGCCCATCTGGCTGGACCTGGCGCGCTGGGACGCGAATCATCGGTCGCTCAGCGCGTTCATCGAATCACAGTGGCCGCTGCTCACCTATTGGCGGCACTGGCTGGATCAACAGCAGACGCTGATTATCCTCGATAACTTTAGCGATTTCGCATCCAGTTATCCGGCGGAAGCCGCGGAACTAATCACCTGGATTGACGCCAGCCCGAATCAGCGCTTCATCGTCTTGTCCGCCATGAACACCGCTCTATCGCCTAATACGCCGCTTGTTCGGCTCGGAGGCATAAGCGCCGCGCGCGCGCAGAGCTTTGTAAGCGGCTGGCTTACGCTGGATCAACAAAGCAGCTTTCGCGGGATCCAGAAACAGAAGAGCGGCGCCCTCGAGCATTGCCAGTTGGACGATTTGTCACTTGGCGTAGAACTGCTCGCCGCCGACCGGGCGCTGGCTTTCAATCAGTGGCAGCAGAATCCAATGCCAGCGTTGATTGGGCTGCGGGGCGAGAAGGCGCCAAGCGCGATCCAGGGCATGGACAACGGTCAAGTTCTTAACGGGCTGCGGCAGCTCGCCTGGTCGATGATGCTGCAAGACAATCATCGCTTCTTGCCTCACGATGCGGCGCTAAGCCAATCGATCGACCCCAGAATCATTGAGCGGGCGCTGGACTTGGGCTTGCTGGAAGCGGCCGGTTCACAGCTGCGGTTTCACAGCGAGCTGTTCCAGCGGCATCTGGCGGCGGACGGGCTCAAGAGAGATGGGCTCAACAAATACCTGACACGGCCCGAATTCGCTGCCGGGCGCGGGCGAGTTCCCAGGAAGTGGGACAAACTGACCTTGGTTTTGGTGGATGGTCTTGCCGAAGAGAGCGGGCTTCGCGTCATTGACCAGATCGCCGAAATTGATCCCTTCCTCGCGGCGATGTGTTTGAAACGCCGACCAGCGCTATTTCAGCGCTTGCAGGAATCGCTAATCACGAAGCTGGTTCAACTTTGCGCGCAGAATGCGGCGGCGCAGGACGCCTTCCGCGAAGCCATCGCGGGCTTGCCCGAAGCCGATGAGACAGCAGCGCTGTTGATTGCGCAGCTAAGTCGCTTCAATAATTCGCAGCAGTTGTGGCTTTGGCAGGAAGTCCGCGCGCTGCCGCTTGAACTGCCCTTGGCTATCATCAGCCTAGCGTCGGAGATAAACCGCGAGACTGATGATGTCTCCGAACAGTTGAGGCAATTCGGCTTATCGCGCTCGCTCGCCTATCTGGTGAAACTTTCCCGAAACCAGGACGAAAAAATCCGCCGCAACGCCATCTGGATGCTTGGCGAGATCAAGTATTTGCCGACTGCGATTCTCTTGTTATCCGATCTTGAAGCGGGCGCAGGCGGGGACCAGGATGAAGTTGTCCTGGCGTTGATGAAATACGCCTATTCCGACTTGCTGGCGCGGGTTTTGCGCTGGTCGCAAGACCATCCGCAGCAGCGTCCGGCGGTCATCCGGGCGCTGGCAGAGCGCAAACGCCTGGTCACAAGCCGGCTGCTTGCGCTGGCGGATGCGCGCCGTCTGGCGCTCAATCCGGAGTTCTACGACATGGTTGTCAGCATGGCTGAAGAAGAACTCGCCATCGGGCTGGCGCAGCTCGCGTCTGCGGTCATTGACTTGCCGGAAGCGATCGAATTGGCTGTTCACAGGAATAGCCGAGCAGCCGAATTGCGCGCGCGAGTTGCCGCATCAATCAAGCATCTTCCCAACCGCCAAGGCTTCCAGCAATTGATCCCGATGATCAACCGCGTCTTGGGCGACCCGCCTGAATCGACCATTGTCGCCGGCAGCAAAATCGATGCGCTGCTCCACGGGCAGCCGCTATTCGATGAGCTGAGGGCGCAGACGGAAACGAAGAAGAAGGATTCCATTGCGGCGGGATTATCGTCGCAACTGCGTCATCAAGATTGGGAAGAACGGCATAGCGCCGTGAACAGCCTGGCTGAATACGGCGCCGCTCTCGCCTTGCCGCCCCTGCTGGAAGCGCTGCGCGATGAGGACAAGCGCGTTCGCCTTGCCGCATACGAAATCCTGATGCGCTTTGAAGACGATGAAGCGGCGCGGAAGGCTGTATTCGCCGGGCTTGCCGATGCCGACAGCGCCGTCGTCGAGGGCGTCACCGAACTGCTAAAAGCGATGCCGTCAATAGATGGAGAGGCGCTGATCGACTTGCTCGACAGCGAGAATCCGGTTGCGGTGGCGGCGGCGATAGAGCTGCTGGCGCAGGCGCGCGTTCAAAGCGCCGCGGCTGGCTTAAGCGCGCTGCTGAACGATGGGCGGACGCCGGAAAATCGGGGCGAGTCGATTGGGCAGCTTGCGCGCCAAGCCTTAAAGGCGATTGAAACATCGCTGATGGAAGGCGAGAGCCAACCGGCCGCTCCCGGCGAGAGGCCGAGCTTGCCCGGCGAGGGGGGCGTGCCCACGTTCAGCGACGAAGAGAAGATTCGCCGAACCCTAAATGTACTGCGCGATGACGATTGGGGCCGGACGCAGAAGGCAGCCAAATTCCTGCGCAAATTCGCGCGACACCTGCGAGGCAAAGGGAATCCTGCGGTTCCGCAATTGCTTGGCGAGGCATTGAATGACAACAATTGGAGCGTGCGCTGGGCTTGCGCCGAGGCATTGGCGATGCTGCAAGACTCAGCTGCGATCCCGGCTTTGATCTCCCGTCTTGATGATCCGAGCTGGATCGTGCAGGCAGCAGTTATTCGCTCGCTGGTCGAGCTGGGCGCGAGCGGGTTCGCGGACAAGCTGGCATTGCTGCTGCGGAGCTCGCGCCAAGCCGTTCGCGAAGCGGCTGCCGAAGCCCTCGGGCAGATCGGCGACGCCGGGGCGATTCCCCCTCTGGGCGAGACCCTGCAGCGCGATGCTGATGAGTTTGTTCGCCTGGCGGCAATCCGCGCCATTCTTCAGCTGGATCCGAAGGGAGCGCGGCCTCAGCTGGAAATGGCTTTAAGCGACAGCAGCGTTCACGTTCGTTGGTTTGCCATGCGGCAGTTGGCGCCGCGGATGAACGCAACCGACCTCCCGATTCTGCAGCAATTGCTGAATGATCATGACAAGCCGTCTTGGGAGAACGAATCGCTGCATGACCTCGCCATGATGACGCTGCGGCGCATCGGCACAGATGAAGCCGGGGCTATGCTTGAATCAGCCGCGCCGGCAGCGAAACGGGCTCGCGTATGAAAATCTTCGTCAGTTACGCCCGGGTCGACAAGCCCTATTGCATCCGCATCATCGAGACCTTAAACGCGCATGAGGTCTGGTACGACCAGCGGCTCTACGCCGGGCAAGACTGGTGGAAGGAAATCCTGCGCCGGCTTGACTGGTGCGATGTCTTTGTTTACCTGCTGTCGCCGGATTCGGTGGCATCGCTTTACTGCCGCCGCGAACTGGAGATTGCCCGCCGGCTGAAGCGCGACATCGTCCCGGCGCTCATCAACCGGGGGACGGTGCTGCCAGACAACATGAATGAATGGCAGTATGTTGACCTGTGCGACAATCTGACGGTGGAAAATGTCTCGCAACTGCTGAATGCGATTCTGCTGGTGGAACGCAAACGAGCGGCAAAATCGCCAACCCTGAGCGCAGGCAAGGACGCCGCCGAGAGCAGCCCCGCGCCTGCGAGCAGACCGGCTGAGCTGATCAGCAATGGGGTGAGCGCGCTGGAACGGGGCGACTACGACAACGCCATCCTGCTGCTGAAGCAGGCGAAAGCCAGCGGTTATGAATCGCGATTCGTGAGCTTGGATAAATTGCTGCGCATCGCCGAAAGCGCCGTGGCTGACCGGACAGAGACACGCGAGGTCCAGCGCGAGTATCAGCATATCGTCGCCCTCTTCGCTTTCGAAAGCACGCGCAAGCTCGCTTGTGAAGCGCTGGCGGAATTCAAGCGAGAATTTGGCGATTATGACCCGCAAGGTTTGCTTAAGTTCTGCGAATCCAATGCGCCGGCGGCGGTTTCGGGAGGCCGCGGCGCGCGCCAATCAAGCCGCGTTCGCCCGTCAAATCAGCAGCCAGATCGGAGCGGGGCTATCCCCGCTGGCGCATTGGCTGGCTCGCCGATAGCGATCGGAAGCAGCAGCCAGGCGCTTGCGAAATCGGGCGATCAAGGGGCGCCGAGGGCGTCGGCTCAAGCAGCGAAGGCGCATGCGCCAACGAGCCTCGCGCTGCGCGACAGCGATGACGCGGCGCTCGGCGTCAACAATGTGCTGCCCATGCTCGAATGGCGCGATGTTCCTCACGGCACGGTCACCATTTCCAGCATCGTAGGCGCCGATGAGGACTTCAGCGAGGTAACCGAGCAAGTTGACAACTTTGTGATCAGCAAGTTCTTGGTGACGAATGCGCAGTTCGCTATTTTCATTGACGCCGAAGATGGTTATCGCAACCCGCGCTGGTGGGATTTCTCGGATCACGCGCGGCGTTGGTTTAAGTTGCGCAAAGGCGCTGCCAATTCCCATTTCAGCGGCGACGCGCGACCGCGAGAAAACGTAAACTGGTATGAGGCGATGGCGCTCGCCAATTGGCTGGGCAATCTGCTGGGCATGAAGATTACGCTGCCGACCGTCGCCCAGTGGCAGCGCGCGGCAAAAGGCGATGATGACCGCTATTATCCTTGGGGCGATGACTATGATGAGGAGCGCTGCAATACGCTCGAGACGGGCCTCAAAGCGACCACGCCGGTTGATCGTTATCCGAAGGGCGCCAGCCCGTATGGCGCGTATGATATGGCGGGCAATGTATGGGAGTGGACCTTGAACAGCGCGGCCGCAGCCGATGCCGGGCGAGACTTCCGGCGCGCCGTCGTCGGCGGCAGCTACGTCAGCCCTTGCGACCGCGCGCAGACGTCCTTCCGCTATTATCTTGTCCCGCAGGTGCGGTATTCATCTATCGGCATTCGACTGGTGGGCTTAAGCGAAGCTTGAGCAAGAACTGACATCAACATCGCAGCCACTGAAAAGGGGGATATAAGTGATGAATTCTAGGGAAAGCAAAGGGCATAACGGCCGGTCTCAAGCGCCCGAAATCAATATTGATATCGATCATTTGTCGGTAACGGGGCATGTGGTATTCGCCGGGCGAGACGGCCAAGTGAAGGTGCAGACCGGCGGCGATGTCGCCCAGCACACCAACCAAACGGTGACCGTCGGCGGCGTTGAAACGACGCCGCAAGAATTCGACATGATGCTCCAGGGCATCCGGAAGATGGAGGGCGCCATCCAGCAGGAGAATATGGCGACGGAAAAGCGGGAAGCCGCCATGCACGACCTGCACACGGTTGAGGCGCAGCTCACCGCCAGCAAGAAGCCCAATCCGCGGATTCTGATGCGCGCCGCCAAATCGCTGCTACGCTTTTCGCCCGCCTTGACCGCCGCCGCGCTAACGCTGTTTGACCAGCCGCTGGTCGGCGCTATTCTCGCCAGCGTCGGCGAAGTCGCCATCAATTTCCAGGAGGCGCTCTCTGGGCAGCGCGCGGCGAAAAAGATTTGAAGCACGCGATGTTGCTCGCATCTTCGTCTGGCGAATGCGAAGTCTGCGCCGGGCGGAAGTCTATACAAGCAAGACATGAGGAAATGTAATTGCTGGATTTTGACTCCATCCCCCAGCCCCGTCCCCAGCGAGCTATGGGGGACAGGGCACTTTTTCGTTGGGCGAATGTTCGAGCTAAAAGCTGTACATTGTCGCCTGCTTTTGGGCGACTCACAGAGTCGCCCCTACAAGTTTCACCTATTTTGAGGCTTGAATTTGCTGCCCCGTCGCTTTCATACTCAATCCATTGAAACCTGTCCCGTTGTCAGCAGCGAGCCAGGCAAGTCTGTTATTCGCATGAGTAACTTCGTAAGACTGCGACCATGAATCGTCCCGCTCAAGAGTATCCAGCCAAGGCGATCACCGCGCCAGCGCGGAGCGCCCCAAGCCAGTTGATGATCACATCGCCGGCCGCCTGGCGCAGTTTTGTGCAGGCAAACTGGGCAAGCTTGAAGCAACAGGCTGACGAGACGGCGCTTGATTCGCCGTATCAGAAACTGGTCATGATGGTCTTTGCGCCTGTCATGCCCAACCCCAGCACCAAGTTGACCTTGCTGCGGCGCTTGCTCAAGAAGTTCCGTTATTGCGAAGCGCTGAGCAAACGCATGACAGAAATCTACCGCGACCGCAATTATCGGCGCACGGCGGAAGAGCTGGCCCGCAGCGAGCTCGTCCCGGAGAAACTGAACAACGACGAGCTGACGGGCTTGGATTGGCTGATTGTCGCCACTGGCGGATTGGATGGCTCGGCGAATCAAGGCCGGCAGGCGATCCTGTTCGCGCGCAATCTGCTGGAAGCGATGCGCGATCAACGTGATTATCCATCGGCGGTGCGCGTGCAGGCAGGCAGTATTTCAGCTGGCGGTCATGTCATCTTCGCCGGGCAGGACGTAAATATCGTCGCCGAGCATTATCACGGCAACAAATCGGCGCTGAAGAGCTACCTGGCTTCTGTCCGCTCCGAGTGGAATATCCCGACGACGACCATCCACCCCGCCTCCCAGCATCATACGCCGGCGATGCTTCATCAGTTGTATACGCCGGTGGATATCTGGACCGACCAGCGGCAGTTTCACAACGTCAGCGTCGAAGAGCTAAACGCGCGGCGATTCCAGGCGATCGAACGCGACATGGGATATGTGCGCGAGTCGGTATTTGAAGTCATCGCGGCGCATCCGCTGATCGTCATCACCGGCGCCGCCGGGACGGGCAAGAGTTCATTGTGCCGCTTCATCGTCGCCGCGCTAGCCTACGCCTGCGATCCGCGCTCGGAACGACAGGATAAGGTCAAAGGGCTGGAGATGCTGGGCGCATCCTGGATTCATGGACCGATCCTGCCCATGTATGTCAGCTTGCGCGACTTCGCCAGTTCGCCCGAGCTCTTTCCCAAGTCCCTCAGCGGCGCCTCATCCGAGCATCTCTTGAATTATGTAAAGACGGCGACCGGCAGTCTGGCGCCGCACCTGGAAGCGTATCTGACGCAATCGGATGCGCCGACACACGGCAGCCTGCTGGTGCTGGATGGCCTCGATGAAGTCTATGAAGACAGAGACCGCATCATTTTGCAGCGGATCATCGAGAACTGGGTGGACCGCTTTCCCAATTGTCGCGTGATCGTCACCAGCCGCACTTACGCCTACCGCCACGATTCGCGCTGGCGCTTGTCCGAGCGTTTCGCCTCGGCTGAATTGGCGCCATTTACCTGGCAACAGGTCAAGACTTACGTCGAGCGCTGGTACGCCAATGTCGCGGAGAACCGTCCAAGCGTCTTGGGCGGGCGCGCCGTCGCCGCCAAGCAGAGCGCGCTAATGGCGGCCGACCTCAACCAAACCATACGCGAGAATCGGGCGCTGTGGCCCCTCGCCCGCCAACCGCTCATGCTGGCGCTGTTGACATTGATCCACGAAGATTACAAGCAGCTGCCGGATAAACGCGCCGAACTCTATGAGCACACGGTGGAGCTGCTTGACCGCTGGAACATCCCATCGCCGGCGGACAAACTGCACGAAAAGCTGGCCAACGTCAACCTGGATAGAATGCGGGCGGCGCTCAAGCTAATCGCATTTGATTTGCATTCCGAGCAGCGCAGCCATCAGCGCTACCCGACGATCATCCAGCGCGCGCGATTGCTCGACAAGCTTTTGGAGCAGCAGTCGCTCGGCGGGGGATTGGGCGCCGGGATTGAAGATGTGCTGGAGTACCTGGCGACGCGCAACGGCATCCTGGTATCTGACGCGCCAAATCTTTACCGCTTCCCTCATCTCACGATCCAGGAATACCTCGCGGCGAGCGCGCTAATCGAATTCTACGACGAATGCCCAATGCCTTCAGAGCTTCGACCAGCCAGCGCGGAGGGCTGGACCTTTCCGGAGAATATCGTCGCCCTGCTCTGCCATGATTACGCCCGTTGGCGCAACGTGGTCCTCTTCGCCGGCGCCATCATCGCGGCTGGCAAGTGGCAAGATATGCGCTGGCAGCTCATCGACGAGCTGCTGCCCACCAGGCTTGCCGGTCCCTTATCAGAACAACAACTGCACTGCATCAGCGTCGGCGCTGAGATCTGGGGCGAGAGCTGGCTGAAGTCTCGTACGCGCAGCCAGCTCACGATTGAAACGCACCTGGTCCGCTGCCTGAGGCATATCCACGGCGACGAACGGATTGACGCGCCGGAACGAGCCAATAACTACAACGTGCTGGCGCGGATCAGCCGCAATCAAAGCCTTCGCGACTGAATCGCTCGGCGTCAAAAGGAGAAGTCGTGAAATACCTTCGTGCCGCCATACTAATTGCAATCACCCTTTCCTTCGCGCTGACGCAGGCGCAAGAGCAGGAAAACGAAGCGCGCTTAACGCGTGATCACGCGCCCGACCAAGCCGCGTTCAAACTGACGCCAGTCGCTGACGGCTTCACCCGTCCGCTCTATTTGACGCAAGCCGGCGATGATTCAAATCGAATCTTTATAGTCGAGCAGGTTGGGAAGATCTGGATTCTTCGGGACGGGCAACTCGAGGATCAGCCATTTCTGGATATCGAAGACATCATCTCGCCCGGGGCGCGCGCTAACGCGTTTTCCGAGCAAGGACTCTTGGGATTGGCTTTCCACCCGGATTATCGCGAGAATGGCGCGTTCTTCATCTACTATACCGACCGTCAGGGCCGCACCGTGGTCGCGCGTTATCAAGTTGAGGCGGGCGATCCGGATGTCGCGGATGCCGCCAGTGGCCAAATCCTCTTTCAACTGGCGCAGCCCTACGCCAATCACAATGGCGGTCATATCGAATTTGGTCCGGACGGCTATCTATATATAGCGCTCGGGGATGGCGGCGCGGCAAACGATCCCCTGGGCGCGGGCCAGAATCGCCAGTTGCTTTTGGGCTCTATCTTGCGCATCGACATCGACAGCGCCGAGCCTTACGCCATACCGCCCGATAATCCATTCGTAGACGATGCGGCGGCGCGCGATGAGATTTGGGCTTACGGCTTGCGGAATGTCTGGCGCTTCAGCTTTGATCGCGCAACTGGCGACATGTACATGGCGGATGTCGGGCAGAACCAATGGGAAGAGATTAACTTTCAGCCGTCCGACAGCGCTGGCGGAGAGAATTATGGCTGGAACGTATGGGAGGGCAATCATGTTTTCGCTGGCGGATACGCGCCAAACCACGTCCCGCCCATTTTCGAATACAGCCATTCATTGGGCTGTTCGGTGACCGGCGGGGTCGTCTACCGTGGCGCGGCGATCGCGGAATTGCAGGCGGTTTATCTATTCGGCGATTGGTGCAGCGGCCGCATTTGGGGCGCATGGCGCGATCAAGAGTGGGCTTGGCAAGCGGCTGAACTAATGAAAACGGCGCTTCCGATCAGCAGCTTCGGCGAGGATGAAGCGGGCGAAGTTTACGTCATTGATTACGAGGGCGCGGTGTATCGCTTCGATCCCGTCAGCTAAGCCACAGCTGGCGAATCGTCCGCGTTGGTAATGCCAGCGCGCGTCCTTTTGTATTGCGCGATCAAGGTCTTGATTTGCAATTCAATCGGATGATAGCGCTTCATGACCTGCTTGCCTTCGGTTTGCAATTGGATCATCCGCGTTTCGATTTTACGCAGCTTCGATTCCAGCTTGTAGTCGCGGTTCTTCCAGTCGATATAAGCCAGCGGCACAAGCAAGATGCAGAAGGCGCCTAAGCCATACATAACCGCGCCGTAATCAGGCTCCCCGGTATAGTCAAAATAGAAGCCGAGCGCGCCGCTAGCCAAAACCAGCATGATATGCAGCGTCATGCGCCGGAAAAACGCGCCGCGCTTTTGGCGCACTTCCAGCTTGCGCAGCAATTTGTCGCGCTGCGGACGCAGGTCTTCCAGCTCCGCCCGAATGGTCTCGACGCGCTCTCGCAGAGGCTGCCCTTCTTCTATGAAGGTATCCAGCCGGTTCTTGACCAGCCGCGCCGCTTCCCAGTTGTCCATCATCCGATTGTAATGGACTTCCAGCGCTTTAATCTGCAGTTCAAGCGGCTGATAGCTCTGGCGATATTGCGCCCCTTCCTGCTTCAATTCCAGGATCTGCGCTTCGAGCTTTCGCTGCTGGCGCGCGGTGCGGGTCCGCGGGTTTTTCCAATTGGCGAAGACAATCGGGATCATGAGAGCGCAAACGGCAGTCAAGCCTAGGGCGATAAGGCTGAAGTCGCGCTGGCTGTTCCAATAGTAGAAGCTGACGGCGCCGCTCGCGACAATCAGCGCCACCAGCATCCCGACGCGGCGCAGGACAAATGCGCGCTTCTGGCGACCTTCGATTTTGGATTGCGCTTTTTCGTGTTTCGCGTTTAGCGCTTCCAGCTCGCTGCGAAAGCCGATCAACTGTTCGCGCGCCGGCTGCCCCTTCACGCGCAAGGCGTCGAGCCGGCGCTTGAACTGCTGGATGCGCAGCCAATCGTCATACTGCGCTTGACTGCCTACGAACCACTCGCCGGTATCATTGTCGCCAAAAATGAAGCGCCCGAAATCGAAGCTGTAGGGCATAGGTTTGCCCGTGCTGAGGCTTCTTTCAAGATCGCTGACTTCGTCGACCAATTGCTCGTGCAGCAGCAGCAGCAGATTCAAGGGCGCGGCGAGGCGTTTCGCCTCATCAGCATTCGCGCCCGCGCCGTTTGCGCTCAAGGTATCGCGATGAAGGGTCAGCTCAGTTCGCATCCGGCCGAGTTCTTGCCGGACGCGGCGGATGCCAGCGGCGCGATCGCGCGTACTGAGATGCGGCTGAAACAGGCGTGTCACGCCAATCGCATGCATATCGTCCAAGTAATCTTGTGGACTTGGCTGTTCAATCATCGAGCAATCTCGTTGGCGCCAACTTTCGACAAAGGCAAAATACGCCTTCCGTCTGCCGGTAGCGAATCATGGTCATTATAGCATAGCCATGTAATGGCATATAATAACCGGAGGCGATGGCAAATGTCCATTTCGCGGGACTGCGCCTTTGGCTTGCGATGCGCAGGTTGGCTCACCAATGAGGACACTGAAGCAGGTCCAAGTTAATTGCGCGCAAAACGCATTAAATCAATGACAAGAATGGGCGAACCAAGGCTCGTCCCTACAGATTATGCAAATTCGTCCGCGGAGGCTAATTTGACATCATTCGCGCTCTACCCAATGAAGTTAAGACCCGCGCTGCACGTGAAGGTCTGGGGCGGTCGCCGGCTGGCGGACATGATGGGCAAGCGCCTGCCGACGGACGAGCCCTATGGTGAATCCTGGGAATTGCACGACACGGCGCTAATCGCCAACGGACCGCTGCGAGAGACAAGACTGGGCGATGTGGCGCGCGATTACGGCGCCGACCTTCTGGGAGGGGGAAACACCGGCGGCGATGGCATTCCGCTGTTGGCAAAGCTGATCGACGCGGCGGATTGGCTTTCGGTCCAGGTCCATCCCAACGACGAGCAAGCGCGCGAATTTGAAAACGAGCCACGCGGGAAGACCGAAGCCTGGGTGATCCTGCATGCGGAACCGGGCGCGCAGTTGGTCATCGGCGCGCGGGCGGGCGCAACGCGCGAAACCGTCGCCGGCGCGATTCAGCGCAATCGGCTGGAAGCGTTGCTGGTTTACGCCGAAGTCAAATCCGGCGATGTGCTCTACATACCGGCGAATACGATTCATGCGCTGGGACCTGGCATCCTGGTCTATGAGATTCAGCAATCGAGCGATGTCACCTACCGCCTCTATGATTGGCGCCGCCTGGGCTTGGATGGGCGGCCGCGCGAGCTCCATGTCGAGAGGGGTCTTCAGGTCGCCAAGCTTGAGTCGCTCCCCCGCATCCGGCGGCCGCGGAATGGGCTGATCGTTGATGGCGCGTACTTCCGCCTCTGGCGTCATGAGCTCGCCGGCGACGCGCTTAAAATCGAAAGCAATGGTCGCTTTCAATCGCTGACTTGCATCGCGGGAAGTGTAGAAGCAGCCGCTGAGGGACATGACGAGATCGTCCTCAGCAAAGGCGAAACCGGTTTGATGCCAGCCTGCGTCCCGGAATTTGAGATGCGGGGCCAGGGCGCGATTCTGCGCGCCTGCCAACGTTAAGCCGCCCTTGTGCGGAGCGCTAACACAGAATTTACACTCCTCTGACATGCCTATGACATCGCCGAAGGACAATTGAATTGTCCAAGTTGGGGACCAGAGGAGGCTTCATGAACTTCAGCCGCTACACCAATAAAGCGCAGAACGCGGCGCTTCGCGCGCAGAGCATCGCCAGCGAGCGTCGCCATAGCGCGATTGAGCCGGCGCATGTATTTCTGGGGCTGCTCGAACAAGACGAAGGCTTGACGCCGCGGATCATTCAAAAGATCGGCGCCCAGCCCGCTTCCATTCACGCTGAAGTGGCGGTCGCGCTTGGCGATCTGCCGCGAAATAGCCAGCCGGCTGCGGACATCGGCATAGGCCGTGCAGCGCTGCAGCTGTTCAGCCAGGCGGAAAAAGAAGCGAAGCGGATGCGCGATGATTATACGAGCGCCGAACATCTGCTATTGGCGCTGGCGAAAGACCAAGCCATGAGCGCCATCTTGCAGCGAAACGGCATCAATTACGACGACATACTGACTGCGCTGCAATCAATCCGTGGCAGCCAGCGGATCAGCAGTCAAAACCCGGAATCGACTTACGAGAGCCTCGCCAAGTTCGGGCGCGACCTGAGCGCCGACGCGCGCCAGGGAAGGCTCGACCCCGTGATCGGGCGCGATGAGGAAATCCGCCGGGTGATCCACGTCATCAGCCGCCGCAGCAAAAATAATCCGGTGCTAATCGGCGAGGCGGGCGTGGGCAAAACGGCGATCGTCGAGGGGCTGGCGCAGCGCCTCGTCAATGGTGATGTGCCGGAGGGCTTGAAGGACAAGACGATCATCGCGCTGGATATGGCGGCGCTGGTCGCCGGCAGCAAATTCCGCGGCGAATTCGAAGAACGCCTGCAAGCCGTCTTGAAAGAAATCGCTGACAGCGAGGGCGAGATCATCCTGTTCATCGACGAGCTGCATAACATCGTCGGCGCCGGGCGCGCGGAAGGCTCTATGGACGCCGGCAACATGCTAAAGCCGATGCTTGCGCGCGGCGAGCTGCGCATGATCGGCGCGACGACGCTCGATGAGTACCGCCAGCACATTGAAAAAGATGCCGCGCTCGAACGCCGTTTCCAGCCGATCTTCGTCGAAGAACCCAGCGTCGAAGACACGATCAGCATCCTGCGCGGCTTAAAAGAGCGCTATGAGGTGCATCACGGGGTGCGCATTCAAGACGGCGCGGTCATCGCGGCTGCCGCGCTCAGTCATCGTTATCTGCCGGAACGTCAACTGCCGGACAAAGCCATCGACCTGATAGACGAAGCCGCCGCCCACCTCAAAATGGAAATCGACAGCAAGCCCATTGAGTTGGATAAACGCGAGCGCCATATCATGCAGCTGGAAATTGAACGCGCCGCGCTGCTAAAGGAAAAGGACGACGCATCCAGGCGCCGGCTGGAAGATCTTGATGCTGAGCTGGCTGACGCGCAAGAGGCGCTTAAGGGACTGCTGGCCGCCTGGCAGCACGAGAAGGACGCGATTCAAGCCATTTCGAGCATCAAGACTGAGATAGACGCCGCCCGCAGCCAGTTGGAGCGCGCCGAACGCGAGAGCAACCTGGAAGAAGCGGCGCGCCTCCGTTATGGCGTATTGCCGGATCTGGAGAAATCGCTGCGCCAGCGCGAATCGACCATCGCCGATATGCGCCAAAACGGGGCGCTGATGCTCAAAGAAGAGGTAGACGCGGACGAGGTCGCCGCGATTGTCAGCCGCTGGACCGGTATACCGGTGGCGCGAATGCTGGAAGGCGAAATTGAAAAGCTGCTGCAGATGGAGGCGCGGTTGCATGAGCGGGTTGTCGGGCAGGATGACGCAGTCAATGCGATATCGGCTGCGGTCCGCCGCGGAAGAGCGGGCTTGAATGATCCGAATCGACCGGTGGGCGTCTTCCTCTTTCTGGGACAGACGGGCGTCGGCAAGACGGAAATGGCGCGTTCACTGGCGCACTTCCTCTTTGATGACGAAAGCGCGATGGTCCGCATTGATATGAGCGAATATGGCGAAAAGCACAGCACCGCCCGCTTGATTGGCGCGCCGCCCGGTTATGTCGGATACGAAGAAGGCGGGCAGCTGACGGAAGCGGTGCGCCGGCGCCCCTACTGCGTCCTGCTCTTCGACGAAGTCGAGAAAGCCCATCCGGACGTCTTCAACCTCTTTCTGCAGGTCTTTGACGATGGCCGCTTGACCGACGGGCAGGGGCGCAGGGTCAATTTCAGCAATAGCGTCATCATCATGACGAGCAATGTCGGCAGCGCGCTGATCAAGCAGATGGGCGACGCCAGCGATCTCGGCGAGCGGCGCGATGCGGTCATGCGCGAACTGGATCGCCATTTTCGCCCCGAGTTTCTCAACCGGCTGGACGACATCATCTTCTTCCACAGCCTCAGCCGCGAGCACATCGTCAGCATCGTCGATCTACAGCTTGAGCGGCTGAAGCGCATCCTGACGGATCGGCGGATTACGATTGAGTTGAGCGAGGGCGCCAAAGCGCTTTTGGCGGAGTCCGGCTGGGATCCGGTTTTTGGCGCCAGACCGCTGAAGCGCGCGATTCAGCGAGAAGTGCAAGATCCGCTGGCCATGGCAATCTTGGAGGGGACGATTCAAGAGGGCGACAAAGTTTTGATCAATGTCGCGCCCGATGGGTCCGCGCTGACGTTTCGATCGTCGGCGCTGGAAGCGGTAGGCATCTAGCCTATTGCCAGTGTGCTGCTGTAAGGGGGCGCTATGCCCCCAGTCTCACTCTTCCGGCGGCGGCACGGGCAGGTCCGCTTCGGCAATGTCTTTCCACTTCTCGCCTTCATCGACCAGCATCACCGGTATGCCTTCGCGAATCGGATACTTGTAACCGCTGTCATCACAGACGAGCCAGCAATCGCGCACCAGCCGCAATTGCCCGGGATCGTCGCCTTTGTCCTTGTAATGTACCGCCACCGGACAGCGCAGAATTTCCATCAAATCGTCGGATACCGCCGCCATTTCAAGACCCTTCCGCTTGGCGCCAATCATTGGAATTGAGTATAGCCCTGGCGACGAGTCGCGTCAATTCGCGCGGCGGTATCGACCAGGGCAATCGCATCAAAAATGGCATCCGCTGCGACGAGCAAAACTAAACTGAAATTTAACCACAGCGGACACAGAAGTAAGTCCAATAAAGTAATGCAACAAAATAAAGGAACGTCGTAGGGGCGACTCTTGAGTCGCCCACATTTACAATGGCGACATAGTGGGCGAGCCACGTGCTCGCCCCTACAGATGCTTGAATGATGATGATTTCTAAATTCCACCGAAATGGATACACTGCCGAATGCCCTGCGGTATCGACCAAGCGCCGCCGCATATGGTAATATTCTGCGAAACGGAGAAGCCAACGGAATCAATGCCATGACCAAAGGCTTAGCAATAATCATCTTTATCGCGCTGCTGGCATTGCTGAGCCTCGGCGTCACTGCTCAGTCCTACAGTATTCGCGTCAACGTCAACGCCAATATCCGCGCGCAGCCAAGCCTCGACGGCGCGTGGATCGAGTCGGCGCCGGCTGGCACAATCCTCGAAATAAGGTCTGAGGTTAACCGATGGCTCAGAATCAATCGTGGGGGTGACGCCTGGATGGCCAGCTGGGTTTCGCACGAACGCATCGAGACGCCAGCGTCGCAGCCGGCTGCCGCCGTCGGGGTCAATATCGACAACTGCTGTCAAGTCGACCGGCAATGTCATAGTGATCTGGACTGGATCGGCGGCTGGCAGGCCTACCAAAACGGAGAATGCCAAGCGCCGTCAGGCAGTACGCCGGCGAGCGCGCCACAGCCTGCAGCCAGCAGCCAAGTCAGCGACAACTGCTGTGGCATCGATCGGCAATGTCATAGCGACCAAGACTGGATCAATGGCTATCACGCCTATCAGAACGGGCAATGCGGCGCCCCAGCCAGCGGCGGGTATGCTGCGCCGGTGTCGATTCCCGCTGGCGCCGACAACTGCTGCCAGGTCGGCTGGGATTGCCAAGCCGAGCATGAATGGATTTTTGGTTACTGGGCGCGCCAGCACAACCGCTGTTCGCCGAGCAAGCGCTTGCCGCCGTTCCCGCCAGCCGGAGCCTACAGCCATCACGGGCACATCCCCATCATCGAGTTGAGCGCTGGCTTCACCGATTACGCGCTTCGCGGCTTCGAGTTGCTTCGCGCGCAGTTACCCCATTATTATCGATACGTCGTCAATGCCATCAGCGAAGTGCGGGAATGCCACAATTGCACCAGCGGCGTCGCCGGCGCAACGGGCATAGTTTCCTTCCACCACGGGCCCTTCTCCCCAAGCAAGCCAATGACTATGCAGGACATCCATACAATGGCGGAATTCTTCGTGCACGAAGCCTGCCATGTCTACCAAGACCGCGAAGGAAGAGGGGTCGCTGGAGAGCACGGCTGGCTCAACGAATACGAATGCGAGCTTTATCGTCGGGATGCCGCCCAGCAAATGGAAGGCCGCGCCGGCACCTTTCCCGGCGATTCCGGCTTCCTTGAGGACCCGATGAATCCAGCGCGATGGTGGTGGTAACGGGACCTCATCCGACAACATTCACCCATTTGCGCTATCCAAAAGAAAACCCAGCCAACGTCGCGCGCCTATGATACTAGCGCCAATCCACAGCTTGAATTACCCTCAAGGATGTGAATGACAGAAGCATAGCTCTCCACTGTGGATTCCCGGACGACCTGGCAGGAAACGCGTTGACTCGTATTCTCGCCAAGCACGGTCGCGCCGCAAGGTTATCGCTGCTAATCATCATCGCTGCAGCGCTGCTCGCGAGTCACGCGTCTAGCGCGCAGATTCCAGCTGTGCCCACCACGGCGCCGGGCGGGCTCATTGATGCCGGCGACTATATCCGCGCCGAGCGGCTCGGCATCACTTTCGTCGGCTTCATCGACAACAATATGGGTCCCGAACGTTATCGAAACGCCTTGATTCTCGGCTCGGGCTGGAATCGCTGGCCGCTGTATTGGGATCGCGTCGAGCTTCAGCCGGGAGAATATAACTGGCTGGCTTATGACAAGCTGGTCGCGACCGATATCCGCCACGGCCTGCGGACCAACGCCATTCTTTTGGGCAGGCCCGTTTTCTGGCAAGCCGGGGACAGCATTTCCAATTTGTTCCAGCCGATTTTTGCCGACGGCACGGACAGCGGGGGACCCGATGTCGCGATCAATTTGGACAATCCTTGGGCGCAATACGTGCATTATGCCGTCATGCGCTACATGCCGGGCGGCGTGCTGGCGCAGCATAATAATTTCGGCGCAGAAGCTGGAATCCGCGCCTGGGAAGTTTGGAACGAGCCCGATGTGCCGCATTTCTGGAGCGCAGGCAGCGAGGCTTACGCGCGCCTGTTGAAGGTGGCGGCAATCGTGATCAGGACGGTTGACCCGGAGGCGAAGGTATTATTTGGGGGCTTGCTATACGCAAATGATCCGGGTTTCCTGTCGCGCGTGCTGCGTCAGATCCGCAGCGACCCCCTGCGGGATCGCTTTGATTGGTTCTTTGATGTGATTGCACTGCACAGCTATGATGACCCCTGGCGCAGCGGATGGCTGGCCAAAGTGGTCGAGGACACCTTAAAGTCATATCAGATTAGGCGGCCGGTCTGGTTGAATGAAACCGGCGTGTCAGTTTGGGACGATTATCCCGGTCCCGTCTGGGCGGATAATCCGGAGCAGCGCAGCCGGCTGGCGACCGCGCGGCAGCAGGCGTATTTTCTGGTAATGAGCGCCGCTTTCGCCTGGTCCAAGGGCGTGGAGGTGGTCTTCTACCATCAGCTTTATGATGATTGCGGCAACTATCCGGCAGGGTCAGACTTTCAGCCTCATGGCGGCGAACTCTGCGCGAACGGTCTCTGTTTTGGCGACGCCTTCGGCATCTATCGCAACGCGCGCGGCTCGCATTGCTTCAGCCATCACCCCCACGCCAACACGCCGCGTCCAGTCGCCCGGGCGTTTCTTGTCCTGGCGGAGGTGTTTGGCAGCCAAGCCTTCGCGCCAATCAGCTTGACCGGCATTGACGACGATGTGACCGAAATCGTCTTCCAGCGTTCGAGCGGAGAGCGCATCATTGTGCTTTGGAATAACACAGGCGAGGCGCTGACGGTGACGCTGAAGGCAACGAGCGCGGACGCAAATCTGCATTTCGTCGACGGCGAGACCGCAATGTTCCCCGCCATCAATGGCAACTACACGCTTGATCTCAAGCCGGCGTCTGACTACAGCTTCCCTGATCTTGAGCGCAATCGGAGCAGCGCAATCGGCGGCGAGCCGATCATCCTAGTGGAATCGCCCAGCCCATGATCGGCGCGAAGAAACTGCCCCACGCCGCGCCACTTTGCGCCGGGAGCTCGAAACGCCGCCCGCCGGTGAGCGCATGAGCGCCAGACGACTCGTGTTCATCGGCGCAAGCATCGCCGTCAGCGCGGTCTCGCTCGCCTTGATTATGCGGGCTGTTCCGATAAGCGATGTCATCGAGAGCCTGCGCGGCGCGGACCCCGGTTATGTGCTGCTATCGTTGCTGGCTGTCGCAATTTCCTTGCTGACGCGCGCCATTCGCTGGCGAATCCTCTTAAATGGCCGCATCTCTGTTGTGGATTCATACCATCTGATTAGTGTCATGTTTCTGGGCAATCAACTGCCCTTTCGGCTTGGCGAAGTCGCGCGCGGCGTATTGGCCACCAGGCGCGGCGTGCCGTTGGTCGTCTCGGGCACCAGCATTGTTGTGGAACGCCTGATCGATGTGTTGATGCTGGTATTGGTCATGGCGGCTACGGTCAGTCTAATGCCCGAGGCGCCGGCCGAGCTCGCGGAAAGGGCGGCGCTATTTGGCATATTGGCGATTGCCGGGTTCCTGATCTTGCTTTTCTTCGCCCATGCGCCTGAGGCGGCGCATCGTCTGCTGCGCAAATTGCTGAGGGCTGTTCCTCCTTTGCGGCGGATTCCGCTGCAAAACATACTCAGTCATCTGCTTGATGGATTGCAGCCGCTCACAGACCCCAGGACGCTACTGTCGACCGCAGTGTGGACGGCGCTGGCCTGGGCGTCCGCGTTCGTCGGGTTTTGGCTCTCGCACCTTGCGCTGGGCATCAATGTGGATTACGCCATTAGCTTGCCGCTGGGGATCTCCCTGACATCTATCAGCATCGCCATGCCGGTCAGCGTTGCCGCGCTTGGCCCCTTTGAAGCCGCCATACTGCTGACGGGCCAACTCGTGGGCATGAGCGCTGTCGAGGCGATTACTCTGGGCTTTCTGCTGCATGGCGTCAATGTATTCAGCTACGCAATATGGGGAAGCGCCGGGCTGCTGGCATTGGGCGCCTCGCCGGCAATGGCATTCGGATCGAGCGCCGAGGCATCGACCGAGGAGGCTTAATCCCGCGACAGAAACTCGCGCACCAAAGACTGAAAGTGGTGAACGCCGTTTTCTCGCAGCACAGAAAAGCGCCCGCGCTCGTATGCTTTGGACCTAAGTCCTCGCTGGACCCACTCGCACAATTCGATATCCTCTTGCTGGATTTCGTCGCTGAAAGCGATTATCTGCTGCATGCTCTCCCAGCCTTCGCCCGTGCCCGGCGCTTCAAAGTACCATTCGAATCGGGTTAAGGTCTTTTCATGCCCGACTGGGATGATGATGTTGATAGAGGTGTTGTCCAGGTAGACGTTCAGCATCACGTTTGGGAAGATCCAATAGTAGAGCGCGTCCTCTTCCGCTTCACCGCTGCGCACATAGCGCCGGTCGCGCGCTTCGCCGGGCGCCACATCGCGTATCGGCGCGTATTGTTTGGAATAATAGCGATGCGTCTCCACGCGATATTGATCATAATCCACTTCGCGAAACAAACCCGGATGGGCGATGGGCAAGTGGTAGCCCTCCAGATAATTGTCGACATAAACTTTCCAATTGCAATCAATCAGATAATCGCGGCGCTCAACCAGGCGCATCTGGTTCAGGTTGAAGCCGGCCGCCGCAATCTCGCGCTCGATTGCGCCATAAGTCGCGGACATAGGCTGGGCGGACTCATCAAGATTCACGAATACCCAGGGTCCCCAAGCTGCAACAGCGACCGCGCGCAAGCAGACAGATTCGGCGTCCCAATCTTCAACACCTTCAAACTCGGGCGCGCGCAGCAGCTTGCCGTCAAGATCATAAGTCCAGCCGTGATACTTGCATTGCAAGCTCTTGCGGTTGCCGCGGCCATGCGCCACCACCGCCGCTCGATGCGGGCAGACATTATAAAACGCGCGCAACTCGCCCGCGTTATTGCGCAGGATGACCAGCGGCTGATCCAGGACTTCGCAGCTGAAGAAGTCGCCGATCCGCGCGACATCTTCCAGCAAGCCAACCGGCTGCCAGGTTCGATGGAATATCTTCTCCGCTTCCAAGTCCAGGAATTCAGGTTCAATATACCAGCGCGCGGGCATCGTCGCGGCTTTGGCCAGCGTCTCCGCCGGGCTGTAATCGGTCAAGTCCAGCTTTGCGCGCATTGTCTCTCCTCATTCAGTATCGTCGTTTGCGCCTATGTTCAGGTCGCATGGCGTTTATTCCAGATTTCACAATCAGAACGCAGTCGGCGCCAGCCACGTATCAGGAATAAAGCCAGTATATGCGGCGGGAGCATCAAATTACAAAGAATTTACGATTGTAAAAACGTATGCGACTTGAATTGCGTATAATGAGAAGCGAGGCAAAGTTTGGAATCGAGGTACGCCAAATTCGCCGATGCGCTATAATCCAGGTTCGCAGACGTGATATTTCGAGGACTCGCTTGTGAATAGACGATCGCGCTGGTTCTGGATCCTGCTGCTGCTCTTGAGCGTCGCCTGGATAGGGTTGGGGTCTTTGCTGACTTCCGAGCACGTCAACGGCGGCGAACTCGGCAGCGAGGTTTCGAGCCAAATACAAACGCTGGGCAGCCAAATGCAAGTGGATGCCGTGAGCAATTTGCCGCTGCCGGTCTTCTTCTTCGCAAGCGGGCTGCCGTTTGCGCTCATCGCGATCTTTTTCCTCTGGCGCAGCCGGAAGCGAAACAAGGCGCAGGCCGACCCCGACGCCATGATACGGCGGCAGGGTTTGTTGGTGTCGATGCTGGCGCTGCTGTTCGCCCTTTTCCTATGGAACACCGACGGCGCGCGGGGCGCAGGCGGCAATTTGGATTTCGTGACCGCGGCTTTGGCGCCCTTGCTCTGGCCCGTTAATCTATTTGTCACCTTCATCCATGAAGCCGGGCATGCGCTCGCCGCGCTGCTTACCGGCGGTCAAGTCCAAGGATTCACCGTATCGCCAAATGGTTCCGGCGTCGCCGTGACCGCCGGCGGTTACCCGGCGCTGATCTTGCCAGCGGGTTATCTTGGAGCGGCGCTATTCGGCTCCGCGCTATTTTACTTGACGAGTCGGAATCCCAAATGGACGCGCGGTCTCTCCGTGTTTTTGGGATTGTCCATCATCATCTTGACCGTGCTCTACGCCGCGCCGGATGCCGCCGGCAACCTGACCGCGAACGTGATCGGCATTGGCTTTGGTGTTGTCATGGTCGCGCTGGGCTGGCTGGCGCCGCGGGTCGTCAATGTCTTCCTGCTCAATACGCTGGCGATATTGACGGGATTGAACGCGGTTATGGATCTGTCATATCTCGTCCGCTCTCCCGATGCGGGCATTGGCAATATCATGAATGACGCCGCCGCCTTCGCCGCCGAGTACACGCCGCTGCTGCCCGCATCCATAATCGCGTTAATATGGTCCGGCATCGCTGTATTTATGTTGGGCGCGGCGGTTTATTTTGGTTTGTTAAAGCCGGCGGGAGGCGAGATCAGCGGCGCCGTCAAAGGCGAGATTTGATCGAGCAGAGCGGCTTCGCGGTCGCTAAGCTGTCGGAAGCGCTCCGATAGAGAGAGAGAACAAAGGTCAGAGTATAAGGAGAGGGACTATGTTGCGGGTATTCGTAGAGCGCAAGGTACGCCGCGAGATCGTGCGCAGGAATGTCGTCATCTCTGCAGCCGCGTTCATCGGCATATTGGCGCTATGGTATGTGGAATCGCTTGCCGGGCTAGCTCACCCATTCCGCATGTTTGTCAACAACATTCATGGCGGGCTCACCGCTTTCGCCATGCAGTTGACGGGCGGCGCCGTTGAAAGTTTCACGCTTTCGCCGGTCGGCGCCTATACGATCGAGTTTCGCGATGGCGCGGACGCCATAACGATGTCGGCTGGTTATCTGGGTTCGGCGGCGGTCGGCGCCTTGATGTTCTTCCTGGTCAATCGCGCGCCACATCTGATTCGTCTGGTTTCCATTGTTACCGGCGCGTTTACGATCGGCTTTCTGGCGCTGTTCATCCGCCCGGATGCGGCCGGAGACTGGCTATCAATGTTTGTTTGTCTGGGCTTCGGGGCGCTGCTGCTGGCGCTCGGCTGGACGGGACGGGGCGATATCAATGAACTGCGGTCGCGCAAATCGGTTACGCAGATGGCGCTGACGGTCGTCGCATTGATGACCGGGCTGCATATCGTGCTGGACTTGCCCGTAATCCTGTCTACGCCCGCCTCTATGGAACTGGAAGGCGTTCTGATGATCACCAACCCGGTCGCCTACCTTGCCGAAAATACGCTGCAAGGGGGCGTATCGGTGCAGTTCATCGCCGGGGTATGGACCGTAATCGCCATCGCGCTGATGAGCGTCGCCTTCCATTTCGGCATCGCCAGACGCATGAAGCAGATCCCCAAGAACGACGACATCGTCTGAGCGCCGCGCATTCACACCCTAACGGCAGCCCAATCGAGGACGCGCCCGACAGGCCCGTCCTTTTGTTTTCGCCCGCAAAGCTGCCCGCCCCGCCAGCAAAAGGCGCCTGCCAGCGCAGGGACCCGAACCTTCGCCGCGGGGCCCGCCTTGAATTGGCGGAGCGAGACCTGGCTTGCGCCTCGGGTGACAGAATATCGCGTTTTCTATCGCGGTGATCGCCCTTCTTATCGCAGGCCTGTTCCTGGTGGAATTGCCGCTGCCCGTCGGTGTGCTGGGGCACGAAGGCAGCACAGTAATCGTTGCACTCAATGGGCTGGTCAGCTTGCTCATCCTGCCCGGGTTGCGTCATAAGCGGGCTGCCGCGCCGGGCTAAGGGCGGAACTGCGTCCCTTCCCATTGCGCAAATAGCGCCTGCAGTTTGAGGCGCTGGAATTTCCCGGTCGACGTCACCGGGATTTCCTCACCGAAGACAACCGCTTTGGGCGATTTTTCAAAGGTCATGAGCTGGCGGCAGCGCGCCAGGATCGCCGCTTCAGTGACCGCTGCGTCCGCTTCCAACACCACATAGGCGCCGACTTCTTCGCCGTAATAGTCGTTTGGGAAGCCGATCGCCAAGCCCACCTTTAGGCCGTCGATGCCCAGCAAGACCTCTTCAATATCAAAGGGGCTGAATTTGACGCCGCCGCGATTTATCAGTTCTTTGATGCGCCCGGTGATGAAGAAGAACTGCCTGCCCGTCTCATCGTGCAGGAAGTAACCTTCATCGCCGCTGCGGAACCACTGAAACTTGAAGGTCTCGGCATTGGCGTCGGGCCGTTTGAAATAGCCCTGCATCACATTGTGGCCGCGGATGCAGATCTCTCCCCGTTCGCCGGCGCCCAATTGCCGCCCGCTGCCATCGGCGGCGAAGATTGCCATCTCGTTTGGTTCAATCGGGCAGCCAATGCTCGGATACCCGTGATCCAAAAGCCAACTCTGATTCGCCTCCCAGGACAAGCTGATGGGCAAGAAGCAAGAATAACAGGTTGATTCGCTCAAGCCATAGCCATGCAGCAGGGTCAAGCCAAAGATCTCGCTGAATTCCTGCGCCAGCTTGACCGACAAGGTGCCGGCGCCGCAGATGAAATGGCGGAAGCGCGTCAAATCGCGGCGGCTGACGCGCGGACCAAAGATGGTATTCCCAGCCGCGAGCTCCGCCTGACCATGCTCGATGAGGAATTGCAGCAGCGTTGGCACGACGCTAACGACGTTGACGCCTTCGCGGACGATCCGTTCCCAAAAGCGCGAGGCGCTAAAGCGGCGGTTGAGCACAGTCGAGCCACCGACGTAGAGCGGCATGATAATCGTCACGACGATGCCGTTCACATGATGAATGGGCAAGACGCACATCATGCGCTGGTTGCCGGTGATCGCCTGCCACTGGCTTATGCCTTGCGCATCCACCAGCAGGTTATACTGCGACAGAATGACGCCCTTTGGCGTGCCGGTCGTGCCGCTGGTATAGACGAGCAGCGCCTCGTCATCGAGCGTCGCGGTGGCGTCCGTGCCTTCGCCCAGCGGCAGGTCGGCGGCTTTGGCGCCGGAATCGTCGCCGAGGTAGGTGGTCGGGCGATTCTTCAAAGCTTGGTGGAAATTGATAAGACCGTCGCCAGGCGCCCCGCCGAGGTCCACGATCGTCTCGATGTTGGGGGCGCCTTCGTCGCCATCGACGCCGTTGATGATCGCTTCCGCCCGTTGGCGATATTCTGCGCGGGCGAAGCACACTTTCGCCTCGCAGTTGCGCAGGATATAGGCGATTCGGCGATCGTCTTCCGATACATTCTGCGGCGCGACCGCCGCGCCAATCACCCAGCAGGCGAAATAGATCAAGACCGTGTCGATATGATTGTCGGCAATAGTGGCGACGCGGTCGCCACGACGGATGCCGAGGTCGTCGACCATGAAGTTGGCGGCTTGATGCGCGCGGGCGTTAAACTCGCCGTAGGATAGCGCCTGCCGCTCATCATCAGCGTCGTAGTAGATGAGAAAGGTCTTGCCGCCCGATGTTTTGCTGTGCAGAGACAGCAGATCGCGGATGTTTCGAAAGGGCGTCTTGCGCTTTTCCTGCGGCAAGCCGTCCTTGATATGCGCCTGATAGAGGTTGGCTTCGGTGAGGGAATCCATATCTCGTGTCATCACGCTTGCCTTCAACCTAAATCGTGAATCTGACAAGCCAGTATATCAAGGGCGAGGCCAGTTTGTAAAAGAAAACTGCGCCATAAGATAGAGCCCGTCCGCCGCAATTTGATGTAGGATGGCAGAAGAAGCGCCATCTGAACTGAGCGCCGTCGATCTGGTAAGCTTGCGCTGCGAGAACGCGCGCCAGTTCGCGTGTACAAACTGGAAACAGCGACCATAACAATACAGCGGAAGCGAGTACAAATACGACATGAGCGAACTCTGTGTGATTGGAAGCGGATATGTGGGCTTGGTAACCGGCGCCTGCTTCGCCGATTTGGGCAACAACGTCACACTGGTCGACATTGACGAGCGAAAAATCGCAATGTTGCAGCAGGGCGAAATGCCAATTTATGAACCGGGCTTGGCTGAAACGGTACAGCGCAATACGGTAGCGGGCCGGATGCAATTCACCACCTGTTATCGCGATGGACTGAATGGCGCGGAATTCGCTTTCATTTGCGTGGGCACGCCCTCGGGCGTTGACGGTGAAGCCGATTTGCAATATGTGCGCAGCGCCGCGCAGACAATCGCAGAAACTATGGATCATCCACTGATTGTCATCAACAAGTCGACCGTGCCCGTTGGCACTGGCGATTGGACCCGGGAAATCATCGAGCGCAATCAGCCGCAGCCGATTGATTTCGCGGTCGTCTCCTGCCCGGAATTTTTGCGCGAGGGTTCTGCCTTGGCTGATTTTATGCAGCCGGACCGCACCGTCCTGGGCTCCACCGACAGGGCGGCAGCCGAGACCGTAGCCGAGTTATACGCGCCATTGGACGCCCCAATCGTCATCACCGATATTCGCACAGCCGAGATGATCAAGTACGCCTCCAACGCGTTCCTGGCGACGCGCATCAGCTTTATCAACGAGATCAGCATCATTTGCGAGCGGCTTGGCGCTGATGTGGAAGAAGTCGCGCGCGGCATGGGCTTCGACAAACGGATCGGTCCACATTTCTTGCAAGCGGGCGTGGGCTTTGGCGGCTCCTGCTTTCCAAAAGACGTCAAGGCGCTTGCCAATATGGCGCAGACGCATGGGATGCACCCACAGTTGCTGAACGCGGTTATGGAGATTAACGCCTTTCAGCGGCGGCAAATCACCCTCAAGGCGCGCGAAATGCTGGGCGGCAATCTGAATGGCAAGACGGTCGCGATACTTGGCTTGGCATTTAAGCAGAACACGGACGACACGCGCGAATCGCCGTCGCTGGCAGTGGCGCGGTCGCTCTTGAATCAAGGGGCGGCGGTCAAGGTTTACGACCCGGTCGCTATGGACAACGCCTGCAGCGAAGTGCCGGCTCTAATCCCTTGCGACAACGCCTACAGCGCCGCCGAAGAAGCGGAGGCGCTTATCGTTTTGACACCGTGGAACGAATTCAAGCAACTGGATATGCGGCGGATACACGAATCAATGAAGCGACCGATCATGATTGATGGTCGCAATATCTACAGTCCCGCTGAACTGCGCGCGCTCGGTTTCGAATATCGCGGCGTCGGGCGCGGCTACAATGGCGCCGGGCTGGTTAATGCTGATAATGATGAATCGGCTTGATTCAGCGAATGCTCAACTAGAATGCCTCGGCTTGCAAAACGCTGAAATCTGATTGGACAGGCTGCCCGGCGATGCCGCCCACCCCGCCAGCGACGCCGCGACCGCATTCACAGGCGAGCGAGAGGCAGCCCGCCAGCGGCAAGCCGTTAAGCCAGCCCGCCAGGAACCCGGCGTCAAAGCTGTCCCCCGCGCCGATGCCATCGCCGCCTTCATTGGCTTCAAATACAGATTGCGCAAACTCGCGCTCCCCCTGCCAGGCGACGGCGCCGGCGATGTCCCGTTTGACGACCAGCAGGGGAACGCGCTGCCGCAAATTCGTGATCGCCGCGCCATAAGAATCCATCCCGCTGAGGTACATCGCCTCCTGCTCATTGGGCAGCAAGACGTCAATATAGGGATAGGCGCGTTCAAGATCGTGATCCCAGCGCTCAGCGGGATCCCAATTGGTGTCCAATGAAACCGTCATCCCAAGCTGCTTTGCCCGCGCCAGGATTTCAACCCAATGCGGCAGCAGCCTCGTCTGCAAATAGAGGCTGCCGTAATGCAGGTGTCGCGCCGAAGCCAGGAATTCGTCAGCGACATCGGCGGCCGTCAGCGCGTTCAGCGAACCCATGTGGGTCAACATCGCGCGGTCATCGCCTTGGACGAGATGCACGGTGACGCCGGTGCGAAGGTCGTCCTTCACGTCGATATAGCGGGTATCGACGCCGGCTTCCGCAAGCGCGTCGACGATCAGCTTGCCAAAGTAATCAGCGCCGACGCGCCCCAGAATGGCGACGCGCAAGCCAAGCTTGGCCGCCTGCGCGGCGAAGATGCAGCAGGAGCCGCCCATCACCAGGTCATAACCGGCGACTGTTTTTTCAACTTGCCCAAACTGAGGCGCGACATCGTCATCGCGCAAGATCAAATCGACGCAGGTATCGCCAAATACGATGATGTCGTATGGCTTCCTCGAAGAGCCGTTCCGCATAGAAATCCGCCTCTCGTCCTGTGGCTTACCAATAAAAGCGCTGGCTTTGGCGCCCTTCTTCGCGCTCTTCGACCAGCGCTTTCGTCGCTTCGTCGCTGGTGACTTCGGCGCCGAAGACATCCCACCAGATGCCGGAGCGCGGCAAGCGGCTGTATCGCTCTATCTGCGCCACGATCATGCAGGAGCGCTGCTCCAGGCGCGCCTCTTCGAGCGCTGCCTTCAACGCCGCTTCATCGGTGGCATTCCAGGCGCGCAAGCCGATGCTCTCGGCATTCTTGGCATAATCAATTTCGACGAAATCGCCATCATCCAGCCTGCCGCTTGCTTGATCGCGGACGCGGAATTCGTTGCCCAGGCTGTGCCCAACGAGCGCCTTCTGATGCCCGTGGATTGACTGGAAGCCGTCATTCTGCAGCAGGATGACTGTCAGCTTGACGCCCTCTTGCACCGCGGTCTTCAGCTCCATCGGATGCAAGAGGTAATTGCCATCGCCCAGGAAAACGTAGACCTCTCCCGCGTGATTCGGTCGCGCCAGCCGTACGCCGATCGCGCCCGGGATGTCGTATCCCATGCAGGAATTGCCGAACTCGAGGTGCAGCGCGCGGCCCGCGGTCGCCTCAAAGAGTTGATGCAAATCGCCCGGCGCGGTGCCCGCGGCGCAGACAAGCGTATCTCCGCTAGCCATAAAGTCGTTCAGGACGCCGATCACCTGCGCCTGGCTCATCCGCTCATCGGGATGCTGGACGTAAACGGTCTCCCGCTTCTGCCGCAGCCAGCCCTGCCGATCGACAGCGACCGATTCGACATAAGCCGCGTCAGGTTTGACGCCAGCTTTCGCGCCGGCGGCGATGAGCTGGCGCAGGGTTTCACGGGCATCGGCGACTATCGGCGTGGCGCCAAGTTTATGCGCGTGCGCGCCGCTGACGTTAACGCTGACGAATTTGACTTCGGGGTGCTGCCAGGCGGAGTAGGAACCGGTGGCGAAATCGGCCAGGCGCGTGCCTATGAGAAAGACAAGATCGGCTTCGGCGGCATACTTGCCCGAAAGCGGCGTACCGGTGTGACCGCTGCCGCCAATCAGAATGGGCGATTCTTCTTTCAGCGCGCCCCGCCCCGAATGCGTCTCGCCGACCGGGATGCCGAATCGGTCGGAGAATTCGCGCAATTCCGCCCAGGCTTTCGAGTAATGCACGCCGCCGCCAGCCAGGATATAGGGGCGTTCAGCCGCTTTCAGCAAGCTGATGGCTTCATCAATCCGCCGCTGGTCCGGCTGCCGCCGCTCGATGCGCCAGATTTTTTTGCGGAAGAAATTGGTCGGGCAGTCAAAGGCGACGCTTTGGATATCCTGAGGCAAGGCGATCGTCGCCGGACCCGCGTCAACGGGGTCAGCCATCACGCGCATGGCTTCGGGCGCGGCATAGAGAATCTGCTCGGGACGGGTGATTCGGTCAAAGAATTGGCTGACCACGCGAAAGCAGTCGGTCACGCTCATGTCCAGCGAAACCGGATGCTCGATATCCTGCAAGACCTGGCCTTGAAAACGAGTCGCGTAATAATCGGAGGGCAGCAGCAGCACGGGCAATCGGTTGATATGGGCGGTAGCGGCGCCGGTGACCATATTGGTCGCGCCGGGCCCAATTGACGTCGTGCAGGCGAAAGTCTGCGCGCGCAGTCGGGCGCGCGCGAAGCCGGAGGCCGCGTGCACCATCGACTGTTCGTTTGTAGGCTGAAAATAGGGCAGTTCAGCGCCATATTCCCAAAGCGCCTGGCTCAAGCCGCTGACGTTGCCGTGGCCGAAGATGCCCCAGATAGCGGGAATGAAACGCTGAATTTCGCCGTCGTATTCCGTATATTGCATTTGAAGGAATTTGATTAAAGCCTGCCCCATCGTCAGCCGCACCGTCTCTTGAGTGCCAAATGGTTGAAACATCGCGATTCGCTCCCCTCCTGCCCGGCTAGCTCGTCAAGCCAGAGCCATCAATTTCAATCTCAGCCTGGTCGCTGTCCCACTGCTTCAATGCCAGCTCTTCGGCTCGGCCCGTATAGGCGCCGGGATTGAGCTGCATGAGCGCTTCTTTGTCGGCTTCCGGTATCGCCAGCGCGCTGATGAATTCTCGCAGGTCTTCGCGGGTGACGCTTGCGCCTCGGGTCAGCGCCTTCAAGCGCTCGTAAGCCCCCGGCAGATGATGCTTGCGCATGACAGTCTGCACCGCCTCCGCCAGCACTTCCCAGGCGTCGTCAAGGTCGCCGGCCAGGGCGCCGCGGTCGGCTTCGACTTTCGATAGCCCGCGCTCGGCGGACAGCAGCGCGAGATAACTGTGGGCGATAGCGACGCCGAAGTTTCTTAACGCGGACGAATCGCTCAAATCGCGCTGAAGTCGAGATTGGGGCAGCTTCTGCGCCAGGTGGGCAAATGACGCGCTGCTGATCCCCAAGTTCGCTTCCGCGTTCTCGAAATCGATTGGGTTCACCTTATGCGGCATGGTCGAAGACCCGACCTCGCGCGCGCTGACCTTCTGACGAAAATAACCCAGAGAAATATACAGCCACATATCGCGGCAGAAATCGAGCAGCGCCGTGTTAAAGCGAATCAAGCTGTGCGCCAACTCCGCGAGATAATCGTGCGGCTCGATCTGGGTCGTCAGCGGATTGTAAACCAGACCGAGCCCTTCGACAAAACGCCGCGCGATCGCGAGCCAATCGGCTTGTGGATAGGCGACATGATGGGCATTAAAGGCGCCGACCGCGCCATTGAATTTGCCGAGATATTCTTGCGCGTCGATGGTCTGAAGCTGCCGTCGAAGCCGATGGGAGAATACGGCGAATTCCTTGCCCAGCGTTGTGGGCGTGGCCGCTTGCCCATGCGTCCGCGCCAGCATTGGGACGGCGGCGTTGCGGCGCGCCAATTCATCGAGGCGAGCAATGAGCGCGCACGCGCCCGGCTGCCAGACTTGGCTTAGGGCAGCGCGAAACATCATCGCGTAAGCGAGGTTATTGATGTCGTCCGAGGTGCAGGCAAAATGCACCGACTCTTCCACATCGGCGAGGCTGCTTTCACGCAGGCGCTGCCTTAGGTAATACTCCACCGCTTTAACATCATGGTTGGTTTCGGCTTCAAGCGATTTGACGCGCCGCGCGGCCGCCTCGTCAAAGTCGCCTGACAGCGAGCGCAGGAAGTCGGTCTCGGCTGTGGTGAATGGACGCAAGTGCGAAATCGAGGGTTCCGCAGACATCGCCATAAGCCAATGCGCTTCCACCAGCACGCGCCAGCGCATCAGCGCCCACTCGGAAAGGAAGTCTCGCAGGGGCGCCGCATTATCGGCATAACGCCCATCAATTGGCGAGATAGCATTCAGACGCATTTGGTTCTGCCGCCGCCTGTCTTCCATTTCAGAAGCCGTATTGTACTATGAAGGCGCGCGCTTTTCCTTAGCGCATGGAAAATCGGCCTGCCTTTGCGCCGTTCTCAGCGGCATAATGGCGCTGGAAAGGAGCGCAGTTGATGCCAAGCGTAATTCAATCGACGCCGCGCGCCGACGGCTACCGGATGCCGGCCGAGTGGGAGGCGCATGCCGGCTGCTGGATGCTGTGGCCCCAGCGGCCCGATACCTGGCGCCAAGGCGGCAAGCCTGCTCAGCGCGCCTTTGTCGAAGCAGCGCGTCAAATCTCCCGCTTTGAACGGGTGACCATGGGCGTGAATCGCGACCAATATGAAAATGCCCGCGCTTTGCTGCCCGCAAATGTACGCGTGGTCGAGCTATCCAACAACGACGCCTGGATGCGCGATTGCGGCGCCACCTTCGTGGTCAACGACAGCGGCGGGCTGCGCGGCATAGACTGGCGCTTTAACGCCTGGGGCGGGCTGCGAAAGATGATGTATTTCCCCTGGGATCAGGATGATCTGGTCGCAACCAAGATGCTGGAGATTGAATCGCTGGATCGCTACCACGCGCCGCTGGTGATGGAAGGCGGCTCGATTCACGTCGATGGTCAAGGCACATTGCTTACTACGGAGCAGTGCCTGCTGCATCCCAATCGCAATCCAGGGCTCGCACAAGCGGACATCGAGAAGCGCCTGTCAGAATATCTCGGCGTAGACAAGATCATCTGGCTGCCGCGCGGCGTATTTGAAGACGAGACTGACGGTCATGTCGACAACTTGTGCTGCTTCGCGCGCCCGGGCGTGGTCGCCTTGACTTGGACCGACGACAGATCCGACCCACAGTACGAACGCTCAGCCGAAGCTTATGACGCGCTGATGTCGGCGCGAGACGCCCGCGGTCGATCGCTGTCGGTCCACAAGATTCACCAGCCGGCTCCGCTGACGATGACAAAAGCGGAAGCGGAAGGGCTGGATGTCGTCGGCTCGGCTTTTTCGCGTCCGGCGGGCGAGCGCCTGGCTGGTTCATACATCAACTTCTACATCGCAAACGGGGGCATCATCCTGCCGCAATTCGACGATCGTCATGATGAAGCCGCGCGCAGAAAAATCGCGGAATTGTTTCCGCAGCACAAGATTATCGGCATCTCTTCGCGCGAGATCTTGCTCGGCGGCGGCAATATCCATTGCATCACGCAGCAGCAGCCCGCGGGCCGCGCATGAGCGGGAAGGCGAGGCAGCAGCATGTCAGAATACGTTACGGTTGATGTTGAATACGGCGACGACCCCAATATCGCCGAGCTATACGTCAATCAGACGCTGACCGAGCTTGAAGAAGAACGCTACCTGAACCCGCAAGAAGGCGACTTGGGCTCGCCAATCGCCCAGCTGCTATTCGCCGCCGTGGACGGCATCGAGATGCTGACGATTGAATGCGACCGCCTCACCATAACGCGCGCGCCTGACCATGCCTGGGAAGCCATCATTGACGAAACGCGCGACGCGCTGCGGGATTGGTATTTGTAAACTCAAGCGGGATCCGCTGAATCCGAGCCTGGCTCTGCGCGCTCGGCTTGGCTGCCGCCGACCTGTTTGAACATCGCTTCCACCTGGTCGGTCTCGCCCGATTCCAGCACGGACAGCATCTCCTGTGACGACATCTTGCTATAGTTCCTGTCTGCTTTTGGTATCGCCACTGGCGAGATCGCACGGCTCAAATCCGCCGAATTACAAGCCGGGCAGCGCAGCGCCGCGGCATCGTACATAGCGTAGGTCTTGAATCGAAGGGAGAAACGATGCGCGCAAGCCTCACATCGAAAGTCGTATTCGGGCATGTAAAGAACCGTCTCTGATTTATGCAAGTCCGCGTCGCTGGCCAGTTCAGGTCGCCCGCCGCTGTATCACCTCGGTATGCGTCATCTCCGGGTTCCATTCGTCGGGCAGCGCGTCTTTTTGCCTGGTCGCGACCCAGCCACCGAGATCACGAGCGATGCGCTCCAGCATTTTCGGCTGCGCCCAGGTCGCCGTATCGACTTGCACGGCGACGGCGCCGGCTTCAAGATAATCGCGCGCGTCTTGCGGCGAGTGTATGCCGCCTGAAGCGATAATGGGCAGTTCTTCTGGCAGCTGGCGGCGCAATCTGCCCACCATTCTCAGGATCATTGGCTTGATAAGCGGGCCGTAGACGCGGCCGCTCACCAGCCGCCCGCTATGCGGATCGCGAGCGGTGCCGCGCGGCGCCGCGGTCAGCACCAGCGCATCGGCGCCGGCGTCGGCAAGCGGCAGCGCCAATTGCTGACATTCATAAAACGGCAGGCGCGCGAGCAGGGGCTTTTCCATCTGAGACGCCGCCGCCACCAGGGAGACAGCGTCGGCTGCGTCGCTGTCATCGCTTATGCCGAGCTCGACCGCGGCGATCTCCTGCGCCTCGTCTATCAATGGGAGAGCCCGCTTCAATTGCCTCGCCGACGTGCCAAGCAGATGCAAAATGACCGGTATTGGCATGTTCGCCCAAGCGCGGCGGTACTGCTTAATCACCTTGGCGAGCCCGGGATTAGGCAGCCCGGTATGCACCAGCACGCCCGCATCCAGCGGGATGATGCGCGTGCCCCTGGCCGGGCGCCAGGGCTCGATTGTGGCTGCGTTGGTAACGAAGGCGCCCAGCTTTTCAAAGTCCAGCAAATCACGGTAGCGGTCGCCAAAGCCGACCGTCCCCGAAGCCGGCATGACTGGCGTCGAGACGGTGAGACTGTATTTTCGGGAGCGTACAATGTCGATCGCCATCAGCAGCCTGACGCTAATTCAAACGCAATTCAGTTAAATCAAAGGCGGGACCGTCAGTGCATTGCAGCTTCTGCGCCCCGCGCAGATTCAGCACACAAGCGTGGCAGGCGCCGACGCCGCAAGGCAAATCGCGCTCTACGACGCCAAAGACGTAATTGGCGGGAATGTCGCTGTGGCGCTCGCGCATCAACTGCATAATGTCGCTAAAGTATCCCGCTTCGTCCCCCTGCCCGACCAGGACAAACACCTGATCAGCCCAGCCCAGGGTCATCACCATATCTGGCCAAGTCAGGTTGTCATCAGCCTGCAAGACTTCTACTTCTTCCGGCAAGTGATTGGATTCATACTGCTTTGCCGAACCCATCAAGACCAGGGTAATGCTTACTTGCTTCGCCAAAAGCGGCGGCACCATCAGCAACAGCGCCGCCGGCGTTGTATTATAGGCAATGAGCAGGATATTGCGCAGCTTCTGACGAAAGCGATAGGGCTTGCCAACCGGTCCAATAATGCTAAAAAGTTGACCGGGCAGATAGTGCGTTCGCGCGGGGCGCTCGACAATGACGATATTGCTCGCCTGGATCTCAACCGGGAACCAGAGTTCGCGCAGATAAGGATCCCAATGTTCGGCCTCGTAATCCTTGTCGATGCGGCGCACCAGCATGGCTTGCCCGGCGAGCATGGATGATAGCGAATGGTCGACGGCCAACGCCAGCCGCTGATGCCCGCGATTTACGCGCATGATCCGTTCAATATAAGCCTGTGTTTCCTTCATGCCCGGGCTCCCTTCAGATCAATTATAATCGCATTAGGCGCAGGCGACAGAACAATCAAAGATGGATAAGCGCTGGCGAGGGTGTAAACTAAAGTTCATGCGGCGTGGTTTTGGGCGGACCGCATCTCGCTTGACCGCCGCGGGGCGGCTCGTGCCGATCAATACGTTCATTCAACAGTGGCTAGCGGAGGCGGGGTGACGCGGATTCGGTTTGCGGGGCGCCATGCCTGGATGCTGTCGGCGATTCTGCTGCTCGGCTTTGTTTTGCGCGTCGGCTACGCGCTGGATCAAGCGACGCTGGTCGAGTATACCGGCGCCACTGGTGGCGACAGCAGCGAGTATCTGGTCTACGGCGCGGGATTCTTCAGCGGGAAGGAACACGGCTACATCCGTGATATTCCCTTTTATATCTCCAAGCTAAAGCCGGCGCCGCTGTATGTGCTCTTTGTCGGCGTATTTCAAGTCTTCCTGCCCGATCATGAGGCGATAATCGCGATTAGACTGGCGCAGTGCCTGGCCTCGATCGCGACCGCTTATCTGGCGTTTCGGCTGGCGACGATCATCGCTGGCGAGCCAGTCGCAGGCATGTTCGCTGGGGCGCTTGTCGCGCTGCATCCGGCTTTTATCACCGAGCCGTCTCGCATCGGCACCGAAACGCTGTACATTTTTTTCGTCGCGCTGGGTCTTTGGCTTTATAGCGAAACCGCCGCTGGGCTGCTGCGCGGATGGCGCTTGCATCGAGTGAGCCCGACCAGCGCGTTGGCGCTATCAGCCGCCGCATTTGGCTTGGCGACTTTAACGCGGGGCGTCGCGGCGCTCTTTCCCGTCGTCCTCGCGATTCATCTAAGTTGGCTTGGGCGGGGTCAGATTCTGCAAGGTTGGCGCCGGCGCTGCCTGCTGCTCCTGCTGGTTTATGCCGCCATCGTCTCGACCTGGACACTCTACAATCTTGTCTCTTGGCAGCGATTTGTCATCGTCAGCGATCAACTGATGGGGGCGCTCTGGCGCGGCGCGGAGACCAGAGATGGCAGTCCACAGCAGAACGACAAGCTGCTCCTGGAAGGCGTAGAAGTCACTACCCCGGCGGATTGCGACGTTGACTGCAATTTTGAACATGCGACCGAGACCTATGTAAGCAAGATCAGCGCAATCGTAAGCGCCGACCCGGCCGGTTATCTCGCGCTGCGAGTAAACGAGCTCGCCTACTCGATCCTGCAGCCTTATGGCACGGCGCCATTTGGCGACGTCAGCATTGTGGGCGCCGGGCGCCAGTGGCTGTTGGAGGATCGTTCGCCCCGCGGGTTGCTTCAAGTGATTCGGACTGAGGGCTTCGCCATCAAGCTGGCGTTCTGGGTCTTTCACTACATCGGGATCGGATTCGGTCTGCTGGGCATGTTCTGGTCGCGGAAGCGTTGGGTCGTTGGCGCGCCGCTTGCCGGATTCGCCGCCTATACAGTTGCGATTCACTTTTTCCTCTTGGCGCTGCCGAGGTATCTCTTCCCAATAGAGCTGGTATGGCTGGTATTCGCCGGCATCGCACTGGCGGAGCTCGTTGAAAAGCGGCAGCGACGCCGGGGCCTCTTACCAGGTCGAGGCTAAAGCATCCAAGACCGCAAGACACTTGAGGGACGGCAAAGGACGGATATGAAAATCTACACGAAAACCGGCGACGCCGGCGAGACTTCGCTGTTTGGCGGCGGGCGGGCGCCCAAGTCTCATTTGCGCGTCGAGGCTTACGGCACAATCGACGAGGTTAATTCTGCCCTCGGCGTGGCGCGCGCGGCCGGCGCCAGCCAGCAGGGCGATGAATGGCTGGAGCAGGCGCAGTCTCAGCTATTCCATCTGGGGTCGGACCTGGCGACGCCGCTTGATGCCAAAGCCAAGTGGATCACCCGCGTATCGGAGGCGGAGGTCAACTGGCTGGAAAGCACGATTGACCAAATGAGCCGGGAGCTGGCGCCGCTGAGCAACTTCATCTTGCCGGGCGGCGCGCCAGCCGCCGCTCAGCTTCAGTTGACACGCGCGATTTGCCGCCGCGCCGAACGCCGAATCGTGACTTTGGCGGCAGTTGAGGACATCAGCCAGCATGTGCTGCCCTATGTCAATCGGCTTTCGGATTGGCTCTTCACGCTGGCGCGATACGAGAACATGAAAGCAGGCGAAGCCGAGACCAAGTGGCTTCTGCGCTGAATGATTGCTGCTTGGGCTTAGACAAGCGGGGAGAGGTGCCGGAGGTGGGAGTCGAACCCACACACCCGAAGGTACACGAGTTTGAGTCGTGCGCGTCTGCCAATTCCGCCACTCCGGCGCGGGGAATGGTAGTGTATTTTGGCGCGCGCCTTTTGTCAATGGGATTGCCGGCGGCGCAGGCGCTCCGATGACGCGAATCGCAAATTACTGCGCAATCTGCGGCGGGCTCCTGGTCAGCAGGAATACAGCGGGACGGATGCGGCCCTTTTGCCAGCGCTGCGAGACTCCCGTTTATTTCGATCCCAAAGTCGCAGTGGCGGTGTTCATCACGCGCGCTGGCCGCGTTTTGCTGATTCAGCGCGCAGCCGACCCGGGCAAAGGCAAATGGGCGCTGCCTGCTGGATTCGTCGATTATGATGAAGCGCCGGAAGCGGCGGCCATTCGAGAAACGCGCGAAGAAACCAACCTGCAAGTCCACATTGGCAAGCTGCTGGCGGTCTTCCCCAAGCGCGACCAGGGCTTGGCGGACATCGTCATTGCTTATGCCGCTGAAGTATTGGCAGGCGAAGCGCGGGCGGGCGATGACGCGGCTGCCGTCGGTTGGTTCGCGCCGAACGATCTGCCGCCACTCGTCTTCACTCCGTCGATTACGCTTACTGGGCTTTGGCGACAAGGCAAGCTGGAACTTTGAGCGCAGGCGCCGCCCTAAGCTACTGACCGTCTTTTGGCTGAAGACCGATCAGCCGCATGAAGCGCGAGGCGAAAGCCAGCACATAACTGTAAAGAATGGCAGCGCTGACGCGGGTGGCGTTTCGGCTGTCTTCAAGCGAGCGATAAAGCGCGCGCGCCTGAGCGAACTGACGGCGAGCGCCTGCAAAGTCCCATTGCGATTGATGAACCGATCCAAGCGCGTAAAGATAACGCGCTTCGTAAGCTGGATTGGCGATGTTTCTGGCGGAATCCGCCGCGCGTCCAAAATAGGCGATGGCGATATCGGGCTTGCCGCGCAGCTCATGCCACTGCCCAAGCATGCCCAGGGTATACATCTCGTAGGGCTTGTGCTCGACATCTTGCGACAGCGCCAGCATCTGATCAAAGTAGCTGCGCGCTTCGTCATAGTCGTTTGCGGCAAGCAAGGTCATCGCCAAGGTATAGAGGCGCATAAACTCGTGGAAGATGGCTTGCAGCCCGCGGGCGACCTCCAGCGCTGTCAACTGCTGCTCGATGCCGCGCTGAAAGGTGTCGCTGTCTTGCGCCAGCGCCAAACCCTGCTGCCCAATAATAAGGCTTTCGAGCAGCCGGTCTTGGGCGGCCTGCGCCTTGCGAAGCGCTACCAATAAGCCATCGCTCGCCTTTTTGTAATCGGACTGGCGGATGAATGCGTTCGACAGCAGCAGAATCGCCCGCGCCTCCAGCTGACCATCATCGGCTTCGCGCGCGATATCAATAACGCGCCAGGCCTGTTTGCTCGAGTGGGTCGGGTTGGCGGCGATCTCGCCCATGCCCAGCAGCGACAGTCCATAGCGCCGCATATCGCCCGCTTCAAAGGCAAGGTCTACCGCGCGCTGATAATCTTCATCCGCCTCAGCCGTCTGGAAAAAGCCTTCCCGCGCGATGCGGGCGCGAACGATTAATGCATCAACCGTTTGACCAATGGACCGGATTTCCTCCGCGCGAGCAAGCGCCTGATCGACATAATCGCGAGCGAATCCAAAGTGACCGAGCGAAGTTTGCGCCTCAGCCAAGCCGAGCAGCGCGATCACCTCCACGCTCCCCCGTTTTTCACGGCGCGCCATGGTCAGCTCGAGGTGGCAGCGGTCAATGATCTCGCTGTAGGCGCCAGATTTCATCAATTCCCTGATGTCGTAACGCAAGCTGTCCGTCTTGGTCGGCATCATGCAGTCACCTTATAATGGGCTCGTCCTCAAACATTATACGTCATTATGTCCGGATTGATTCGGGCGCAACCCAAGCCAGCGGGATTCACAGATCACCGATTGGCGGCGGCATGTCTGCCGGCGAGCCGCCTCAAACCGTGAGCCAGCGCCAGCGTCAAGCCCAGCGATTGCGGCGGGAGAAAGCGCGCATAGAAGGCGTATAAGCGGCGCTGCCTGGCGAGCGGCGGGAAGAGCCTAGCGGCGCGCAGAAAGTGATGCCTGGCGTCGGCTCGGTTGCCCGACTGCCACAGATACAAGGCGTAGACGTGATGCCTTGCGGCCTCCAACTGATCGAATTCGGCGTCGGTCATGCAGCCCTTCCAGCCGTATGCGCGCGCGTTTTCTATTGTCTTCAAGCGACCGTAAGCGCCAAAGAGCTTGTCGTCCGAGATCATGGCGCCATGCACGCGCCGATATACCAAGGGTTGATTGATGCCGTGAAAACGGAATCGCAGCGCCAGGCGCAGGAAGAGATCCCAGTCTTCGGCGCTGCGGAAATTCACATCGTCGGCAAAACCGCCGACCTCGCGCAGAGCCGCCCGGCGGCAGATGCTGGCGCTGGTCAAGATGCGGCAGCCGGTCTGGCGCAGCAATTCGCAGTAGATGTCGTCGGTATACTGCTCGAAGGCGCCGGTTTCGACTGGCGTCGCGCCATCGCTCGCCACCTGTTGGTAATGAGTATAGACGACCGAAACCTCAGGATGCTGGCGGAATGCCGCCAGGCAAATCTCGATCTTGCGTTCATGCAGTTGATCATCGGCATCAAGAAAGTGAACGAACTCCCCCCTAGCCGCTTCAACACCGCGATTGCGCGCCATGCCGGGACCCTGATTGTCCTGATAGTAGTAGCGAATGCGCTCGCGATACCGCGCTTGCAGATAGTCGCCCGTGCCATCGCCGCTGCCGTCATCAACCACGATAATCTCGCAGTTGCGGTGGGACTGAGCCAAGGCGCTGTCGATGGCATCGGCGACGAAATGCCGGCGGTTGCAGGTCGGTATGACAATGCTGACCAGGGGATCATTCTGCATGAGACTGCCTGCCGAATTCAGTTCGACTCACATACTAGAACTGCGCGGCTCGATTGACAACAGCCGGCGGGAGTCAAGGCGAGCGAATAGTTGGCGCGCCGTCGATCTTTCCCGCGATCCAGCCGACGATATTGCTCGCCGTCTGCACTTGCCACCATTCATAACGACTTTCACGATGCGGTCCGGCGAGGATGGCGATGTAATCCCCCGTCTCCAAACGTCCGACGATCGGGTTGCCGGTGGATGGACCGCCCCGCACATTCAAGGCCTGCGTCATTCTCAGCTGCTGGCCAGGATAATATGCCGAACCTTGAAGCACCCCGGAGGGAATCGACGACGAGCCGAATTCGCTTTGGCTGAATTGCGGGTTGCTGAGGCGACCGGTGGCGTCGGTGATGCTGCCGCCCACCACCTGCACCGTGTACTGCTTGCCCCGAACAGAGACGACCACCTGGCTGCGATTGGGGAACCAGCGAACGTCTTCTGGCGCCGTCTCGCCGATGAAATTCGATATCCGGTTGCCAGATTGATTATAGAGTGCGACGGGCCCGCTGCCCGGCGCGCCCGGACGCCCCAGCGCAAAGTATTGCCCATTCGGATGACGGGCGGCATCGCGCAGCCACAGCCCCAGCGCAGACCCATCGAGGATGACGCGCTCGCCGGTCAAATCATTGTTGACTTCGCCGATGATGACGCGCCCGTCCGGACGGCGGCCGCTGACGACGATGCCCTGCCCATTCAGATTCCAGTGCCCATAATCGTAGCGGATGAAGTTGGGTTGTTGGTTGCCAACATCCGGATTGCGTACAGCGTGCGCGATAGCTAGCGCGTTCCGCCCTTCGTCCGGCAGGCGCAGCGTCAGCAGCACCGCGTTGCTGCCCGAAATTGGCGACCAGGATACCGCTCGGGTCGTCCAATGCCAGACAGGACCGACTCGGTTTATACGTTGGCAAGAACCGAAACCCTCATGCGGGCAGTCGCGGATGATCGGATACGTGGGATCCGTCGCAAGATTGCCTTCCGGCTGCCAGAACCAGACGCCGGCATTGGCGGTGTCCGTGCCAGGCGGCGGCGCGATGCGGAAGCTGAATTGCCGCCCGTCAGCCGACCAATCCAATTCAACGATGCGGTTCTTGTTCTGATCGATGCTAGACACGCCAAAGCCCTCGAAGAAGGGCGAGTAACTCATAACGCCTTCCTGCGCCACGCCGATGGGACGGTAGCGCAGCATGCCGGTGTGATCGGTCCGCAGCCAGCTGTTTGAATCCACCGGGTTGGGCAGGAAGAGACGAACGCCGCCGCCCAACCGGATATTCTGGAAGGTGAATGTCTGGCTCGGCGCCACATCAAAGGTATACACCGAGGCGCTGCTGATGCTGAAAGTCGAAGCGACCGAAACCAGCGCGATCGTCGGCTGGATCAAGTCAGGTCGGACCGCCACCGTCGGCTGGAATACGGCAGCTGTCGCTGTCGGCGGCAGCACACGGACGCCAACTTCCGCCGGTGTGTCCGCATCGCCCGGACCCGGGGTGAAAGCGAATCCGGGTCCTTGTGTTGGTGTGCCAAAGGGCGTCGCTGGGGTCGCTGGACCGGCGACGCCAGCTTGCGCCTGAGCATTTGGATCCGCCGTCGATGGCGCCGGTTGCGGCGGACGAGGGGGCTGCGTCGCCAAGAGCTGCGCTATCTCGTCCGCATCAAGCGTCGGCAGATCTGCAGGCGTCGGAAAATTGTCAAGCGTTGGCAATGCGGTAAGCGTCCGCTCAAATTCGCGCGGCGCGATGAAATCGGCTTCGCTTGCCGCAGTCGGGACGACCTCGTCCAATCGCTGCAGCAAAATGGGCGGCTGCGTTTGAATTGAGGTCGGCGTTGGCGTCGGCGTGGGCAATACAGGCTCGGTGGCTGCGCTCGTCGGTGGAAGCGCCGTCGTGGGCACAGCGCTGACGGTGGATGTTGGTTGATCGGGCGCAGGCGGCAGGCTGGTCCGAATCGCTTCAGCGGTCTGGGTAGCGCTTGGCGGGGTCGGCGCGGTTGGCTCGGCTGTGTCTGTGGCTGCTGGCGGATCTGTCGCGCTGGGGGCCGCGGTATTGGTAACGCTCGGCGAACTCGTTGCGGTTGACGCAGCCGTAGCTGTCAGCGTCGCGGTGTTCGTGGTCGTTGGCGGCTCGCTAGCGGTCGCTGTCGGCACAGCCGTATCAGTCGTTCTTGGCGAGCTGGTTGTAGCAGGCACTGCGGTGTCTGTTTCCGTTGGCGTCTCCGTCGGCGCCTGCGTATCTGTTTCGGTTGGTATAGCCGTATCGGTTGGTCTTGCTGTGCTGGTTGCAGTCGGCACTTCGGTTTCTGTTGCCGTTGGTGTATTCGTCTGCGTCGGCGCCTGAGTATCTGTTTCGGTTGGTATAGCCGTATCGGTTGGTCTTGCTGTGCTGGTTGCAGTCGGCACTTCGGTTTCTGTTGCCGTTGCTGTATTCGTCTGCGTCGGCGCCTGAGTATCCGTTGCCGTCGGTACATCCGTATCGGTGGCGGTTGGAGGCTCGGTCGCCGTCGCTGTGCTCGTAGAAGTCGGTTCTTCCGTTTCCGTTGTGGTTGGCGTATTGGTCGCGGTCGGCGTGTCCGTTGCCATCGGCGTTTCCGTCGGCGTCGGCTCATCCGTGTTTGTAGCTGTCGGCTCAAGTGTGTCCGTTGCTGTCGACGTGTTCGTCGCTGTAGGCTCGTCCGTGTCCGTCGGCGTCGGTGTGTAAGTTGGCGTCGGCGTGTTCGTCGCTGTCGCTGTGTCAGTTGCCGTTGGCGTGGGCGTGGAGGTCGGCTCGTCCGTGTCCGTCGGCGTCAGTGTGTAAGTTGGCGTCGGCGTATTCGTCGCGGTGGCTGTGTCAGTCGCCGTGGGCGTGGGCGTGGCGGTGGCTGTGTCAGTCGCCGTGGGCGTGGGCGTGGCTGTAGGTTCGTCCGTGTCCGTCGGCGTCGGTGTATCGGTTGGCGTCGGTGTATCGGTTGGCGTCGGTGTGTAAGTTGGCGTCGGCGTGTTCGTCGCTGTCGGCTCGTCCGTGTCCGTCGGCGTTGGTGTATCGGTTGGCGTCGGCGTATTCGTCGCAGTCGCGGTGTCAGTTGCCGTGGGCGTGGGCGTCGCTGTCGGCTCGTCCGTGTCCGTCGGCGTCGGTGTATCGGTTGGCGTCGGCGTATTCGTCGCAGTCGCGGTGTCAGTTGCCGTGGGCGTGGGCGTCGCGGTGGCTGTGTCAGTCGCCGTGGGCGTGGGCGTGGCTGTAGGTTCGTCCGTGTCCGTCGGCGTCGGTGTATAAGTTGGCGTCGGCGTATTCGTCGCGGTGGCTGTGTCAGTCGCCGTGGGCGTGGGCGTGGCGGTCGGCTCGTCCGTGTCTGTCGGCGTCGGTGTGTAAGTTGGCGTCGGCGTAGCAGTTGCAGTGGGCGTATCAGTGGGCGTCGGCGTATTCGTCGCGGTGGCTGTGTCAGTTGCCGATGGCGTGAGCGTGGCGGTCGGCTCGTCCGTGTCTGTCGGCGTCGGTGTGTAAGTTGGCGTCGGCGTAGCAGTTGCAGTGGGCGTATCAGTGGGCGTCGGCGTGTTCGTGGCTGTAGGTTCATCCGTGTCCGTCGGCGTCAGTGTGTAAGTTGGCGTCGGCGTATCGGTTGGCGTCGGCGTATCGGTTGGCGTCGGCGTATCGGTTGGCGTCGGCGTATTCGTCGCTGTCGCTGTGTCAGTCGCCGTGGGCGTGGGTGTGGCAGTCGGCTCGTCCGTGTCCGTCGACGTCGGCGTGTCAGTGGGCGTTGGCGTGTTCGTCGCGGTCGCTGTGTCAGTCGCCGTAGATGTATTCGTGGCAGTAGGCTCGTCCGTGTCAGTCGCCGTTGGCGTATCGGTTGGCGTCAGCGTATTCGTCGCTGTCGCTGTGTCAGTCGCCGTGGGCGTGGGCGTGGCAGTAGGTTCGTCCGTGTACGTCGGCGTCGGCGTAGCAGTTGCAGTGGGCGTATCGGTTGGAGTCGGCGTATTCGTCGATGTCGCTGTGTCAGTCGCCGTTGGCGTGGGCGTCGCTGTCGGCTCGTCCGTGTCCGTCGGCGTTGGCGTATCGGTCGCGGTGGGCGTAGGCGTAGCCGTGGCGCTCAGGCTTGCCGTCGCCGTTGCTGTAATTGATGGGGTGATGGTGGGCGTCGCTGATATGGTGGGGGAGGGCGTAAGGGTTGCCGTCTCCGTGCCTGTTGGCGCTTCGATAGATTCTGTTGCTACCGGCGTGTCGGTCTCGATTGGCGCCAGCGTTAGAGTTACCTCTGGGCGACGCAGATTACAGGCGCTGGCAAGCAACGCCACGAATAGCAGAGCCAGACCACCCCGAACGCGCAATTGCGACTCCAGCGCTTTGATTTTTAGTTGGCTGCGAATCTGCGCTGATTATAGCAGGCGCGCGCCCGGCAAACGCGACACGATCAATCCACTCGCCAGCGCTTGCGCAGGCAACGCGCCTTGCAGGGGGCTTGGGAAGATGACCGTGGGGAGCGAAGACGAATCCCCGCTCCCCCGTCTTAGCTCTGAAGCAGATTGTCCAGTTCGCTTCTGATGTTGGCGTCATTGAGGACACCAAACCAGCGCGCAACAATTAAGCCGTCGGCATTGACGAGCGCGTACTGAGCTTGAGCGGTGAAACCTAATTGCGCTCGCTTGGCGTCGTGCGCCGAGTTGTCAAGGTCAAGCACTACAAATTCAATCCGCCCGGCATACGTATCTTGGAGCCCACTCACGGTGGGCCCATTGCGTCGGCAGGTCGGTCACCAAGATGCCCATGAGTCGAAAAATGTGAATCGCGGCACGCTAGGCGCGACAACCACGTCCGGCGACGACGATTCCGCCGAACCCGAATCGCCCATCAATAGCGACCGCATCGCGGAGCACCCGCTTAGAGCGAGCATACCGACAAGCAGCAGGACCATAAATCTGACAGTTGATCTCATTTGCGCTCCTTTTCAGTTAGTCTGCGCATCAGCGTAAAGCACATCGCTAACAAAATCGTTACAGATATTTTGCTGACGCCAACAGTTCAATTGTAACCAGCCAGGCTCAATCGCGACATTAAATCCGACCGGCATTGCGCTGGCGGGTTCGGCGGCTTGCGCTGGAACGGCTTTAGAGATCCCGTTTCGCCGCCTGCGCTTCGGCGAAGTTCAGCTCGGCTTGACGCCGGCGATAGGTTAGCGGCGGCGCGGTGGGATGCGCATCGAAATAGGCGACGATCTCGGAGAGGCAGCGATGCAGCGGCGTGTAGCCCAAGCCGAGTTCCGCCTTGCCGCGGCTATTGTCGAGATCGCTCATCCACCGCTCACTAAAGGGCGAGCAATCAGGCATGAACCCGCCAATCACCAGTTCGCTGCGTTTGGCGCTGACGCTGCGCGCTTCCACACCCATGACGCTCGCGAGCAGCGACAGAAACTCAGCATGGCTGACACGCTCGTCCTGGGCGATGTTGTAAGCGCTGCCCTTGCCCTGCCCCGATTCAATCAACTGCAAAATAATATCGACTACATCAAGCGCATACACGTGGTTCAGCAGGTGGTTTGGCGTTGCCGGCGCGAGAATGGCGCCGCCGTCGCGCAGCCTCAGATAATAATTGAATAGACGATGGTAGGGATCACGCGCGCTGTTGACCATAGGCAGGCGCAGTATGGTGCAAGGGAACTGCGACCGCGACCAGGCGGCCGCGAGCTGATCTTCCACATCGCGCTTTTCAACGCCGTAGCGCCACTCCTCAAATGCGTAAGAGTTTTCTTTGGGCGCTGGCATCAGTCGCCCCTCGTAGTCGTCTTCGCGGAAGGGGCGCTGCAAGCCCTCCCGAACCAAATACACTTGCCCGGTGCTGAGAAAGATATAATGATCGACATTGTCGCGAAAGAGCTCGATGACCGTCTCCGCCTCATCGCCGCGATACAATACAAAGTCGATCACGACGTCAAAACGCTTCGCCAGCAGCGCGCGCCGCATCTGCTTGTGATCGGTCCGATCGGCGTGCAATCGGTGTATTGATCGCGGCAGATCGTCTTTGGTGATGCCGCGGTTCAGCAAGGTCAAATCGAAGCCAGCTTCCGCCAGCCGGCGCGACAAGTAGTAACCCATATTACGAGTGCCGCCGATGATGAGAACGCGTTTCGTCATGATTGGCCCGCCAAACAGATCTAGTTTTCCGCGGACAAGGATAGGGCTGAAGCCGCCCACTCAATAGCTGCCGCTCGCATCGAGATGAAGCGCCGGCCTGAAGCGTGGAGCGCCACCGCCTCCCCTTCATTGTAACCGCGCTTCCTAGCGATCGAAGCAATTCAAACTGATTTCATACACATCGCCTAAGGCTTGAGCGCGTCCTGCGGGGGATTCCGCCCTTGCCTGGATCACCGATGCGCCACTATAATCTCGAGTCGCTAAGCTTGGATTTAGGGGCCCTGTAGCTCAATTTGGCAGAGCAAGCGACTCTTAATCGTTAGGTTGAAGGTTCGAGTCCTTCCAGGGTCACAGACTGCGGCAGGGGCGTCTCCAGCGGAGGCGCTTTTTCTTTGCCGCGTCCCGACTATGTTCGCTGATCAACCGATGGCGCGCTTGAGGGCGTCGAGATAACCGAGCCGCAGCCGCTGACTGACGCGGGCCTCCGGCGCCATGCTTTCCCCGCCATGAAACATACCGGGAACCACTAACAGCTCAGTCGGCACGCCCGCAGCCATCAGTCGCTGCGCATAGTCGATATCCTCATCGCGGAAGAGATCTTCCGTGCCAACGGCGACAAAAGCCGGGGGCAAGCCGCTCAGGTCTTGCGCGCGGGCGGCGGCGGCATAAGGCGAGATTTCGTCCGCGCCATGTTCTTCGCCCAGGTACATCTTCCAGGCTTTGAGCGAAACATCGCGATTCCAGACATTGGGATGGGTGACTTCATAGCCGGAGGGCGTCTCGTGGGTATCGTCAAGCATGGGATAGACCAGCAATTGAAAAGCGACATCGGGGCCCTTGTTGTCTCGATTGTAGAGCGCCAGCGCAGCGGTCAACCCGCCACCGGCGCTGCCGCCGCCGATCGCGATGCGGCTGGCGTCGACGCCGAGCGCCTCGGCGTTGTCAAACATCCAGTTCAAGCCGGCGAAGCAATCGGCGATGGCTTCTTTGTATGTGAATTCCGGCGCCATGCGATAATCGACTGAGACGACCGTGCAGCCGACATGCTCGGCGTAACCGATGCCGTTGATATCTTCGCGCGCTGTGCCGACGATGTAACCGCCACCGTGCATCATCAGCAGTCCAGGGCGCGGCGCGGGCGCGGGCGGCTGGTAAACGGCGATGGAGATGTCGCCATCGGGACCAGGAATCGCGCGTTCTTCGATGGTTACGTCGGTTGGCGGCAGAGCCTCGAGCATGGCTTGCATCAAACCTTCAAGCATGGCGCGGGCGGCCGGCGGGTCATCGCCGATGGCGCTTACCAATTCAGCCGGGAATAGGTCAAGCGCGGGAACCAGTTCGGGATCGACTCGCTCAACAAAAGACATTGGGCTGCTCCTTCAAATCTCATTAGATCGGATAAGTTTACGCTGCGCATTGCTCGACTATAGCATCAAGTTCAGCCGATGGCGCGTTTCAGCGCATCGCGATAAGCCAGCCGCATCCGCCTGCTGACCGCCGCTTCTGGCGCTGACACCTCGGCGCCGTGAAACATTCCCGGATACACCTGCAAATCCGTCGGCACGCCAGCCGCCATCAAGCGCTGCGCGTAATCGATGTTCTCGTCGCGAAACAAGTCCAGCGCGCCCACGCTGACGAAGGCGGGCGGCAAGTTGCTGAAATCGGTTGCGCGCGCCGCCGCCGCATAAGGCGAAACATTCTCTGAGCCAAATTCGTCGCCCAGGTACATCTTCCAGGCTTCGAAGGACACCTGGCGATGCCAAACCGTGGGATGCGTGATTTCATGCCCCGATGGCGTGTCGTGGGTATCGTCGATCATCGGGTAAAGCAGCAGCTGCAGCCTCAGCGCCGGACCGCCGCGGTCACGGTTGTAATGCGCCAGCCCAGCGGTCAAGCCACCACCCGCGCTGCCCCCGCCGATGGCGATGCGTTCGCAGTCTATTCCCAATTCAGACGCATTTTCCACCATCCAGTTCAGCGCCACGAAACAATCGGCGATGCTTTCTTTGTAAGTCGATTCGGGCGCCAGGCGATAATCCACCGAAACGACCGTGCAGCCCGCGCGCTCGGCGAAGCCAAAACCGTGATAGTCAGCGCGGGCCGTGCCCACGATGTAGCCGCCGCCGTGCATCCACAGCAGTCCACCGCGCGGCGCCGGATTCGTCGGCTGATAGACGACCACGGGAATGTCGCGGTCTGGTGCGGCGAAGGCAGTCTCTTCAATCGTCACGTCAGTAGATGGCAGCGCGCCCCGCAATCTACTTTGGTACTCTTCCGTCATTTGTCGCGCTTTGGGCACATCTTCTCCGATAGCGGCAAAGCGCTCAGCCGGCATCAAGTGGACTGCGTGGACGAGTTCGGGGTCGACTTGGTCGAGGAAGGACATGGGGCTGCTCCTTCAAATCTGATCAGATTGGATAAGTATACGCCGCGCAATGCTCGACCGAAGCATCGCGCTCAGCCGATGGCGCGCTTCAGCGAAGTCAGATATCCCAGCCGCATCTGCTTGCTGGCGGCGGCCTCAGGCACAAGCATCTCCGCGCCGTGGAACATGCCGGCGAAGACCTGCAAATCGGTGGGGACGCCAGCCGCCATTAACCGCTGCGCGTAATCAATGTTCTCATCGCGGAAGAGGTCCATCGCGCCGACCGTCACCAGCGCCGACGGCAGGTTCGTTAGGTCTTTGGCGCGCGCAGCAGCCGCATAAGACGAGACATTCTCAGAGCCGTATTCGTCGCCCAGGTACATCTTCCAGGCTTTGAAGGAGACATCCCGATTCCAGATCGTGGGACAGGTATCCTCGTGCCCGGAGGGCGTGTCGTGCGTGTCGTCGATCATCGGGTAAATCAGCAATTGGAATGCGAGATCAGGTCCCTGTTTGTCACGATTATAGTGCGCCAAGCCCGCTGTCAGCCCGCCGCCCGCGCTGCCGCCGCCAATGGCGATTCGCGCCTGGTCGATCCCCAAATCGGAGGCATGGTCCACCATCCAGTTCAACGCGGCGAAGGCGTCAGCGATGGTTTCGCGGTAGGTCGATTCCGGCGCCAGGCGATAACCCACCGAAACGACGGTGCAGCCGATGCATTCGGCGAACTCGATACAACGGGCGTCATCGCGTTCGACGCCGACGATATAACCGCCGCCGTGAAACCAGAGCAAGCCCCCGCGCGGCGCCGGTGCGGGCGGCTGGTAGATGGCGAGGGGAATCTCGCAATCGAGTCCGGGGATCGTCAACTCTTTAATGGTCACATCGGTCGGCGGCAGGTTGGCGCGCATCTCGCGGTTGATCGCTTCGGTCATCGCGCGCGCTCTGGGCGGGTCGTCGCCGACAGCGATATAGCGCTCAGCCGGGTAGGTGTCGAGGGCGTGCAAGACTTCGGGGTCGATTTGGTCGGTGAAGGACATAGGGTTTGGCTCCTGCGCCAAGCAGTTACAGGGAATCAGTCAATAGAATATCGCAGCCAGTAAGCTGTCGCAAACGCGAGCGCCCTAGGGAAGTGATAAAGTCCCAGGATACCGCACTCTGCGGAGACTTGGTGGATTTTTTCACCACAGAGGACTCCGAGGAAACACTGAGAACACAGAGATTCTTATCTTGTTTATCGAAGTTCCCAAGTCCAAAGTAATGATCATATGCCGCACAGGCACGTAGCGCTTCTGCCGGTCCGTTGCTAAAATACGCGCTCGTTGATGATACCGAAACTAAAGGAATAGACCATGTTGCCGCTTGAAGTTGTATTTGACGTTCCGCCAGCAATCGTCCGCGGGCTTGCCACCGGGGCATTGGAAAGAGTGGGCGGCGTTATTCGGGAGACCGGCAGCAAGCAGGTTGTTATGTGGCTACGCGAGGGCGCGAAAATCGCCGACAATTCAGATTTGGCCGCTGGGGTATTGAAATCTGTTTTAGATGTTGGCAGCGGGGGTTTTGCTGGTGTTGCCTTTGGCGCTTTAGACGCTGTAGTTGCCGCCAATCGGCATAACCAGATTATGCAGCAATTCGGCGCATTGACGAATCTCGTCGGAATTGTTGGTGGAATCGGCGTCGCAAACCTAGCCGTTTCTGCTGTATCTTTGGCCGTCATACTAAAGCGCTTCAATGAAATTGAGAAACAAGTAGTAGCGATTTATGATGAACTTCAAAGGGACCATAATTCCTATCTCCAAGCCGGAATCGACGCTGCACAGGATTCGGCAGCGGCAGCCAAAGCCGGGGACATTGAAAACAAGCGATTCTATGCGCGGCAAGCAATAGACAGATTGAGACAAGCCCGCATACTCATCTTGAATCGAGCAGAAACTCTCCAAACTAAAGGTGACAACGATAATCTTTTGGCGCACGTATCACAGGCAATGCAAGTGGATTCCGTACGAATCAGATGTTATTTGGACAATGACGATTTGGAAAATGCGAAAAGGCATCTCCAAGAACCCCTTGCAGAATATCGTAAAATGCTCCGCCTGACTGTAAACCGACTGCTCGGTACCAAACGCGCGATATACTTTCACCATACCGTTTCCGACGAAGACCTATGGCGATATGTGGGGATTCGGAAGTGGTTAAGCGACCGAGACATCGACCTCTCATTCCTACTTCAGGAGACCTTGTTCGCAGAACGTCACGACTTCTGGAATCCGGACATTGTCAAAGACGTAGATGACTCCGTCAAAAGACTGTCAATCCGGAAACGCCTGTCACCCTTAGGTAAATCAAGTCTTGAATCTATTCCGCCGCATTTGCTTGTACTTGCAAAGTGCGACGTACTCATCGAGAACTTTAGGCGTTTGGAGGGATTTCAGGCCGAGATAGAATCGATTGAGCGACTTGGAGTCTCTGTGCCTGAATGGGAAATGCAATTCGCAACTAGGCTTGCGGAAAAGGAGATTAGCCTAGCCGAACACCAAGACTATGCACTTCTCGTCGATAAAGACTGGCTCGCCGAGCAGTCTGACTCGCCTGCTGCCTGAAGTATCAACAACAGCCTACCGCCCCCCAAACCCGGTCGCCATGACCGCGCGGGTGATCTGCCGCTGGAAGATGATGTAGACGATCAAGACCGGCGCTGAGCTCACGACCGCGCCCGCCATGACGATGCCCTGATAACTCCAGTACTCGCCCAGGAAGACCACCAGCCCGACCGGCAAGGTGCGCATCTCGTCGGAATTGAGCACGACCAGGGGCCAGGTGAAATCGTTCCAGATGAAGAGGAAGGTGAAGATGCCCAATGTGGCTACCGCCGGGCGCGAAAGCGGCAGGAAGACGCGCCAGTAGATGCCGAAGGCCGACGCGCCATCAATGACAGCCGCTTCCGCCAGCTCGCTGGGGATGGCGAGGAAGAACTGGCGCATGAAGAAGACGCCGAAGAAACCAGCCAGCGGCGGCCAAATCAGGGCATGGTGCGTATCGATCCAGCCGAGGGCGCGCATGAGCATGAAACTGGGAATCAACAGCATGACGCCGGGCACGAGGAAAGACGCGCCCAAGCCGAAGAATAACAGCTGCTTGCCCGGAAAGCGCAAGCGCGCGAATGCATAGCCCGCCATGGATGTCACCAGCAAGACGCCAATGGTGCTTGAGGTCGTCACATAAAAGCTGTTGAACAGCCAGCGAAATAACGAAAGCTCCTGCCTCGATAGTTTTGTGGTGAAAATCTCAACGTAATTGTCGAGGGTTGGCTCGCGCGGAATGATTTGAACGGGCCACTTTAAGATCTGTTCCTCGGGCATGAAGGATTGGCCCAGGACCCAAACGGTGGGAAAGAGCACAATAAGCAGCAATATCACCAGAAAGGCGTAGGCGCCCGCTTTGTTCAGGCGTTTCAGGAGGATGGCGCGCGTGTCCCTGTGCATAGCGATCGGCTAATACTCCGTGTAACGCCCCAAGAGCCGAAACTGCGCCAGCGCAAAGACAAACATGACGACGCCAAGCGAAAGCGCCATCGCGCCAGCGTAACCCATGTGATAGTAACTAAAGGCGTTGCGATAGATATGCAGGACGATGGTATAGGACGAGTAGCCGGGGCCGCCGCCGTTGGTCATGATATAGGGCTGGCCGAAGACTTGAATATGAGCGATGAATTGGGTGACGATGATGAAGAGAAGCGCCGGTCTGATGAGGGGCAGCGTCACCTGCCATAGAATCTGCCGGCGGCCCGCGCCATCAATGCGCGCCGCTTCGTATAGCGTCTCCGGCACGGCATAGAGCGCCGCCAGAAAGATCAACATAGGGAAGCCGAAGCCCCACCAAATCGTCGTCAGCGAGAGCGATGGCAGCACCAAATTTGGGTCAGCCAGGTAATTGAAGCCTTTATGCCCCAACAGTTCCAAGCCCGCGTTCAGCAAGCCGAAGGGCGCGAGCAAACGGCTGAAGATGATCCCGATGACTGAAATAGAGAGCACAACGGGCGCGTACATGGCTATGCGGAAAAGCGTGTGGCCCAGGCGAATGCTCTTCAGCGCCAGCGCCGCGCACAGCGCCACCACCACATTGCCAACTGTGGTCATCAGGGCGAAGTAGAGCGAATTGCCCAAGGCGATCCAGAAGAGATCGTCTTCCATAATCAGTTGGAAGTTTTCCAAGCCGATGAAGCGGTAGGTGCCGCGCAGCAGCTCCCATTCGACGAAAGCGGTGACGAAAGCGGAAATGACCGGTCCCGCGAGGAAAACGAGGAAGAATACCAGGTAAGGCGCCAGGAAGAGATAACCGGCTAAGGCCTCGCGGCGCTTATTGGTCAGCGTCCAATTGGATATTCTGTCGCTGTCCGCAGTTGCAAATCTTGAAGTCATTCAACATCTCGGGGAAGGTTGACCCGCCGCAAAACAAGCGGTCAATCGCAGGCAATCACATATCGGGAAACGAGCCTCATCATTGTGATGAGGCTCGAATTTCCAAAGCATTGAATCCGCTCGATCGGTTAGCGCAGCGCGCGCCGGATGCGCTGAGCAGCATCATCCAGCCCCTCTTCTACTGTCTGCTGGCCCGTGAAGATGGAGGAGTAGGCGGCCCCCATGATATCCTCGACTTCGGTGAAGCGCTCGGACTGATATTCAGGAACGCCCTCAGCCGCCATCTGCGTTGTCAAGGGGCCGAAGGTCCAAATCTGATCGGCAAGATCTTCGGTGCGCAGCGACAGGCGCGCGGAGGGCATGCCAGTCTTGATGCTGTGCTCTTTAGAGTTATCGGACAGGAATTGGATCAGTCGCATGGTCGCTTCGAGCACATCGGGTTCAATATTCGACGTGACCGCCAACGTATGCGACCACATGATGGTGGAGCCGCGTTCGGGACCCAGGCGCGGGTAGGGCCAGAAGGCAATCTGACCATCCTCCATGTTGGTGTTGTAGAAGTTGTAGGTCCAGGCGCCGTCGAGGTACATCGACAAGCCATCGTTCAGCATCAACTCGCCGCTCCAGTTGACACCGGGCAGCACGTGGTGCTCGAAGACCAAGTCATGGAAGTATTGAACGGCGGCTTTGGCCTCCTCGCTATCGATCAGCACCTCTGCTTCAGGCGCGGGTGTCACGACGTCCGTGCCCCACTGATAGAGCGCTGGCGTCACCGTGATGCGATGCCAGCCGATTGAAAGCGGCCAGACGGCGATGTTGTCCGCGTCAAAACCCTCGTCGCCTGGGTTGTAGCCATTCTCATCCCAGGTTAGACGGCGGATATACTCCAGAAACTCTTCGCCATCTTCCGGCGGGTCGTCGACCGAGATGCCGGCGCGTTCCAGCAGGCGCGTGTTGACGTACAAGCCCGCGCCATAGTTGTCGAAGGGCATCGGATAGACTTCGCCGTCGAATGTAACGGAGTCCAGCAGCGCCGGGCTGAAGTCGTCTTTGTCCAGCATGCCGAGGTTAAACATCTGCTCCGCCACCGGCATGATGTGCCCGGTCAGGGCGTATTGCGGCACGACTGAATGCCAGAGCGTCATCAGATCGGGTCCGCCGCTGCCGGCGACGATGGCAGCCGAGAGCTTGTCGAAGAAGGTGCCCCAACCCAGGATCTGGTAATTGATAGTGACGTCCGGATTTTCTTCGGCGAAGCGCGTGATCAGGTCGGTCATGGATTGACCATCAGGCCCGCCAAGGCCGCTCCACAAGTTGATTTCAATCTCGCCCGTGCCGAGCTCTTGCACTTCACCGTCGTCCTGCGCCATGAGTGGCAGCGCGCCAATCAAAAGCAAGATCATTGCAGCGAGCAAAAGTCGACTAACTAATTTCCTGTGCATAATGAACTCCCTAAACAGTAACCAGATATGTCAATAGCGCGGACGATGCCCGCTGGCAGGTTTCTAACATACCACGTTGATTTTGTCAAAGCGAGCGCGCCCGAGACGACGTTGTTGACAAAGGCGGCTCGCCGATTTATCGTCTTAGCCAGCGGGAAGCGCATTTCGCAGCAGGGACGAGCCCATGTCAAAACGCCTGAAAGACAGATCAGCTTTTGTCACCGGCGCCGGGCAAGGCATCGGCCGCGGCATCGCCGATCAATTGGCGCTTAATGGCGCATGCCTGACCATTGCCGAGATCAATGAGGCAACCGGGACGTCTAGCGCCGACGAATTGAACGAGGCGGGACATCAGGCGCAGTTCGTCAAAGTTGACATTCGCTCGGAAGACGATATCAGGGCGGGCATCGCGGCGCATCTGGAGCGTTTCGGCGGGCTGGATATCGTGGTCAACAACGCCGGGCAGAATCAGCACTTCGACGCCTCAAAGATGAGCGTGGACGAGTGGGAGCGCTCGATGAGCCTGAACCTTCGGGGCGCCTGGCTTTGCAGCAAGCACACCCTGCCGATCATGGCGGCGCAAAGCGGGGGCGTCATCATCAATATCGCCAGCGTCCACGCGACGATGTCGGCGTACAACTTCTTCCCCTACAATGTCGCCAAGTCTGGCATCCTTGGCTTGACGCGCAGCCTGGCGCTCGATTGGGGGCGGCATAACATTCGCGCGGTCGCGGTCAGCCCGGGCTGGGTGCGCACGCAGCCGGCCATAGATTTTTTTGAAGCGGCTGATGACCCGGCGGCAGAAGAAGCGCGCGTTCGCAGCCTGCATCCGCTGAATCGCATCGGCGAGCCGGCCGACATCGGGGCGCTGGTTGCCTTTCTGGCAAGCGATGAAGCGAGCTATATCACCGGTACGGAAATCGTGATTGACGGCGGCATAACAGCCCGCCATGCCGATTAGCTTGCGCGCGGGCGCGAGGGCGAGACAAGTCTCGTCCCTACATCAGATGGTTGTGAGATGGGGACTCCAGAAGCATGAAAATCGAACGCATCGCCGCTTATCAAGTCGACCTGCCGCTGCGCGAAGGCAGCTACAAGTGGTCCGGCGGCAAGTCGGTCGAAGTCTTTGACAGCACCATCGTCCGCGTTGATACCGACAGCGGCATATCGGGCTATGGCGAAGTCTGCCCGCTCGGTCCGTTTTATCTGCCAGCTTATGCCGACGGCGTGCGGGCGGGCATCAGGGAGCTGGCGCCGCATTTGCTCGGCTGGGATCCGACTCAGCTGAGCCCGCTCAATCGGCGTATGGAAGCCGCCCTTAAGGGTCACCCTTACGTCAAAGCCGGTATTGATATCGCCTGCTGGGATATTCTCGGTAAAGTGACTGGGCAGCCGGTCTGCCACTTGCTTGGCGGGCGTTACGGCGAGGACTTCGTGCTTTACCGCGCCATCTCGCAAGGGACGCCCGAGGCGATGGCGGAGAATGTCGCCGGCTATCGCGCCGAGGGCTACCGGCGCTTTCAGCTCAAGGTCGGCGCGGACCCGCAGATGGATATCGAGCGGATTCGCCAGGTCTCGGAACTGCTGGCGCCAAGCGACAAACTGATCGCCGATGCCAATACCGGCTGGCTGATGCACGAAGCGGCGCGCGTCGTCCGCGGCGTTGATGATGTCGACGTCTATATCGAGCAGCCCTGCCTGACTTACGAAGAATGCCTCTCGATTCGCCGGCGCTGCACGCATCCCTTTGTACTGGATGAAAACGTGGATGGCATCGACATGCTCTTGCGCGGTCATGCCGACCAGGCGATGGATGTGGTCAACATCAAAATCAGCAAGTTCGGCGGCTTGACCAAAGCCAGCCTGGCGCGCGATCTTTGCCTGGAGATGGGCGTGGCGATGACGATTGAAGATAGCTGGGGCGGCGATATTGCCACAGCCGCCATCGCTCATCTGGCGCATAGCACACCGACTGAATTCCTCTTCACCGCAACCGATTTCAACAGCTACGTCACGGTCAGCACAGCCGAAGGCGCGCCGCAGCGGGTCAACGGGCGCATGGCTGCATCGGCCGCGCCGGGGCTTGGCGTTTCACCGCGTTGGGATGCGCTCGGGAAGCCCGTCGTTGACATTCGCTGACCGCCCGATGATGGCAAGCGCAAGCGGCATCGACATTGAAGACCGGAAGCAGCTTCTCGCTTACTTGCGCGACGCCGGCTTGATCGGGCGCTTTGAAGAACCGGTTTCTGAGATTCTCAAGGGTGGCGTCTCCAATCGCACCGTCCGGGTCGGGCGCCCGGGGCAAGCGGACTGGGTGATCAAGCAGGCGCTGCCAAAGCTGCGCGTCAAAGTCGACTGGTTCAGCGATCCGGAACGCATTCAGCGGGAGGCGGCCGGCTTGCGCTGGCTGGCGCGGATCATCCCCGGGCACGTTCCCGCAGTTGTCTTCAACGACTGCGCGCGGCACATCCTGGCGATGACCGCAATCCCGCAGCCGCATGACAATTGGAAGGCTCATCTGCTCAAGGGCTGCATCAAGACCGAATTCGCGGTTTCCTTCGGCAAGTTACTGGCGAAGATTCATGGGGCGGCGGCGGAGTATCCCGAGCTGGCGGAAGAATTTGCCGAGCGCCGCTTCTTCGAGGAGCTGCGGCTTGAACCCTATTATGGTTACACGGCGACGCAAACACCGTCCGCCGCGCCCTTCCTGCGGCAGTTGATTGAAGCGACGCGCGCCCGTCAATACGCCCTGGTTCACGGTGATTACAGCCCGAAAAACGTGCTCGTTCATCGCCGCAATCTCGTCATTCTTGATTACGAAGTTATCCACTTCGGCGACCCAGCTTTCGATATTGGCTTTTCGCTGACGCATTTCCTGAGCAAGGCGCATCATTTGCCAGCGCGCCGCGATGCCTTTCTTGATTTGGCGCGGCGTTACTGGCGCAGCTATCTCCAGGAACTGACGCCGCAATTAAAAGACCGGGCGCGACGATTCGCGGTCAAACATACGCTGGCTTGCATGCTGGCCCGCGTTGCGGGCCGCTCGCCGCTGGAATACCTTGACGGAATCGAGCGCGAGCGTCAAATGGGCATCGCGCTCGACTTGATGAGGCAAGATATTAGCGACATACCCGAACTGATCGAGGCGGTCGGCGCAGCATTGGGGCGAACCGATGAGTGAGATCCGATCCCTTTCGGCGCTGGAGATACTAGACAGCCGCGGGCGCCCCACCCTGCTCGCCACCTGCCAGCTTGCTGGCGGCGCGGTCGGCCGCGCGTCTGTGCCTTCGGGCGCGTCAACTGGCGCCGCCGAAGCCTTGGAGCTGCGCGATGGCGATCGCCAGCGGCATGATGGTCTCGGCTGTCTCAAGGCGGTATCGAATATCAAGCGCGAGATCAACGACGCGGTCTCCAATCGCAAGTTCGATGCGCAGGCGGATTTTGACCAATATGTGATTGCGCTTGATGGAAGCGAAAATAAAGCGCGCCTCGGCGCAAATGCGATTCTCGCGGTCTCGCTGGCTTTCTGCCGGGCGCAAGCGGCTCAGCGGCGGCTTCCGCTTTATGCGCATCTGGCTCAGATTTCCGGCGCCTCGCCGCGCTTGCCACTGCCGATGATCAATCTTTTCAGCGGCGGCGCTCACGCGGGGAGCCAGATCGCGATTCAAGATGTGCAGATCGTCCTGCGTGCCGCGCAGTCGATAAGCCGCGCCCTGGAAATTACCGCCGATGTCTTTCGGGCAGCGGTGAAGTTCATGCGCGATCGCTACAACATGCGCCTGCTAACGGCGGATGAAGGAGGCTTGGCGCCTCCGTTCGCATCGTCTGAAGCAATGCTGGAGGCGGCTGTCGAAGCGATTGAACTGGCGGGTTATCGCCCGGGCATTGATGTCGCCTTGACGGTGGATGTCGCCGCGTCGCAATTCTACGTCGATGGGCGCTATCAAATCGATGGCGCTTCGCTGGATCGAGAGCGGATGATCAGCAAGCTGGAATCCTGGCGCGGCGCGTATCCCATCATCAGCCTGGAAGATGGGCTTGACGAGGCGGACTGGCGCGGCTGGAAAGGGCTGCACAAGCGCCTCGGCGCGAATACAATGATTCTGGGCGATGACCTGCTATGCACCAACCCTTCGCGGATTGCGCGCGCCATCGACGCAAGCGCGGCCAACAGCTTACTGTTAAAAGTGAATCAAATCGGCAGCTTAACCGAGGCGCTCGCGGCGCTCCGCCTGGCGCGCGGCGCTGGCTGGAAGGTGGTCGTCAGCGCCCGCAGCGGCGAAACGGAAGACGACTGGCTGGCCGATCTGGCGGTCGGCTGGGCGGGGGAATACATCAAGGTCGGCTCGATCACGCAATCGGAACGGCTGGCGAAATACAATCGGCTGCTTTACTTGGAGCAGATGGAGGACCTAAGCCCGGGCGGCTAAGCGGCTGACGCCATTGCCGAGCGTCGTACACTTTTTTCAGCACAGTCTCCCGCAAGTCACGGCTTGGCACACACAATATAACAAGCCCGCGAAAATAGGAAGCTGTAGGGGCGTTTCGGCGAAACGCCCGAAGCGCATGAGGTCGAGACAGCGGGCGACTCACCGAGTCGCCCCTACAGGCTTCTAATTCTGTTGCAAGACATACTTGCGCTTACTGAGAAAACTCAGAGAACACAGAGATGCTTCCATTACTGCGTGGAGCCATTCGGCATTCATCATGTAGAAACTGTTACTTCAGTCGGACATTGCCAGCATCGTCAATATGCTCGACGCCGGCGCTTGACTCGTAGAATACGACTTTCATTTCGATATCGCGCGATTCGCCCGGCTGCAAGCTCAGATGCGAGCCCGTCGATTCCATCACCGCGCTCAAGCCATGCCCGGGAATCGACGAGGCCGGCTCGATGGCGATGACGTAGGAACATTTGTAGAAGGGAAAACCGGGCGATGAATTAAGCTCTTGCCAGAACCAGGCGTAGGGAAAGACGTCGGCATCCCAGGTGAATCCAATGCCGAAACCGAGCGCTTTGTTGGTGATGCTGTACCAGCCGGATTCGAAATTTTTCAGATAGCCGAGCAGGTCGCGCGGTTGATCGGGTGGCGGGATAGTCGACAGATCAAGCTTGCCCGCGCGCGGCCAAGTGTATTCAGCGCCCAAGGTCAGAGGATTAGCCGCGCCTTCGTAGCTGTCATCTGATTGCAAGATGCGCGCGTCCGTATCGATGACACAGCGCTCGCTGAGGAAGGGCGCGCCGAAAGCGGGATGGTGGCTCCACATGCAGTCCATCAGCTCGCCCGCGTGATTGCTGATGCGTTCGCGAATGCGCAGGATCGGGCTGCCCGCGTCAAGGCGCATCCAGCGCTCTATCGAAAAGGGGCTGCGCGACAAACGCAGAGCCAGCTTCACTTCAATCGAATCGGTCGAGTCGGTCAGAATCTCGCAGTCCCAGGCTTTCATTGAAGCCTCGCCGTGGTATCCCAGCTCGACGCCCTTGTAGGTGTTGGCGAAGCCGCCATTGGGGAAGAGCACCTGCCAGCCGCCAGCGTAAGCTTCCAGCCAAGCCGTCAGCGAATCGCCGGTGGAATCAAAGCCGCGCGCCGCTTCCTTCATCCCCCAGGGCGCTTTCCACATGACATCCATGCGCTTTGGCTTGTAGATCAAGCGATAGATGTCCGCGCCTTTGTCCAGCACTACGGTGATTGAGATGAGGTCATTTTCGAGTGATAACGCGCGCAGCGTTCGGCCGAGGGTGAGCTCGCGCGCACGACAAGCCATCGTTTTGCGCCTCCCGCCTAGAGTTGTATCGTCAAGCCGCCATCGGCGACAATCGCCGCGCCGGTGACAAATGACGAGGCGTCGCTGCATAAAAAGAGCGCCACTTGCGCCATCTCCTCTGGTTGCCCAACGCGGCCCAGGACATGCAATCCGCCCCAGTCCTTGATGGCGCCATCGGGGTCGTCGGGCTGCATCTGCTCGGCGGCGAAGCGCAATAGCGGCGTGTCAATCGACCCGGGGCAGATGCTGTTCACCCGGATCTTGTCGCCCGCGTGGTCAATCGCCATCGTCCGAGTCATCGCGATGACGGCGCCCTTGGACGCCGCATAAGCCGCGACATTGGGCTGGCTGAACAATCCCTGCACCGACGCCACGGTCACGACGGCGCCGCCACCCCGCTTGGCCATCTCCGGGATGCAGTATTTCGCCGCCTGGTAAACGCCTTTCGCATTGACATCCAGCGTGCGATCCCAGGTATCTTCGTCGGTGCTGACCACCGTGCCATAGGATTGAATGCCGGCGCTCGCCACCAGATAGTCAATGCCACCGAAGGCGGAGACCGCTTCCCGCGCGATCCGCCGCGCTTCGTCCGGGCTGGATACATCGGCGACCACAGCGAGGCAATTGCCGCCGGCCGCGCGCAGCTTTTCCGTCCGCTCGTTCAGGGCGCTTTCATTGACATCGCTTAGCACGACGCTCGCGCCCTCAGCGCAAAAGGCATCGGCAGTGGCGCCGCCGATCCCGGTGGCCGCGCCGGTTACAACCGCAATCTTGTCCTTGAATCGCATTTGCTTCTCCCCTACTCATTCGCGCAGGCTAGATGCCGTACACGCTGTATGCGCCAGAACAGCCTGCATCAAACACTGCTCCGGCATTTGTCCGCGCCGATTGTGGCATAAATGAAAATAGATGTCGAATTTGGGTGGAGCGCTGGCCCAGGCTTATGGTATAGAATCGGCTGGATTTTGCGCGGCACAGCCTTCGCATACTAGAATCAACACATGGCAAAGACCGAGCGCGGCAGCCAGAATGCATTCAACATCACAGATCCGGCGCGATATCGCTGCCAGGTCTTCCATTATCATCGCAAGCTCTCTCGCCTGTATCTCAGTGTTTATCAGGGAGCGCGGGAGCAGCCGGCCTTTTACTTGCTCTTTTCCGATGTCGCTTACATTGAAGCGCCAATGAGCTGGCTTGGCGCCGAGTTCGACATTGCCGCTCGCGGCGAATGCATCGCGCTCATGTTGGAAGTTGGCTTGGTGGGAGACGCGATTCACCAGTTTCCCGATGCATACGCGTCAATCACCGATTACGCGCGCCTCTATCGCGTTCGATCCGTCCATAGCGAGATCCGGATCATCGCCAGCAGCGCGGCTATTTTGCAGACGATACCCGTTGATCTTCGCTAGCGCTTCGCAGACATCCCCTGCCCGCGCGTCAAGACTGTGGCGCGTGGGCGCTGTAAAGACATTCAGCGGTTGCTGATGCAGGGCAATCGCTTCAAATATTCTTTACCACCGAGTAACAGAGGACACAGAGTTTAGGTTCTTTTGATGGCTCTTCCTCTAAATCCACTGCTTGAATTAGGCAGGCATACCGCTACCTTTTCGATAAACTTCCTTCTCGTCTAATAATTTTGCGACAAAATGCTGTGTAATCTCTGATCAATCGCATTTCTCGGCGCTCTCGGTGTCCTCGGTGTCCTCGGTGGTTAAATTTCAGTTTAGTTTTGCTCGTCGCAGGGGATACCAGTTTTGATGCGATTGCCCTGGTTGCGGACGCGGCTGAAGTGTCTCGACCGCGCGCTCATGATATAATCATCGAATGCCCTCGCCTCGGGCGCCGCATCCACCGCAGAGTTAAGGACCTTGATGAGACACCCGCCTTCAAATCCGCCCAATCCCGATGCGCCGAAACCGACGCTTAGCGTCGTCATCCCCTGCTACAACGAGGTCAATACGGTAAAGGAAATCGTTGCGCGCGTGTTGGCTGAAGCGATCGTTGACGAGGTCGTCATCGTTGAGGACGGCTCGACAGATGGCTCGCGCGAAGTGGTGAAGGCGATAAAGGCGGAGGGCGATAATCGCGTCAAGGCGATCTTTCATGATCGCAATCGAGGCAAAGGCGCCGCGCTGGTGACCGGTTTCCGCGAAACAACCGGCGAGGTGATCATCATCCAAGATGCGGATTTCGAGTATGACCCGCGCGAATACGGGCTGCTCCTGCGGCCGATTCAAGAGGGGGTCGCGACCGTCGTTTATGGCTCGCGCTTCCTCGGCGGCACGCGCAAGGCGATGAACTTTTGGAATATGGTCGCCAACAAGAGCCTGACGTTGATTACAAATATCTTGTTCAACGCCATCCTCAGCGATATGGAAACCTGCTACAAGTGCTTTCGCCGCGAGGTTGTCGAAGGCATGAAGATCAACGCGCGCGGCTTCGAATTCGAGCCAGAATTCACCGCCAAGGTGCTGCGCCAAGGCATCCGCATCGTGGAAGTGCCCATCTCATATTATGGGCGCGAATACGATGAAGGAAAGAAAATTAAATGGACTGACGCGCCGATCGCCGCCTTTACGCTCTTTCGCTATCGAATTTTCGGCTGAGGCGCTGGGAAGGCGAGCGGCGTCTTGAGCCGATGCGCGGAAGCCATAGCTACATCGGCCCAATGCGATCAGATCCACGATAAAGCCCCAGCATCGTCACGTCAAAACTGCGCTGCAGCAATTCCAGCTTCAGCCCTTGATGAGCGGCGCTATCCCAGAGATCGTCGAATTCGCCCGGGTCATTCTCCAAATCGTAGAGCTCGCCGAGTTGATGGTTGTGATAGACGATCAGCTTATGGCGGCCGTCGAAGTGCATGGTAGCCACCGAGGCGTCGGGCATATCCAGCGCGTCAATGAATTCGCAGCGTACGATTTCGCGGTGATTATCCGGCGAGCGTTCTCCGCGAAGCAGCGGCAGCAGCGACTTTCCCGTGATGTAATTTGGCGCATCCAAGCCGCAAACCTCCAGCAAGGTCGGCACAATATCGGTCAGCTCGACCAGCGCCTTGCTGCGTAGACCCGCGGCGAATTGGCTTCGCCAGGACCAGATCAGGGGGACGCGGACCAGACCCTCGTAGAAGCGGCAGCCTTTTTGAATCAAACCGTGATCGCCCAAAGCCTCGCCATGATCGCTGGTGAAGATGACAATCGTGTTGTCGCCCTGCCCATCTGCCTCGAGCGCCGCCAGAATCCTGCCGACCTGGTCATCGATTAGCTTGATCATCGCGTAATAGGCGGCGATCAAGCTTCTTGCATCGCGTTCGCCGCTGGTCTCCGCCTCGATGTACGATGGACTGGGCGCTTGCGGCAGGATGGGGCTTTTGATGTCGAGAGCCTGAGGATGGCGCGCGCCGGACTGGAAGTCGACAGCCGCCAGTTTCGCCTGCTGCGCCAGATCGCTTTCGCGGAACAAAGGCGGTTTGACGGCTTGCGGCTCAAATTGCTCGCGATAGGCTTGCGGTGGATTGAAGGGCGGATGCGGATCATAAATGTTGACGCTGGCGAACCAAGGTTGGTCTCGATTCGCTTCGAAAAACTCAATCGTCTTCTCGGCGCACCAGGTCGTCTGGTGCAGCTCGGCGGGGATGCCGGACATGTCCTTGGTCAGCTCGCCAAGGTCGGCGCCTTGGGCGCGCAGCCAATCGGCGTAATCGTGCCCGCTCTCCCAATCATCGCGCGGCGCGTGGCTGTATTGCCAATAGCTGTAGCCGTCATCCGTCCGCGTCTCGATGCGGCCGTAGGCGCTGGTCAGATGCAGCTTGCCAATAAGCCCGCAGGTGTAACCTGCTTCAGCCAAGCGCTTGCCAATCAGCGGCGGAAACTCGGGAAATGTCGGGTTGCCGTTGCGGTTGACGCGGATCGAGCTGGGATACAAGCCGGTGAGGAAGCTGGCGCGGCTTGGCGTGCAGATTGGCGCTTGGCAGTAGGCGCGTTCAAAGGCGACGCCGCCGCTGACCAATTGGTCGAGATTGGGCGTGGACAGATGGGGGTATCCGAGCGCGGCGATGGTGTCGTAGCGCTGCTGATCGGCGCATATCCAGAGAATGTTGGGTCGTTCAGGATCAAGCCTCATTTCGCCTCCCATTTTCGCTCGCTGCCGGTATCGGGATAAAGCAACAGAATGCCCCTCCCGCGCCGGAGGGGCATCGTGTACCGGGTCAATCGCATAAGCCGCATTCTGTCCGTCGAAGACGGGGGAATCATCTATCTGGGATCGGCGTCGCCGCCGACCTCTAGCGGTGTACCCGGCGCTTTCTGGGGAACGGGCCGCTCCACGGCGCCTGTTTCACCTTGCTCCCGATGGGGTTTGCCTGGCCATCGACATTGCTGCCGCTGCCGGTGCGCTCTTACCACACCCTTTCACCCTCGCAGCGTCTCCGCTGCAATATGCTCTCTGTTGCACTTGCCGTCAGGTTACCCTGCCCGGCCGTTAACCGGCATCGTCGCCCTGTGGAGTGCGGACTTTCCTCGACAGGCGCATGACCTGCCGCGATTCCCTCGGTCAACCCGGCGATACTATTGTAGCGCAAAGCGGATGCGGAGTTCCAGCCAAGGGCTTTGTTGACATGGCAATCGCACCAAAATCATAATGCGCCGTTCGCCACGAAAATTGTGAAAATGTAGGGGCGTATCGCCGATACGCCCGTTGAATATGACATAAATTTTTGTGGGCGTTTCAGCGCCGCGCGTAGACACAGCGGGTCAAACGGCCCTACAGATTACGAAATGTGAGGGAAAATTGTTATTTATCAGCGCAATTTCATTTGATGCGATTGCCCTGGCTTGGTTGAACGACAAGTCGCCGCTCGGCTATGCTTGTCAGCCATTCCATATTGGCATAAGCTAATCAGGTATCTCGCATCAATGGCAAACATGGATGAGCTCCGTCACTAGCAGCGCAAGCTCCCGCCCGGGCCGCCGGCGCAGCCGATCGCGCTGGCGCAGCCCGATTTCACTTGACGAAGCGTCGGTGCTGATCGTCATTGGCGTCCTGCTGCTGATGCCGCTGCTCACGATAGAAATCGCGGGCTGGCCAGCCGATCTGGATACCATGCTGCCGATCACGCTATTTGGCGTCGGCTTCGGCTGGATCCTTGCCCGCAGCCGTTTCGGCGAAGTTGCCGCGTTAATTGTCGGCGCGCTATATGGTCTGCTTGCCGTCATGCTGGTCGCCGCGTTCAATCTGGACGCTCCCTTCCAGGAGGCTTTTGTTTCGGTCGTGTCCCGAAGCCTGGAGTGGGCTGTCGATGCCGTCAGCGGCGGCATCAACACGGACGAGTTGGTCTTTACGCTGCTGGTGGCGATCTTGTTTTGGTTCTTGGCTTTCAACGCCAATTGGCATATTTTCCGGCTGGACCGGGTGTGGCGGGTCGTCTTGCCGCCGGGGCTGATTCTGCTGGTCAACCTTATATTTTTCATTGGCGGCGAGCCGCTGGATGTCTATCTGTTTGGCTTCTTGCTAATGGCGCTGGTTCTGATCGTTCGCTCGAATCTTGACCGGCACGAGTGGGACTGGTATTTGCGTGGCGTGCGCGTGCCGGCCATGGTCAGGCGGCAATTCGCGGCGATCGGCATCTTTCTCTCGCTGCTGGCGCTGGCTTTCGCCTGGGGTGTGCCAAGCAGCGACTTACAGCAACGCCTGAACCGGTTTCAGCAATTCCTGGCTTCGGATCCTATTCAGCAGATGGCGGAAGTCTATAACCGGCTCTTCGCGCCGATTGAAGGCGAAGGCTCCGCAACCACTGATTACTATGGCGCCGATCTGCTAAACCTGGGCGGGGCGATACGATTAGGCGATGATGTCGTCTTTACGGTTGATGCGCCAGACGGGGCCCATCGCTATTACTGGCGTTCGCGCGTCTTCGAGCGCTATGCCGAGGGGCAATGGTCGCCATCGGCGGACCTGCGCATTACCGACCGCAGCGCGCCGATTGCCGTGACGATGCACAACGAGGTCATCGGCGGGGCGCGGCAATCCGTTCGCCAGCGCTTCACCGTTGGCGCTTCCAGCACACGCATCTATTACGCGGCGCCGCAGCCCGAGCTTATTGATGGCGCCGGACGCATGGACCTGATCTATACCGATAGACCAGCCAACACCTCAATGAATGTGTCGGTCATTCGTCCGCTGAGGCTGCTGCGGCGCGGCGAAACCTACAGCGTGAGCAGCCTGATCAGCACGGCGACGGCGAACGAGCTGCGCCGCACATCAGCCGATTACCCTGATTGGGTCAGCGGACCCAACCTCTATATCGGCATTCCAAATCCGCGCGTCATGAACCTGGCGCTGCAGATCGTGAACCAGGCGGGCGCTTCGCATCCTTATGATCGCGCCAAGGCAATCGAGCGCTGGCTGCGCGACAATATCGCCTACAACGAGTCGATCAGCGCCCCGCCGCCCGGCGTCGACACGGTTGAGTGGTTGCTGTTTGACGCGCGCGAAGGCTACTGCACCTATTACGCCACCGCGATGATTGTCATGCTCCGTCATTTAGGCGTCCCGGCGCGGCTGGCCGCCGGCTTCTCTCAGGGTACCTACGATAGCGATATGCAGCAGTACGTTGTGCGCGAGCGGGAAGCGCATACCTGGGTCGAGGTGTACTTCCCTGGTTACGGCTGGATCGAGTTTGAGCCCACCGCGGCTGAGGCGCCGATCCAGCGAGAGGGCGATGACCCGGCGGACGAAAGCCAAGATCCCTTGAGCCCGGATCCAACCGCCAGTCCAAGTCCGTCGCCAACGCCGACCGCCACATCGACGCCGACGCCTGATGCCACGCTGACCGCGCAGCCAAGCCTGGAGGCGCAAGAACAAACCTTCGAGCAGCCCAGCCCGACGCCAACCACAGCGCCCTCCCCCACGCCGACGCCGGTTATTCTGCCGACGGTGCAGCCACCGATTACGCAAGATGATCCGCCGCCCTTAAGCCTGCTGCAACCCATAATTCTGCTGGTGCTGGTCGTCTTGCTGTCATTGCTCATCCTGGCAGTTATCGCCCTGCTGCTCTTCTGGTGGTGGGAATGGCGCGGCTTCGGCGGTCTCAGCCCGGTATCGCGCGCCTATGCCCGGCTGGAGCGTTATATTGGCTTGCTGGGCATAAACATAGGCAGAACCCAAACCACCCTGGAAAAGCGCCGCGAACTGCAGCAGCGCATCCCGGCGGCTCAAGAGCCGATCGGCGCCATCAGCGATCTGTATACGAGAGAGCGTTATGGCGCCGCCAGCCAGGCGCCCGACGCAAACAAAGCCTTCGCCGAAACCGCTGAAAGAGCCTGGTATCGCACGCGGGGCAACATTCTGCGCCGTTGGCTGCGCCGCTGGCTGCCATTCCGGCGCGGCGATTAGCTAGCGCTTCTCGATAACGACAAAGTGGGAAAGCGCCCAAGTATCAAGCGCGGCGCCTTCCAAGCGATACAGAATATCCCGCAAGAATACAGCAGGCGAACCGAAACGCGCGATGAGGTTGTCGTATCCGCCGTAGATCCGCGAATGGTGGCGGATATCCACGCCATCGAAATTGAGCAAGCGCCTTAGCTCTGCCGCTGTATAGGCACGCACGTGAGGCGCAAGCCGGTCGCGCCAGGGCTTGGGCAGATAGTTGATCAGCGGGGAATTTCCAAAGCGATATTCGCCATTCCAATAGTGACCGTGCGTCTCGAAGGGATACCAGCGATTGGGGCAGAAGAGCAAGACGCGCCCGCCGCGCCTGGCGACGCGCAGCAATTCTTGCAGCGAACGGCGGTCATCGCGCACATGCTCGATAACTTCGTGCGAGAGCACGACATCGAAACTTGAATCGGCGAAGGGGATGTCTTCGCCTGCCGAGACCAGGGCGTCGGCGACGCCCTGCCGAGCGAGGCGTACGCGGCTGAATTCAATGTCAAAGGCTTGCACGCGCTCGCTATATCGGTTGCGAATCTCGCGGGCATACATACCCACGCCGCAGCCGGCGACAAGGACGCGCGCGTCAGTAAGCGGCGCCCATTTCGCCATCAGCGCCAGCCGACGTTCCTGGCCCGCGCGCCAAACATAGCTGGGCTCGCCCCGCAGGGAGGCGAATTCAGAAGGACTTGTCATGATTCAAGCAGTATTGCGCGCCTGGCGAGCATAATCGCAGGCGATCATTGAAACAGTTTCTATTTTACAGCAATCCTTCGGCAGCGCGTCATTGAGCGCCGGACCCCGGCGACATCGCAATCGAATGCTCAAAGCCTACCCACCCTTTAATACGCCCCGGAAAAGGGATACACTTCCCGCGTTCAACAGAAAGCGACAGGACTAGCACTGAGGAAGCGCATGCCAAACCCGACTCAATTGGCGCAGAAAATATCCACATCGCCGACGATCGCGATGAACGACAAGGCGAAGCAACTGGCGGCCGATGGCCATTCGGTGATCGGTCTCGCCGGCGGCGAACCCGATTTTGATACGCCGGCGCATATTGTTGAAGCGGCGGTGAAGGCGATCCACGATGGCGAAACGCGTTACGCGGCGCCCTCCAAAGGCATAAGACCGCTGCTGGAAGCGATTGCGGCAAAGATGGAGCGGGACAACCGGGCGCGCGTGAACCCCATGAGCGATATCATCGTGACGCCCGGCGGCAAGCAGGCGCTTTTCCTGGCGCTGAAAGCGATGCTGGATCCGGGCGATGAGGTCTTGATCCCGGCGCCGTATTGGGTGAGCTATCCGTCAATCGCCACGATGGTCGGAGGCGTTCCGGTGACGGTGGAAACCAGCAGCGACGACAACTATCGCCTGCGCCTCGAAGATCTGAAGCGACGCATAACGCCTCGCAGCAAAGCGCTTATCATCAACTCGCCCAGCAACCCGACTGGTCACATGCTCTCATCGGAAGAGATTGAGGCGGTCGCCACGCTGGCGCTCGAAGAAGACTTGTACATCATTTCCGATGAGATTTACGAGAAGCTGAACTTTGACGGGCGGCCCGCCGTTTCGCTGGCGTCAATCTCTGATATCGCCGACCGCGTCATCGTCATCAACGGCATGTCCAAAGCCTACGCCATGACCGGCTGGCGCCTGGGCTGGCTGGCTGGTCCGACTGAGTTGATCGGGGTCGCCGGCAAATTCAATTCGCAAACAGCCACATCAGCCGCCACCTTCACGCAGATCGCGGCCGTCGCCGCTTTGAACGGTCCGCAAGATTGCGTAGAGATGATGCGGCGGTCGTATCAAGAGCGGCGCGACTTCATCGTGGACGCCTTCAACAGCATTCCGAATATGTCTCACCCCGATATTGAAGGCGCCTTTTACGCCTTCCCCAAGGTGGATGAAACGAGCAAGACGAGCGACGAAGTAGCGAATATCATCCTGGACGAAGCCGTAGTCGTCGGCGTGCCGGGCAGCGCTTTTGGCATCACCAGGGACGCGCATATCCGCTTCTCTTTCGCCGAAGACATGAACAAACTCAGGGAAGCGGTCGAACGCATTAGGGCAATGGCGCACAAGCTGGCTTAGCCTAAGGCAGACGCAAGGGCAATGGGGCGACAGATCGTTCTCCCTCGCATGGTTCCCCTGCTCTTGGCATCGCTTTTCGTCGCCGCTTGCAATCTGCCGCTTCAGTTGCTGCCGACAGCCGAGCCGTCGCCAGCGCCGGCGACTGCGCCCCAAACCAACTGGCAACAGATTGACGAAGGCTTGCAATGGCGCCGGCTGTTGCCCGACGGCGATGAGTTGGCGCAGCTCGTCGTCGTGCGCGTTGACCCCAGCCGGTATCGATTCCGCGCGATTTACAACGAGGGAAAGCCAGAAAGTCTCTCCGGCTGGAGACGGCTGGAACCCGAAGCCAGCGTCATCATCAATGCCAACTTTTTTGATGAGCGTCACCGGGCGCTCGGCTTGGTCGTCAGCGACGGGGAAGCCAGCGGAATCGCCTACGGAGATCGCGGCGGAACATTCTTGATACGGAATGGTGCAGCGTCCATCGTCGCCTCGCGTTCGCAGCAATTGCCAAACATCGACACAATCGAGCAGGCGGCGCAGGGTTTTCCGCTATTGGTGGAAGACGGGCGGCAAGCCTACTTCGCGGACGGCGGCGGAGAAAGAACGCGCAGAACCGCGATCGGCATTGACAGGCGCGGCGCCGTCCTGCTTATGATCGCGCCCTTTCTGGGCTTGTCGCTGGCGGATCTAAGCGCCTACCTGCCGACGACGGATCTCGAAATTGAAACTGCCTTCAATCTGGACGGCGGCGGCTCGACTATGATTGCGCTCCCGGGCGCTGATTACTTTCAGCCGTCGCTGGAGCACGTGCCAACCGCGCTTGCCGTGTATCCGCGGCGGAGCGACTGACAGCACAGCGGGCGACCTGATAGCTCGCCCCTACATCGTCTATCCTGGACGGGGCTGGCTCACATGGGCGACTTGCCCTATGCCGAAAGCGCAATCTCCGCTAACCTGCCCCCGGCTCAGTGGAGGAAGGAAGGCTGATGGCGAGGCTGGCACAGGTGGCAACGGCGCGGCAGGCGCAACTGAACGACGGTCGTCGATTGGGCTTCGCGCAATTTGGCGCTCCCGATGGCGCGCCGGTGGTCGCCTTTCACGATCTTTGGGGCAACCGCAACAGCCGCCATCCTGATGATTCGATCCTCGCGCGCCTGGGCATCCGCTTGATCGGCGTGGACCGACCCGGTTATGGCATGTCGACGCGCAAGCAGGACCGCAGCCTGATGGATGTCGTCGATGATGTCATGCTGCTGAGCAAGGCGCTGAATCTCGACCGTTTCGCCGTCCTCGGTTTTTCCGCTGGCGGGCCCTTCGCTTTGGCTTGCGCTTATCGCTTCCCGCAAATTGTGACGCGCTGCGCCGTTGTCGCGCCATTGCCCCCCTTGGATCACGCGCAGGGATTCCGCGCCTTGCACCCGTTTTATGGACGGTTGTTTCAGCTGGCGGGCGGCAACGAATCCTTCTTCCGGCTGCTGATGCGCGGCTTCTTCTGGTTCGACCGGCAGCGGAAAGCCGACCAGCACATCCGAGAATTGGGCGGCTTGCTTTCCTCAGCCGATCAAACGGTGTTGAGCAATATCAATCTGTTTAACAGCCGGCGGGATACCTGGGAGGAGATACGGCGGGGCGGCAGCGACAACCTTGTCGATGAATTGGTCACGCTGACCAAACCCTGGGGTTTCCGTCTGCAGTCCATTCAGATTCCGGTCGATATCTGGTGGGGAGAATCCGATCTGTTCTGCGCGCCCGGCGTCGGCGAGAGAATGGCGGAGATGATCCCGAATGCCCAGTTTCGGCTGGAGCCGGGCGCTGGTCATTTCATGCTGTATTCACACTGGCAATCCATACTGCAGCGCTTCGTCGCCAGCTAGCCCGCCCCAATCAATAAGGGCTGGCCAGACCAGTGGCGCGGTCGTTCTCTACCGTTTCCAGCGCCAAAGTGTGCAGCTCGCCGACGGCGCGTTCCAGGTCGTCTTCGGCGACGATGAACGAGATGCTGCACTCGGACGACCCCTGAGCGATCGCGAGGACGTTGATGCTGCGCTCGCCCAGCAGCGAAAAGACGCGCCCGGCGATGCCCGGCGTCCCGCGCATTCCAGCGCCAACAACCGTGATGATGACGATATCGCTGAGCAGGTCGACGCTGTCGATATCGTTGTGCAGAATTTCGCGCCGCAGCTCCGCTTCGACCGCTTCCTTTACATTTTGCGCCAGCGGATCGACGACGGTGAAGCAGAAGCTCTGCTCGGACGAAGCCTGCGAAATCATCAAGATGCTGGCGCCGGCCTTTGCGGTTGCCAAGAAGGTGCGTCCGGCGATACCTGGCACACCCAACATGCCGGGCCCGCTGACCGTGAGCATAGATACATCGCGGATGCCGGTTACCGCTTTGATCACCGTTTCGCTGGCTTGAGCGCGCGCGCCGACCATCGTGCCCGGATGCGCCGGATTGAAGGTATTGCGGACGCGCAAAGGGATGTCGCGGGTGATGATGGGCTGCACGGTTTTCGGATGCAGCACCTTCGCGCCATAAAAGGCGAGCTCGCCAATCTCTTGGTAGGACACATAAGGGAGCACGCGCGCCCGCTCATCAAGCCGGGGATCCGCTGTCATCACGCCGTCGACATCGGTCCAGATGATTAATTCGTCGCTGCGCAAACAGGCGGCGAAGATCGCGGCGCTGAAATCGCTGCCGCCGCGCCCCAGAGTGGTCAAAATTCCATCCGGCGTGGCGCCGATGAATCCGGTAATTATGGGGGTGACGCCACTTTCCAATTCCGGCAGCAGCCCGTCCACAATGCGCGATTCCGTTTCATCCCAGAGCGGGTCGGCGTTCTGGAAGACGTTGTCGGTCACGATGAAGTCATTGGAATCGACCTGTCTGACGGACAGTCCCTTTGCCGCCATCACTGCGGCGATGACGCGACTGCTCAGCCGCTCGCCGAAAGATACTAACGCGTCCGAGATTCGCGGGGTGGCTTCGCCGAGGATGCTCACCGCTTCGCACAATTCACGATGCCCTTTCAACAGCTCGTTCACTTCGGCGCGAATCGCGTCGCGATCGGAGGGCGATTTAATCAGCGCGTCGATGACGGCTAGATGCATTGCAGCAATGGTGGCGTTAATTTCCATGTAGGCGTCTTGGCGCCCGGACGCAGCTGCCGAAGCCGAATCGAGCAGCATGTCAGTCACGCCCGCCATCGCCGATACCACGACCGCCAGTTGGCGCCCTTGCCCCAAATGATCGCCTACGATATCAACCACTTGCGCGATCGCTTCGGCCGAACCAACCGATGTGCCGCCGAATTTCATCGTAAATCTAGCCATCTGCGTCACCTCGTCTCCCTGAAACAAAAAAGGCGTGTGGAGGTTTCCACACGCCCGTTCGTTGCTCGTTCCCGTCCCGCTACAACAAACCGAAACCTCCACGCCGCGCGCTTATGCGCATCGTAGTCGTCATAGTGGTCGTGATGGTCGTGGCGACTTTGATCTTCATGGCGTTTCTTCGCTGATTCGCGCATACTTTATCGTCTTCATAGCGCCCTGTCAAGTCCCGTCGGCGCTGGGAGTGGCGATTATCGTGGATATAATTCTCTTTGCGAACACGACACAGGTTTTTTCACCATAGAGAACACAGAAGTAAACGCAAGTAAGTCATGCGAAAAAGGGCGATGCTAATCTGATTCGAGATCTGTAGGGGCGAGA